>CAZZJC010000024.1:0-77957 GCA_964654285.1 uncultured Candidatus Kuenenia sp.
AGCCCGCCGATGCGGGCGAGGGCGGGAATGCCAGCGTAAGGAACTGCGTGGGCTGAGGCGCCTTCCTAAGAACTCGTCGTGACTTCCCTATCCGGAACGACCTTGGCAATCTGCTTGCCCGAAGGCTCCATTGCCAGCGCATCACCGAAAAAGGACACCATTGCACGTCCGCGTTCGCCGTCTTCGACGCGAACCTTGACCACCTGGCCCCTTCCTTCGGTCACCGCTTCGCCACCCGCTCCGCGATCCGCCGCGCCGCGTCCTCCAGCACCAGTGCGCAGGCCTCGTATTCCGCCATGTCGCCGCCGAAAGGATCGGGGACTCCACCGCGTTCGACCGCGACCACGTTGAGCTTGGCCGCCGGCACTCCATGGGCGCGCATGAAGGCGGAATGGTTGCCAGTCATGCACCAGACCTGGTCGTAGGCGGCAAGATCCAGGGCGAGCACGTTGCGGCTGCGATGGGAGGTGAGATCGAGCCCGCGACGGGCCATCGCGGACGCCGCTTCGGGCGAGGCGTGATCGCCGGAACCTGCGGCGGTGCCGGCGCTGCCGACGTCCACATCGTTGCGGCCGGCCTGGTCGAGGGCCTGGCGCAGGAGCGCGGCCAGCATCGGGCTGCGGCAGGTATTGCCGGTGCAGACGCAGAGGATCCGCTGGACGTGCGCAGCGGGTGAGCCGGGCGAGGCGGGCATGAGGGAAACCGTTATTTCCTGCGCGCTTCGCGGCGCTTGCCGATGTCGCGGCGGCAGTGCTTGCCGTCGAAGCGGAGCTGGTCGCAGGCGGCGTAGGCGCGTGCGCGCGCGGCATCGAGGTCCTTGCCGATTCCGACCACCGACAGCACCCGCCCGCCGGCCGTCAGCACGGCCCCCTCCTTGCCTGCTTTCGTGCCGGCGTGGAAGACGGTGGCGTCGCGCACCTGGTCGAGGCCGCTGATCGGCAGATCGACGGGGTACTTGCCGGGATAGCCGCCGCTGGCGAGGGTCACGCAGACGCTGGTCTCGGGCAGCCAGTCGACGTCTTTGCTCTCCAAGGTGCCGTCGAGGCAGGCGAGGAGCAGATCGACGAGATCGGTCTTGAGGCGGGGCATCAGCGCCTGGCATTCCGGATCGCCGAAACGCACGTTGTATTCGATGACCTTCGGTCCGGCATCGGTGATCATGATGCCCATGTACAGGAGCCCGACGTAGGGCCGGCCCTCGTGGACGCAGCCGGACATGGTCGGGACGAGGATGCGGCGGACGATCTCGTCCTCGTCGCGCGGACGGACGAGGCCGGGCACCGGGGTGAAGGCGCCCATGCCGCCGGTGTTGGGCCCTTCGTCGCCGTCGTTGACCTGCTTGTGATCCTGCACGTAGTCGAGCATCACCGCATTGCGGCCGTCGCAGAGGGCGAAGACGCTGATTTCTTCGCCTTTGAGCACCTCCTCGATCACGATCTGGCGCCCCGCAGCGGCCCCGAACTCGTGCTGCTCCATCATCCGGGTGACCGCCAGGTGGGCCTCCTCGACCGTGCGCGCGACCGTGACGCCCTTGCCGGCAGCCAAGCCATCGCACTTGATGACGATCGGCGCGCCGACGTCGTCGAGGTAGGCATGCGCATCGGCGGCACGGGTGAAGATCTTGAACGAGGCGGTCGGGATGTTGTGGCGGCGGAGGAACTCCTTCATCGCCACCTTGCTGCCTTCGAGCTGCGCCGCCGCCTTCGACGGGCCCCAGCATTTCAGGCCGCGCCGGGTGAACTCGTCGGTGATGCCGAGCACGAGCGGGGTCTCGGGCCCGACGACGGTGAGGTCGATGCGTTCGTCAGCGGCGAACTTGGCGAGACCGTCGATGTCCTCGACCTTGATCGGGACGTTGGTCGCCAGCGCCGCCGTGCCGGGATTGCCAGGAGCGACGAAGACCGACGTGACCAGCGGACTCTGCTTGATCTTCCAGACCAGGGCGTGTTCGCGCCCCCCCGAACCGACGACGAGCACTTTCATGACGGACTCCTGACGTGGGGCGGAGTCTGCATCGGGGCAGAGCGGCGCAACCTGGCCCATGCCGACGCAACCCAGGTCAGCGGCACCGTCGGGCTGGGGCGCAAGCCCCGCTAGGGTCCTTGAGAGAACGGCATGCGACCTGCCAAGTCAAGTTTGGCGCGTGCCGTTCGCTCAAGGACCCGGGGGTGTGGGGGCGAAGCCCCTGCAGCAAAGAGCACAGCGGGGCGATGCCCCTATGATGCCCGCAGGGCTGGGGCAGCGCCCCGCTAGGCCTCGTCAACGTGACGATCCTTGAGCCTGGCGCAGGCCGCGATGCCCATCGCCACCAGGGCGCAGAGCGCCAGGACCTTGAACTGGCCGGCGGCGGTGAGATGGCCGGTGAACAGCGGTACCGCCAGGCCGGTGCCGACCATGAGGATGAGCACGTTGTGGACCATGCTGAACACCGTGCCGCCGCGACCGGCCAGGCCCTCGCGGCCGGCGAGGGCGAGGAAGCGCGCATCGATCACATTGGTCGGCACCATGAACACGAAGCCGATCACCAGCATGACGATCGCCCCGGACTTGAACCCGACGATGAGCGACGGTGCGAAGAAGATGAGCGCCGCCAGGACGAGGTAGCCGATGATCACCCAGCGCCGCTTGGCGAAATGATCGGACAGGACGTTCCCGACGATGGCGCCGACCCCGGCCGCGACGCCGAGGAAGGTCGCCTTCAACTGGCCGATCTGCAGTTCGGTGATGCAGAACACCAGCGAGGCCAGGGCCAGGGCGGAGGTGATGCCCCAGGCGATGCCGCCGCTGATCAGCAACGCCCAATGCCGGCGTACCATGAGGGTGGTGCCGCCGATCAGCTCGCGCATGCCCTGGGCGAACGGGACGGACTGCTGTTCAGGCATGCGCAGGCGCATGCCGATGACGGCGGCGAGGAGCAGGAATCCGGTGAGGACGAGGTGGGCCAGCCAGTCCGCATCGATCCAGCGCCCGGCCGAAGGCGTGGTCGAGTGCGGATCGCCGATGAACAGCAGGGCGACGCCACTGCCGATGATGGTGCCGGACAGGAGCCCGATCACCAGGCCGGCATTGATGAGGCCGCTGACCAGCGTGTTGTGCTGGCCGCTGCCCATGGCCAGCAGCGGCACCGATTTGCCCCGTGCGGCGCAGGCGGTGCCGTAGGTCATCCCCATCAGCAGCGCGGCGAGCCAGGGATTGATCACCCCCGGTATCGCCAGCAGGGTCGATCCGGCCATGCCAAGGCAGGACAGCACGAACATCGCGCCGCAGCGCCAGGCCCCGGCGAGAGGCGCATTGAGGGTGAAACCGATCAGGATGCCGACGGTGAAGACGGCGGCGAGACCCTGGGCGACCGCCTCGGTGAGCGGGATGCGGCCCTGATGATCCAGGAAGATCCGCATGAACTCGAACGGCAGGCTCTTGCGCGCCGCTTCGACATCGAGGGCGATCTCGCTGATCAGGATGAACTTGAAGATCGCGAATCCGGCGGCGGTGAGCACCGCCATTGCCACGCCGGGCCAGAGCGGGAAGCGCTTGGGGTCGGGACAGCCTGGCAGGTAGAAGCGTCCGGTCGGCGGGATCGCCTGCGGTACCGAGGGCTGGCTCGAAGCGTACGGTGCAAGTGGATCGGACATGTTCGCTTATCGCTGGGGAACAACGGCAAAGACCTGGGATCCAGGGCAGGCAACAACGGCTGGACCCTGGCGGATCGCCAGGCTCCATGCGATCGGCCGGTCAGCCGGCGGTCGGCGGCGAGGCGGGGGCGGAAACAGGAGCGGCCGGCGCGCCCGCAGCCGGCGGGCCGGCCTGCTCGCGCTTGGCCTCGTCTTCGAGTTCCTTCGCAAGCTGGTCGAGGTCTTCCAGATCCTCATCGTCCCAGTAGTCGTCTTCGCGCACCATGAGGTAGGTCAGGATGCCGCCGCCGAGGAAGATGTTGAGGCAGTAGCCAAGGATGAGCGCGGTGAAGAGCGCCTTCCACAGGCCGGTGATCAGGCCCGGTCCCCAGGCGATGAACGGATCCTGGCCACCTTGCGTCGCCTGGTTGAACTGGGCCCCGAAACCGTTCTTCATGATCAGCCGGATGCCGGATTCCGGATCCACGGCGCCGGTCAGTTCGGCGTTCACATCGTTGGCGCGCGCCTCGGTGCGCTTGAGCTCGGTCTGGCCGAGCAGGAAGCGGGAATCCGCGATCGCGGTGAGCAGGTTCATGCCGCCATGGCTGATCGAATAGGCGGCCCAGGCCAGCAGTCCGGTCAGGAAGAGGCTGGCGACCAGGATGTGCGGCTTGGTGCCCACGGCCTCGATGGTGTCGACCACATTGTCGAACCAGCCATGCCGGCGCACCGCGATGATGCCGGGGAAGACGAAGATGCCGAGGAGGATGGCGAGCCCGAGCAGCACCGCGAAGATGCCCATGAACAGGCCGAGCGGATAGAGCAGGGCGTAGAGCAGGCTGCCGGCATAGGGGATCGATCCGATCAGCATCGGCACCCAGAGCAGGAACACGACCACGCCGACCAGCAATCCGATCAGGAATGAAGGCACCAGCACCGCCGGCAGGACGCGCGACTTGTATTGGGCCAACGCTTCCGACAGCGAGAGGAATTCGTCATCGAGCAGATCCGCCTTCATGAACACCGAGATCAGCGTCGCGCCGAGGCTGAAGATCACCAGGCCGCCGATGATCCACGCGATGAGCAGCGGGAGGTGCCAGATCGGCAGGGCGTTCAGCAGCGTCAGGTAGTGCACCAACGACCCGATGATGGGCATGTTGCCCGTCCACGTGCCGGGATAGGCCAGGAAGAGGAACAGCCACCACCACAACGCGAGCACGGCGATGGTCAGCGCCCCGATCGCCATGCATTTGGGCTTGAAGGCCAGCATCGGAGCCGTGAAGAGGTCGCGCCACGACCATTGACGCGGTTCAGGTTTCCAGGCCGGCCCAGGTTGCGCCCCGGCGGTGTCCGTGGCGGGGTTGGATTGCGGTGTGGATTCAGGGGCGTCGCTGACGGACATGCGCGGACTCCGGTGGGCGGAGGATGCCGCATGGCCGCTCGGGTCAAGGCGACAGCCGGACGGACGGCAGAGCCGTTCAACCAGGACGGCCCCTGGGAGCCGCACGGCCCGCAGCATGGGACGTGCGCGTGCGCTGCACGCCCTGCGATTGGTCCATTGCTACCCGGTGGGCCGGCGATCCCCCTCCTGGCCGTTTGTTCCGCTCTTGACTGGATCGCCCGATGGCCAACGGCGGATGGAAACACGGCGTGTGCAGAGGCCTGATCCACGTCCTCGTTTTTGAGCAGCCTTCAGGCTGCGCCGAAGGCGCGTTACGGGGGCGGGCAGCCCCCGGACAAACCAGAACTTGGGACGGCGAAGCCGACTCTTCCGGCGCAGCCGGAACCCCGCGCAGCGGGGATGTTCTTTGGAAGACGGCACCTCGCCGAAGGATCAGTGGTATCGTAAGTCTATATATATCAATTACATAAAATTTTGATTTGGATTAAAACAGCGTCGACGAACTGCCGTTTGCGCGTCCGTGAGTTTTCGGATACACTGATATGTCCGCATTACGATACACAGAAAGGTCCGGTTCACCATGAGCTGCATTTCTTCCTCCCTGTTGACCCTGGCCGTCCTTGCACCCCTGGCGAATCCATTGGCGGCCTCGGTCGCTGGAGTGCCCGAGGCCCCACGCCCAGGACCCCGTCCGACAGCCTGGCTGTCCTGGGGCAATGATGCCTTCGGTGGCGAAATGGGCCGCAATACCGACGACTTCCGCACCAACTCGCTCACCTTCGGCGTCCAGCACCAGGGTTGGGTCGTTGCGCTCGACGATGCGATGCTGACCAACCGCAATCAGCCGGGTGGCATGCGTTGCGATCAGATCACCGTGTCGTTCGGCCATGAGTGGCAGATGTCGGCCACCCGTCACGATCGTCTCTGGCTCGCGGCGGGCATCGGCGGCCGCGTGACCGATGATGTCGGCGGGGACCAGCTCCAGAACCACTGGCATGAGCTGAACAGCTTCAAGAAATACAGCCTGCCGGAAGACTCCAGCGCCTGCGAAGGCCAGGCCTGGGCGCACGGCGAATGGCTGCTGACCGGCGCAGAGGCCGGCATCCCCGATCTGCCCTTTCTCCGGCCTGGGCAGCTCGGTCTCGACCTGCGCGCCTCGGGCATGGTGACCACCGGCGGCGAGACCTTGGGCAATGTCGGTCTGAACCTGGTGGTGCTCGGCGTGGACGGGCACGCCATGGTCGGTGTCTGCCAGGAACTGCGCGGGGGGACGCCCCCCAATGCGACCGCGGCCAGGGTGGCAGAACGCGAACGCGGAACCTGCTTCACCTATGGCGTCGGCGCGGGCGGCTGGTTCTTCCAGGGCGGCTGGGAACTCGGCGGACCGAACACCTGGGGCGCCCTGGGCTGGCAATGGGGTCGCGAAAGCGCCCGTCGTCCGGTGATGGTCGCCGACCTGGAAGGCGGTTTCGCCGTGTATCAGGGCTACGCGTTCGGTTTCCAGTACCGCTGGCAGCCGGATTGGCTCGCACAGGCCACGGCGAACCAGGTGTCGCTCTTCGCCGACTACCGTTTCGGCCGCTACCCCGGCCCGACCTGGAAGTCGTCGAACACCGTGGTGCTGCGCCAGGGTCTGCTTGGCCTGGACTGGGCGCCGTGGCGGTTCGGCGGGGAGTCGTGGTCGGTGTCGCCGTTCGCGCAGGGCGGCGCCGGCATCCGCGAGGAGCGCATCCGCGCCGACGGCCGCAACCCGGCCTTCCCGGACCAGGAGTCGCAGCGCCTGGTGCTCGACGGCACCCTCGGTCTGCGCTTCCTGTTCACCTTGCCCGGCAATGCGGCCTTCCGCCCGGCCTACGGCTTCAGCGTGGTCTACGACGCCTGGAAGCCGATCGGCGAGGCCCAGGCCGTGGCGAAGAACGGCACCACCGCGACCTACCAGGAGGCCGGCGGCGCCCTGGGCGTTCGCTTCAATGCACGCGTGGCGTGGTAAGCGGCCGATGCCGGCTGACCCGGGAGTCCTGGGAAGCGGCAATCCATTTGACTCCCACCTACGACGAACGAAGGAGAGCATCCATGCAGGCGATCGATCGCGATCTTGAGGCGCGCATCCGCGCCATCGCCGGCAGCGCCAGCGATGCGGCCATCGCCCGCGAAGTCGGTTGCAGCCCCGGCACCGTGTCGCGCATCCGGCGTCTGGCCGGCATCCCCCCATGGCGCCCTCCGGCCCCGGTACTGACCTGGCCCGAGGAGCGTCTGGCGCTGATCGGTTCGATGCCGGACGGCGAGCTGGCGCGGCGCTGGGGCGTCTCGCGTGCCGCCGTGCAGGCGAAGCGGATCGAGCTCGGGCGGCCCGCATCCGACGGTCGCGTGACCAGCATCTACCTGTCGCCGATCATCCTCGACCGTCTGGGCCAGGAGCACGACACCGTGCTGTCGCAGACCTACCGGGTCAGCCTGACCGCGATCCGCCACGCGCGTCGTCGCGCCGGCCTGGGTCCGGGCCGCCGCGTGCGCCAGGTCGAATGGACGCCGGCCATGCTCGCCGACCTCGCCGCCCTCCCGACCGGGATGTTCTGCAGAAAATACGCCATCTCCAATCGTACGGTGGCGATCAAGCGCAGTGAACTGCACTGCCCCAGCCCCAAGGCGGAACGACTCGGCCAGTGGACGCATGAGATGCTCGCCTGCCTGGGCACGGCCTCCGACATCGCCCTCGCCCAGGCCTGGGGCATGACCGAGGACGCGGTGCGCAAACGGCGCTCCCGCCTGGGCATCCCGCCCTGGCGTGGTCGCGATCCACATCTGGCATCCCCGGCGCCGGCGCCCGCCAGCCCGATCGGATCAGAAGCGGATCTGCTGCCGCACGATCACTTCACCCCGAGCGGCCAAGGCTCGCCGGTGACCGACCAGTCGACCGCCACGCCCTGACCCTTGACCGCGATGGCACCATCGGCGGGAGGTTCGGGGATCGTCACGCCCAGGGCGCGGACTTCCGCCACCGTGGTCGGCCATCTTCCCGCGCTGCGCGCCTTGTCGGCGATGGCGAAGTTCGCCATCGCGAGCTTTTGTTCGTATCTGCGCCGCTCCAGACCCGAGCTTGAGAATTTCCCATCCGCATAGCGCCACGGCAGGCCCCAGGGATCGGGGCGAAGCTGCCAGCCCGCCGGCAGGACGCGCTGGATCGGGGCGAGCGCCAAGGGCGGAACCCGCTTGCCATTACCGGCCAGGCGGGCGAAGCGCGCAGCGAGCTGGTTCGCCAGTTCATCCCACGATGCGTCCGATGCGGGATGCAAACCCAGCACCAGATCCGGCCGCTCCTTCGCCACGGCGGTCATCTGATCCACCGCCGATTTGACCAGTTGCTCGCGCACGGTCTGGAGGACGAACTCGTAGTTCGGCGTGCCGGACGGCGTGATCTTCGGATCGAGCCGGCCCAGCCACCAGTCGAGCTGTTCCGCGCCCCGGAAGACCCGCTTCGCCAGCGAGGCCTTCCACTCACGCACCTGGCGCGCCTGGATCTCATCCAATTCCTGCTCGTGCCATTGATTGAGCACGCTGTCGAGCAGTTCCGGATTGCGCTCCTCCATCTTGTAGTTCACCGTCAGCATCGCGGCGTACTGGCGCCAGATCTGGGTGCAGTGCGGCAGTTCGATGGTGCCGCGCAGCAGATACCCCATCGCCAGATGCGGCTTGTCCATGATCCCGGCCAGATTCAGCGTCGCGTGGTCGTAGTACGGCGGGAAGCCGGGATCGAGGTCGATCAGGGTGTCGTAGAGCCGCTGGAACACCCCCTGGGAGCTTCCCGGCAGCGAGTCGTCCTTGCGGTCGAACATCAGCTGCTGGTACTGGAAGCTGTCGATCCAGCGCAGTTTCGCCGCCGTCGACCGCTGCCCGAGCGCCAGCACCTTGGCGACTTCCGGCGACGGCAGGAAGGTCAGATCCTTCATCCGGATCTCGGCCTTCGCCTGGTGGAAACGCAGGGAATTCCAGGCGATGAGGCCGCCCGCGATGAGGATCACCGCAATCCAGAGCCCGCGCGCGGTCCAGCCGGCGCAGCAGGTGCGCGTGACGGCCATGGCCTCGCTCACAGCTGCTTCCGCCGGAAGATCCCGACCGTGATCGTCACCAGCAGGGCGATCCACAGCGCGCCGTAGACGACCGCGATGCCGACATCAGGCCAGGCGATGGGCAGGCCGTTCACCGCCTGGTCGCGGTAGGTATAGTGGCCGAGGTTCGGGACCAGGCTGGCCAGCGATACCGCGACGGTCTGGTGCCAGCCCTTGAGGTGATGCATCAGTCCGGGCAGCGAGGCGACGGCGTGGCCGAGGAAATAGGTCGCGAGCCCGAGCACCGCCGCGAGCAGGGGACTCGACAGCGAGGTCCAGCACAGGCTGACCGCCGCCATCACCAGCACCTCGATCACCGTGAGCATCCCGGCGACGACCAGCCAGCGGGTGACCTCGGCCCCGGTGGCCCACAGGTAGCCGAGCCCGATCGCCAGCATCGCCACCTGGCCGGCGGCGAGCGCGAGGCAGAGGCCGAGGTACTTGCCGACGACGAACTGCCAGCGCGGCAGCGGTCGCGAAAGCACGGTGTAGAGCGTCTTTTCCTGGATCTCCTTATGCACCAGGGCGGTGCCGGTGGCGACCGCGACGAGCACGCCGACCAGGCTCTGCAAGGTGAAGACCACGCTGGCGGTGATCGCATTGCCGTCGGTCGAGCTGATCCAGCCGACGACACGGGACAGGCAGACGCCGACGGCGTAGATGACGAGCAGCAGGATGAAGGTGCGCGAACGCACCGCCTCGCGGCAGGTGGCCCAGGCGATGGTGGTGATCATGACGGCTCCCCCGCGTTCGCGGTCGCACCGCCGGGCAGACGCCTGCCCGCCGCGTGGTGGGCGCGGATGCGCGAGACGAAGTAGTCCTCCAGCGCGATGCGCTGCCGTTCCAGGCGCAGGATGGTGCGGTCGCCGCCCAGGCCCGCGAGCACCGCGGCGCGTTCGGTCTCCGGGAAGGTCCAGCGCCAGGTGCCGTCACCGAGGTCGTTCGCCGCGTCGGGGCGCGGGCCGCTGCCGGTCAGCGCGAGCGGCGCCTGGCCGAGCAGATCCGCGATGCGCCCCTGTTCGAGCACGGTGCCGTGGTCGATCACCGCGAACGTGTCGCAGAGGTCCTCGACATCGGAGAGGATGTGGCTGGAAAAGAACAGCGTCGCACCGCGCTTGCGTTCCAACGCCAGGACATCCTTGAAGCGCGCACGCCAGAGCGGGTCGAGTCCGCTGAACGGCTCATCGAGGATGAGCAGATCCGGCTGGTGCACGATCGCCTGGGCGAGACCGAAGCGCTGGCGCATGCCCTTGCTGAAGCTGCGCAGCTTGCGCCGCTTGAGGTCGCCGAGGTCGAGCAGGTCGCAGACCCGGTCGCAGGCGGGCGCGATCGCGGCGGGGGCGAGCCCCGACAGGCGCGCGAGGTAGGCCAGGTATTCGCCCACTTCCAGGTTGTCGTAGAAATAGGGCTGCTCCGGCAGGTAGCCGATGCGCTCGCGCAGGCGGTGGTCGCCGAGCGGCTGGCCGAACAAACGGATGTCGCCCTGGTGGCCGAACAGCAGACCGACCACCAGCTTGATCGAGGTGGACTTGCCGGCGCCGTTCGCGCCCAGGAAGCCGAAGGCCGCACCCGGATCGACCGTGAGATCGACCTGCTTCAGGGCGTGCACCCGTTGCAGCCAGTCTCCGCGATAGGTGTAGGAAACCCGGGAGAAGGAGAGGATGGGATCAGGCATGGGATTGGGATTCCTGGGACGCCGCCGAGCCTGGAACCTGTCCGTTTTCCTGTCCCGGTTTCGGCCGCGTGAGCCAGAGCATGAGGAAATAGAGGGCGCACAAGCCGGCGATGGCGAGGATGATCCACCCCATCTCACCCTTCACCGCGGTGATGAACTTGGTCGGATCCTGGATGGCGTCGGGATGGCGCTCGCCGACGCGCTGGCCGAACCAGGCCAGGACCCAGCACCAGATCGCCGATCCGATCAGGGTCATCAGGCAGTAGGTGCCGAAATGCACCCGCAGGATGCCGGCCGGGATGCCGATGAGGTGGCGCACGACCGGCAGCAGGCGGGCGAAGAAGATGCCGGCGGCGGCGTAGCGGCCAAGCAGGCGCTCGGCGCGCGCGACCTTCTCAGGCGGGCAGAAGAACCAGCGGCCCCAGCGATCGACCAGGCCTCGACCCCACCAGCGCGACACCGCATAGGTCGCCACCGCGCCGATGCACGACCCCACCGTGCCGGCGAGGACGACGAGCCAGAAATCCATCCTGCCCTGCGCCGCCCAGAACGCGGCGGGCGGCACCACCACCTCGCTCGGCACCGGGAAGATCGACGATTCCATCGCCATCAGGAGGACCACCCCGGCGTAGCCCCAGTCGTGGACGAGGCCGAACCAGGACTGGATGAGGTCATGCAGCATGGGCGGGGGTTGTAGCGCCGGCCCTGCGGTCGGCCAGTCCGGCATGCACTGCGGTCCAGCACGGTTTCTCCCCTGGTTGCACCCGGCCCGCAGCGGAGAGACTGCGGCCATGAAGCTCGTCCTCTGCGAAGACCGGGCCCACGCCGGCGAATGCCTCGCCAAGATGCTGATGGATGCGGTGGTCAAGAATCCGCGCCTGAAGATGGCCCTGTCGGCCGGATCGACCAGCCTGTCGGCCTACGCCGGACTCGTCCGCATGTGGCACGAACGCGGAGGGTTCTCCTTCCGCTACGTCACCACCTTCAACACCGATGAATACGTCGGCCTGTCGCCGAACGACCACCGCAGCACGCGCTATCTGATGAACTGCAACCTGTTCTGCCAGGTCGACCTGCCGCGCGAACAGACCCACATCCCGCGCGGCGACGTGCACGATCTCGAAGCGGAATGCAAGGCCTACGATCTGATGCTGGATGCGCGCGACGGCCTCGACCTGGTGGTGCTGGGCCTGGGCCACAACGGCCATGTCGGCCTCAACGAACCCGGTTCAGCCTCGAAAAGCCGCACCCGTCTGGTCGATCTCACGCCGTCGACCGTGGCCGCGATCTCGGGCGGCGAACGCTTCAAGCGGGTGGAGGAAACGCCGATGCAGGCGATCGCGATGGGCATGGCCGACATCCTCGACGCCGGCCGCATCCTGCTCATCGCCTCCGGCGTGGGGAAGGCCGATGCCGTGCACCGCATGTGCACCTCGCGGCCGGGACCGAACAATCCGTCGACCCTGCTCATCAGCCACCCGCGCCTGACCGTGGTGGTCGACCGCGATGCCGCCTCGGGCCTGGATCCGCACCTGGTCGAGAAGCTGGCCGGCTGATCCTCCTCGCCGCCGCCAGCAGAAGCATTCATGGATCGCAGCGGAAGCTCCCCTTGGTTCCGCCCCTGCCCGCCTAGCATGCCCCGCCTATGAACGGTCCGGTACGTGCGGTGATCGCGCTGCTCCTCAGCCTCGTGGCGGGGTTCCTGCTCCTCGCCTGCCTCGGCTACTCCTCGGATCAGATCGGTGGCGCGCGGCCGGCCGGCTCGAACCTGATGGGATTCGCCGGTGCCGGCATCGCGTATGGCCTGCTGCTGGCGTGGGGCATGGCCGCCTTCCTGGTTCCCGCGATCGTGTTCGGCTACGCGGTCGCCGTCTGGCGCCGCTATGATCTTGCCCACCTGCCGCGTCGGCTCACTGGCGCCATCCTGCTCATCCCGGCGATGGCAGGTCTGGTCCATCTGCTGCCGGTCGGCCCGACCAATCCCATCCTGGGGCATTGGAACCATGTCGATCTCGGAGGTCTGGGTGGATCGGTCGGCTACTTCCTCTGCGGCCCCTCGGCGGCGGTGCGACCGGACGCGGGCTGCCTGGTCCAGTGGCTGGGGGTCGCCGGCGCTGCGACCACCCTGGCGGCGGTGGCGGTGGCGGGCATCTGGATGATGCGGCTGGGACTGGCGCGCTACGTACGCCGGCTGTCGTCCGCGATCCGCTCCTGGCGCGAACAGCCTGAAAGCGACACCGCCACGCCGATCAGCAGCGAACCGTTCGTCCCGCCGCTGCGCCCGCCCCAGGCGCGCCGCAACACGACCTCGATCAATGAGATCGCCAAGCGCCTCTCGGGCGAGCAGCCCGGCCTGCCCGAGGACGCCATGCAGCTGGTGGAGCGCATCCGTCTGCATCGCAAGGCGCTGGAAAAACCCGGTGAGATCGCGGATACGCCCGCCCCCCCCCCTGCCGCCGAGGCCACCGGCTCCGCGACCGCGCGAGCCGCCGCCGAGCCGGTCGCGAACCAGGCCGCCGACGCCCCTGCACCCCAGACGCCTGCGTCGACGCAGCCCGCCGCGTCCGAGGCCTCCCAGCCCCCCCCTGCCACCCCCGCTGCGGCCGCGCAGCCGGTCGCGCCGGTGGCGAACGCGGGCAGCGCCAAAGCCCAGGCGTCCGCGCGCCGGCCGGGCACGCGCGGGGTCGCCGATGGCGAGCATGCGGGCTACGTCCTGCCGGGCTTCGACCTCCTCGACCGCACCCCGGAAAAGCGCGAGGCCGAACACGAAAGCGAGAAGGCCCACATCAGCGCCTCCATCGAGGAGGTCTTCTCGCACTTCGACATCGCGGTGAAGGTGGTGAACTCGACCCGCGGCCCGGTGGTGACGCAGTACGAGATCAAGCTGATGGACCAGGGCCTGCGCGTGAACAAGGTCGAAGGCTTCGAGAAGGATCTCAGCCTGAAGCTGGGCACCGAGGGCATCCGCATCGTCGCGCCGCTGCCGAACAAGAACACCATCGGCATCGAGGTGCCGAACCGGGTCAAGGCGGCGGTGGTGATGCGCGAACTCGTCGAGGAGATCGATCCGGCGAAGATGATGCTGCCGGTCGTGCTCGGCCGCGACGTGGTCGGCAAGCCGATGGTGGCGGATCTCGCCAAGATGCCGCACCTGCTCGTGGCGGGCGCCACCGGCATGGGCAAGTCGGTGTGCATGAACGCGATGATCTGCTCGATCCTGCTCTTCCGCACGCCGGAAGAGGTCAAGTTCATCATGGTCGACCCGAAGATGGTCGAACTCGCAGGCTACGAGGACATTCCGCACCTGCTGACCCCGCCGATCACCGACATGACCAAGGCCCACGCCGCGCTCGAATGGGCCTGCGCCACCATGGACGAGCGCTACGAGGCGCTGAAGGCCGCCGGGGTGCGCGACATCGCCAGCTTCAACGCGCTGGGGGACACCGAACTGCGCTTCCGCCTGGCGAAGAAGGAGATCAAGCTCGAGGACCTCTCGCACCCGTCGGCGTTCATGCCCTACATCATCATCCTGGTCGACGAATACGCGGATCTGATGATGGTGAACAAAGAGGTGGAGAAATCCATCGTCCGCCTCGCCGCCAAGTCGCGCGCCTGCGGCATCCACGTGATCCTGACCACGCAGCGTCCGAGCGCCGACGTGGTCACCGGCCTGATCAAGTCGAACCTGCCCAGCCGCATCTGCTTCCGCGTCGTCGACAAGTCGAACTCGCGCGTGGTGCTCGACACCAGCGGGGCCGAGAACCTGCTCGGCAAGGGCGACCTGCTCTTCCTGCAACCCGGAACCTCGATGCCGGTGCGCGGCCAGGGCGTGTGGCTCAAGGACAGCGAGATCAACGCCATCGTCGAGCACGCCAAGGGCCAGGATCGCCCGACCTACGATGAGAACGTGCTCAAGGTCGGCGCGGTCGCCCAGGCCGGCGGCGGCAGCGGCGACGGCCCCGGCGGCGAATGGGTCGCCGACCGCGAATTCCACGGCGCGGTGCAGGCGATGTACCGCTACAACCGCACCGGCGCCGACTTCTTCCGCCGCAAGTGCAATGTCGGCTACAACCGCGCCACGACCTTCGTCGAGATCCTGGAGGACCTCGGGTTCCTCTCGCCCCAGAAGGGCACCGCCCCGCGCGAGATCCTCAAGACCTGGGACGACTGGATGGCACTCTTGAAAGAGAACAGCGTGACCTGGGAAGAAGGCGACGACATCTACACCAACCCTACCGAGCTGAAGGCCTAGGCCATGGATCGCGAAGATCGCGGCCGCTGGTTCCGCCTCGGCATCGTCATCGCCATGATCATCGTCCCGCTCCATGTCCTCATGGAATGCGCGGACACGCAACGGCAGAAGATCGAACGCCAGATGCAGGAGCGGGACCGCGAGAACGCGCCGCAGACGCCGCCGGCCCCGGCTCCGCGAAAGAGCGCGCCGTAGCGGATCAGGCGCCCAGCCGCGCGCGGATCTCCTCGCCGGCCCTGGCCACCAGCGCGCGCACATCGCTGTCGCGGTCGAGCCGGACCAGCAGCGTGCGCAGGCGGCCATCGCTGACGTCGTAGATCCAGCCGGTCAGATCGACGGCGCGGTTCTCGCTCCAGGCCCGGCGCAGGACCTTGCACTCGGCCAGATTGGCGACCTGTTCCAGCACGTTGAGTTCGCCCATCGCGTTGCCGATGCGCTCGCGGGGCAGCTTCATCACCCAGGGATGGCGGCGCTGGATCTCCTTGATCGGCCAGATCCAGTAGTCGATCAGGCCATGCGCGAGGTCGTCCAGCGACGCATTCACCGCACCGCAGTTGTAGTGGCCGCAGACGATGAGGTGCGGGATGCCGAGCACCTCGACCGCGTACTGCACCGCCGACATGCAGTTGAGATCATTGGCCTGGACCACGTTGCCGACGTTGCGGTGCACGAAGACCTGGCCCGGCAGCAGGCCGATGATCTCGTTCGCCGGCACCCGGCTGTCGCAGCAGCCGATCCACATGTACTGCGGCCGCTGCTGCTGCGCGAGACGGTTGAAGAACTCCGGATCGCGCGCATTGACGCCGGCGACCCAGCGGCGGTTGTTGGCGAGGAGGTCGCTGAGCGGATCAGTCATGGCAGGGAGGGTCGGACTGCACCGACCGGATCAAGCCGGGACGAACACGTCCTGGGACATGCATGGATGGCATATGCCCACACTAGGCCAGACCCACTGGTTCCGCACGTTTGAGAAAATCCTCGACCGTCGGCAATCTGGTACCCCGGCTGCCGAAGCGCGGGCGGCAGGCGAGCAGGCCCTTGGTGTAGGGGTGCTGCGGATTGGCGAAGATCTCCGCCACCGGGCCGGCTTCGACGGCTTCGCCGGCACGCATCAGCACCACCCGGTCGGCGAGTTCGCGCACCACGCCGAGGTCATGGGTGATGAACAGCACCGCCATCCGCGTTTCGCGCTGCAGGCGCTTGAGCAGATCCAGGATCTGCGCCTGGATGGTGACATCGAGGGCGGTGGTGGGTTCATCCGCGATGAGCAGGCGCGGCTTGCATGCCAGCGCCATGCTGATGCACACCCGCTGGCGCAGGCCGCCGGACAGCTCGTGCGGATACTGGCCGTAGCGGGTCTCGGGCTGGGGCATGCCGACCTGGGCGAAGAGCTCGATCACCCGCGCGCGTCGTTGGGCCGGGTCCAGCGCCGTGTGCAGGACCAGCGCCTCGTCGACCTGCGACCCCACGGTCATGGTCGGGTTGAGCGCGGTCATCGGCTCCTGGAAGATCATGCCGACCTCGCCGCCGCGCAGTTTGCGCAAACGGGGACGATCCATGGTGAGGATGTCCTCCGGCGTCGTCCCACCGCCGTGCCAGAGGATGCGGCCGCCGGCCGGGTACGACGCCGGCGGCTCCTGCAGCAGCCGCAGCACCGACATCGCCGAGACGCTCTTGCCCGAACCCGACTCGCCGACCAGAGCCACGACCTCGCCAGCGTTGATGGTGAAGGACAAGCCTTTCACCGCGTCGACGCTGCGTGCGCGCAGGCGGAACTGGACCTGGAGACGGTCGAAGGTGAGAAGCGGCTGCGCCGGCATGGCGGCGGTAGCGGGATCAACTGGCACGGACATCGAAAGCCTCCCTCAGGCCATTGCCGATGAGATTGAGCAGGGCGACGAGCACGAAGATCCCCAGGCCGGGGAAGTAGATCAGCCAGGCGCAGGTGATGTTGTTGCGGCCCTGGTTGAGCAGACCGCCCCAGGTCGCGGCGCTGAGATCGCCCAGGCCGAGGAACGCCAGGCCGCTTTCGGCGCCGACCGCCCCGGCGATGCCGAAGGTCGCGCCGATGAGCAGCGGGGTGATCGTGTTGGGCAGGATGTGGCGGAACATGATGCGCCAGCGCGGCAGGCCGAGGGCGCGGGTGGCGGACACGTAGTCGCGTACCGATTGGGCCAGGAACTCGCCGCGCACCAGGCGGGCGGTGTCGGCCCAGCCGACGAGGCCGAGCACGAAGGTGATCACGAAGATGTCGCGGCTCCACATCGCCACCACCACCAGGACCAGGATGAAGCGGGGGAAGCACATCATGATCTCGACGATGCGCTGCAGGATGAGATCGATCCAGCCGCCCAGGAATCCGCTCAAGGCGCCGATGAGCACCCCGATCCCCATCGACAGCAGGGTCGCCAGGACGCCGACGCTCAGGCCGATGCGGATGCCGAAGAGCATGCGCGCGGCGACATCGTGGCCCGCGCTGTCGGTGCCGCACCAGAACCGGGCGCCACTGTCGCGATTGCGCGTCAACGGCGACAGCAGGCTGGAATTGGCGTAGGTGGCCTCATAGGAATGCGGAATGAGCGGGAAGATGGTGAAGGAGGGCGGTGCGGCTGGGCGATCTCCGCGTTCCTCTGCCGGGGTGCGCTCCCAGTCGCTCAGGGCGGCGCGGCGCTCGACCACGGTCGGAAGGTTGCCACCTGCGCCGGTGTAGCGCCGCCACAACGGCTGCCAGGTGCCCTGACCGGTGGGCACCAGCGGCAGCATGGCGGCGATCCAGGCGAGCAGCGCCAGGCCGGTGCCGGCGAGGACGCGCTGCGACAGGGTCCAGCGCCGGCGCAGCAACCAGCCGGCGAGGAGCAGGAACGGCAGCAGCAGCGCGACGATGTTGAAGAACAGATCGTGATGCTTGGGATAGGTCCAGACGTTGAAGAGATCGGTGAGGATCGGCACGCTCCAGCCCGATTGATCGCGCCACAGCAGCGCCGATTCGCTGCACAGGAAGGGCGCATAGATGCCCAGGACCAGGATCGCCAGCAAGGCACGCACCGCCCAGCGTGCGCCGGGCCGCGACCAGAAACGGCCCAGCGCCAGCGCCGCTGGCGAGGCAGCAGGCACAGGTCCAACCGGATCGGCCGCCTCACCCATACCGGCTCCGGATGCGCGGATCGACCACGCCGTACAGGATATCGGCGATGAGGATGCCGACGAGGAGCAGGCCGACCGAGATCACCGTCGTCCCCATCACCAGCGGCGCATCGCTCTGCCGCGCCGCATCGACCAGAAGCAGGCCAAGACCCTGGATCGAGAAGATGTTCTCGACGAAGGTGAAGCCGGTGAACAGCTCGGCGAGCAGGCCGGAACCCAGGGTGATCATGGTGATCATGCTGTTGGGCAGCGCATGGCGGTAGATGACGGAATCCTCGGAGCAGCCCTTGGCGCGCGCCGTGCGCGTGTAATCGGCCGTGACCTGGTCCAGGAGCGACCCGCGCATGTAGCGCGACAGCACGGTGAAACTGGCATAGGTGATGCAGATCAGGGGCAGGAATCCGTGCCAGGCGTAGTCGGTCAGGCGCTGCCACCACGGCCAGTTTTCCGACCCCGGCGTCCACAGTCCCGCGTTCGGGAACGGGGCCGGCCGACCCGAGGATTCGGTGCACAGGTGGTGCAGCATCACGGTGCCGACGAAGATCACCGGCAGCGACCAGAGCAGGAAGAGGACGTTGGTGGTGATCGAGTCCTCGACGGTGCCGATCCGGCGTGCCGAGCGGATTCCGAGCGGGATCGAGATGCCCCACGACAGGATGATCGACAGCACCACGAGCCAGGCGGTGACCTGCCAGCGCTGGCCGATCAAGGTGAACACGTAGGCCTTCTTCGTCTCGGACCAGAGCTGGCCGGTGAACAGCTTGCCCATGACATCGGTGAATCCCGTCTCGCCCAGGATCGCCGACCAGCGGTCGCCGGCAGTCACCTCGTAGCGGGCGCGGTTGCGCGGATCCTGGATGAAGGCGATGAGGCGCGCCCGCTTGTCGCTGGCCGCCTGGTCGCTGGTGACGAAACCACGTGCGGCATCACGGCGGTAATCGATCCGGTTGGCGCGCAGGAACTGGTTGTCATCGCGGATGCGGTTCAGCAGCTCGACCGGCAGCTCACGCGCCTCACTGGGTGAAACGGAAGTATAGGCGCACAGGCTGAACGCCAGGCTGGCGGGGCCATGCAGATCGGCGCAGGCGTCATCGGCCAGGATCGCGGCCAGCGGCAGGACCGCAAATCGGCCATAGAGCCACAGTTCCTTCTCGGCGCGGGATTTTTCGGATTCCTTGCCGGGGGCGGTGGGGGACGCCGCGCGCAGCCGGGCCTCGATGGACGCCCGATCGGTGAAGCCGCGCAGATTGACCACCGCCGGCAGATCGTTGCCGGCGCGGCGGAAGCGGTCGAGGTAGTTCTCGAGGTTCGAGGAGCCATTGCCTTGCCGGCTGTCAGCACGAGCGGTGCCGCCGGCCGCCTCGCTCTGCGCCAGTTGCAGTTCCTCGACCAGGGACATCCCCTGCAGGCGCAGCACGGCGAAGTTGATGAGCAGGATCCCGACCATGGTCGGGATCATCCATAAAAGCCGCCTGAAGACGTAGGCCCACACGGGATCGGATCAGTTGCGCAGGAACCAATGCCGGCGGTCTTTGACGTAGTATTTCGAATTCCACACCAGAAGCGGGTGGTATTCATCGAGACCGCGCACCACGCCATCGAGCCAGCGCTCGCGATCGGTCGATCCGGCTGGTGGCTGGTTCTGCCAGACCACCACTCCTTCAGCACTGCGGAAGAACAGGTACGGCTGTTCCTCGTGCAGGATGGCCTGGATCTCCTTGCAGATCGCGATGCGCTCGGGAATGAGGAAGGTCAAGCGCAGCCGCTCCGCCAGTTCGTCCACCCGCGCGTTCTTGAAACCGCAATGGTTGCTGCCGGCCTGCACTTCGGCCTGGCTCGAATGCCAGGTCTGGTAGTAGTCGAGATCCCAGCCTTTCTGCCAGCCGCCGGTCACGGCGTCGAAATCCTTGTCCTCGTAGACGCGCAGCAATTCCTTCCACTCCAGCGGAGTCGGCTTGCATTCGATGCCGAATTTCTTGAGTTCGTTGCGGAAGATGCCCAGGGCATTGTCCCATTCCGGGCTGTTGGCGTAATATTTGATGGTGAAGGAGAACGTCACCTTCTGCCCGTTGATGGTCTTGTCGAGCAGGCCATCGCCATCGCTGTCCGTCCAGCCCGCCGCAGTGAGCAGATCGCGCGCCAGCTTGGCATCGTTCCGGAAGGGCTTCAGGTCGCGGTTGTAATAGGGCGTGTCGGGGTGGGCATCGGCCAGGATCGATTGACCGAGACCGAAATAGACGTCGCGGATGATGCGGCTCTTGGGGAAGATGTGCGCCATCGCCTGGCGCACCCGCTTATCGTCAAATGGCGCCCGGCGCATGTTCCAACCCAGGTAGTAAAACGCATTGTCCTTGACCCGCTCCCAGCCGAGTTCGCCGGTACGGCCCGACTTCGGATCGGCCTCATTGCAGGCGGCGAAACGGGGTTCCGCCCGATCCAGGATTTCACTCTTGTACTGGAGCGGTGTCAGCGAATACGTGTGGACCTGGCCGTTCTTGAAGGCGACCAGCCGGGCTGCCGGTTCGCGGATCAGGAGGTTCTGCTCGATACGGTCGAAATGCAGGGGTATGCCCCAATACCCCGGATTCCGCACGAAGACGGCGCGATTGTCCGGCTCGAAGACTTCCAGGCGGTAGGGCCCCACGCCGACCACGCCATGCATCTCATCGAACCAGTGTTTGTTGAAGGCGGCGCCGAAGCGTTCGGGCGCGATCGGCGTCCCATCCCGGTTGCATGCATAGATGTGCCGGGGGGTGGGACTCAACTCAACGCTTCCATCCAGGTCGGTGTAGAGCTTGCGCTTCCAGCGCACGATCAGCGTCTGATCGTCGGGAGTCTCGACCTTTTCGATATCCTCGTAGTAGCTGCGCAACGGGGCGCAGTCGACCTGAGGGTTGAGGATCACTTCGATGGTGAACGCGATGTCCTTCGCGGTCATCGGCACATCGCGGTCGAGCCAGGCGAATTCCGGCTTGCTGGCGCAGACCGGACGCTGCCACATCACTCCTTTACGGATGCTGAAGGTGAAGGTCTTCCAGTCATCGCTGATCACCACCGATTCGGCCAGAGAGCTCTGCCAGGCATCGGGCACCGTCACCGAACGTTCGCAGAGCGAGTCGCTGGTCAGCAGGCCGACAATGGTCGAGGTGGTCGAATTGTCGAGGAAGCTGTTCAACCCCTTAGGGGTCTCACCGAAGGTGCGCAAGGTCCCGCGCTGCTTCGCCGGGTCGTTGGGCGTGCGGTCGTAGGGGATGAGGAAGTTCACTCCCAGCTTGGGGATGCCATCGCGGGCCGGATCCGGCGCCTCGCCGGACACCAGGGGGAGGACGCTGCCGGCGAAGAGGCTCGCCGCGAGGATCAGGGCATGGCGCATGGTGCGGCACCCTAGCCGGCCGCCGGCGCGAGCCAAATGCCCGGCGCCCGGGGATGCGCGGAGGTGTGCAATCTGGGCGATCCCACCATTCCGGCCGAGACCTGGCGTGCGACGGCATTGCCCGCCGGGTCGGCAACCTAGCATCCGCAGCGACATGGTCACCCCGCCTCCTGCCGCCGCGCTGGCGCCCAACCCTTTGGAAAGCCTGGCAATGGCCAAGGAATCCGCGGCATTGGCCAGGTTGCGCGGTTATGGCGCCTGCCTGGTGGCTTTTTCCGCCGGGGTGGATTCGACCTACCTGCTCGACCTCGCGGTCGATGCGCTGGGAAAAGACCGCGTCGTCGCCGTGACCGCCGACAGTCCTTCCCTGGCGCGCCACAGCCTGGAAGAGGCCCGCGTCTTCTGCCACGAACGCGAAATCGAGCATCTGGTGGTCGCGACCGACGAGTTCGCTTCATCGGACTACCTCGCCAACGATGGCCAGCGCTGCTATCACTGCAAATCGGCACTGATGAAGGCGATGAGCACGCTTGCGCTCAGCCTGGTCGAACAGGGGCGGCTGAAGGACGGGGCGAAATTCCTGATCGGCGCCATCGCCGACGACCTCGGCGACTACCGGCCGGGCATGCGCGCATCCGCCGAGGCCGGCGCGTGCTGGCCGCTCGCCGACGCCGGCTTCAGCAAGGCCGAGGTGCGCGAACGCAGCCGCGCACGCGGTCTTCCGACCTGGAACCGCCCGGCGGAGCCGTGCCTGTCGAGTCGCCTGCCCTACGGCGAACCGGTCACCATCGAGGCGCTGGCGATGATCGAGCAGGCCGAACGCATCCTGCGCACCTTCGGCTTCCCGACCTGCCGCGCCCGGCACCACCGCATCGGGGGAGGCTCCGGCCCGGTGCGCGGCCACCTGCTGCGCATCGAAGTCCCGGTCGACGACCTCGCCCGCGTCGTCGCCAGCCGCGAGATCCTGCTGCCGGCGCTGCGGGCCTGCGGCTACGCCAACGTGACCCTCGACCTCGCCGGATTCGCCAGCGGCGGCTACAACGCGCTGCTGGTCCAGCAACCGCAACAGCAGCAGCAATGACCCTCAACCTCGATCACGACCGCGAACGCCGCTGCGGCTTCCCCGAGGTGGTCTACGGTGCGGGCAAGACGGTGGAGGAGCTCATCGCCGCCTGCCGTCGCCTGGTCACCCATCATGGCCGGGTGCTGGCGACCCGGTGCAGCGATGACGGACTGGCCGCGCTGGGCGCCGCGCTGCCCGCCGGAAGCTGCCACCAACGCAGCCGCTGCTTCAGCCTCGGCACCCCGGAAGCGACCCTCGGCCCGGTCGCGCTGATCAGCGCCGGCACCAGTGACGAGCCGGTGGTCGAGGAATGCGCGGTCACCCTGGCCATGCGCGGTTGCCGGGTCGAACGCTTCGCCGACTGCGGGGTCGCCGGCGTGCACCGCCTGCTCGACCGCATCGACGCCATCCGCGCCTGCCGCTGCGTGGTGGTGGTCGCGGGAATGGACGGCGCGCTGCCGTCCGTCGTCGGCGGGCTGGTGGACATTCCCGTGATCGGCTGCCCGACCTCGATCGGCTACGGCGTCGCCGCCGGCGGCACCGTGGCGCTGGGCACCATGCTCGCGAGCTGCGCCGCCGGGGTCACCGTGGTCAACATCGACAACGGCTTCGGCGCCGGCTTTGCCGCCGCGAGCATAGCCCGGCTTGCCGCCCGCTGACCCCCCTCACCGCAACCGTCGACCATGCGCCCGTTCGCCCCCATCCTGCTCCTGATCGCCTCCAACCTGTTCATGACGGTGGCGTGGTACTGGCACCTCAAAGGCCCGAAATGGCCGTTGTTCGCCATCATCCTGGTCTCGTGGCTGATCGCCCTGCCGGAATACTGCCTGGCGGTGCCGGCCAACCGCCTCGGCCATGCCGGGCTCGGCGGGGTCTACAGCGCGGCGCAGCTCAAGATCCTCCAGGAAGGCATCGCCATCACGGTCTTCCTGGGATTCTCGCTCTGGTACCTGAAGGAGACCCCGCGCTGGCAGGATCTCGCCGGCTTCGGCCTGATCCTCGCCGGCCTGGCGGTCGCCCTCAGCGGCCGCCAGGCGGTTCCCGGCTGACGGACGCCATCCCCACCGCTCATTCCAGCCGGGCCGCGCCCGGACTGCTGCCGTACCTCCGCCGCCAGACGCGGCAGAAATAGGCCGGATCCGCGAATCCGACCAGGCGGGCGATGTCCCGCACGCGCAGGCGGGGATCCGCGACGAGCGCCCGGGCCCGTTCCAGCCGCTGGCGTTGGATGTAGGCGACCAGGGTCTCGCCGGTCTCCTTGCGGAAGGTCCGGGTCAGATGATCGGGGTGGCAGCCGACCCACTCGGCCAGGGCACCGATCGAGAATTGCGTCGAACCCAGGCGGGAATCGATGATGCCGCGGGCCAGGCGGACGCGGTCAGACCCCTCCTTTCCCGGCGGGGGCGCCGCCAGGAGCGCGGCCCGCACCAGACCGCAGGTCGCGAGCAGCAGGCCACGGCCGGCAACCTCCGGTTCGCGACCTCGGGCGAGTCCGGCCAGGCAGTCGACCGCGGTGACGAGGGCATCATCCTCGATGAAATCCGGTCGCATCACCCCGGGACAGTTCGGATCCTTCTCGATCGGCAGGGCAAGGTGATAGCTCAGGCGGCGTCCGGTCAGCCAGATCACGATGTTGGCGAAGGCTCCCGCCTTGCGATCGACCCTTTCCTGGTGCGCCAGCAAGGGCGGCAGCAGAAGGCACGATCCCGCGCCGACCGCCAGTTCGCCATGCGGGGTCAGGAACCGGCTGCGGCCGGTGAGCTGGATGAACAGTTCCGGAAAGGAGTGCCAATGGCCACCCTCGGGCTTGGCGGGGGCCGGGCCGACGGCGCACGGCTGGTCGCCGGATTCCAGCCGGGCGATGAGGTCGCCACAGACCCGCGCGAGGAGGTCGCGCAGGATCGGGATGGGCATCTCCCGGCTGAGCAGCGGAATCGGAAAAGTCCAAGTCATGTCGCGAGTGTCCCCTTGCAGCGGAACAGGCAAGATGCATATGATCCGCCCGTCGCACTGGAAATGCGACCAAACCACCACGCCACCAACCCACAACCGCGCCACCGCAGCGCCGATCAACCACGAGGAAATCCTATGACTCAGCTTCGCGTCACCGTCTGGGGCGAGAACGTCCACGAGCAGACCAGCAAGGCCGTCGGGGCGATCTACCCCAAGGGCATGCACACCTGCATCGCCGACGCGCTCAACCAGGACGCCCGCATAACCGCCCGCACCGCGACCCTGCAGGAAGCCGAGCACGGCCTGACCGACGCCGTCCTGGCCGACACCGACGTGCTCACCTGGTGGGGCCACGCCGCGCACGGCAAGGTGGACGACAGGATCGTCGACCGGGTGCAGAAGCGCGTCCTCGAAGGCATGGGTCTGATCGTCCTGCACAGCGGGCACCATTCCAAGATCTTCAAGCGCCTGATGGGCACCTCGTGCGATCTCCTGTGGCGCGAGGCCGGCGAGCGCGAACGCGTCTGGGTCTGCAATCCCGGCCACGCCATCACCCAGGGCCTGCCGGCGCACTTCGTGCTGGAACATGAGGAGATGTACGGCGAACCCTTCGGCATCCCCAACCCCGATGAAGTGCTGCTGATCGGCTGGTTCCAGGGCGGCGAGGTCTTCCGCAGCGGGGTGACCTACCGCCGCGGCGCGGGCAAGATCTTCTACTTCCAGCCCGGCCACGAGACCTACCCGACCTACCACCAGCCCCTGGTGCAGCAGATCCTGCGCAACGCCGTGCTGTGGGCGAAACCGGAAGGCGTCTACAAGACCGGCTGCCAGCACATCCCCGCCGCGAAGGCGCCGGAACCGATCACCGCCACCGGCGCCTCGGTGCACTGAACCGCCCCGTCCTGCCGCAACCCATCCCCCTGGACGTGAATACCATGCCTGATGCATCCCGTGCCGATCCCAAGTCGGTGGTGACCTGCGGCAACGCCCGTTTCACCGTCCTGACCGATCGCCTGATCCGCCTGGAATGGGCGGAGGACGGCGTCTTCGAGGATCGTGCCACCTTTGCCGTGATGAACCGCCGTCTGCCGGCACCCGCATTCACCAGCCGTCCGAAGGGGGACGGCTACATCATCGACACCGGTGCCCTGGTGCTGGAATGGACAGGTGGGGCGTTCAGCCCCCGTTCGCTCACGATCCGCCTGACCGGCGGGCGGAAATGGAGATTCGGCAGCAAGGATACCGGCAATCTCGGCGGTACGCGGCGGACCCTGGATGGCTACAAAGGTCCCGCGAAGGAGATCTGGAAGCCGGGCAAGAACGGCGGTCCCTGGTACGGCACGGGAGAATGGAAGCCGGTGCCGGTTCCCGACGGCCTGCTCAGCACCCTGGGCTGGACGGTGCATGACGATTCCACCGCACCCATCATCTGCGACGAAGCCGGCGAAGGCTGGGTCGAGGCGCGCCCGGCCGGAGCGCGCAAGGACCTGTATTTCCTCGGGTACGGCCGGGACTTCCAGAGCTGTCTCAAGGATGCGTCGCTGGTCTTCGGGCGGCAGCCGCTGCCGCCCCGGTATGCCCTGGGCTACTGGTATTCGAAGTACTGGTGCTACACGGATCGTGAACTGGAACAGCTCGCCGACGACTTCGCCAGGCGCGACCTGCCGATCGATGTCCTGGTGGTGGACATGGATTGGCACAAACCCGGGTGGACGGGCTACACCTTCGATCCCGACTGCTTCCCCGATCCGTCCGGTTTCCTGGCCCGGCTCAAGCAGCGCGGCCTGAAGATCACCTTCAACCTGCATCCGGCCGACGGCGTCGGCGACCATGAGGATGCCTTCCCGACCTTCGCGAATGCACTGCAGGACAAGGCCAGGCATCTGGAAAAGGTCCCCCCGGCCGCGAACAGGTATCAGGCCGCCACGAAGCGGTTCCGCTTCGACCCCACCGACCCGGACTTCATGCGCGCCTACTTCGATGTGCTCCACCGGCCCCTGGAGAAGATGGGGGTGGATTTCTGGTGGATGGACTGGCAGCAGGGCACCTCGTCGAAGATCGCAGGGCTCGACCCCCTGCCGTGGCTCAATCTGCTGCACATGCGCGATCAGCAGGAGAATCCGGATCGCCGCGGCCAACGCCCGCTGATCTTCAGCCGCTTCGGCGGCCTGGGCTCGGGCCGGCTGCCGATCGGGTTCTCGGGCGACACCATCATCGCCTGGGAAAGCCTGGCCTATCAGCCGGAGTTCACCGCGACGGCGGCGAATGTGCTCTTCGGTTACTGGAGCCACGATATCGGCGGACACTACGGCGGAAACCTCGATGGCGAGCTCTATGCCCGGTGGATGCAATGGGGGATGCTCTCCCCCATCCTGCGCACCCATGCGACCAAGCGGGCCAACGCCGAGCGGCGTCCGTGGACCTTCCCCGAGCCGTGGAGCCGGATCATCGAACAGTGCCTGGTCCGGCGCTATGAATTGGTGCCCTATATCGCGGCAGCCTGCCGCCAGGCCTGGGATACCGGCCTGTCGCCCTGCCGGCCGCTCTACCTGCACCATCCCGAGGTGCCCGAGGCCTATCGCCATGCCGACCAGTACTACCTCGGCCCGGACCTGCTCTGCGCCCCGGTCGTGGCGCCCGCCGATGCCGACACCCTGCTCGCCCGCCGACCGCTGTGGCTGCCGGCAGGCCTGTGGTACGACACCGCTCGTGGGGAAATGATCAAAGGCGGCAGGCACATCCGCTGGTATGCCGCGAGCGAAAGCCCGGTCTTCGTCAGACCCGGAACCATCATCTGGGAACAGGTCGCACCACAGCGGCTGGAGCCCGGCAGCTTCCCCTGCCCGGTCGTGGTCTGCCATCCCGGCGGGGACGGCACCGGCGCACTCTACGAGGACGATGGCCTCAGCGAGGACTACAAAAACGGCAAATCGATCACGATGACGGCGACGCAAAAGGTCGCCAAGGCCACCCGCACGATCACCCTCGATCCCGCCCAGGGGGATTTCGCCGGATTCCAGTCGCACCGCCCGGTGGAGATCCACCTACCCGGCACCATGCCTCCCGCCTCGATCGCCGTCGATGGCAGGGAGATCCCCTGGCGCCCCGAACTCGCCACCGATGCAACCCAGGATGCCTGGACCTGGGATCGTGATGAGATCCGGGTCCGCATCCGCTTGGCGCAGGTCGACCTGCGCCAGCGCACGACGGCCGTGATCACGGGCGCCCCCGCAGCACCGAACGGCCTGCTGGGCCTGTTGCGCCGTCTCGAACAGCTCATGACGTGGACCAAGATGCATTCGCCGTGTCATGCGATCCATGCCGAGGAACGCCTGCCCATCGGATTGGCGCAGACCGCGCACCGGATCGCGCTGCGACCGCGCACGGCGGCACGGGAACTCGTCGACTTGCGCAAAGGGCTGGCTCGACTGGATGCCGTGCTGGCCTTCCACGCCAAGGCGTTGCCCGAGACCGAATGGCCGCGGGCCCGGCGTCTGCTCGCTGGCGTGCGTCGTGACTTCCCGTCGTGGTTCGCCCGTCGCCGGACGGTGCCAGCCCGTTGAACACCCTCACCCTAAGGACCGACATGACCATCACCTGCGCCGTCATCGGCCTCGGCATGGGCCGCCACCACGCCAAATCCTTCCACGAACACCCCGACGCCAAACTGGTCGCCGTCAGCGACCCGGACGCGAAACGCTGCGCCGACGCGGTCAAGGAATTCGGCTGCAAATCCTACGGCGACGTGGCCGAGATGCTGAAAGCCGAGAAGCCCGACGTGGTTTCGGTCGCCACGCCCAACGCCTTCCATGCACCCCTGGCGATCCAGGCGCTGGAGGCCGGCAGCCATGTCCTGTGCGAAAAGCCGATGGCGATGAGCGCCGCCGAGGCCCGCCAGATCCTGGCGGCCGCCGCCAAGGCCAAGCGCCGGGTGATGATCAACTTCAGCTACCGCTTCAGCCCGGCCACGTATTTCCTCAAGCAGCAGGTCGACAGCGGCATCCTCGGCAAGGTCTACGCCGGGCGCACGGTCTGGCACCGCCGGCGCGGCATGCCCGGGTTCGGCGGCTGGTTTGGCCAGAAGAAGCTCGCCGGCGGCGGCCCGCTCATCGACCTCGGCGTGCACCGCCTGGATCTCGCGCTCTGGCTCATGGGCCATCCCAAGCCGCAGTGGGTGCTCGCCAACACCTTTGACCCGATCGCCTCGCGCATCGCCAGGGAACAAGGCAAGGCCTACGATGTCGAGGACAGCGCCTTCGCGATGATCCGCTTCGCCGACGGCACGATGCTCAACGTCGAGGCGTCGTGGGCGGTCAACCAGGGCCCGCGCGAGTTCATGGAGACCCGCCTCTACGGCACCAAGGCCGGGCTGATCCAGCACAACACCGGCGAGGGCTACGACTTCACCTCGGCCATTCACCTCGAACAGGACGGCGTCCAGTACGATCTGGCCCCGCACCCGCCGATCCCGGCCGCGAAGAGCTCGTACCACCACTTCATCGAAGCCATCCGCGACGGGAAGCCGCATACCGCCACCGGCGAGGAGGGCCTGATCGTGATGGAGCTGCTCGACGCGATCTACGCCAGCGCCGCGCGCGGCGAGCCGGTCAGGATCGGCTGAACCTCAGTTGATCTGCACCTGACCTGGCCCGAGCACGGTGCCGACGAGGCTCTTCCCGTCGGTTCCGCGCCTGACCTGGATGTGGTCGCCGGTCTGGCCGTCCGCGAGGGCGGTGCCGCCAGCGCGGAGTTCGACCCCGGCCGTGCGGTAGACCAGCTCGATCGTCTGACCCCCATGCACGTCCGCCCGGGCGGTGAGCTGGCTGCGCAGGAGCGCCGCACCGGCGGCGAGCGGGCCGCGCAGCGACCGCCCGGCGGCCTCGACCGGATCCGTGAGCGCCTCGCTGCCACGGCTGACCTCGATCCGGCCAGGGACGAAGTCGCCCGCGCCCAGCCTCGCACCGCGTGGCAGATCGCGCGCGGCGACGAGGACCGTGCGCCAGCGCCGGATCTCCAAGGTGACCAGGGCGCGGGCCCATTCGCGATTGCCGCGACCGGCGCGCACCCGGAAGGGGATGATGCCCGCCACCGCGTTGTCGAGAGGTTCCGCCACCAGGTCGGCCGGGGCGCCATCGTCAGGCACCACCAGGTCTCCGGCGGGCCTGGCGATCGTGATCGCGACCTCGTCGGTTCCGGCCGCAGCGGTCGCGCAGCGCGTCGCAGCGGCGGCGAGCTCTGCCGCCGGAATGGTGCGGGCGCGGCGCGCCAGGCGGCACTCACCGCGCACCGCCACCCGGGCTCCGATCGGTCCGAGCGCCGCGCGCACCGCGGCCGCATCGAGGCGGCGGGGGGCGAGGCCGGGGAGATCCTGCACCGCGATCGCCCCGATTCCGGCGATCAGCTCCGCGTCGCCGCTGAGATCGGCGACCTGCGCGAGCAGGGCGCGCTCGGCCGCGAGTTCGACCTGCGGCCGGAGGACGGCGACGACGTCCGCCGCGTCGACCGGACTGACGGTGCAGACGGTCAGTCCGATCAGGATGACGGCGCGGATGGATTCAGCGCACCAGCTCATTGGCGGTGCTCAGCATCTGGTCCGAGGTCTTGATCGTCTTCGAGTTCAGCTCGTAGGCGCGCTGGGCGGTGATCAGGTCGACCAGCTCGGTGACGATCTCGACGTTGGACTTTTCCAGGGACGACTGGCGGATGATGCCATAGCCCGACGTTCCGGGGTTGCCGGTGATCGGAGCTCCGGAAGCCTCGGTCTCGCGGAAGAGGTTGCTGCCCAGGGCCAGCAGACCGGAATTGTTGCGGAACCGGGCGAGCGTGACGGTTCCGACCGTGGTCTCGGCATTGTTGACGGTGGCGGTGACCACCCCCGTGGTCGAGATCGAGATCTGGCTCGCCTGGTCCGGGATGGTCATGCGCGGTTCGAGGTAGTAGCCCTCGGGGGTGACCAGGCTGCCGTCGGCATCGACGCGGAAGTCTCCAGCGCGCGTATAGGCGGTGGTGCCGTCGGGGAGCTGGACCTGGAAGAGGCCGTCGCCCTCGATGGCCATGTCGGTCTGGACCCCGGTGGGTTCGATCTGGCCCGAGGTGAAGACGCGCGGCGTGCCCGACAGGCGGACGCCGGTGCCGATCTGGGTGCCGGTGGGATTGCGCCCGAGATCGCCGGCCTTCCCGCCGGGATGCACGGCGATGTCGTAGAACATGTCCTGGAACAGGGTGATCTGGCGCTTGAACCCGTTGGTCGACACGTTGGCGATGTTGTTGGCGATGACGTCGACGTTGGTCTGCTGCGCGCTCATGCCGGAGGCGGCCGTCCAGAGGGATCGTGGCATGGGTGGTCCTTTCGCTCAGGGGCTCATCGGGGTCAGGAACGCAGGATGTCCGAGAAGCCGCCGCCGGCGTTGGCGTTCTCTTTCAAGGATCGCTGGGCCGCGTCGTAGCGGCGCTGGAGGGCGATCATGTCGACGAGCTCGCGGATCGGATCGACGTTGCCGCGCTCGATCTCGCCCTGGTGCACCTTGGCCGTGGTGGCGTCGGCCACCTCCTGGCCGCCGGGCTCGAAATAGACGCCATTGTGCGCCGGCATCTCGGAAGGCTTGGCGACCTTGGCCAGGCGCAGCTGGTCGAGGACCGACTCCTTCGCGACCCCGCCGGCGCTGGTGAGCACGTTCACCCGCCCGGCGCTGTCGACGCGCACCTGCTGCGCCTCGGCCGGGATGGTGATCGCGCCGCCCTGGCCCTCGACGATCCAGCCTTCGGGCGTGGTCAGCCGGAACTGGTTGTCGAGCTGGAAATGGGCGGCGCGGGTGAGCAGCAGGCGCCCATCCGGATGACGGACGCGGTAGAAGCCGTCACCCGACAGGCCGAGATCGAACGGCGCTCCGGTGCGCTCGCGGGTGCCCTCGCTGAAGGAATGATAGCTGCCCGCCGACTGCACCCCGGCGCCGCCGTCGGCCTTGATCCCGGTCTTCCCTTCACGCGCCAGGGAATTCGCGAAGGAATCGCGCAAGGCCGTCTCGCGCCGATAGCCGGCGGTGGTGGCGTGGGCGAGGTTGCGCGCGGTGACGTCGAGCGCCCGGGACTCGGTCACCATCGCACTCGCAGCAGCATAGACGCCCTTGGGCATGTTGGCCTCCGTGTGCAGTTCCTGCACACCGCCCCGGTTCAGGGGCGACCTTGCGAGGTCAGCCGCACACGGGATGCCAATGCGGGCGGCGATGCGGCCGGAATGCGGGGCCGAACCCGCTCAGGGGGGGTCGAACTGGCTCCGCAGAGCCTCGGGCCGGCAGAGGATCTCGCCGCCAAGCACCACCGCCGCGCACGGCAGATCGTGGGGTTCGACCGGCAGATCGTCGGCGCGCTGGCAGGAAAAGCCCACCCCGATGCTGACCCCGACCAGGTTGAGCAGCACCCGGTCGTAGAAGCCGCCGCCCATGCCCAGACGGCGGCCATCGGAACCGTAGGCGACGCCGGGCACCAGCAGGACGACGCCAGGCGGCAGGGTCGACGGCGTGACCGCCTCGGGATCGGGCTCGCACAGGTTCAGGGTGCCGATGCGGACCTGGTCGGGATGGTGGACGGCGTACCACTCCAGCCGGCGCGGCCCCTGGATGCGCGGCAGCCAGACCGGCCGGCCGGCGTCCCATTCCGCCTGATGCACGAGATGGAGGTCGAGTTCCTCGGGCGTCGCCATGTAGCTCGCGACCGGGCGCGGAACATCGCCCTCGGACAGGGCGGCGATGATGCGGCGCAGCGTCGCCGCGGTGGCGGCGGCCTCATGATCGCGCTCGGGCCGGCCGAGCATGCGCCGGCGCCGGCGCATGTCGGCGCGCAGCATGCGCTTGGATTCCAGCAGTTCGTGGCTCATGGCGACCCGGCCAGGGCGACGGTCTGGGCGCTGCCGGGTTCGAGCGCGAGGCTGCTGCGCTGTCCCGGCCCCGGCCCGACCAGGAAGCCGGCCAACGCCAGAGCGGCCTGCGACACCACCACCGCCCGGGCCGGCCAGAGATAGAGGTGCACCGCCGGAGCCATCTGCAGCCGTACGCCCAGGCGCTGGCCGACGAACGTCCTCGCCGGCTTGAGCGACAGGCTGGTCAGGCGGGCGAGCACCTGCACCGGCGGCAGCAGCAGCCGGCCGTCGCGCTGTTCCGGCGCATCGACCTCGGCCAGGACGAAATCGCGCCCCCAGCGCAGCGCCCCGGTGCCGGGACTGGCGAACGGCACCCCGGACCAGCGCAGGGTATCGGCCCAGTCGGCCGGCACGCCGACCGGATCGAGTCCTTGCGCCGGCCCGCCGCAACCGGTCGCGATGCCGTCGAGCCACTGCGTCAATTCCCCCTGGGTGGACGCGGGGATCTGCACGGATTCGGCGCGCACCCAGGCATCCAGCACGGCGCAGCGCAGGGCGCCGAAGCCGGCCGTCCCCGGGGCCGGCCCGGGCAGCGCTGAAATCGCAAGGGAAAAGACCATGGATGCTGGCGGGATTGGAGCGCAGAGCGGAAACCATTGCAAGTGCGGGCAGGAGTTACGCCAAGGGCGTCGAACCCGGGGCGTACATGCGTGGGATCCGCCGCAGGCCGCCACGAAAGCCGGTTGGTGGCATCCTGCGGATGCCGCTTTTTCGGCCGGCGAGACGCCGGCGCTCCCAGGAAGGCCGATTTTCGCAGCGGCGTGGGATCCGCCGGACCTGCCGGGTGGTACCGCCGCCGCGCCCCCTAGCATGCCCCGCCGCATGGGTGGACTCGTCCCGCTTCTCTGTGCCCTGGTGATCGCCGCCAGCGCCGACTCCTACGGCGGCGGCACGGCCGGCGACTGGCGCAAAGCGGTGCTGGTCGCCGCCCTGGGGCTGGTGTTCTGGCCGCTCCTCGCGCTGGCTGCCGGCTTTCTCCTGCGCCGCTTCGCTTCGCGCCGGCTGATGCTGCGCGCCGACGCGATCGGGGATGTCGCCATCCTGACCTGGTTCGCCTGGCTCTGCCTGGGTCTGCACTGGCCCTGCGGCTGGCGCAGCAGCGTGCTCGCGGTGCTGCCCTGGATCGCGGCCCAGCTCGCCTGGTGGTGGGGCACGGCGCCGATCGTCGCCCGGCTGGACGGGGTCGCGTGGTCGCGCCTGGCCTGGACCTGGCACCAGGCCCGCATGGTGCTGGTGCCGATGCTCATCATCCTGCCGGTGAGCGATCTCGCGATCTCGGTGTTCGCCGCGACCGGATACGAGGCCTGGCTGCAGGCGCATGGGCTGATGGAGATCTCGAAAGTCGTGGGCCTGGCGGCGCTCGGCATCCTGACGATCACCCTCTTCCCGCTGCTCATCCTGCGCCTGTGGGGTGCCCGGCGCATGCAGCCGTCGGAACTGACCGAGGAGCTCATCGGCATCTGCCAGCGTGCCGGGGTGCGGGTCGCCGGCCTGATGCACTGGCCGGTCCCGGGCGGCCGCATGCTCAACGCCGCCATCCTGGGCGGCCTGCCGCGCATGCGCTATGTCCTGTTCACCGATGACCTCCTGCGCGGACTCAGCCGGCGCGAGCTCGTCGCGGTGCTCGGTCACGAACTCGGCCACGCCCGCCACGGGCACCTGTGGACCTACCTGCTGTTCTTCTGCGCGACCATGTTCGTCGGCGGCCAGTTCTCCGACACCATCCAGCGCAGCCTGGCGGGACAGGCCTGGATCGACCGCTTCCCGCCCGAGGTGGTCGGCACCCTGATCACCCTGGCCCTGGTCCTCATCCAGTTCCGCATCCTCTTCGGCTGGGTCAGCCGCCTGTGCGAACGCGAGGCCGACCTCGCCGGGGTCGAGATCTCCGGCGATCCGGCCGCGATGCAGGATGCGCTCCGCGCCGTCGCCCGCCTGTCGGGCCAGGGCGAGGACCAGCCCAACTGGCGCCACCATTCGATCCGCGAACGCGTGGAATTCCTGGAGCACGTCCGCCGCCAGCCGATCCTCGGCCTGGCGCACCATCAGCTCGTGCGCTCGTTCCGCGCCATGCTCCTGCTGCTCGTGATCGTCTTCAGCGTCAGCGCCGGCTGGGATTGGTATCTCAAGGGATCGGGCGCCGGCACGGCGCAGACCGCGGTCGCCGATCTCAAGGCCTGGCAGCAGCGTGACCCCGATCTCGACCGCGCCCTGGAGAACGCCGACCGTGGCGATCCCAAGCTGCTTCTGCGCTGGATCGCCGAGGCCTCGCCGGTGCGGCGGCAGCGTCTGGCGGAGCTCATCCTGAATCTGGCCGCTGTCCCGGACGACGCCGAGGCGGTGCGCGTCCTCTACCGGTTGCGCCACCGCCTGGCCACCTTCCACCGGCTGGGCACCGGCAATCCCGCGGTAAACCTCAATCTCGACAATGCCCTCGCCTATGGCCTCGCCGCCGGGGCGGAGCAGCTCGGCGCCGAGGAGACCGAACTCCTGCGCGACAAGCTCGTCCGCCTCGACGCCGCCCTGAAGGCCAATTCCCAGCACGCCATCTGGGATACCGTCGGCTGCATCCATTACCGCCTGGGAAATTATCAGCGCGCCAAGGAATCCTTCGCCTCGGCCCGCAGCCAGTTGCCACGAGACCCTGCCTGGCCCGAACCTGACCGGAAACGTTCGCAGGAACTCTACCAGCAACGCGAGGCCGCCGCCGTCAACGCGCTGCACGGCCTGCCGCCGGCCCCGCTGCCAATGATGCCTGCGGTGGCGGCGCCACCCCCGGCCCCCGCTCCTGGACACTCCCCGCCGACGACCACCGCAACGCCCCCCTCCAGACCCACGCCATGAATCCAACCAGCCTGACCAAGGAACGTGTCGACCAGTTGGCGGCGGCCCTGGCCGCGACCCACGCCCGGGGCGGCACCGTCAACGACCACACCACCGCGCTGCCCAGCCGGCGCGAGATCGCGCATCTGTGCGACCACATCCTCGCCCTCCTGTTCCCCGGGTATTTCTCGGGCACGGCGGTGAATGGGAACGATGTCGCCGGGATGCTGGCGCGATCGCTCGCCGAGGGCGAGGCGCTGCTCCAGGCCGCGATCCGGCTGTCCGGCCACTTCGGCACCCGGCCGGGCGAAGCGGCCGCCCACGGCGCGAGCCGGGCGCGCGAACTCGCCGCCGCCGCGCTGGAGGCCCTGCCCGAGGTCGCCGCGCTGGTGCAGACCGATGTCGACGCCGCCTTCGCCAACGATCCCGCCGCGATCGACCGGGCCACCATCATCCTCAGCTATCCCTGCATCGAGGCCCTGGCGATCCAGCGCTTCGCGCATCGGTTGTACCGCCTCGGCGTGCCGATCCTGCCGCGCATGATGACCGAGATCGCGCACAGCCGCACCGGCATCGACATCCACCCCGGCGCCGCGATCGGCGAGTCCTTCTTCATCGACCACGGCACCGGCGTGGTGATCGGCGAGACCAGCCGCATCGGCCGCAACTGCGTGCTCTACCAGGGCGTCGGCCTGGTCGCCTGGAATCCGCTCGAACGCGACGAGCACGGCGAACTGCGCCGGGGGCAGTCGAACAAGCGCCACCCCGACCTGGAAGACCACGTCACGATCTACGCCGGCGCGACCATCCTCGGCGGCGACACGGTGATCGGCCACCATTCGGTGATCGGCGGCAACGTCTGGGTGACCCGCTCGGTCGCCCCCGGCAGCGTGGTGCGCAACAAGGAGCCGGAGCTCGACATCCGCCAGCGCCGGCGGCAGTAGTCGGCGCCGTCGTCGGCAACCGCCTGGCCGCTATCCGACCGCCGTCCGCTGTCCAGCCCTGGGTTTTCCCAAGGCTTCCCTTGGAATCGGCGGCGCGAGCATGCCGCGATCATGAGCGACAGCCCCATCCTGCCCACCCACCCCGTCCTGCTGCACGGTGGCGACTGGAACCCCGACCAGTGGCTCGACCGGCCGGAGATCATCGCGCGCGACCTCGATCTGATGCAGAAGGCCGGCTGCACCACGTTCTCGCTCGGCATCTTCGCCTGGAGCGCGCTCGAGACCGCCGACGGCGTCTTCACCATGGACTGGATGGCGGACATCCTCGATCGCATGGCGGAGCGCGGCTTGAAGGCCATCCTCGCCACCCCGTCCGGCGCGAAGCCGCTCTGGCTCGCGCATCGCCACCCCGAGATCCGCCGCGTCCGCGCCGATGGGACGCGCGAGCTGCCGGTCGGCCGCCACAACCACTGCCCGACCTCGCCGGTCTTCCGCCAGGCGGTCGCGCGCATCGACGGCGAGATCGCACGCCGTTTCGCCCGGCATCCGGCGGTCGCCGGCTGGCACATCGGCAACGAGTTCAACGGCCAGTGCTTCTGCCCGCTCTGCCTCGACGCCTTCCGCGACCACCTGCGCCGGCGTTTCGCCACCATCGACGCCCTCAACCGCGCCGTGTGGGCGGACTTCTGGGCCCACCGCTTCACCGACTGGAACGATGTCGTGGTGCAGGACAACGTCCTCGACGGCATCACCCTGGAATGGCGACGCTTCGCCTCGGCCCGGCTGGTCGACTTCGTCGCCTTCGAGATCGGGGTGCTGCGCCAGCAGGGCGCCACCCAGCCGGCGACCACCAACCTGATGTGCTTCTTCCCCGGGCTCGACCAGCGCGATCTGGCCCGGCACGTCGACTTCATCGCCAACGACGCCTATCCCGAGTTCCACGGCGGCGAGGACCAGCTCACCACCGCGGTGCGCTCGTCGCTGACCCACGATCTCATGCGTTCGCTCAAGATGCGCACCTTCCTGCAGATGGAATGCAGTCCGTCCGCGACCAACTGGCAGCGTCTCGGCCGCCTGAAGCGCCCCGGCATGCACCGCCTGGAGATGGTCCAGGCCCTCGCCCACGGCGCCGATGGCACGATGTACTTCCAATGGCGCGCCGGCCGGGGCGCCTTCGAGAAATGGCATGGCGCGGTGGTCGACCACAGCGACAGCGAGCAGACCCGGGTCTTCCAGGATGTGGCCGCGCACGGGGTTCTGCTGCAGAAGGTCGCCGCGCTGCGCGGAGCCCAGACCCGCAGCCAGGTCGCCGTCCTGCACGACTGGGACACCCGCTGGGCGATCGAATGCTCGTGCGGACCCGGCAACGAGTCGCCGGATCGCGGCTATGACCGGGTCATGACCGACTGCGTGCGGCCGCTGTGGGAACGCGGCATCGGCGTCGACGTGCGTTCACGCGCCGACGACCTGTCGGCCTACGCCCTGGTCATCGTGCCGATGACCTACCTGTTCACCCAGACCGACGCGGATCGCCTGCGCGCCTTCGTCGCCGGCGGCGGCACCGTGCTGATGACCTGGCTCAGCGCCCGCGTCAATGACACCAACCTCTGCCACATGGGCGGCTTTCCGGGGCCCAATCTGCGCGACGTTTTCGGCATCTGGGCCGAGGAGACCGACCGCACCGCCGCCGGCGACGCCATCACCGCGACCGGCCCGGCCACCTGGCCGGTGCGCGGCTACATCGATCGCCTGCGCACCGAGGGCGCCGAAGCGGTGTTCACCCTCGCCGGCGACCCCCTCCACGCGGGCAACCCGGCGCTCAGCCGCCACCGCTTCGGCAAAGGGAACGCCTGGTATCTCGCGGCCCAACCGGCCGACGCCACCGGCTACGAGGCGGTGCTGGCCCAGGTGGTCGCCGGCCTGCGCCTCGACGCCCGCATCGCCGCGCCGCAGCGCGGTTTCACCGTCCAGGCCCGCCGCGATGGGACGACGGAATGGCTGTTTGCGCTGAACTTCCACGACCAGGCGACTGCCACCTGGGCAGCTCCCGCCGGCTGTGCCGACGCCGAGAACGGACAGACGATCAACGCACCGATCACGTTGCCGCCGATGACCTGCCGGATCCTGCAGCGGAAGATCTGACGCCGCGCCCAGTCACGGCCGGATTCCGCACCAGCGCGACACCTGATGCCGGTTGCGGTTGAGCCGGCGATAGCCGAAATCGAACACCCAGCGTCCCGGCGGGACGACGACGAACAGCCAGAGCGGAAATCCCCACCAGCGCCGGCGCAGGATCCAGCGGTAGGCGTCGGCTCCGCCCAGCACAGTACCGTCGTGGAAGAGGATGCGGAAATCGCGCACGAGCTCGGCCTCCGCCAAACCGGTGCGCGCGGCGACCCAGGGTTCCTGCAGGGCGGCGGTCGCCAATCCCAGGCGGGTGAAGGTCGGCGTCCAGCGCGGCACCCAGCGGGCGCACAGGCCGCACGCGCCATCGTAGAGCACCCAGCCGATCGGCGGGAGCGAAGCGGGGGCCTCTGGCGGTGGTCGGCCGGTCACCCCGGCATGATCCCGCATCGGGCTCGCCCGGACCAGCGATTTCCCAGCTAGGGTCCTTGAGAGAACGGCATGCGACCTGCCAAGTCAAGTTTGGCGCGTGCCGTTCGCTCAAGGACCCGGGGGTGTGGGGGCGAAGCCCCTGCAGCAAAGAGCACAGCGGGGCGATGCCCCTATGATGCCCGCAGGGCTGGGGCAGCGCCCCGCTAGGTGGTTGCGCCCTCCACCGTGGCCGCACCCTGCCGCCCATGAGCAAAACCTCGCACATGATCTGGGGCTGCACCAGCGATGCCGGCAAGTCGTTCCTCACCGCCTGCCTCTGCCGCTGGTACGCCAACCGGGGCGAGAAAGTCGCGCCGTTCAAGGCGCAGAACATGTCGAACAACGCTGCGGTCTGCCGCGACGGGGCCGAGATCGGCCGCGCCCAGTGGTTGCAGGCGCTGGCGGCGCGGGTGGAACCGCGCGCGGACCTCAACCCGGTGCTGCTCAAGCCCGAATCCGACACCCGCAGCCAGGTGGTCGTGCTCGGGCGCCCTGATCCCGTGATCGCGGCGACGCCCTGGCTGGAACGCCGTCCGCTGCTCTGGCCCGTGATCAGCGGCGCCCTCGACCGCCTGCGCGCCGGCCACGACCGGGTGGTCATGGAAGGCGCGGGCAGTCCGGCCGAGGTCAACCTGCAGCCATATGATCTGGTCAACCTCGCCCCGGCGCGCCACGCCGATGCGGCCTGCTGGCTGGTCTCCGACATCGATCGCGGCGGAGCATTCGCCCATCTGTACGGCACCTGGGCCGCCCTGCCTGAAGAGGACCGGGCGCGGATCCGCGGCTTCGTGCTCAACAAGTTCCGTGGCGATCCGACCCTGCTCGGCGGTGCGCCGGGCTGGTTGGAGGAGAAGACCGGCGTGCCGGTGGTCGCCATCGTGCCGTACCATCGCCATCGCCTGCCCGAGGAGGACGCGTTCTTCCACCGCGAACTCCGCCGCAGCGGCCATGTCCGCATCGCCCTGGTGCTCTTCCCCTGGGCCTCGAACCTCGACGAGTTCGACCCCCTCGCGCATGAGGACGGCGTCGATCTGGTGCCGGTCAAGGAGGCGGCCGGCCTCGACGACGTCCACGCCATCATCCTGTCCGGCAGCAAGAACACCGTCGCCAGCCTGGCCTGGCTCAAGGAGCACGGCGTCGCCGCCGCCGTCGTCCGCGCCGCCGCGCGCGGCGTGCCGGTGCTCGGCGTCTGCGGCGGCATGCAGATGCTGGGCCGCGAGCTCAAGGATCCGCATCGCCTCGAATCCGGCGACAGCGAGGGCCTGGGGCTGCTCGATGTCGCCACCGTGCTCGCCCCCGCGAAGACCACCGCCCAGCGCCGCGTCCGCTGGCTGGATGGCGGCGAGGTCACCGGCTACGAGATCCACCACGGCGTCACCCGCGCCGGGCCGCACGCGCGCGAGCATCTCGCCGACGGCCTGGGCTGGCGCCAGGGCAACGTCACCGGCGTCTACCTGCACGACCTGTTCACCAACACCGCCTACCGCCAGGCGTTCCTCGAACGCCTGGGCTGGCAGGGCGCCAGCCGCGACTGGAACGCCCTGATCGATGCCGAACTGGAGGCCAGCGCGCGGCTGATCGACTCCTCGGGCTGGGGCGCGGCGTTGGAACGGGTGGGCTGAGGCCGCCCTCCTTGGCTGTTCCGGCGAGCGCCTAGGCTGCCCCCGCATGCGCGTCGCCCTGGTCTATCCCCGCCATGCCGCGACCGGCGGGGTCGAACGCAATCTGGATCACCTGGCGCGCTGGCTGGCCGAGGCCGGGCATCGGGTCGACATCCTCTGCCGCAGGCATGGTACGGCGCCGCATCCCGGCGTCGGCTTCGTCCGCTTGCGCCCGTTCGCGATCGGAGCCGCCTGGCGCGCGCACGCCTTCGCGACTGCGGTGGCGCGCGAGGTCGAACGCGGCGGCTACGACCGCGTCCTGGCGTTCGGCCGCACCTGGCCGCATGACGCGATCCGCCTCGGCATGGGCTGTCATGCGGCGTATGTGAAGCGCATGGGGCTGACCCTGGGCTGGCGCGATCGGGTGGAGATCCGCCTGGAAAATCGCTCGCTGGCCGAAACGTCGTTCCGACGCGGGCGGAAGGTGGTCGTGAATTCGCACCTCGTCGCAGCCGAGGTCGCGGCCCTGCACGGCATCCCCCCCGCGCAGATCACCGTCGTCCACAACGGCACCGACCTGACCCGCTTCAACCCCGACCTGCGCTCCGGCCCCGGCCTGGAACTGCGCCGTTCGTGCGGTTTCAGCGCCGACGACCGGGTCGTGCTGTTCCTCGGCTCGGGTTACGCCCGCAAGGGCCTGGCGGCGGTGCTCGATGCGGTCGACCTGGCACCCGATCTGCGCCTGATCGTGGTCGGTGCCGACGGCCATCTGGATCAATGGAAGCGCCGCGCCCTGCCGCTGGGCAAGCGGGTCGCCTTCCTCGGCGAACGCACGGATGCCCAGGTCTGCTACGCCGCCGCCGACGTCTTCGCCCTGCCCACGCGCTATGACCCGTTCGCCAACGCGACCCTGGAGGCGCTCGCCAGCGGCGTGCCGGTGGTGACCTCCGACGGCAACGGCGGCGCCGAGGTCGTCGATCCCGGCGTCGGCGCGATCGTGCCGGTGGACGCTCCCGCCAATGCGCTCGCCGCCGCGCTCGACACCTGGGCCGGCTTCGGTCGCGATCCGGCCATCCGGGCGGCGGCGCGGATGACGGCGGAACTGCATCCGATCGCCGGCACCATCGCGCGCACGGCGGAGATCCTGCTGGCCTGATGGCAGATTGGCAGCCCCGGAGCACCGCTGTCCCGTAGCGCCGGCTTCAGCCGGCACGGACGGTGGGCTTCAGCCCACCGCCTGGGCTTGGACATCTTGCGTGGTGGCCAGGCGATCCAACCCGGGCATCAGGGCTTATTCGCTGGTTTTTATCAGGTTGTTCCGCCGGGTCGGCCCGCCCGATGCCACCGGCCAGGCTGGTGCCTGGCGCTCCCGGGCGCAAGCGTTTCTCCTGCGTTTTCGTGACATTGGGGACGAATGGCCAATCCCCAGACGGTGGACTTCAGCCCACCGCACTGAGGATCGGGATTATCCGTGCGGCCGGATGAATCCGGCCGTCCAAGCCGGCTCAAGCCGGCGCTACAGGACCCCTCCCGCGAACCGGATCCGGCGTTAGTTTCCCGCATCAACCCCATGGCCGATCCGCTCACCTCCGACCCCGATGACTTCCGTTCCGTGCTGGCCTCGGTCGACCGCGACGGCCGACGGCGCTGGCTCCACGTCCACCTCATCGGCGGGCTCTGGCGGCGGCGGCGGGCGGTGCTGGCGGTGCTGCTGATCGCGTTCTACCTCAGCCTGCCGTTCCTGACCGTCGGCGGGCATCCGTTCTTCCGCCTCGATCTGCCGCAGCGCACCTTCTGGATCGCGGGGCAGGCGTTCATGCCGCAGGATCTCTGGTATTTCCTCATCCTGCTGCTGATCCTCGGGTTCACCACCCTGCTCGCGGTGGCGACCCTGGGGCGGGTGCTGTGCGGCTGGATGTGCCCCCACAACGTCTTCCTCGAGATGGTCTACCGCCCGATCGAACGGCTCTGCCAGGGGCCGGCGGGCCGGCGGGCGGCGCGCAAGGAACGCCGCGACCCGGCCCGCATCCCCGGACTCATCGCCACCTGGCTGCTCTACGCCCTGGTCGGCGGGATCCTCGCCAACACCATGACCGCGATCTTCGTCGGCACTGACGGCTGGCGCTGGGGCTTCCTCATCGATCCCGTCGCGCATCCCGCCGGAGCGGTGTTCTTCGCCGTCGTCTTCGCACTGATCTGGTTCGACTTCGCCTGGTTCCGCGAGCAGACCTGCACCATCGTCTGCCCGTATGGCCGCATCCAGGCGGTCCTCCTGGATCCGCATTCGCAGGTGGTCGCCTATGACGCCAGGCGCGGCGAACCGCGCGGACACGTCCAGGCGAGGGTGGCGGACACCGCCGATGCCGCTGCGGCAGCGCCGGAATCAGCCGCAAAAGGCGACTGCATCGACTGCAAGCTCTGCGTCGCGGTCTGCCCGACCGGGATCGACATCCGCAACGGCAACCAGCTGGAGTGCATCCACTGCACGGCGTGCATCGACGCCTGCGACGGGGTGATGACCCGCCTGGGGCGGCCCAAGGGCCTGGTGCGGTATGCGAGCGAAGCCGAGCTGTCCGGGCTGAAACGCCGGCTGATCCGGCCGCGCACCATCGCCTACGCGGCGATCCTGCTCATCCTGTGCACGGTGGCGGTGGTCCGCATCGGCGGCCGCCAGGAACTCAACGCGGTCCTCCTGCGCTCCACCATCCCGCCCGCCGCGATCAGCGATGACCAGGGCAGGGCCTGGGTGCGCAACGTCATCCAGCTGAGCCTGATCAACCACGCCAGCCTGCCGCAACGGGCGCACCTGACCATCCCCGCCATTCCCGACGCCCGCATCGTCAGCCGGCACCAGGAGGTCGATCTGCCCGCGCACGAACGCCATGCCGAGCCGGTGGTGATCGACCTGCCGGCCGACCGTTTCGCCGGCCAGGATCTCGAGGTCGTCCTGGTCTGCACCGCCGGCGCCAACCGGACCGAGACCAGGCTGCGCCTGAGGAAGCCATGACCGCACCCGCATCAGCCCCCGCCGCAGCCCAGGCCCCGGCGCCGGCACGCCGCTTCAACTTCTGGGTCTGGCTGCCGGTCTTCGTCATCGGCGCCGCCGCCATCGCCAACACCGCGATCATCATCGTCGCGCGCCAGGTGAACCCGACCCGGGTCGAGGCGCAGCCGTGGCTGGCCTCGGGACTGATCGATCAGCAGCACGAAAAAGCCAGACGTTTCGCCGCCGGCGGCTGGACGTTCGCCCTCGCGCCGACGGCGACCGGGGCGCGATGCTCCCTCGGCGGCGGCAGCGGCGATCCCGGCAGGCTCGCGGTCGGTGTCTACCGGCCCGACGATGCGAAGCTGGACCAGCTCGAACCCTGGCCGGACCACACCCGGCCGCTGGAACTCGTCCTGACCCGGCCGGGCGCCTGGCGCGTGACGCTGCTCTGCGATGGCGCCGTCGTCTGCGAAGGCGCGATCGAACGCCGGTGAGCCGCCGTCCAGGCGCCGCGATTCCGGTCCCCGCAGGACCATGGTAGACTGGTTCCGGATGGCACCCGTCATGGAATTCGTGCGTGGCACCGGCGGCGCGGCGATCGACCTCGCCCGCTACGCCGTGCGCATTTTCACCATCGTCGGTTATGGCCTGTGGGTGCTGACGGTGCGGCGCGGCTCGCTGCCGCCGGCGGTACACGGGGTGATGCAGCGCCAGATCCTCTTCACCGGGATCGAGGCCATCCCCTTCACCTGCCTCATCGCCGGCCTGACCGGCCTGATCGTCGCGGTGCAGGCCCAGGTCCAGGGCGGGGCGCTGATCCAGGGCAGCGTGATCGGCAAGCTGCTGGTGGTGGTGCTGGTGCGCGAACTCGGCCCGTTGGTCGTGGCGATGATCGTCATCGGCCGGTCGTGCACCGCGATCGCGGCCGAACTGGCGAACATGCGCGTCGCACGCGAGGTCGACACCTTGCAGGCGCTCGGCGTCGATCCCTTCTCCTATCTGGTGGTGCCGCGCCTGGCCGGCGTCGCGCTGGCGGTGATGTGCCTGACCATGGTGTTCGTCGGCGTCTCGCTCGGGACGGCCGTGGTCTTCAGCTCGCTCGCCGGCGGAGGCCTGCGGGCGGATGAGCTGTTCCGTCTGGTCGGCAGCAATCTCGGGCTGACCGACCACCTCGCCGTCGCCGCCAAGACCGTGGTTCCCGGCCTGGTCGTCGCCGCGATCAGCTGCGTCGAGGGCCTGTCGGCCTCCGGTTCGATGACCGCCGTGCCGCCGGCGGTGACCGCCGCCGTGGTGCGCTCGATCGCGGCGGTGTTCATCTGGGACGCCGCCGTCACCGCCCTCCTGTTCGTGGCCTGACATGTCCGGCCCCCTCCCGCCACGGCTGCTCGAACTCTCGGGCCTGGCCATCGCCGGCGCCGCCGGCCGGCAGCGGCGCGGCCCGGATCTGACGGTGGATCGCGGCGAATGCGTGGTGCTGCACGGGGATCTTGACAGCGGCGTGGGCGCGGTGCTGCGCGCGGCCATCGGCCTGGAAGCCCCCCTGGCGGGCAGGGTGCGCCTGTTCGGCAGCGATCCCGCCGGCCTCGACCAGCCGCAGGACTGCGCGCTGCGCGCCCGCCTCGGCTGGATGCCCCGGCGTGGCGCCCTGATCAGCAACCTGTCGCTCTTCGAGAACCTCGTCCTGCCGCTGCGCTGGCACCGCCGGGCGCATGGCGCCCCCCTGCGCGCACGCGCGGCCGAGGTCCTGGCCTGGTTCGGCGTGACCGAACTGCCGGCCCTGAATCCGGGCCAGGCCGGCGCGGTGCTGTGCCGGCGCGTGGCCCTCGCCCGCGCCGTGATCCTCGACCCCGACCTGCTGGTCCTGGAGGACCCCTCCGACGATCTCGATCCCGCCACGACCGCATCCATCCTGGCCGTGCTGCGCCGGCTGGCGACGGAGCGCGGGACCGGCATCCTGCTCGCGACCTATGCCGCCGACCTGTCGCGGTCGTTCGGCGACCGCTGCGTGGCCATGCCCAGCCCGGAGAATCCATGAGCGAACCGTTCAAGTTCCGCCATCTGCGCGAGATCGTCGGCATCTTCGTGCTGGGATCGCTGGTCGCGGCGCTGGCCTCGCTCTTCCTCGTCGGCGAGGGCCGCAACTGGTTCGTGCGCCGGGTCGACCTCACCGCGGTCTTCCCGGCCGAGCGAGCCGGCGTGATCCGCAGCGGCCTGCCGGTGCGCCTCGCCGGCGAGCGCATCGGCCAGGTCGCCGAGGTCGACCTTGCCGGCGACAGCCTGCGCGTGCGCCTGCGCGTGGCGGGTTCCGCCCTCGGCGGCCTGCGCGAGGACAGCAAGGCGGTGCTGCGCCTGCCCATCGCCGGGCTGATCGGCGATCTGGCCATCGACCTCACCCCTGGCCGATCCGGCACCCTGATCCGGGCCGGCGACATCCTGCCCGGCAGCGCGGAAGGCGACGTGCTCGGCGATGCCGAGGTGATCATGAAGGCCCTGGCGCGCGACATCCCGCCGATCCTCAGCGAGACCCGCGCCGCGCTGGTGCGCACCAACGCGCTGCTGCAGCAATTGGAGCAGAACCGCGCCGGCGACCATCTCGCCGCCCTGACCGCCTCGGCCGCCCGCCTGACCGCCCAGGCCGAGGCGGCGCAGCTCGTCGCGCATGCCGCCGCGACCGCCGCAGAACTGGCCGCCCTGCTGAAATCCATCAATCAGGGCGAGGGTTCGCTCGGCCGGCTCGCCCGCGATCCCTCGCTGCACCAGCGCGTGGTCACCGCCCTCGACGATGTCCACGCGAGCTGGGGCGAGCTCGCCAAGGTCATCGCCTCCGCCGCCAAGGTCGCCGAGGACGCCTCCGTGCTGTCGGCCGCCCTGCGCACCCGCGCCAACGACCTGCCCGGCGTGGTCGATCGCGGCGACCGCCTGCTGCTCAACGCCAACCGCACGCTGGAGGCGGCGCAGCGTTCGTGGATCCTGCGCGGCGCGGTCGAGGCCGGCAACCCGCCGCCGCTGCCGCCGGCGGTGCTGCCCCCGCAGCCTGCGCTGCTGCCCCAGCAACCTGCGATCGCCGTCCCCCCGCCAGCCGCGCCGGCCGGTTCCGGAGCGAAACCATGATCCCGGCCGCATCTTCCCCCGGCAGGCTGCGCTGGTCCGGGATCGCGCTGGCGATCCTGCTCGCCGCCTGCTCCGGCGCCCGGCCGCAACCTGCCGCGGTCGAACGCGCCCGCGCCGAACGCGACACCGGCGATGCCAGCCTGCGACTCGATGCGCCGGCGAGCGCAGCGCGCGCCTATGCCCGTGGCCTGGAAGCCGCACGTTCCGGCGACGAGGACGCGCTCGCCGCCGATCTCGCCTACCGCCTCGGCCTGGCCCACCTCGCCGCCGGGGATGCCGCCGCCGCGCTCGCTGCGCTCGATGGATCCGTCCAGCGGGCCGAGCGCAGCGGCGCTCGCGATCTCCTGACCCGGGCGCTGCTCGCGCGCGCCCGCGTCGGCACCGGCAGTCGGATCCATAGTGATCTTCAACGCGCGTTGACGCTCGCGCGCGAAGATGGCGACCAGGCATTGGCTGCGCTCGCCCTGATCGGCCAGGCCGCCCACGCCAGCGATGCGCAGGCTGAGACCGTCCTGCTGGCCGAGGCGGCGAAAGCCGCCGGCGGCCGACCCGAGATCGACGGCCCGATCGCGCTGATCCGCGCCCGCCGCGACGAGTCCTCCAGGCCCGATTCCGCCAGGACCGCATTCCAGCAGGCCGCCGACGCCTTCCGCGCCGGTGGCGACCGGGCTGGGCTCCTGGCCGCGCTCAGCGGACTGGCACGCATCGCCACGGCGACCGGCGCCTGGCCCGAGTCCGCAGCCTACCACCGGCGCGCAGCCGAGGTCGCCGAGGCGATGGGCCGGGCGGCCGATGCCGCCGCCCACCGCCGCCAGGCCGACGCGGCGGAACGCCGGTCAGCCCCGACCCCGCGCTGAGGCCCGTCATGTCCTCGTTCTCGTGCCCGCACTTCGACTTCGCCACCTCGCACTGCTCCCGCACCGGCAAGGACTGCACCCCCGCCATGCCGGGCTGCGTCCTGTTCGGCAAATGCGTGACGATCGCGGACCAGCAGCCTCCCCGACGCAAACGTCCGCGCAGAGTCACGGCTGACCGTCCAAAGGGTTGACCGATCCGATCGTGCCCCACCATCCGCCACCGGAGGTCATTTCCATGTCCTGGGCACTCCTCGCTCTCATCGGTCTTCCCATCCTGCTCATCGTTATCGCCATCCTGTGGGGCGTCTCCACCTACAACGGCCTGGTCGTCCTGCGCAACCGCTTCAAGAACGCCTACGCGCAGATCGACGTGCAGCTCAAGCGCCGCTACGATCTCATCCCGAACCTGGTCGAGGTCGCCAAGGGCTATATCAAGCACGAGCGCGAGACGCTGGAGGCCGTGATCGCCGCCCGCAACCAGGCCGCCAGCGCCCAGGTGCGCGCAGCCTCGGATCCCAGCGATGCGAACGCCATCCGCGGCATGATGACCGCCGAGGGCCAGGTCGGGGCGACCCTCGGCCGCCTGTTCGCGCTGACCGAGAACTATCCCGATCTCAAGGCGAACCAGAACATGGCGCAGCTCACCGAGGAGCTGACCTCGACCGAGAACAAGGTCTCGTTCGCACGCCAGGCCTACAACGACGCGGTCATGCAGTACAACACCGGCCGCGAGGTCTTCCCCGCCTCGATCATCGCCGGCATGGGCAACTTCCAGCCGGCCCAGCTCTTCGAGATCGAGAACGCCGCCGAACGCCAGGCGCCGCAGGTGAAGTTCACCTGATCCGCCTGTTTCTTCCCGGAAAGATCGAATAAAGATCTCAAGTGCGCCCCTCTACTGAGGATTCACCAACAGGTTGACGAACCCAGGTACGGTTCCGCTGGCCGCGAGAGATTGATCTCCAGGCAACAACCGGAAATTCGTGCAGGCCGAGGCCCGCCGATCCAGGTTCTATCCGTCAACCGGTTGGTGAATCCTGAATAAGGCCGGAGGAAGGCGTTGGGCATCGCCCAATGACTGGCGACCTGCGCCGCAACTGGGGTGCAATCGCGATTGCCAGGCTCAACCCAGGAGCATCTCGCGCTCGCCGCGCCCGACGCCGTCACCGGCATCCCAGCGCAGCGACAGGCCGGCGGCGTCGAGATCGCGCTGGACCTGCGACGACGCGCGGACGAGTCGCAGAGCCGGACGCTCGCGCAACCAGGCGTAGATCCACGTTCCCAGGCTGACGGTGCCGCTGAGGTCGACCGGGAAATCCTCGCTGAGCGTCGTGGGCCACAGCACTTCGCCCTGCCAGGCGCTGCCCGGCCGATGGCCGGAGGCCGCGGCCGGCCTGGCGACCACGACCGTGCCGAGATCGGTGCCGCCTTCCGGATCCGATCCGACCTGGCTGATCGGGCTCATCCCGTGGCGGGCGAACCAGTCCCGGCGATCGGGCTGGGCGGTCCAATCGACTGCGGCATCGAGCCACAGGATGGCGCGCTCGCCCCGCCGGTTGACCACCAGACGCCCGACCGGCGCGGCCTGGATGAGCTCGGCGGCAGCCTGCCGCACGGTCGCATCGGCCAGCAAGGGGAGCAGGCTGGTCCAGGCGGCCAGGGCCGACACCGGATCGTGCCAGCGGGCGATTCCGGCCACGGTACCGCTGCGCGCCAGGCAGCCGCCCGTCACCACCAGGCCGCCACCTTCGGGATCGACCACCTCGATGGCTTCGACCGGCGCAGGACGGTTGGCGAGCGTCTCGATGACCCGGCGGATGTCGCGGATGGTCACCGGTTTGGTGAAGAAATCCAGGCAACCCGCACGCAAGGCGCTGACCGCGTCATCGAACGTCGCGTAGCCGCTCATGAGCAGGAACGGGATTCGGAGTTCACGCGCGAAGTCGAGACCGCTGCCGTCGGGCAGCTTGAGGTCGCTCACCACGCATTCGGGCCGACGTGTCGGGCCGAGCTCATCCACCACCGCCCGCGCCGACGCCAGGCTGGGCGCGGCGCTGACCTGGTGCCCGGCCTGGGCGAGGCCGCGCGTCAGGGCCGAGCGGATGCTGTCTTCGTCCTCGACGATCAGGATGCGCATGGGGTCTGCTCCGGGGGAAGCGCCAGGGAGCACGGATTACCGCTGGGTTCGCGCGCGGCCAGTGCCAGCCCGCCCGCCCGGCCAGGGCCGTTGCGGATCAGCGGTAGAACAGCACCCAGACCAGGAGCAGCACCGGCAGCAGGATCGGCAGGCTGTAGCGCCAGACGAAGGCGAAGAAGTCGGGCGGCGGCACCACGACCTTCCCGTCGCGATCGCGGGTCTCGGCGACGATGGCCTTGACCATGAAATTCGGGCCGTTGCCGATATAGGTCATGGCGCCCCAGAACACCGAGGCGCAGGCTGCCGCGCCCAGGCAATGGGCGACCATGGGATCGGCGGAAGCGCCGATCCCCTGCGTGGTGAGCCCGAAGCGGCCTTCGATGCCGGCGAGGAAGGCGACGAAGGTCGGCGCATTGTCAAGCATGGCCGAGAACACGCCGGTACCGAGGTAGAACAACGACGGATCGAGCGGCAGCCCGGCGATCGATCCGCCCCGGGCGGCAGCGCGGATGAGGTCGAGAGCCGGCACCATGGTCAGGAAGATGCCGATGAAGAGCAGACCGACCTCGCGCAGCGGTTCCAATTCGGCGCGGTTCGCCGCGTGCCGCTCGCGCGGGGTGATCAGCCAGGCGGTGACGCCGATGCCCAGCAGGAGCACCTCGCGCAGGAAGGAGAAGCGCTCGCCATGGTAGGCGATCGCGGGCAGCCACGGCAGGATCCCCGGATCGAGGAACAGGCAGGGCAGGGCGAGCGCGAGCAGCCCAAGATTGCGCCAGCCGGCGAGGCGGAGGCGCGGCCCCGGCGGTGGCGCGACGGCGACGGCGGCGTTGCGCCGGTCGAAAGCCCAGAAGATCGCCAGCAGCGCTCCGGTCGCGAGCAGCCAGGGCGCCCAGTTCAGCTCCGCGAAGCGCCAGAAGGGGATGCCGCGCAGGAAGCCGAGGAGCAGCGGCGGATCGCCGATCGGGGTCAGAGCCCCACCCACATTGGCGACCAAGAAGATGAAGAAGACCACGTGATAAGGCCGCAACCGCCCATCGTTGAGCCGCAGCCACGGCCTGATGAGCAGCATCGCGGCGCCGGTGGTGCCGACCAGGTTCGCGGCCACGGCGCCGATCGCCAGGAAGGCCACGTTGGTCGACGGGGTTCCTTGGAAGCCCAGGCGCAGCACCACCCCGGCCGAACACAGGAAGAGGCAGCCGATGAGGGTGATGAACGCGGCGTATTCGAAGCCGGCGTGGACGATGGGCCCCGGCGACTGGAGTCCGATCAGGTAATAGCCGGCGGTCACCGCGCCCAGTCCGATCGCGATCGCCGGATACCAGTGGTGCCAGAAAGCCGGCTTGACCAGCGGCAGCAGGGCGATGCCGAGCAGCAGCACGACGAAGGGCGCGACCGCCCAGGCGCTCGGCATCGGGCCGTCTCCGGCCGCAAGGACCGCCAGACCCGACAGCAGCAGGAGGGCCATCACGCGCATGATCGCAGCATCGCTGGACCAGCAGGTCTTGCCATTGCCGACCGCGGCGGCCTTGCCGTCCGGCGATCAGCGGGCGGATCAGCGCGCGAGCGGCAGGTACCGGTACGCGGCCTGGAGATTGAGCAGACCCAGGCTGGTCGCGAAGACCTCGCCGGCCTTGGGATCGAGATCGCCCCAGACGACGCGCCCGGCGGGCACGTGGGCGCAGACGCCATCGAGGGTGAACGCCTGGGCGATGGCGTTCTGGAGACCGTTCGACCAGGCCAGCCAGCGGGATCCGTCGGCATCGCGCATGGCGAGGGTGACGAAGAACCAGCCGAGGGGATCGATGCGGCCGCCAGCATCGCCGGCGGGCGGACGTTGCGCGAAGGTCTGCACCACGCCATCGAGTCCGCCGGCCCGCCGGCCATCGATGCCGGCGAGGAACGCGGCCAGACCGGTGCGGTCGCGGCGGGCGTCGCCGCTGCTCAGATCGCCGACTCCGGCGCGCAGGCGCGGGATGAGGCCGTCGGGCAGGCGCAGGCCTCCCTGGCGCGCGGATTCCGCCGCCAGCAGGGAGAAACCCCCGAGATGCGCCAGGTCGCTGCGCACCGGCAGACCGGCGTCGAGGCGGGCCAGGGCGAGCTCGGCTTCGGCGCGGGCGGTGGCATCGCCCAGGATCAGCCCCCCTTCGACCAGGGCGAGGCAGGCCAGGCCGCTCGCCGCCTGGCTGCGGGCGCCTTCGATCTCATGGCCCCAGCGGTCGGCGAGATGCTTGAGTCCGCGCCGGATGGAATCCGTGCGGCGCGGATCTCCCAGACCCTCGCCCAGGAGCGCGAGCACGGCGAGGCTGTGGGTCGCGAGATCGCGGTCATCGCCCTCGCCAGAGGCGAAGCCGCCATCGGACCGCTGCTGCGCGATGAGCCAGCGCAGGCCGGCCTCGACCAGCGGCGCCGACCGGGCCATGGCGAAGGTCCGACGCGCCTGCTCGCGCAGTTCGGGCACGCGGCGGAGCAGGAAGATGTCGCCACGGTTCTCGTGCACCTCGGCCCACGAGGAGAATCGCGCGGCGGCGAAGTCGGTGGCCGGCAGCACGGCAGCATCGGCGCGGTCGCCGTCGCCCCGACCGGCGGCCGCGTTGCCGCCCGCACCGCCGCCGGCGGCCGGCAGGGAATCGCCCTGCAGCCGGAAGACGCCCAGCACCAGGAGGGCGGCGAGATGCCCGGCGATCACCGCATGCCAGATGCGCAGACGGCTGCGTCCGCCTTTGCCATCCAGGCCGATCGCTTCCAGGCGGCGGCTGTGATGCAGCTTCGCCCGCACCTTGGCGACGAGGTCGATCGGGCGCGGCGGCTGTCCCGCCTCCCGCACCAGCGCGCCGAAGACGGTCAGGCCGGCATCGTTCCGCTCGCCGTCGAAATGCGCGTCGATCGCGTCATCATCCAGCTGATTCAGATTCCGGGCCGGGGCGGTGGTGCCGGCGTGCAGCCGCGCCCGCACCTTGGCGGCGAGATCGGCCGGGGCGGGCGTCGCGGCGGAGCGCACCAGTCGCCCGAGCGCGGCGAGGGCGCGGCCGTCCGGGCAGGCGGGATCGCCGGTCGCGACCGCGCGCAGGAGCGGATCGCTGTCCGGCGCCTTGGGCTGGGGGCGGGCGGAAGTCATGGCTCCACCAGATCGGCGAGTTCATCGCGCAAGGTACGCACGGCGTTGTGCATGCGCGACTTCACGGTTCCTTCCGGGATGCCGAGGACGCCGGCGATCTCCTGGTATTTCATGCCGTGGCTGTTGGCGAGGACGAACACTTCGCGCTGGCCCTCGGGCAGCAGTTCGAGCGCGGCCTGGACGCGGGTGCGGATGGAATCGGCGCGGGCGGCGGATTCGGCGCCGCTGGCCGCAGAGGAGGTTTCGGGCGCCGCGAGACAGTCGACGAGGCGCAGCGAATCCTCGCCCATCTCAGCATCCAGGCTGAGATGCCCGCGCCGCCGGCGCAGGTGGTCGATCCACAGGTTGTGGGCGATGCGGTAGAGGTAGGTCCGCACCTTGGCGAGCGGGGAATAGCGGCTGCGGGCGCGGAAGACGTTGACGAACACGTCCTGGGCGAGCTCTTCAGCGATGAGCTGGTCCCAGCACAGATGGTAGAAGAAGCCGACCAGTTCGCGCTGGTAGCGCAGGACCAGCTGGTCGAGGGCGGTCTCGTCGCCCTCGCGCAGACGCTCCATGATCGCGGTCTCGGGATCGCTCACGAGGCGGAATCCCCCGGGCGGGGCGTCATCGACCAGGGCGAGGGCGGGGGGCATGACCCGGGGGTGAACGCAGCCGGTGCGGCAAGGTTCATCGCCTGCCCGTTCACTTGGTCGCAACCCATTGTTCTGTAGCCATTTGGCTCATTTACCCCAGCGCGTCATTTCTCGATCAGCACGGTCTGGCGCACCGGTTCCGCCGACTGCACCTTCGGCTCGATCGCGCTGCCGTACTGCCAGGCGACGACTTCGATGGTCAGCGGCCAGGCGGCGGTGACCGGCACCTCGGCGAGCTCCAGGCTGCCGTCGGTCACCCGCGCCGGGCCGTGATCGACATGGAAGCGCACCGGCAGGCCGCTGTCGCTCGTCGCCTGGAGTTTCAGCGGCAGGGCGCCGGCCTTGAGCGTGCCGAGCGGGGGGAAGGCGATCGCCTGCGCCTTGCCGGCATCGAGCCGGTTGGGATAGCGCACGTTGCCGTGCTGCTCGGCGAAGCGATAGGTGGCGTCACCGGGATGATAGGCGAGGACATGGCAGCGGTCGCCGAGGCGGAAGTCCATGCTCACGCGGAAGGTGTCGGCGCCGATCTGCTCCAGCGAGCCGCCGAAGACGCGCACGCGCACCGGGCCCTCGGCGTGGCCGACGGGGCCTTCGACCTTGGGATACCAGGGCTGCACGCTGTTCTTGAACACGCCGGCGATGCGCAGGGTGTCCGCGCCGGTCCACACCGGCGGGATCTTCCAACGCAGATCGTGGGCCTGGATCTCGCTGCCGGCGAAACCCACGAACTGGGCCTGCTTGCCCTGGGCCACGGCATGGAAGGCGTCGGCGGCCTGGGCGAGCGCGACCGTGCCATGCCAGAAGGTCTGGGCCGGATCGCCTTTGTAATCGGCCACCGCCGCAGCGGGCGCGGCGGGCGGACTGAACAGGTCGCCGCCAGCGGAATAGGCGCCGCTCGCGGGATCGATGGCGATGAGCTGCGGCGGCTCCTTGGCCTCCACCGGCCAGGCGGGGATGCGCTTCGCCGCCGCACCCAGATAACCGGCGATGCGCGCGGCGACCCGGTCGCTGAGCGCATAGTGGGTGGCGCCGTCCTCGACGAACAGGCCCATCAGGAAGCGCGGTTCCTTCGCCCGCCATTCGCCGAGCTGCTTCATCGCGGTCTTGCCGCCAGTGGAGCGGTCTTCGCCCAGATCCTTGCGCAGGACACCGCTCGGGCCGGGACCGAACTCCTCGAAACGGCCCTGGATGTGGCAGAGCGGGATGCCGAGGATCTCGCCGATCGCATGTCCCTCGGGAACGCCGAAGCCGCCCTTGAAGAAGATCGCGCCGAACGCGCGTTCGGGCTTCCAGAACAGCACATTGCGGGTCCAGATCGTGCCTACCGAGTGGCCGAAGGGCAGCCAGGGCGCGACCGCCAGTTCGCTCCGGCCCGAGACCTTGGCGAGATCCGCGAGAGCCTGCAGGAGTTTCGGCCCGGTGCGCGTCGCATCGAAGGTCGCATCCGGATGCGGAGAGAAATAGACGATCGCCAACTGCGCCTCGGCACAGGCCGCGCGGATCGCCGGATGGGTGGCGATCGCCGGTTCCGCCAGGACCGAACCGCCGATCAGCACCCCGCGTACGCGTTCGGCCGCGGGCGGGATCCACAGGTAGACGCTGCCGGTCTTGCCCGGCACGCGCAGGGAATCCCCGACCTTGAGGGTTGCCGGATCCAGCCCGGGATTCAGGGCGAGGATCTCCGGGGCACGGGCCTCCGCGCCCAGGATCTTCCTGGCGATGAGGGCGACCGTCTCGTCCTTGCCGACCTTGTAGGCGGTCGGATCAGCCGGCACCGGGGCCGCATACTGGAAGACGGCGGTGGTGACCGGCCAGGGCGTCGGCTCGGCGGGATCGCCGGCGGCGAGATGACCGGGAAGCGCAGCCGTGCAGGCGAGGAGGATGAACAGGGCGAGATGGCGCATGGTGCACCCAGGGATGCCGCCATCCCGGCGGGGATCAATCGTCGGCGTCCGTCGAACCGGCCGACCGCTGGTGACAGTCCGCCGGCGATGGCCTGGTATCTCCGCTCCGCTATTCCGCCGCGCCGCGTGACTGCCGTTTGCGTGCGACCTCGTCGAGCACCGCCTTGCGGATGCGGATCGAGGTCGGGGTGACCTCGACCAGCTCGTCGGGCTTGATGTATTCCAGGGCCTCTTCCAGGCTGAACTGGCGCGGCGGCGTGATGCGGATCGCCTCGTCCGCACCGGATGAGCGCACGTTGGTGAGCTTCTTCTCCTTGGTCAGGTTCACCACCATCTCGCTGTCCTTGGCGTTCTCGCCCACGACCTGGCCCTCGTAGAGCGGCTGGTTGACGTCGACGAAGAAGGTGCCGCGATCCTGGAGCATGAAGAGCGCGTAGGCGACCACCTTGCCATTGGCGCCGCTGACGATCGCGCCGTTGACGCGCTTCTCGATGTCGCCGCGATACGGCCCGTATTCCAGGAACATGGTGTTCAGGATGCCTTCGCCCTGGGTCGCGCTGAGCAGCAGGTTGCGCAGGCCCATCAGGCCGCGCGCGGGGATGCTGAACTCGAGATGCTGGTAGGCGCCCTTGGCCTCCATCACGACCACTTCGGCGCGGCGCGACAGCATCATCGCCATCACCTTGCTGGAGTGGACTTCAGGCACCTCGATCACCGCGAGTTCGATCGGTTCCAGCTTCTCGCCGTTGGGCCCCTGCTTGAAGATCACCCGCGGCGGGCCGATCTGCAATTCCGAGCCTTCGCGGCGGATCGATTCGATGAGCACCGACAGGTGCAGCACGCCGCGGCCGCTGACCTCGAACACGTCGGGCTGGTCGGTCGGCGCCATGCGCATCGCCACGTTGCGCTGCACCTCGCGTTCGAGCCGCGCCCGCAGGTCGCGCGATTGCAGCGGCTTGCCTTCGGTGCCGGTGATCGGGCTGGTGTTGACCCCGAAGGTCATCTTGATCGTCGGCTCATCGATCGGGATCGGCGGCAGGGCGATCGGATGGTCGACATCGCACAACGTGTCCGAGATGTTCACCTGTTCGAGGCCGGTCACCACGACCACGTCGCCGGCGCTCGCCTCCTTGATCTCCTCCCGGCCCAGGCCGCTGAAGCGGTGCAGCTGCAGGATGCGGCCCTTGTGCGGCACGCCATCCGGCCCGGAGACCACCGCAACCTGCTGATTGGCGCGGATCGATCCGGCCAGGACACGGCCTATGCCCATGCGCCCGACGAAATCGTTGTGGTCGATGTTGGAAATCTGCAGCTGGAGCGGATCATTGGCGCGCACGATCGGACCGGGGATGTCGCGCACGATGACCTCGAACAGCGGCCGCAGGTCGCCGCCGCCATGCCCGAGGGCGCTGGTGGCGGTGCCGGGGCTGCCGGCCAGGCGGGCGCGGGCGGCCGCGAGGGTGGTCTCCATGTAGCCCATGCGGCCGGAGCCGTAGACGATCGGGAAATCGAGCTGCCAGTCCTCGGCGCCGAGTTCGACGCAGAGGTCGAACACGCGATCGGGGATCTTCTCGGGTTCGCAGCCCGGCTTGTCGATCTTGTTCACCACCAGGACGAGCTTCAGCCCGTTCTGGATCGCCTTGCGCAGGACGAAGCGGGTCTGCGGCAGGGCGCCTTCGAAGGCGTCGACCAGCACCAGGGCGCCGTCGGCCATGCGCAGCACGCGTTCGACCTCACCGCCGAAATCGGCGTGGCCGGGGGTGTCGACGATGTTGATGCGGATGTCGCCGTGTTCCTTGTCCATGAAATGCACGGCGCAGTTCTTGGCGAGGATGGTGATGCCGCGTTCGCGTTCCTGGTCATTCGAATCCATCACGCATTCCGCCACCTGCTGGCGGGCGTGGAAGGCCCCGCCCTGGCGCAGGAGGCCATCGACGAGGGTCGTCTTGCCATGGTCGACGTGGGCGATGATCGCGATGTTGCGGACATCGTTGCGGCGCGCGGCGCTGCCAGGAGGCTGGGCTGTCATAAGGGGCGGGGGTCGTAGCGGCATCCACGCCGGATGAAAGCACGGTTTCCCGCCAGCCCGCGCAGGCCCAGGACGATCATCGCGGCCTCCGGGCGAAGCCAGGGACGCGATCAGGCGAGCAGCGCGCTCCACGCGGCGTGCAACCGGTCGCGACGGGCGGACCAGTCGGCCTCGGCCGCCGCCGCCTCGGCGACCAGCGCCGGGAGGCCGAGGTTCCCGGTCGAGCCCAGATGGGTGCGCGCGCGCACGGTGGCGTCGTGGTCGGGGCTGGTGAGGGAGGCGAGGTTCTTCCCCACCTGCACGTAGGCATCACGGAAGGGCAGGCCCTGTTCGCGCATCAGGCGATAGGCCTCGTCGGTGGCATAGATGTCCGGGGTGAGCGCGGCGAGGATCCGCTCGCGGTTCGGCGTGATGGTCGGGGCGGCGGCCTTGGCCACCGCCAGGCACTGCTTCGCCAGCGCCAAGCCGTCGAGCAGCAGCGCCTTGGTGTCCTGCAGGTCGCGGCTGTACCCGGAGGGCAGGCCGCTGACCACCGCGACCAGGCCGGTGCGCAGACCGAGGAAACGCGCCGCGCGGGCGCGCATGAGCTCGAAGAGATCCGGGTTGCGTTTCTGCGGCATGATCGACGAACCGGTGGTGAAACCCTTGCCGAGCGTGAAGAAACCGCATTCGCCGGTGGTGAAGAACACCAGGTCCGCCGCGAGGCGCGAGAGGTCGAGCAGCACCGCGCCGACCGCGTCGAGTACCGCCGCCTCGACCTTGCCGCGCGAGTTGGCGTCGGCGAGCGACGGCCGGCCCGAGCGGGCGAAACCCAAGTCCTTTGCCACCATCGCACGGTCGAGCGGAAGGCCGACGCCGTAGCTGGCGCCGGAGCCGAGCGGGCAGTTGTCGGCCAGGCGCCAGGCGCCATCGAGTAGGATCAGGTCGTCGATGAGGGCGCTGGCGTGCGCGGCGAAGAACATCCCGACGCTGGAGGGCATCGCACGTTGCAGGTGGGTGTAACCCGGCAGCGGATGGAACTCGTAAGCGCTCGCCTGCGCCAGCAGCGCCGTCGCGGTCTGGGCGGTGGCGAGAGCGATGGCGGCGAGCTCGTCCTTCTCGTAAAGCCTCAGATCGGTCAGCACCTGATCGTTGCGGCTGCGTCCGGTGTGCAGGGTCTTGGCCGGCTCGCCCAGGCGCTGAGTAAGCAGCGCCTCGACCTTGCTGTGCACGTCCTCATCCGCGAGGCCGACTGTCCAACCGCCGACCAGATATTCCGCATGCAATTGGCGCAAGCCGACGACGAGCGCCTGGCCATCGGCCACCGCGATCAGCCCGACCTTGGCGAGCATCCGCGCATGCGCGATCGACCCGATCAGGTCGTACGGCGCCAGGACACGGTCGTGCAAGTAGTCGTCGCCGACGGTGAAGCGGTGCACCAACTCGTTAGTCTCGTCGCCGCCTTTGCTCCAGATGGCCATGGGGTTGTCCTGCTTCGGGGGTGCCGTGCGCGGCGGTTGAAGGTTTGCGAACACCGGCTGGACGAGGGGCCTCGTTCTTCCAGCGTGCCCGACGGACGCTGAGACCCGCATCGCCGCGAGTCGCCGTCCAGCGGAGGCGGGACGATGCGGCCAGGACCGGCAGCTCAAGGGTCGAACCGACCAGGGTCGGGCGTCAGGCCCGATGCATGCCGCCGCCGCCTTGCCGGATCCAACTTCCCTTCTAGCGTCCTCGCCTGAGCCATCATCCCCCGGATCCTCGCGTGCCTGAAACGAACGACGTCCCCTCGCCCCTGATCGGTCGCCTGCCTTTCGATCCGTTGGCGCTTCTGGCGCGCTGGTGGCTGTTGCTGCTGCTGATCGTGCTGGTCCTGATCAGCGCCGTGACCTGGTTCCTGGGCGCCTTCAACGACCAGGGCTACGCGCCGCAGCAGCCGGTGCCGTTCAGCCATGAACTGCACGCGGGGCAATTGAAGATGGATTGCCGGTACTGCCACTTCAACGCGGAAAACGGCAAACACGCCGGCCTGCCGCCCATGCAGGTGTGCCTGGGCTGCCACCAGGATGGCCAGGTCGGGCAGGACAAGCCCGGCGTTGCGAAACTGCTCAAGATCGCCGCTGATGGCTCGTACACCGAGAACGGCATCACCTATGAGGGCGGCGTGGTGCACTGGAACCGCGTCCACAAGCTGCCCGATCACGTCTATTTCAACCATCAGCAGCACGCCGCCGCCGGGGTCGCCTGCATGACCTGCCATGGCCCGGTGACCACCATGCCGGTGATGCGCCAGTACGCGAAACTCAGCATGCAGTGGTGCCTCGATTGCCACCGCAACAACAACTACGTCAGCGATCCCAAGCGGGCGAACCCGGAAACCGGGCCTCAGGTCGGAGTCGCGTCCTACCCGGTGCTCATCGATGGCCGCCAGGTGCCTGAGGCGCCGGTGGCGGTGCCGGAACGCCGGGTCGCGAGCGGACCAGCGGACCAGCGCAGCGCCAAGTCCGACCCCCATGCCCCGGCGCATCCGCCGGTGCCGTCGCCCGCCGCCGCCTGGCAGGAACGCCTGAAGAAACTCGTCGCCGCCAACCCCCAACTGCCGCGCTGGAAGGTCGCTGACCTGCCTGCCTCGCATCGTGCCTGGATCGAGGAATCGCAGCGCCTGACGCCAGAACAGGTCGCCTCGCTGCCGGTCGAAGAGCTGCTCAAGACCTACCACAACGCCCCCACCCAGTGCTCGACGTGCCACCAATGACTGCCGCCAAGATCACCTGGACCGATCCTGAAGAACTCGTCCGCGCACCTGGAAACCCGGTTGCGGCTTCGCGCGCAAGCGACGAGTTCCCTCCGGCTGTCGCCGCAGCGATCGCCGACCTGCGCCGCAAGCACGGTCTTCCGGTCGACGAACCCGCGCACGATCACGATGCCGTGGCGGAACCGTCTGTACCTGCGTCGCTGGTCCCCGCTGGCGGCTTGAACCGCCGTGGCTTCCTGCAGCTGACCGGCGCCGCCGCCGTGGCTGCGCTCGCCGCCGGCTGCGGATCGAAGAACGAAGCGGAAAAGCTCGCCCCGCACCTCGCCCAGCCCGAAGGCACGACGCTCGGCAAGTCCGTGCACTATGCGACGGTGGTGCGCGATTCCGGCCGCCCGGTGCCGGTGGTGGTCAAGACCTACGACGGGCGCCCGATCAAGATCGAAGGCAACCCCGACTGCACCCTGACCAGGGGCCGCGCCGACGCGCGCACCCAGGCCGCGCTGCTCAACCTCTACGATCCCGACCGCTTCCAGGACGGCCCGCAGAAACGCGTCGGCGACCGCTATGAAGCCACCACCTGGAAGGAACTCGACGAGAAGGTCGGCGCGGCGCTGAAGACCGGCACGATCGGGTTGATCACCCCGGGGATCGATGGGTTGGCGCGCACCGCCCTGCTGGACCGCATGCGCGACGTCTTCGGCAAACGCCTGATGGTTGCGACCTTGGACCCGCTTGATCGCGGAAACCGGGCTGCGTTCCAGGCGCGCGCCTTCAACGGCACGCAGACATCCGCCGACCTGGACGGCAACGTCAACGGGGCGGAAGTCATCGTCTGCTTCGGTGGCGATCTGGTGGCGGAATCCGACCTCGCGACCCAGGTCGCCTTCGCTGAAGCCCGGCGCGCGGCGGGGCATTCCGCTGGCCGTCAGCTGATCGTCCTCGAACCGGTCCTGTCCCAGACCGGCACCATGGCCGATGTCCGCATCCGCGCCGGCTATGACCAGATGACCTGGATCGCCTGGGCCGCAGCGGAACTCGTCGCCAAGGCGCTCAATGGCGCGCTGCCGGACGACGCCAGGAACCAACTCGACCGGGATCGCGCTGGGCTCCAGCGCCTGCTCACGGCCGAGGTGCCCCCGATCACGGTGGCCGAGTCCGCTGAACGCAGCCGCGTGCAGGCCGAGATCAAGCAGCGGTTCGGCCTTGATCTGGATGCTGGCGCAGGAATCCCGGTCCACGTCTGGATCGCACTGCAACTGGTCACCCATCCCCGGAAGGGTCTCACCTGGGCCGCGGGCGGCGTCCATGACCATCCATCGAACTGGTCCCTGGTCGCGGCCGTGCATTGGCTGAATGACGCCCTGGCGAACAAAGGGCGCCGGCCCCATGGCGCGGGCTACACCCGGCGATCGAATCCTGGCGAAAAAGCGGTTCCCATCGTGGATCTGCTCAAGGCCGCGGGCGCTGGGGAATTGAGCGCCCTGATCGTTTGGGGCGGCAATCCGGCCTACGTGCTGCCCGGCTTCGCGGCGGCCGTACGCAAGGTGCCGGTGCTCGTCGCGCTGACCGACCGCCTGGATGAGACGGCCCGCCTCATGCACTGGATCGCACCCACCACGCATGATCTGGAATCGTGGGGAGACGCCGAGATCAGCGGCGGCCTGTTCGCCCTACAGCAGCCGGTCATCCGTCCGCTGTGGGACAGCCGTCAGGCTGAAGAAAGCCTGCTCGCCTTCATCGCGCAGGTGAAGGATGAGAAAATCGGCGTCGCGGCGGTGGCAGCGGCCCCGGCCTTGAGCGTGGTCAGCCGGCGGCCGATTTGGCAGGCGGCCACCCTGGGGTTGTCAAGCTGGCAGGAATTCGTGCGCGCGGTCTGGAAGAGCGCGTGGCTGTCATTCGGCAAGAATCTGCTTGATTCTGCCGCCAATGAATCGGCGTTCTGGCAGGCCGGCCTGGTCAAGGGCGTGGTCCAGGTTCCCTCGGACGAGGAGAACCAGAATCGCGAGACGCTGCACCGCAGCTTCCACGCTCTGGTCGCCCTCGCCCCCTTCCCGCCGCTGTCCCCGGCTGCCGGCCTGCGCCTCGTCCTCACCCCCTCCCGCGTCATGGGCGACGGCACCTGGGCCAACAACGCCTGGCTGCAGGAATGCCCGGATCCGGTGAGCAAGATCACCTGGGACACCTACGCCGCGATCTCGCCGGCCGATGCGGAAACGCAAGGCATCCGCGAGGGCGACGTGCTGAGACTGACGCCAGCGGGCGCGGAAGCGTTCCTGCTGCCGGCGCACATCCAGGACGGCCAGCACCCGGGCTGGGTCGAGGTGTTCCTCGGCTGGGGCCGCACCGCCGGCTGCGCCGGCGCAGTGGCCGATCTCGGGCGCGAGGAGTCGTACCCGTTCAACGCCTTCACCCTCACCGACGGGCCGCGCTGGGGCCGACCGGTGACGATCGAAAAGACCGGCAAGACCTACGTCCTCGCCTGCACCCAGGGCCACCAGCGGATGGAAGGCCGCGACTTCGCGCGCGAGATCGTACTCGGCGCCAAGAAACATGGTTCCCATGCGGGCCACCCCGCCGGCGGGGGCATGCACCACAGCGAGCACGTCTATCCCGGCCACAAGTGGGGCATGGCGGTCGATCTTTCGCTGTGCACCGGCTGCAATGCCTGCCTGATCGCCTGCAATGCGGAAAACAACGTGCCGGTCGTCGGCCGCGATGAGGTCCGCCGCAACCGCGAGATGCACTGGATCCGGGTCGACCGCTATTTCTCGTCGCCGGCGGGAAAGGACGGCAAGCCCAACCGGCTTGATGTCGACGTCATCCACCAGCCGGTGATGTGCCAGCAGTGCGACAAGGCTCCATGCGAGGCGGTGTGTCCGGCGAACGCGACCGTGCACAACGACGAGGGCCAGAACATCCAGATCTACAACCGCTGCATCGGCACCCGGTACTGTTCCAATAACTGCCCCTACAAGGTGCGCCGCTTCAACTGGTATGAGTACAGCGCCTACCGCGCCGGCCCGGCCAACGTGGCGAACCCGCTGACGCGCATCGCCAAGAATCTCGCCACGACCGGTGGCACCAGCACCACCGAGGAGCTCAGCCACGCGCCGCTGGCGATGATGCTGAACCCGGAAGTCACCTCGCGCATGCGCGGGGTGATGGAAAAATGCAACTTCTGCCTGCAACGCACCCGCGAAGTGCGCTTTGGCGAAAAGGCTACGAATCGCGCCGCCAGCGATGGTTCGGTGCAGACGGCGTGCGCGCAGACCTGCCCGAGCGCGGCGATCACCTTCGGCGATCTCAATGATCCGGATTCGCAGGTCGCGCGGCAGACCGCCCAGGCCGAGGGCTACCGCCTGCTCGAGGAGCTCGGCGCGAAGCCGTCGGTGACCTACCTGCCGCGCCTGCGCAACCGCTCGCTCGCCGGCGCAGGCACCGCCGGCGCGGCGACCGCAGAGCACGGCGCAGAACACAGGAAGGAAGGCTGATGAGCACTCCTGCAGCAACCGATCCGCAGCCGCAGGCCTTCACTGCGGCGCAGATCACCGCCGATCTGACCCGGGCGCCGCTGTCGATCCCGCCGCTGCCGTGGTTCGGCGCGGTGCTGAACGCCGGTGGCATCGCCGGCCTGCTGTTCCTCTGCGTCCTGTTCTACTGCATCGAGGGCTACGGCATCTTCGGCACGAACAACACGGTGAACTGGGGCAACGACATCGCATCGTACATCTTCTGGATCGCGGTCGCGGTGGCGGGCACGCTGGTGTCGTCGATCCTGCTCCTGTTCCGCCAGCGCTGGCGCAACGCGGTCAACCGCTCGACCGAGGCGATGACGGTCTTCGCCATCAACATCGCCGGCATCTATCCGCTCATCCACACCGGCCGGCCGTGGGTCGACTACTGGCTGATACCGCTGCCGTGGGATGGGCTCGGCCTCGCGCCGCAATTCAAGTCGCCGATCATGTGGGATGTCTTCGCGATCACCGGATATGCCACCGCGTCGGTCCTGTTCTTCTACCTCGGCCTGCTGCCGGACTTCGCCTCCCTGCGCGATCGTGCGACCACGAAATGGCAGCGCCTGCTCTACGGCACCCTGTGCATGGGCTGGAAAGGCACCGCGAGCGACTGGCGCCACTACGAGCGCGCCTATACGCAGTTCGCCTGGATCGCGACCCCGCTGGTCATCGGCATGCACTCGACCATCGCCACCCTGCTGGCGGTGACCCACGTGCCCGGCTGGCACGCCACGGTCTTCCCGCCCTACTTCGTGTCGGGAGCGATCTTCGGTGGTCTGGCGATGGCGTTGGTGATCCTGGTACCGATGCGCAAGCTGCTCGCGCTCGAAAGCTATATCACCACCGACCATCTGGAAAAACTGAGCAAGATCATGCTCGCGGTCGGCCTGGTGGTAGCCTATGTCTACGCGATGGAATTCTTCGCCGCCTGGTATTCCGAGAACCAGATCGAACGCGACCAGTACTGGTACCGCCTCACCGGCGCGCATTCCTGGTCGTTCTGGCTCATGATCGCCTGCAACGTCGGAGTGGTCCAGCTGCTCTGGTTCAGATCGATCCGCCGCCATGCCGGCGCGCTGCTGCTCATCGGCCTGCTCATCAACGTCGGCATGTGGTTCGAGCGCTTCAACATCATCGTCCTCTCGCTGGAGCACGAATACATCCCGACGCGCTGGACCTATTATTCCTTCACCCCGTGGGATTACCTGCTGCTCGCCGGCAGTTTCGGCATGTTCTTCAGCCAGTTCCTGATCTTCGCCCGGGTCGCGCCGGTGGTGTCGATCGCCGAGATCAAGACCGTCCTGCTGCGCCGGCACCATGGGGGCAGCCATGACTGACACCGCCGCGCCGGTCGCCGCCTCTGTACAGCAGGCCGCCGCCTGGCAGGTCGGATTCTTCGCCGACGACGATGGCCTGAAAACCGCCGCGCGCGCCTGCCGCACCGCCGGCTGGCAGGTCGATGCGGTCACTCCCTGGCCGGTGCATGGGCTCGATCCCATCCTCGGTCTCGAACGCTCGTGGATCGGCCGGCCGGTGCTGGGGGTGATCCTGCTCGGGGCGCTGGCCGCCATGGGCGGACTGCACTTCCTCGGCGTCATCGACTGGCCGCTCAACGTCTCGGGCAAACCCTACTTCGCCTGGCCGCTGTTCGTGGTGCCGGTGCTGGAGACCGCGCTGCTGCTCGGCGCGATCGTCAACTTCAAGCTCGCCCTGCATACCAGCCGCCTGCTGCCGAATCCCCTGGTCGAGATCGTCTCGGCCCGCTGCACCGATGACCGTCATGCCCTGGTCGTCCTCGGCGCGGACGCGGCCGCCGTCCGCGCCAGGCTCGTCGAACTCGGCGCGAGCGAGGTCGGCCCGCTCGCGCTGACCCCCGCCCTGAGCATCGCGCATGGGGAGACCGCCCATGTCTAAGACCGTTTCCCTGATTGCCGCGGTGATCACCGCCGGCCTGATGACCGGCTGCCAGGATGAGAGCAAGGACGAGCGCGGCATCCGCGTGCGTCCTGATCGGATGTACGAATCGCCGGCCTACCGCAGCCAGCAGGTGGTCGAACGGCGGATCGGAACTCCCGATGGCAACGGCGGTACGGCGGTAACGCTGAAAGTCGCGCCCAGCGTGCTCGCACCGGTGCCCGGCACCGTCGCTCGCGGGGTCGAGGTCTACCCGCTCGCCCAGGCCGACACCGCCGCTGCAGCGAAGCTCCAGAATCCGCTCCTGCCCACCACGGCGGTGCTCAAGACCGGCGCCCGCCATTACCGCATCATGTGCAGCACCTGCCACGGTGCCGACGGCGATCCGACATCTGCGCCGATCAACGATTTCCTCGCCGCTCCGCCACTCAACGATGTGAACGTGACCGCGCTCAGCGATGGCCAGATCCAGCACATCGTCGCGCGCGGCCGCGGCCGGATGCCCGGCTTCAGCGCCCAGATTCCGCTCCCCGACCGCTGGGCGGTGGTGCACTACCTGCGCGCCCTGTCGCGTGCCGCCATCGCCAGCAAGGACGTGGCGAAGGTGCTTGCCGCCGCCGAGAGCGAACTGCGCCTCTATCCCGACAAGCCCGAGGCGCAGACCAAGGTGAAGGAGGCCAGGTCGCTGCTGGAGCAGCGCGCGGCCGATCTCAAGGCGATCAAGGCGGTCAGCGCCGAAGCCGCCGCCGTCTTCCTGCCCGCACCTGAACCGAAGCCGGAATGGGAACAGGCCGGCTGGCCCGTGCCGAGCACCAAGCCATGAGCGACCCGTCCGCGCCCCGTCCGGCTGCCCTCGCGCCGGCCACCCCGAGCCTCCCGTTCGATGCCAGTCCGCTGCGCGGACTGGCCGCAGTCCTCATCATCATCGGCCTTGGCACGTTCGCCTGGCTCTTCATCGCCGGGCAGCCGCAGCGCGCCTGGGCCGGGGTGCTGATCGGCACCATGATCCCGACCTGGATCTTCTTCGGGGCGCTGTTCTTCCTCGCCGCCCACAGCCTGGGCGGCGCGCGCTGGACCATCCCGGTGCGCCGCCTCATCGAAGGGCTGACCAGCGGCCTGCCAGCGGTCATCCTGGGTTTCCTCGCCTTGTTCAGCCTCGGAGCGCCGTACGTGTGGGAGTGGGCCTTCCCCGGTGCCGATCGTGCCCACCTCTTCGCCACGCCTGCCAAGGACGCCTGGATGACTCCGCTGCGCTGGGGCATCACCACCGCCGCGATCCTCGCGGTGTGGTCGGTCCTGCGTGGCGGCCTGGTCGGCCAGAGCCTGGGCCAGGACGGCGGTGGGGGCATGGTGGCGCACAAACGCTGGAGCGTCGCCGCGCTCATCCTCGGCGTGGTCACCTTCTCGCTGTTCACCTGGGATTTCCTGCTCTCGCTTGATGTCCATGCGGTCAGCGCGATCTGGGGCCTGTACTGCTTCGCCGGCGCGGTGCAGATCTTCCTCGCGGTGCTGATCCTGGTCGTGCTGTGGCTGAAGCGCGGACCGCTCGCCGGCATCGTGCGCGAGCACACCCTGCACGACCTCGGCACCTGGACGCTCGCCTGGGGCTGCATCGTCGGCTACGCCGCGCTGTGCCAGTACATGATGATCTACTTCGCCGACATCCCCGAGGAACGCGGCTGGCTGGCGCTGCGCACCAGCGGCGCCTACGGCACCGGTTATGCGGTCGAGGCCGTCCTGCGCACCGCGGTCCCGTTCGCCCTGCTGATGAGCCAGTCGCTGCGCACGCGCCCCATCGCCCTCGCTCTCACCGCCGTCGCCGTCCTGGCCGGCAACCTGCTTGATCTCGCGTGGATGGTCGTGCCCGGCATCGGCACCCACCCCGGCAGCCTGCCGCTGGTCGGCCCTGAACTCCTGGTCAGCCTCGCTTTCGCGGGTCTGGCAGCCCTGCTCTTCGCCGGCTTCTGGAAGCGCCACGGCCTGGTGCCCAAGGGCGATCCAGGGTTGGACGCCGCCATCCGCGCTGAGCACCTTCACTGAATCCGCTGAATCCCCGCAGAATCCCCGGACCCCGCCAGCCACCTATGTCCAGCCACGGCGAACATCCACCTGCTGCGACGCCGGCGACCCCGCCGGCCGCCGCCTCGCATCCCATCCTGTGGACGGCCTGCCTCCTCGGCATCGCCCTGGTCATCACGTGGTGGTTCGCGCGCTGGTACGGCGTCGGGGCCGAACAGGCGAGACGCCATGGACCGCTCAAGCTCGCCGCACCGGCGGCCGCCAGTGTCGACCATAAGGCGCTGATCGCGGATCATTCCCCGGCAGTGATCGAACGCGGCAGGGCGCTCTACAAGGACAAGTGCGCCTCCTGCCATGGTCCGGAAGGCGACAGCAACCCGCTCGCCATGAATCCTGCCCCGCGCAACCTCAAGACCGAAGCCTTCAAGTCCGAGCTCGGCCAGGGGCCATACGCCTTCTACGTCATTCTCGACAAGGGCTATGGCGCCAACATGCCGCACTTCCGCTCGGTGCCACCGGCCGATCGCTACGCCATGATCCACTTCGTGCGCGAGGCGTTCATGCGTGGCAAGAACCCGTCCTTCGCCGAGGTCGACGACGCCAAGGCCGTCATCCCCGCCGCGACGGCTGCCGCCGGCCCCAAACCGCAGGTGAAACCTGCGGTGCCGCCCCCGGTGCGTCCCCTCATGGCGGCGATGGCGGCCGAGGCCGATTCCCAGGTCGTCCGCATCGATGCCTGGCTGGCTCGCGCTGCGTCCAGCCCGACGCCGGCGCTCGCGACCGTGCGACGCCTGGTGGCGGGCAAGCCGGCCAGCGGTGCCCGCCTGCTCGCGGCCGCAGAGGCGAAGGACCAGTCCGCGCTGGTCGCCATCCTGGCCGACGCCGACCTGGGATCGCCTGAAACCGTGCTGCTTCCTGGCCTGGAACGGGATGCCCTGGTGCGGAATCTGATCGCCGCCGCCGCTCGCTGATCAGCGCCGACGCTGCGGCGTCCGGGCGGAATCGAGCCGGTTGATCTGGCCGAACAGCTGGCCCAGGGCGATCACCGGAAGCGAGCATTCGAGCGCCAGTCCGCCGTTGGCGCAGGTCACCTGCGCCTTGATCTCGACCGGGGTCAACGACTCGGTCTCGCCTTCTGCAGGGATGACGGCGCGGACGAACCGGCTGAGATCCAGCCACAGCGCAGCCAGGCAGGGCTCGTTCTCGGGCGGGCCGAACGCGAGCAGCCGCTTGGCCAGGTCATCCGCCTTCTCCAATTTGGCGGGATTTACGTTGATGCCCTGTACGAACACGGCGAATCGGTCGACCGTGAAGATCCTGCTCTCATAGGGTACCTGCATCCGGCCGGACCTGGGGCGCTCCAGATCGAGGTGGCCTTTGCGATGGCTCACCTTGAGGGTCTCGCTGGTTTCGGTCGTGGTTTCGCCGATCGCCAGCACCCCCACCTGGCGTTCGAGCTCGCTCGCCAATTCACTGGCGCGGGCGTTCTCATTGACGCTGACGATCTCGAACGACGTGCCGTTGGCATCGGGCCAGAGCGACAAGGCGAACGCCTCGCCGGTGGTCCGGTCGGAGAGCGCCGCGAGGGTGTTCCACGACTCGGTCGCAGCGTCGTTCCAGCGCTTGCCGGCGTGGGCTTTCTGCTCCGGCAGACGGCTGCGCATGTAGGCCTCCATCACCCCTTGCCACGAAGCCTGGGTGAAAAAGGTCAGCGCCGTGTCCGCTCCGCGCAGGGCGGGTGAAAGCCGGTTCGGCTGGTTGCGTTGCAGGGTCAGCCATTCCTGCAGGGCGCTGCCCGGCTTGGCGGTCGCAGTGGCGTTCAGGCGCAGACCATCGCCACCGGCCGCCTGGAGGCCCCAGGTGATGGCGTCGACCTGGGCCATGACCAGGGCATAGGGCGAACTGAAATCGGGGAGAAACCCGCCGAACAGCGACGTTCCGCTGTTGGGAGGCGCGAACGGGATACCGACCGGCAGGCCCTGGGACGCGAGGAAATCGCCGCTCGCGGTGAAGGCGACCGGTGGAGCGCCAGGCGCAGGGAACGGGATCGGAATCGCCGCCAGACGCCGGCATTCGTCGACCGAACGCGCGAGATAGGCGACCCCGTTGGAGATGAGCAGGCGGTACTCCCACATGCCCGAGGCGCGGCTCTGGGTGAAGACGGCGGTGCCGTCGCGGTCGGAGACCCGGACCAGGGGCGGTTCGCCGTCTGGCGCGACCCCGAAGGACGCCACGAATTCGCTGCGGTTCGTCACCGGGATGACCGCCACCAGCGGGGCGTTGCCGCTGCGCCAGGCGAGCCAGGCCGGCCGCGAAAGATCGATGCCGTCGAGCGAGCGGCAGAGAAAGAGCTGACGAGCGAGTGCGGACCGAAGCGGTTTGGTATCGCTGCCGGCCGCAGAGGAAAAGCGGGTGATGAGCTGATCGAGCCAGCGTCCGTCGTTGATCCGCAGCCAGGCCCGGGCGTCCGCGATGGGTGCGGTCTCGGCCGCCGTCAACCCGGCCGCGAATGAGCAGAGCAAAGCGTACCACGGCAGCAAGACGATGGGAGCGATGCGTCGGGCCATGGGCTTGGATAGCCGATTTTCCAGTCTTTCGCAAGGGAAGCCCGAAAATGCCCGAACGCTGACGGGATCCGTTTCCGCTCCGCCCGGTCGCCGCATCCTAACGCCGCGGCAGGGCGTCCACGACGACCAGCTCCTGGCAGGTCTCGACCGGGCGCAGCGTCCGCACCCGGATGTTCCAATGGTCGGGCGACAGGGCGGTGCGCGCCTGGACGTCGCTGCGGCCGGGCCGCAGGGCGCTGACGACCTCGCCAAGCACCAGCCCGGCGGGCACGCGGTTGAGGCCCGCCACGGTCACCACCGAGGTGCCGAGCGGGATCTCCAGGCCTTCGCGATCCTCGACCAGGAGGAGCGCCAACTCATTGCGCCGGCCCCCTCCGGCGAGCACGCCTTCGGACAGCACGGTCGGCTGGCCCGGACGCGGATTGATGAGCGCCGCCGCGATCCGGCTCTCGCCGTCGCCGATGAGCTGGACGGTGCAACGGGTGTCGGTGACGCCCGCCACCACCCCGACCAGGCTGCGCCCGGCGCACACCGCCATGCCGCCCATGACGCCATCCGAGATGCCGACATCGAGATCGAGATACCGGCGGCCGCTGCGCAGGGTGCGTGCCAGCACCCTGGCCCGGGCGACGCTCTTCCACGCCGGGCCGCCGCCGGAGCGCAATTCCTCCGCATCCGCGACGCGCCGGCGCAGCATGGCCACCTCGGCCCGCAGGGCGGCGAGTTCCTCGATCGCGGGAATGGATTCGGATCCGGCCGCCACCGCGCCGGTGACGCTGCGCTGGACCAGCCCCAGGCCGAAGGCGAGCCGATGCCACAACCACTGCGCCAGACCGGGACCGATGACGGCGAGCGTCAGGCCGAGCAGACCAAGCAGGACGAGGATCCGACGCGACAGCACGCGCACAGGTTAGCCGGGTTTCCGCCAGACCCAACTCCGCGCCGTCGAGACGCTGGGATGCGTTCGCGGCTGGGTTCCGGCCTCGTCCCAGGGTGCATTCGCGCCGGGTACGTCGACCTGATGCTCAGACCGGCGAGGGCTCCTTCCAGCGGCCCGATTCCTTGATCAGCGAGACGAGCTCCTCGCGCGCCTCGCGTTCGGGCACGCCTCGGCGCACGACCTGGCGGCCGCGGTAGAGGTCGATGCGGCCCGGGCCGGAGCCGACATAGCCGAAGTCGGCGTCAGCCATCTCGCCGGGGCCGTTCACGATGCAGCCCATGATCGCGATGGTGACGCCGTCGAGGTGGCCAGTGACGGCGCGGATGTGCTGGGTGACCTCGAAGAGGTCGAACTGGGTCCGGCCGCAACTGGGACAGGCGACGTAATCGGTGCGGGTCTGCCGCGCCTTGACCGCCTGGAGCAGGGTGAACGCCAGGGCGCGCGGATCCTTGGCCTGCGGGAAGTAGAGGCAGTCGCCGATCCCGTCGATGAGCAACGCTCCGGCCACCGCCGAGATGGCGAGATCATCGGCGAGGAACGGCAGGCCGAGGCAGATCGGCAGGCGCCGTCCGCTGCCGACGGCAGCCGCCTCGGCGGCGGCGAACAGCTCGTCGTTCACCGCCGCGAGCAGCCGGTAGGCGCGCAGTTCGCCGATCAGGCCCGATTCGGCCAGACCGACCACGACCCCGGCCGGCAAGCGCGGGAGGATCTGGCGCAGGGATCCCGCCGGGTCCTGGTCGTCCAGGCGCAGCAGCACGAGCGCACCCGGCGGCACCTGCGTGGCGTCCTCGCCGGTACGCAGGGGGACGAGCGGCAGATCGGCCGGCAGCGGCGAACGCAAGGCGGTGACATGCTTGCGCGGCGCTTCGGCACCGGGAATCGAATGGGCCAGCAGCGGCCAGAGCACGGTGTCGTCGACCAGCAGATCGGCGGCCGGCGGAGCCAGCGCCCGGCGCTGCGCCGGGGCGAGGACGCGCGGCAGGAGGCCGCCACCCACCGGGATGTCGCGCCCCAGCCGCACGATGTCGGCCACGCGGCGGCGGTAGGCGCACGGATCGGTGGTCTCGGCCGGACTGCCTGCCGGCGCGGCATGCGCGGCGCGATGGCGATACCTGGCGGCGAGGGCCTGGGCGACCGGGATCTCGCGCTCGGGCGGTTCGGTCAGGCTGACCCGGATGGTGTCGCCCAGGCCGTCTTCGAGCAGGGCCCCGATGCCGGCCGCGCTCTTGATCCGGCCGTCCTCGCCGTCGCCGGCCTCGGTCACGCCGAGATGCAGAGGGTAGGGCGGATGTCCGGCCGCGTCGAGCCGGGCCACGAGCAGGCGGTAGGCCTGGACCATGACCTTGGGATTCGACGCCTTCATCGAGATGATCAGGTCGCGGAAACCTTCGTTTTCGCAGAAGCGCACGAATTCCAGGGCTGATTCGACCATGCCCAGGGGCGTGTCGCCGAAGCGGTTCATGATGCGGTCGGACAGCGAGCCGTGGTTGGTGCCGATGCGCAGGGCGCGGCCGAGTTCCTTCGCCCGGCGCACCAGGGGGCGGAAACGCTCGGCGACGCGCTCGACCTCCTCGGCATAGGCGGCGTCGGTGTACTCCTTCACCGCGAACGCCTTCTTGTCGGCGAAGTTGCCGGGATTGACCCGCACCTTCTCGACGTGCTCGATGGCTTCCAACGCCGCAGCCGGCATGAAATGGATGTCGGCGACCAGCGGCACGTCACGGAAGCCGGCGGCGCTGAAGCCCTGGCGGATCTCCTTGAGCGCCTTGGCGTCCTTGATGCCCGGCGCGGTGACGCGCACGATCTCGCAGCCGGCGCGGGCGAGCACGATCGCCTGGGCGACGGTTGCGGCGACGTCGGTGGTCGGCGTCGTGCACATGCTCTGCACCACCAACGGCGCCGGCTGGCCGTCGACCAGACCTCCGACCTGGACCCTGCCGACCATCACTGCGCGCGACACGCGGCGGGCGAAACCAAGACGCAGGGCAGGATCGGATGCAGTCGTCATGGCGGCAGGATCCAGCACGCCGCCATTGGGCAACCCTCACCCGGGAGCGCGCTTGACGCCTGGGCGGTCTCAGCGCGCAGCGGTCTCAGCGCGATCCTTCTGCCGCCGCGAGATCGCCTGCAATTGCCGGCGTTCGGACTCGGTCAGGCTGGGCAGGCCGTGCTCGGACACCTTGGCGAGCAGGCGGTCGAGCAGGGCCTGCTCCTCCTCCTCGCGCCGAGCCATGGCCTCGGCCTTCGCGGCGGCGCGGCGACGGAAGAAGCGGGACATGGCGCTCTCAGGGTCCGAACCGACGTGGAGCTCCTCACCGGTGTGCGGATCGAAACCTTGGAGGACGTAGCGGTGCTCCATCCACACGGACACGGCCAGGACCAGCGCACCCACCGCAAGGAAATACTCAACCGGTGTGGCCACGAACAACGCCCATATCAGCAGGACCGCAAGTACGGCATAGGCGATCCAGAGCGTTGCATGCACGGCACGGAACCTGCCGATCAGCGGCCACAGCGCGCTGCGCAGCATCCTGCCGCCGTCGAGCGGATAGCAGGGCAGGAGATTGAAGAGCAGGATCCACAAATTGAAGGAGGCGGTGAAGGCCAGGGTCTGCTGGAGCAGCGTTCCCTGGTGGTAATGGACGAGCGGGTCGAGAAGAATTCCCGATTGGAGCGCCAGCAGGCAACCGGCCATGATCACGAAGGTCACCAATGGACCCGAAAAGGTGACGAAGAACTGCCGGCCTGGGGTCGGTGGGACCTGGCACATAGCGAGACCACCAAACATCCACATCACGATCTGCCGGGATTCGCCACCGCAAAGACGGGCGGCGGTGACATGGCCGAATTCATGGATCAGCACGGAACCGAACGGGATGACGAGCAGGACCGGCATCCACCACCAGGGAACGCCATTCACGCTCGCCTGGACCAGCTTGAAGAGCGTAATCGCCAATAGACTCCAATGGATCCTGACTTCGACACCAAACACGGAGCACAATCGGAACGACCAGCCCAACAGGAGGGATGACATCATACGATCATTGGGGTGTTTGACGTGGAATGCCGGAAAAGAGATCGGCTTGGAGGTTGCAATTCTAGATCGGTATCGTGGCCGCGCCATCGCCAGACCGGGTCTGCCCATCCGCGTGCGCTGCCACACTTCGCGTTCCGCTCTGAAGACGAGCGAGCGCCAAGGACAGCTCCTTCAGATCCTCATCCCATTTCGGCGGGTGCGGCTCATTCATGGTCCGGGCGAGGATGCGGGTCAGGGTGGTCAGACCAGCCGCCAAGGCCGCCCCGTCGTCCAGACGCAGCACCTGGCTCAGGACACGGGCAAGATGGCACGGCGGTAACGGCGAGAGTTGCAGCTGGTCGATCATGCCCCAGGCCTTCTCCATGCCGAAGGCGGTTTCCAGGAAACGCACCAGGGCCCCCGAACGAACCTCGGTGAGGAGGACGCCCCGCAGGGCCTCGGCCACCGCATCGAGTCCACCGATCGCGAAACGGCAGGCGAAGCACAGGGTGGTCGCGTCCTCGGCCAGTTCGGACAATGGTCGGATGCGTTCGGCATGGGCGAGCGCCGCATGATGCTCTCCGATCGCCAGATGGCGGCGGGCTATGGCCAGGGTGCTGGCCTCTGACATCTGCTTTTCATAAGGCGCGAGCAGATCGCAGGCAGCCAGGACATTCGGATGCAATTCGATGATCCTGGCGGCAACGGCGTCGTCGACCGGGATCGTGTCGCTGGTGATCAGGGCCTGGAGCACACCGATGCGACCGGCCCGATCGGGTCCGTCGCGGAGCAGGGCTTCGACCAGATGGAGATGGCTGGGCGGGAAGGCCGCCGCCAGTTCCGGATCTCCGACCCGGCCGCGGCCGGCGCGCAGGCGCTCGAGCGCCCGCACCGCGAGCGCCGCCGGGATGGAACCCCAAGTCGGCGGGGGATCGGCGTCCCCGGCGGAAAACAGGTCCGCAGGGATGAGCTTCTGCTCGATCACCGCCGCGAGCGCCGCAGCCCCCGGTCCGGGATCAAGGTGGCAAACCGCCAATGACTCGACGATCTGCGCCAGGCTCAGGCGCTGTCCGAAGCCGATCAAGCGGGTTACCGCGTCATGCGCCGTCAAGGGAGATGGCAACGGCACCTGCGGTATGACGGCGTGCAGGTTGACCATCTCCAGCATGCCTTCGCGGATGGTGCCGGCGGCATAGGAACCGGTCGGCAGGATCGGCTGCCGGGCCAGAAGGGCGCTGAAAATCTCCTGGGTGAAGACCTCGGTCGCAGGAGGCATCGTGACCACCGGCATCTGCCCGGTCTCGACCAGGGTCTCCAGCGCCGGGGTGAGCGCATCAAGGCAACCGGTGATCGCACGGCGATGCTGACGCAGTGCAGCGCGCCGGGGCAGATGTCCGGCCTGCGAGATCAGGCGCCCGACCTGCGACAGATGGCCGGCGAATGAGAAATAGGCGACGCTCGCGCCCAGACGCTTCTCATCGCCTTCTTCCAACCGGCACAGCAGGGCGTAGGGATCCTCGTCGGCGGCGTCGCCAGCGCGCCAGGCATCGCACCAGGCCCGCCACGATCTGAGCAGGGCCGGGCCCAGGGGTTCATCCGGAGGAATCCGGGAATCAGCGATGCGCTCGCGCGGAAGGGCACGATCCTCGACCGGCTTGCCGGGCTGCCAGCCCTCAGGCAGAGCCTTGGCCCCTTGGATCCTGGCGCCCAGGCCGAAGTTGATGTTGGGGTTGTAGACGACGAGCGGAACCAGGCGCTGGATCAGCTGTTCGAGGTCCTCGATCGCCATCTTGAAGTTGGCATCGGTCGTGACCTCGTCCGGGCCGTTGCCGGGCACCTTGATGAAACCGCCCTGATTCGCCGCCTGGCGCAGATTGAAATCGGTGAGCGCATCCGGTGACGCCACGATCTTGCTGTAGTACGTTTCGGGACCGCCGAAGGACAGGTCGTGGCCGACCAGCACCGCCTCGCTGCAACCCAGCCAATGCGCGAAGCCAAGCGTGGCCCCACCGACGTTGGTGCCACGGGCGAAGAACGCGACGGGGAATTTGAGATGGGCGAAGGCGAAAGTGGTGGGGAAGTAGGACACCGCCCCGAAACGGTGCTCCAGACCGTACAGGCATTCGAGCGGCGCGATCAGCACCGCATCGTGGTTGCGCATCGGGGTGCAACGCTCGAGCAGGATCGGCGTGGTGTCGACATTGACGACGAAATCGACCCTCACCCCGGCGTCCTCCAGGCGGGCGGCGACGATATCGGCGGCGATGACGATGCAGTCTTCCTGGGCCTTGCGCACAAAGGCTATATGATGATCGAGGCTCGGCCCTGCAGCCACGCACAGGGCCGCCGTCCCGGCATGGCGGTTGCGGAACGCGCTCAAGGGGATGGCCTGGCCGAGGTCGTCCTGGCGCCGGATCACATGCCCGAGGTCGCCGAGGATGCGGTGCAGACGGTGACGCGTGCGCAGCAGGCCGAACCAGCGCGCCAAGTGCATGCGGCTGGCGATCTCGGCGAAGGCGGGACCGTCTTCCAGCACGGCCAGGGTCCAGAAGATGCCGAGCTGCTGCGCCCGGGTCATCGCCTCGTCGAGGCTGGCACAGCCGCAGGCGGTGACATGGAGTTCCGCCCCCGGTTCCGCCAGGGATGCCTGCAAATGAGCGAGCTGATCCGGCGGCAGCAGCCAATGGATCTCCTTGGTACGCAGGTGTTCATCCGCGCGGATGGCGGCCACCGCACCCGCCGCCCAGCCGTAGACCAGCATGACCGAGACGCCGCTGTTGGCCGCCTCGCGGAAGGACTCCGCGACCTCGAACAACCGGCGTTCCAGACCGGCCTTGGGAAGTGCCGCTCCGATTTCTTCGGCATCCTCGGCACGCCACCAGGTCCACGGCACCGACACCGTGCTGAGCGTACCACCAGAGCCCGTTGCTGATTTACCTGGTACGCCATCCATGGATGAAGGACTGGTAGCGGAAGAGCTGATTTCCATGGCGACAACACAACACCCCCTGACCAGAAGGTCAAGGGGTGTCCAAGCCGGATTGCCGGCGGCCGGTTCCTGGAAATGGCTCAGCCGATGAGCTTGAGCACGTTCTGGGGCAGCTGGTTGGCCTGGGCAAGCATCGCCGTGGCCGACTGCACCAGGATCTGGTTGCGGGTGAAGCTCGCCGATTCCCGTGCGAAGTCCACATTGCGCACGATCGATTCGGCCGCGCTCAGGTTCTCGTAGCTGGTCCTCAGCGAGTTCAGGGTCGTCTCCAGGTTGTTCGACTGGATGGCGCCCAGGTTGCCGCGCGCGGTCGAGACCTGGGTGATCGCGCTTTCGATCGCGTCCAGCGCCGCCGACGCTGCGCTGGCGACCCCGACGCTCACTGCACTGAGCACCGACACCGTGCCGCCGGTGCCCGCAAGGCTGGTGGTGCCGAAATTGGCGATCGAGATGACGGTGTTCTGCCCCGTGAAGGCGCCCAGCTGCACCGTCTTGCCGGCGGACAGCGACCCATCGAGCAGCTTCTGACCCGCGTACTGGGTCTGGCTCGCGATGCGGTCGATCGAGGCGAGGATGTTGGCGAACTCGGTCTGGTTCGCGGCAGCCTGCGTCGAATCGGTGGTCGCGGAGGACATCGAGGACAGGGCAAGCTTCTTGGCCTTGGAAAGCAGCGAGTTCATCTCGTCGAGCGCACCCTCGGCCGTCTGCACCAGGGCGACCGCCTGCTCGGTGTTGCTCTGGGCCTGTTCCAGCCCCCCCAGCTGCGCCCGCAGCTGTTCGCTGATGATCAGGCCGGCCGGGTTGTCCCCGGCACGGTTGATCTTCAGGCCAGACGACAGCTTCTCGAGGCTCTTGCCGATCGCCATGTCGTTCTTCTGCATCATGCGATGCCCGAAGAGCGCCTGGACGTTGGTGTTGATGCGAAGACTCATGGCATCCTCCGTGATGGTTCAGCCGGCATCCGTGCCGACGATGGCCGAAGCGAACTAGTGTCATGTACCTGAAGAGTCTTTAATAATAGCCTTTCCCGCCCCCTTGAGG
>CAZZJC010000025.1:0-76996 GCA_964654285.1 uncultured Candidatus Kuenenia sp.
CTCAAGGGGGCGGGAAAGGCTATTATTAAAGACTCTTCAGGTACATGACACTAGAGGAATGGATGAAATTAGTTACTTGTTAAAAGTAAGCAACAATCAGATTCTCAAAATATGGCAATATAACTATGACGAAAAATTTGGTAAGACACTACGTATTGATTCGCGGATCCTAGAAAGATCGGAAATTGCTTTTGTTGATCAAAAGTTGATTTTTGACAATGATAGAGTAAATATTCATGCAATTTTAACTGATGGAACTGCATTTGATTGCGAAGCATTTTTTGATAAAGAGGTAAACAAGGCAGACACGGCCGAGTCCAAGCCCCCGGTGACCGAACCGCCGAAGCCGCCGACTGACCCCAAACCGTAAACCAACAAAAGCGCGCGCCCATTGGACTCGGCCTCGACATCGTGTCGGTCTGTTTTTGGCCCCCTGCGGCTGCGCGCCGCTCCGGCTCCGGGCCTCCGCGGCCGTCCCCCTGACGGCGCACGAACCTCCGGTTCGCTTGCTCGTGGGGGACGCTTCCCCCGTATGGTCCCACGAGCCCTGACCACTGATTCCTAGCCTTTCCCCTGCCGCCCAATTGAAAACCAGCACACGCAGCGAAGTCGAAAATGTCCGTGGCAACCCATCGCCACCTTCGCTCCCGATCTTTGGATTTCTCTTGGCGATCTCGCCCGTGGACGAACCCAGCCACCCCAGTAAACTCCCATTGTGCTCCGCTGGCTTCACACCTCCGCTCGCCTAGCCCTCGCCTCCCTGGCCCTTCTGGTCGGCCTTCTGTCGCCATTGCACGCCGGCCCAACTCTCACTTCGCCACCTCCCGAGGTAACGATCCAGCCTCTGGACGCACCAAAGCCACTCGTCGTCCAGGTCTACCTCATCGCCACCAGTGCTCATGGTCCTCCATCGGGCGCTTTTTTATTGGTCACCTCGTATTCGGGCGAAAAGGAAGGGGTCAGGTTCCGATTCTACGATCCCAGCCTGGGACGCTTTGTGTCCCAGGATCCTGCCCAGGCAGGTTCTACGTGGTATGCCTATTGTGGGGGGGATCCGGTGAACAGGGCGGATCCGAGCGGGTTGGATTGGGTGTGGAAAAATCCTCCCGGAAAATGGATATGGGATGGTAAATTTATGGGCGAAGAAGGTAATAATACTGGGACATGCATATAGTACTTGATTCCCAACAACGACTTACAGGATCCCGCCCATGACCATCGCCCGCACCAAACTCCTGGATGAGAACCGTCCGACCTGGGTGCATTGCACCTCCCGGTGCGTGCGGCGGGCGTTCCTGGCGGGCGGGAAGTATGAGCACCGCAAGGCGTGGGTGGCGGAACGGATGGAAATGCTGGCGAAATGCTTTGCGGTGGAGGTTGCCGGATATGCGGTGATGTCGAACCACCTGCATCTGATCGTGCGCATGGATCCGGCGGCGGTGCAGGCGTGGCCGGCGTTGGAGGTGGCTCGGCGGTGGTTGTCGGTGTATCCGCGCAAGTACCTCAAAGATGGCACGGCGCAGCTGCCCAGCGACGCGGAGATCGCGATGCTGGCCAGCAATGCCTTCAAGGTGGCGTTGTGGCGCAAGCGGCTGGCGAACCTCGGCTGGTTCATGAAGGCGCTCAAGGAACCATTGGCCCGGCGGGCGAATCGCGAAGACGCGTGCAAGGGAACGTTCTGGGAAGGGCGCTTCCATTCGGTGCCGCTGCTGGATCAGCCGGCCCTGATCGCGGCGATGGTGTATGTCGATCTGAATCCGGTGCGGGCGAAGATGGCGGATCGGCCGGAGACGTCGGATTTCACGGCGGGGCAGCGTCGCATCGTAGCGCGCAACCGCCATGCGGCGGCAACCAGGATCGTCGAGCGTGAACCGGTGAAAGCGGCGGCGCTGCTGGCCAAGGCCGGATTGAATGAGGGTGCCCGCCATGCCGAGGACGGTCTGTGGTTGTGTCCGCTCGCACGCTGCCAGGCGGGAGAGCCGCTGTCGAACCAGCGGATCACCGTCGATGACTACCTGACGCTGCTGGATGCGACCGGGAGGCTGATCAAGGCCGGCAAGCGCGGCGCGATCCCGCCTGAACTCGCTCCGATCCTGGCCCGGCTCGACCTGTCGGTGGAATCCTGGCTCGCGACGATGCTGGGCTGGCGGATGTTCGGATTCAGTTCGGCGCTGGGCCACGCCGCGACGCGATCAGCCGAAGCCGCCCGGCGCGGTTTGCAGTGGATCCGCAACCGGTGCCCGCTGTTCGCCAAGCGGGACGAAGTTGCAGCATAGGACTTTGCGCATGGTGACCGCCCGGTCCCCGGCCCTGGACGCGCCAGGGGCGACGCGCCCCCGTCACGCCCAGGGCAAGGCGCCCGGCACGCGGTGCGCCCTCGCTCGCTGATGCTGGCCTTGCGCTCGGCGTCGCTCGCTCGGGGACAGCATTCCCCGCTCGCGCCCATTGCCCGGTCCCAGGCTTTTCGCTGCGCGCATGCAGTTCACAAGTGCGCAGCCGGTTCGGCGCGACGCGCGCCTCACCAGGGCTCCGCGTCATCCGCGCGGCTGACGCCGTGCGTCAGGCGGCACCGACATGGATGACCAGACATTTCAGGGCATGCATGTTGGTCACCTGTCTTCTTCTGTTCCTCCGGTCCCAGGTTCCCCTTTCATCCCTGTTCCATTGAGTTTTCCAGAGCCATTCTTCGCGCCTTCGGTGCTGCCCCCAGCATCCGCCCTCGTCACGCCCGGCCCAGGCGGTCCGGTATGCGGTGCTACCTCGCTCGCTCAGGCAGGTTGCCGCTCGGCTCGCCTGTTCGGGGACGGAGTTGCCCGCTCCATGCTTGGGCCGATCCGAGGCTTGTCGTAGGCGCCTGGTGCAGTGCGGTGAGCACGCCCCGGCATTGGCCCCTTGGCCATGCCGGGTTTTCCCTGCGGCGAACCAGCAAGCCGGGACCAGCCGGTGGTTGCCGACGCCGGTTCGGCTGCGGATGCTGGCGGAGGAAGGATGCTGGCATGGAAAAGCTGCGTACCCCGTTCCTGATCATCGCGCTCGGGTGCTGCCTGGCGGTGGTGGGGGCCGAACTGGCGTCGCCCCTGCTGCTGGGGCTGGATGCTGCCAAGGGGCAGACTCCGCCCGGTGTCGGCATCGGTGCGCTCGCCTTCCTCGATGTCCTGCTGCTGTTCGTCACCCTGCTCTGCGCGCTGCCCCTGATCCTGCCCGAAAGCATCCACGCCAAGCTGCAGGGCGTCGCGACCCTGGTGGTCGCCATCCTGGTGATCCTGGCCGGGATCGTCGCGATCTTCGTCTTCCTCGCGAAACTGCTGCTGATGATCGGCCTGCTGCTCGCCATCCCATTCGGCACCATCGCCTACTTCATCATGTTCGGGGACTTCGCCACCGGTTCGGCGCAGGCGGTGCTGGGCGGCATCTACGGGGCGAAGCTCGCCTTCTGCGTCTGCCTGGTCCTGGCGCACCAGCGGTTCCTGCAGAACAAGGGGCTGGTGCTGCTCACGCTCTGCTCGTTATTGGGCAACCTGATCGTCGGCTTCCTGCATGGCCTGGTACCCGGCTTCCTGGTCAGCATCACCGACGCCATCGCGGCCATCGTGGTGGTGATCATCGCCATCATCTGGGCCATCCTGCTCGCGATCGGCAGCCTGCCGGCGATCCTCAAGGCTGTGAACGTCAGCAAGAACGTGGGCTGAATTCGCGGGCCATAGCTGGCGGATTGGCGTCAGAAAAAGCCGGGCAATCTCCCAAAGAACTTCCCTGCTGCGCGGGGTTCCGGCTGCGCCGGAAGAGACGGCTTGGCCGTCCCAAGTTCTTGTTTGTCCGGGGCTGGCCGCCCCCGTAACGCGCCTCCGGCGCTCCCCCGTGCGCAGCCTGACGGCTGCTCACGTCAGAAGGAATGCTTTGCCCTGATTTCCGCAATATGCCGGGCGGTTGATGCGGAATGCTTCGATTGCAGGGCTTTGTCGAAGATGCTGGCCAGCACGCGTTTTTCATCCGCGTCGATGACGTTGTCGGCCAGGGCGAGGCCCATCAGGAAATTGATTTCATTCTCATCCAATCGACCGTCATCGGTAAAGCATTTGATCGAACTCAAGGCCAGGTGCAGGTGGGATTTGATTTGGCTCATGGGGAGGTTCCTCGGTTGGTTGACTCATGGTGGGGCGCGGTTTGGGTCCGTCCAGGATCGCGGTCATGCCGGTCATGGCTGCCGGATGCACGCGACGCTATTCGATCTTCAGCGTCAGGGCCGGGCCGGTGGCATTCAGGGTGACGGTTCCGCCACCTTCGTAGACGACCAGGGAATAGCGCTGGGAACCCTGGTCGCGGCGATGGGCGTCGCGGTCGGGGAAGATGGCGACCGGTTCAGGTGGGGACTTGGCCTTGTCAGGCAGATCGGCCACGAAGGGGGGCAGCATCCGCCAGGTCACCTGGGCGAGGAATTCCTGGGGAGGGGCGCCCGGGGGCAGGTTTTTCGCCGGTGCCGGAGCGGTGGCAGGTGAGATCAGGTTGAAAGTCAGACGGCGCGAGGTCTTCCCCGGTTCGGGGGCGATGCGCAGGGTGACGGCCTGCTTGGGCTTGTCCTGGTCGGGGAAGGTGAATTTCCGCTTGGCGGTATCCAGGTTCGCCCCATCGACGGTGATCTGCTTGAGGTCGAAGCCGGGCTGGTTGCCGGGAAACTGGAGGTCCACCGTCACCTCGGAGCGGATGGTGCTCAGGGTCGCGGTTCCTCCGGCGCTGGGGAAGGCGAGTTGCGTGCGCTTGCCTGGGCGGAGATCTTCAGCCGTGCCATCGGGGCGGGCAATCTGCGCCACGACGGCAGTCTCGTCGGCCCCTGCCGTGCTGACCCCGAGGCTGAGGGTGCGGGTGCGCGCGGGTTTCGCCGCGTCGGGCGCGACCCGCAGGGTCACCACGTTGCCGGGCAGGACGAAGGTGCGCTTGCCGGTGTCCAGGGTGGCGCCGTCGACGGTGATCTGCTTCAGATCGAATCCGGGCTGGGTCCAGGCCAGGGCGCCATCGATCGCGCCCATGAAGGCCGGCGGTTCGTAGCTCTCGCCGGCGGCCGGTTTCTTGGCGTCGTGGTTGCGGCTGCCCAGGTACAGGCTGGCGCCCCAGGCGAGGACGAGCAGCACCAGGATGACGATCACCGGCTTGGGCATGCGGGGCTCGGGCTATTTCTTCTGGGGCTGGATCGGAACCGCCACCGGCTGGTCCATGCGCCGGATGGTGCCCTCGGCCACGCCCTGCTGGAAGGTGCCCATCACCGCCTGGCGTTCGATGGACGACAATTCCCTGGTCAGGCGGCGGTTCACCGTGAGTTTGACCAGCGATTCCTTGTCGACCAGGGTGCCGGCCGCAGGCACCTGGCCGAGGATGACCCCGTCGGCGATCTTGGGATTGCCGGTGGTGGCGATCGCATAGCGCAGCTGGGACTTCTGCATCTCTGCGTCGGCTTCCCGCAACGGCCTGCCGGTCAGCGTCGGCACCTTGATCTTGATGTCAGGCGTGCCGACGGGCGGCAGGCCAGGACGCTGGGCGATGATCAGGTTCACCAGCTCGCCGGCCTCGACCGTCGCTTCGGCGGCCGGATCCTGGCTGAGGACGGTCTCGTCGTTGTGCGTGGTGTCGGGCTTGTAGTTGATGCTGCCCACGCGCAGGGCCGAGGAGCGGATGCGGGTTTCTGCCTCGCTCAACGCCAGGCCCTCCAGCTTCGGCATGGCGAGCTTGGGCGGCGGGGGTGGCGGCGGCGGCTCCTGCATGGCGAGGATGATCGCGACGGCTCCGCCGACCACGATGATCGCGCCGATCAGGCTGAAGATGATCCAGGCCGGGAAGGGCGGCTTCACCTGCGCCTCGGGCACGGTCACGCTCAAGGATGGGCTGCGCGCGACATCGCCGTCGGGATTCGCGGTGTTGAGGGCGAGGACGTTGAAGCGGTAGGTGCCCGGAGCCGGCCGCTGCGCGGCGGAGACGCGCAGCCGGTAGGTGACGCTGTCATTGGTCCGGATGTCGAGTTCGGGCGCCTGGCTGGGCAGCTCGCGGCCGTCCTCGCTGAGCAGCCGCGCGGTCAGGCCCGGCGTCCCGCCTTCGATCAGGGTGCGCGCGGTCTGGGTGAAGCCGCTGCCGTTGCCGACGCGGATCTCGAACTCCGCCGTGAGGTCGGGGCCGAGGATGCGGTTGTCCGAGGAGGCGCTGACGGTGAAGGAGGTGGGCATGGGATTTTGCTCGGGTGGCCGGTGGCAGGTGGGCTGGCAGGCAGGCGCGATCGCGGTCGGAACCTAGCGGGAGAGGAACCGGATCAACTGGTCCTGGTTCACCCGCTCGATCGGCAGCGCCTGCTCCTGGGGTTGGCCGTTCCTGAGCGTGTACCGGATCAGCAGTTGCGGCATGTAGATGGGGGGACTCCGACGCAAATCCAGGAATCTTCCATTGCGCAGCTCGAACACGCCGGTTTCGGTGAGATCGCGTTCCGTCGCGGGCCTGTGATCAGGGGCGGGCCTGCCGGGATGGCCCCGCATGCCGCCGCGTTCGATGAGGGCGAGGATCCGCAGGTCGTTGTTGAGCGCGAAGCCCTTCTGCTTCCAGATGGCGAAATCAGCCTGGGACAGGGTGAGCGATTCCTTGGTCGAAACCACGTAGCCGTAGAAATGCGGCAGCCAGCTGCCCACGGGCATCACCTTGATGGTCGTCAGGCCCTCCAGCCGGCCGAGGTCGACGCGGGCGCTGGTGGTGAGTCGATCCGCCGTCCACGAACCGGTGACGGTGGCGAAGGCGTTGGTGGACTTCAGCGCCCCCTTCACCAGCACCTTGCAGGGCCGGCTCTCGGCGGCGGTGAACAGGGCATAGAGGTGGTAGGTTCCGGTCTCAACCTTCACGCTGAACTCGTGCGCGGTGCCGCCGAGGACGGAGATCGGCGCCTCGGTGACAGGAATGGGTGGTTGCGCAGTCGCGATGAGCTCGCAGGCCTTGATCGGGATGTCCGGTGCCTGGCCGGCGAGGGTCAGCACGATCTTGTCGCTCGCCGCGACGCGGGCCTTCGCGGCCGGCTTCTGCTCGATCACCGTGCCCGGCGGACTGCCGCTCGCCTGCTCCTGGATGGTGATGTATTCCGGCCCCCAGCCGAGTTCATCCAGCCTGGCCAGGGCCTGCTGACGGCTCTTTCCGGTCAGGTCGGGCATGGCGGTCGCCAGGGTGAGGTTGACCAGTCTCGCATCCGGGATCGGAGCGCCCGGCAGGGGGGTCTGGCTGACCACCAGATCCGGATCGGCGTCGGACAGTTCGTAGCTGACCTTGCCCGGTTTCAGCTCGGCGGCGGCCAGGCTCGGGGCCACGGCGGCCAGGGGCGCCCCGATCACGTTGGGCACTTTGCGCACCACGGTCAGGTTGATCCGTTGGCCGGTGGCTACCACCTGGCGGGGAGCCGGATCCTGATCCGCCACGGTGTTGTTGTCGCCCAGCGGCGCGTATTTGTAGTCGATGGACCCCTTGGCCAGACCGGCGTCCTGGATCTGCTCCAGCGCCGCGTCGAGGGGCAGGTTGATCAGGCGCGGCATGAGGGAATTCGCGGCCACCTTGAGGGCGATGAGCTTGTCGGTCGGCACCCGCGCCCCGGCGGGCGGATCCTGGCTCAGGACCAGGTTCTTGTTCCGGCTCGGGTCGGGCACCTCGGTGCTCGAGATGTGATCCTCGCGCACGCCGAGCTGCACGAGCAGCCGTTGCGCGTCGCGCAGGGGCAATGCGACCACGCTGGGCATGGGGCGGGCGAGGATCAGATCGATGGTGCGGGTCGGGGGCAGCGCCGCCCCGGCGGCGGGATTCTGGCCCACCACGGCGTCGGAATCCGCATCCGACAACTGGTAGGTGACCGTCCCGAGCCGCAGATGCGCGGCCGCCAGCCTGCTGCTGGCGGTGCTGAAGGGGGATCCGACCAGGCTCGGCACCGTGCGCGACTGGACGGCGAGGATGAGCGCGGTGGCTCCGCCGAGGACGATCAGGGCCGCCACGGCGGCGAAGATCATCCATGGCTTGAGCGGCATGGGCTGGCTGAGCTGGCCCACCACCACGCTCAGGGACTGGCTGTGCGCCACGTCGGCATTGGGATTCACCGTGTTCACGGCGAGGACGCTGAACCGGTAGGTGCCGGCTGGCGGCCGCTGGCGGGCGGCGAGGCGCAGGCGGTAGACGACCTCCTCGTTGGCCCGGATGTCGACCTCGGGGGTCTGGCTCGCCAATGGCGAACCATCGGCGGCGAGCAGCTGGGCATCGAGTCCCGGGGTGGCGCTCTCGATCAGCGTGCGGGCGGTCTGGGTGAAGCCGCTGGTGTTGGCGATCCGCACCTGGAACTCGGCCGACAGATCCGGCCCGAGGGCGATGCTGACGGCGGGGGTGGTGACGGTGAAGGACGTGGGCATGGGTGCGCTGCTATTGGTTGAATTGCCGGGCCGGCGTCGGCTTGCGCGTGGGCGTCGTCTCGACCGGCTTCACCGGCGTCTTCTCGACCGCCGCCGGCTTGGCGGGGACGGCCTCGGGCCGCGACGCGGTTTCGTGCGGCGTCGCGGGCGTGCTGGCGGGTTCTGCCTTGGGCGGCTCTCTGCGCGCGGGTTCCGCCGCCGCCGGTTCGGATTTCGCCGGTTCCGGTCTGGCCGGCGCGGGTTTTTCCTCGCCTGGCGTCCTGGGCGATTCCTTGCTTTCAGGCTTGGCTGGTCCGGCCGGTTTGGCCGGTTCGGCCGGCCGGGTCAGGGCGAACCACAGCAGGGTGCTGGCGGTGGCGAGCATCAGCACCCCGAGCAGCACCAGCCACCACGGGAAGCCCGGCGGCGGGGGCGCGGCCTGATGCATGGCCGCGACGGTCACGGTGATCTCGGGGCCGTTGATCGCCGGTCCGCCTCCGGTCGGGACGAGATCGAGGCGGAAGCGGTAGCCGCCGGCCGCGACCGTCGGCGGCACCGCGACCGCGACCAGGCAGATCCCGGTGGTGCCGGCATCGAGCTGCACCGTCGGCGTGGCGGCGGCGAGGGCGCCGGCCAGTTCGCGGTCGAGGGCGACCGGGGTCGGCGTCACCTGGGCCGGCTCGCCGCCGCGATTGGTCAGGCTGAACACGACCCGCCCGCGCCGGGTGGCCGGATCGAGGTTCAGGCTGACGCTGGCGGTCTCGGCGAGGACGTTCATGCGGCGGCGACCAGCTCGTGGGTGACGTGCGCCGGCTTGGCGAGTTCGATGACGGCCTCCATCAGGGGGCGCTGGCCGGCGCAGGCGGCGGGATGGCGGATGCAGAGGTGGTGCAGCCGGGGACGGCCATCGGCGCCGAGGTTCTCGGCGATGGCGAAGCCGTCGTGGCCGGTGGCGAGGCGGAGGAAGCGCAGCATGCCCGAGCGGGTTCCGCGCCAGCGCGCGAGGTCGTGGGCCTGGGCGACCAGTTCGCGCAGCCGGGCGGGATCGGTCACCGCGGCGCGGTTGCCCAGCGCGGGCAGGAAGCGCGCCAGGTCGACCCAGCGGGCGAGGAATGGGACGAACGATTCCGGGGCGCGACGGGGGTCGAGATATGCATCGATGTCGGCCAGGATCCGCTCATCCTTGCGCATCAGTCCGGCCATGACCTCGACCAGGCCGTCGCTGATCGTACCCGGGGTCGCGGTCTGGCTGACCACGGCCGGCAGCAGCTGGAGGATCTGATCGCGGGTCATGGGGTCGGCCCTTGCGGCTCGTGCGGGGTTGCGGATGGGGCGCCGGAATAGGCTGAGAATTCCGAGTATTTCTGCGATCGCCACCAGGCGAAGGCGGCCAGGCCGGCGACCGCGACCGCGGTGGCGAGCAGGACCAGTCCGGGCAGCCAGTCGACGGTGATCATCACCACGATGGCCGCGATCGCGAGCAGGGCGGCGCTGTACGACGCCCAGACCCAGGCCGGTCGCACCGGCCAGATCGAACCGGATGCGGCGACCACCAGGGTGAGGGCCAGGGGCGGGCTGACCCATTCGTTCGGATTGTCGACCCCGACCGCGCGGATCTCACAGGTGTAGGTGCCGGGGGCGAGCTGCTGCGGCAGGTCGATGCCCAGCGGCAGGCTGCGGCTGGCGCCGGGATCGAGGATGAACTCTTCACCCGCCAGGCTGAGCCCGCCCGGCGCCAGCGGCGGCAGCGGCCGGAGGTCGAGGCGCGTGCGCAGCGCGTCGCGGCCATCGTTGGCCACCTGCACCTGCATCTGGCCGCGGCGCAGCCCGGTGAGGGTGATGGAGGTCGAACCTGCGCTCAGGCGATAGGCGGCAAAAGGCATGGGGGAGGAAAGTAGGTCCGGGTCGGGCGGGTGGCAATGGTCGACGCGGCAGGCGGTGGCCAGGCGGGTTCAGGATTCCTCGGTGACATCGATGCGGTGGTATCCGGCGCAGAACAGCCAGGTCGGCGGCAGCGGCAGCTTGTCGAGGTAGGTGCGCTGCGAGCAGGCCGAGAAGCGCAGGCCCTCGCTGGCGCGGAACACCCCTTGCGCGCCTCCGGCCAGCAGGTGCGTCCCGCTGTCGTCGGCGGCGATCGTCTCGACCGGCAGGTGCGTGCCCTGTTCCGACGTGCTGCGCAGCGGCAGGCCGCAGTCCTGGGCCGAGACGACCCAGGCCGCGTCGGGCTGGCTGAAATCGAAGGCCAGCACGCCCGACCGGTACGAGGCGGCATAGACCCGGTTGCCGGCAAAGGTCAGCGCCTTGCAGGTGCCGCCGTTCCAGCCCTTGCTCGCCCAGCGCCAGGCCGGCGGCGGCGGGTTGCTGCGATCCGCCGGCACGGCGGCGAGCGGCAGTTCGCCGACCAGGGTGCCCTTGCCGGGATCGTTGCCGATCGATGCCAGGCCCGCCCACAGGTGGTAGCGGTTGCCGGTGGCCTGGACTTCCAGCACGCGGATGTCGAGGTCTTTCAGGCCGATGTGGGTGAAGGAGCCGGTGCGCCCGCCCTGGTAGGAGAGGTAGACCCCGCCCAGGGCCTCGGCCGCCACCGCGACCGCGAGCACCCCGCCGTGGCTGGCGGTGGCGACGGCGTAGAAGCGCTGATCCGGCTTCTGGGCGTCGACCAGGACGAGTTCCGGGATCGCATCGGCGACCGGGGTGAGCGAGATCAGCCCGTGGTCGGAGGCGAGGAAGAGCGTCGGCACACCATCGCGCACGGCCCAGGCGCCGTCTTCCAGGATGAACGAGGTGCGGCAGGGAGCGCTCCAGGTCTGACCGTAATCCTTGGAGAAATACACGCGGCCGGCGCGGCTTGGGGCGGGCGGCGCAGGCGGCTTCGCAGCGGCATCCGGCTTCGCTGGCGTGTCCGGCTTCGTCGGGGTCAGGGCCGGAGCCGGCTTGGCGGGATCCGCTTTCGCCGCGTCGGCCTTGGCGGACTCCAGCCGGGCCGATTCCGCCTTCGCCGGATCGGCCGGCGCGACCGGGGCGGGCACGGTGACGCTGATCGCGGCGACCAGACCGGGCACCTGGGGATGCGGGAAGATGCGCAGGATGCGTTCGCCGGGGAAGGTCGTCGCGAGTTCCCAGCCGGCGCCGTCGTTGACCGAGACGAACAGGCGTTCGCCGCTGCCAGCGTACCAGGTGTGCGGCTTGAAGGAATCCGCCGCCAGGGCGCCGACGTCGGCCGCCGGGGCCTGGTCGACCTCCAGCGCGATGCCCTCGACGTAGGCGACCCCGGGCACGGCCAGGATGGCGTCGTAGACCTGCGAGGCGCGCAGCGGCGCCCCGAAGTCGCGTCCGGGGGCGCCGTCGCGCGCGAGCGGATCGAGGCGGCGGTCGATCGCCGCGCCGACCTTGGCGCGGATCGCATCCGCATCGGTGTGGCGGCGGGTGACCACCCGGGCCGCGACCGCGACCTGCTTGCAGGGCACCCAGGCGATGCGGATGGCCGAGCCCAGCGGCCGGCATTCGTCGAGCGCCCGCGTCACCGCGTCGAGGGCGGCGTCGGTCTGCAGCGCGGCGATCTCGGCCCGGGTCGGGCGGCGCGGCGGCCCGGCCGGCGGCCGCGGCACCAGCAGCACGTCGACCGTGCCCGGGTCGCAGCCGGGATAGACCTGCGAACGGGTGTAGGCCTTGGCCCGGCTGACCAGGTCGCGGCAGCGGTTGACCGCGATCAGCTCGTAGTCGAGCGCGGTCACCGCGCGGCGCAGGGAATAGAACTCGAACGGGCCGCGTTCGCTGGCGTTTTCCAGGGATTCCGCCTCGCGTCCGCCGGTCGCCGGCTGCGGGTTGGCGACCGCCAGGCCGCCGACCCCGGGCAGGGGCCGGACCAGGCGGGTCAGGGATCCGCCGGGCAGGTTGCCGCTCGGGCCGCCGCCGGCGTGGTACCAGAGGCGGATCCGGCGGCCTTCGCCCGGATAGGCCCCGAGCGCGCTCGCGCGTTCGGCGAGGACGCCGGGATCGGCGGGATCGCGCAGCCGGGCCGAGCCGGGGAAGTACACCCGGCCGAGCTGCCGGTCGACGATGCAGGCGCAGGTGTCGGCGCCGAGGTCGGTGAAGTCGTCGACCTCGCGCCAGAGGCGGTAGGTGACGCCGTCCTCCTCGCGCAGGGCCATGCCCTCGCGCAGCTCCTCGCGCGCGATCTCGACCCCGATCGCGAACGGATCGTCGGCGCCCAGGCGGGCGACGATCGGGGCGCGCTTGGCCTCGACGACCTGGCCCGGCTTGCCGGTGCCCGTGCCGGCGGCCTCGCTGATCGCGGTGGCGTGGATGGCGCGGATCGTGACCCGGTCGGATCCGGCCGGGATGGTCGCGGCGGTCAGGGTGGTGAACACCGCCGGCTGGCCGCCGCTCTCGGCGCGGTTGGCGGCGACCTCGGTCCCGGCCGGGATGACCACCGCGGCCGGGGCCGGGGCGGCGAGGCTGAACACGAGGTCGACCCGCGCCGCCGAGGGCGGATGCAGGCGCAGGCCCAGGAGGCGCAGGAACTCGATGTAGGCCTTCTCCGGCAGCCGGTTGAGCCGGTAGAGCATGGTCTCGGTCAGGTGCGCGAAGAGCTCGAGCAGCACCACCCCGGGATCCGAGGCCGAGTTCGCGCTCCAGGCGGTGCCGCGCTCGGCGAGGATCCGGCGCGCTTCGGCCAGGAGCTGGTCGAAGGTGCGGTCATCGAGATTCGGGACGGGCAGGGACATGGTCGGATCCGTTCGCAGGGGCAGGGCGGGGGCGGCGGCGGGGGCGGACTAGCGACGGGCTTCGGGCAGGTCGCCGCCGAGATCGACGGCGAAGCGCAGGGCGTGGGTGGAGGCGTTCGCGCGCACCCGGTAGTCGAGCTGGATCGCGAGCGCCTCGGGGTGGGCGGGATCGGCGCCGGCATCGAGGGCGATGATCTCGACCCGGGGCTCCCAGCGTTCGACCGCCTGGCGGATGAAGTGCATCGCCAGCCCGGCGGTGGTGTCGTCGTTGGGCAGGAATGCGAGCCGGCGCAGGTCGCAGCCGTAGTCGGGCCGCATCACCCGTTCGCCCGGCGTGGTCGACAGCAGCATGAGCAGCGCCTGGCGGATCTCGGCCTCGCCGTCGATCAGCGCCACCGCGCCGAGCGCGCTGGTCTGCGGCCCGCCGGCATGCGCCGCAGCATCGAGACCCGGAAAGGCGAAGCGCCAGGCGGTCATGGCAGATAACTCGACACACGGCTCGTTTGCGATCCTAGACCAAACCATGGATCCGTCTTCAGAACAACGTCTCCCAAGGATGAAATGAAAAATCGCAAGTGTGCCCCAGATGCAAGGCGGGAGGAAGGAGTGTGGCAGCGCCACATGACTGACGACCAACGCCGCAGATGGGGTGCAATTGCGATTTTTCCGATCACTTCTGGCATACGAACCCCTGTCCTGCGTGCTTCACGGTGTATTTCACGGTTCCCGGCGGAGTGCCGTCGGTCAGGCCGGTCAGGGTGTCGAGGCAGACCGCCTTGCCGTCGACGAAGACCAGGTCGGACCAGCCGCCGGTGACGTTCACCACCGCGGTGCAGGGCTTGATCGTCATGCCGACGTTGGGGCAGCCGGCGATCGGGCGGCCGATCGGCTGGGTCTGGACCACCACCGCGCGGCCGTCGATGAAGACGAACGACTGGCCCGGGATCGGGGACTGGCCGGGGACGATGCCGACGATGCCCATGACATGGGCGCAGCAGACGAGGGCGGAATCGGTGACCACGAGCATGGCGGCTCAGCCCTTCTCGAAGTCGATGCGCGCGGCGCGCAAGGTGAGGGTCGATCCGGGGGCGTCGAGCAGCAGGTTGCCGGCGGCGTGCAGGCGGACGCCGTCGCCGGCCAGGGAGAGACGGTGCCCGTCGCGGTGTTCGAGCAGCACCTGGCCGCCTTCGTCGTCGAACCACAGGCGGTGGCCGCCGGGGGCGATCCAGCCGGCCCGGCGCACGCGGCTGCCGGCCACGGCGGTCTCGGGCTGGCCCGCTTCGCTCCAGAGTCCGCCCAGCACCACGGCGCGGGCGGGATCGCCGCCCAGCGGCAGGACGAGGACGTGGTCGCCGACCTCGGGCGTCGCCACCAGGCCGCGGCCGGGGCCGGCGACCGGGCAGAGCACCTGCAGCCAGTCGCTCTCGGCCTCACCCAGGGCGTCGTAGGTCACGCGCACGCGGGCGAGCCCGTCCGGGTCGGCGACATCGCTCACCCGGCCGATGAAGGCGGTGGCCGGCCGGCCGGGCGCCGGCGCATTCGGCAGGGCGGTGTCGAAGCGGACGCGGTAGCCGCCGGCGTCGATGGTGTGCTCGGCGTGCATCACCGTCCAGGTGCCGCCGAGATCGGCGGGCACCCCGCGCAGGTCGAGCCGTGCCGCCGGGGCGATGCGGGTGTCGCCCACCGCGGTGCCCCAGAGGGTCGCCGCCGCCGCCGCGCGGCGGTCGAGCGCGGCCTGGGCCAGGGCCTCGGCCTGATCCGAGTCCTCGACCACCAGTCCGGCCAGGGCGAGCGCGGTCGTGGCCGCCGGTTCGCCGGCGATGGCGCGCGGCAGGCGCGGGCTGGCGGCGCTGCCGGCACGGGTCACGGCGCGGAACGGATCCCAGCCGGTGGCCGAGGCGCTGGTCGCGCCGGCGGCGGGATGGGTCTCGGCGTCGAGTTCGATCAGCCCTTCGCCCAGGGTGAGGGGGACGGGGTCGCCGTGGCCGCCGGGGCCGACCAGGCGCAGGGTGTCGCCGTCGCCGACGAGCCACAGGCCGACACGCGCGGCGACCTCGGTCAGCACCGCGAAATCGCTCTCGCCGCGCTGGACGATGCGGGCCCAGCGCGGACCCGGTTCGGCGGTGGCGGCGCTGAGGCCGTGCGCGCCGGCGAGGCGCTCGGCGAGGTCGCCGGCGGTCATCGCGGCATAGGCGGTGGTCTGGCAACGCCCGCGCAGGCGCTGCAGGGCGTCGTAGGCGCGCAGGCGGCACTGCCCGGCCTGGCCGGGGCGCAGGCGCCGGTGCACGGCGGCCAGGGTGCCGTTGAAGAGCGGCTTCGCCTGCCCAGCCACGCCCACCCGCACCTGCGCCTCGGCGCCGGCCTCGACCGCATCGGTGAAGACCAGTTCGCACTGCGCGGGCAGGCCCAGGCACTGCACGACGCGGACCGATTCCAGCCGCGCGGTGGCCGGGACGCCGTCGAGCTCGACCGTGACCAGCGGGGCCGGCAGGGTCATGCGGTCTCCAGCAGGGCGCGGGCGACCGCCTCGGGCGCGGGCAGGCGCAGCACGGTGCCGCCGGGCAGGGCCTGCGGATCGGCGAGGTCGTTGGCCGCCGCGATGAGCCGCCAGTAGGCGGGGTCGCCGTAGAGCCGCGCCGCGAGCAGGTCGAGCCGCTCGCTGTCGCCCAGGCGCACGGTGGCGGCGGGTTCCTGGCTGAGCGCCGCGCCGACCGCGACCGCGGCGGCGGGCTCGGGGGCGGGCGCCACCGGGGCGGCGGTGTTCGGCACCAGGACGCGGAGGAAGCGCAGGCGCAGCCAGGATCGGCGCGGCGCGCCATCGGGAGCGAAACGCTCCAGCCGCTGCGCCACCGCGGCGACCACCCCGGGCAGGTTCCAGCGTTTGCCCCAGATCACCCGCACCAGCGGCAGTTCGACCCGGCCGGCCTCGTTGCGTGCGTGCTCGGCGAGGGCGAAGAGGGGGGCGGTGAGCTGGCGCACGTCGACGATCGGGCGGTCGTCGACGCGGGTCGGATCGGGGTCGGACATGCGCCGCCGTACCGTGTCCTGGTTCCAGCGTTCGTCCGCGACGGTCGCATGCGCGCCGGCGAGGTCGACATCGAAGAGCAGATCGAGCTGCCATTCCGTGCGTCCGCCTCCGGTCGCCGCGAGCGGCGCGTCGGCGGCGTCGCCCGGTTCAGCGGCCGAGATGCCCGGCTCGCGTGTCGCGAGGCCCGCCCAGCGGCGGATCTCCAGCGACTCCGGGTTGAGCAGGCACGGGATGCGGCTGCCGGTCGATTCGACCAGGATGATCACGCGTTCCATGGTTCACCTGCCTGTTCCTGGCGCAGCCGCGCGCGGTGCTCGGCGGCGAAGGGATCCGCCGCGACGGGCGCGGGATCGGCGGGAGGGAGCTCCGGCCAGCGGGAAGGGGGCATGGGCGGAGCGGGATGCTCGGGAATGGTCAGGGCAGGCCAGGGGGACGGCGCCTCAACGCCCGGTCTTCCTGGGAGCGCCGGCGTCCCGCCGGCCGGATCGACGGACGCCGGAGGATGCCACCGGCCTGATTTCGCGTCGACCTGCGGGCCGGGAGCGGACGGGGCGGATCGCTCGGGCCTGGTGGATCCGGGGGTGTGGGACGGGAACGGTCCGGATCGGGCGGGGGCGGTACCGGTGGACTGGTCAGGCTGGCGCCTGGCGGTCGCGGGGTCGTGGGATGGGGCTGGTTCGGGCTGGGCGGGGCTCGTGGATCGGTCGGGCTGGTGCCTGGCGCTCCCTGGATCGCGGGACGGAGTTGGTTTCCGCAGGCTGCCGGCGGGGATCTCTTCGACGAGCGAACGGATGACGACCGGGCGACGTTCACGTCGGGGCGGTACGACCGGGTCTGCCTTCCCTGGGACGGCCGGTTTCCAACCGGCAGGCAGCACGGGAGATTCCGTCTCACGGACCGGATCCGCCTTCCCTGGGACCGCCGGTGTCCAACCGGCAGGCAGCACGGAAGACCCTGATGGATCCACGTTGTCCGGATGCGCCTTCCCAGGGACCGCCGGTGTCCAACCGGCAGGCACCGCGGGAGATTCCTCAGTCGGGATCGCTCTGACGCGGACGGGCTTTCCCCGGTGGACGTTGCTGACAGCGGGTTGCCATGGCGCGGAGGATGGGTTTCCAGCCCGCTTGGCTGGGGTGGTCGGCGGCGGCGGGCGGCGAACGGTTGCTTCGCCTGCCGGTTGCACACCGGTGGTCCCAGGACGGGCACCTGCCGGTTGCACACCGGTGGTCCCAGGACGGGCATCCGGGGTCGGGGAATCCACCGGCTGTTCCCCTCGGCGTCCGGTCAATGCCAGCCAATGCGCCGGTGGCGGGGGCGGATAGACGTCGGGAAACGGCGGGGCGCGCTCAGGTTCGACGGCCTCAGGCGTGAGATCGCGTTCCAGCGCCACGAGCACCGCCCCGGTCCACGCGTGGACCGGGGCGACGAGGCGGACCAGGGTTCTGGCCAGGAAACGGCGCAGGGGGGCCGTCATCGGCTCAGGCGCTGGCGCTGCCTTCGCTCACCTCGCGTTCGAGGTGGTCGAAGGCGATGCTCACGCTTTCGATCGCGACGGTGTTGGCGAGGCCATCCATCGGCTGGGCGCGCCAGCGGCTCGGCCAGGCCTCGTACAGGTTCCAGCGCACCTCGCGGCCGCTGCGCTGCGGATCGAGCAGGGCGATGGTCAGGTTCTGCTTGTAGCTGTCGGCGGACAGGGCCGCCTCGAACCAGCGCCAGAGGTCGAGCGAGGTCGAGACGCCGTACCACAGTTCGAGTTCGGCATAGTCGACCCGGCCGCGCAGCTTGCGCACATGTTCGGAGCCGCCTTCGCGGTAGGCGATCGGCTCGATCCGGGCTTCGAGCCCGGTGATCGAGGTGAAATAGCCCTTGGCCTCGTTGCCGATGCGCAGGGCGAAGTTGTAGGAACGGAACGGTTCGTTGCGGGGATCGGGCATGGGTGGCTTTCGTTGGGGATTACTGGTGCTGCGCCTGGCCGGCGCTCTGGCTGATGCGGAAGATCACGAACTCGGCCGGGCGGATCACCGACAGGCCGACGAGGGTCACGACCTGGCCGGCCTGGATGACCTCCTCGGTGTTGGTGTCGGCATCGCATTTGACGAAGAACGCCTGTTCCGGCGTATCGCCGCGCAGCTGCCCCTGGGACCAGAGCAGGCGCAGGAAGCCGCTGATGTCGCGCCGGATCGCGTTCCACAGCGGTTCGTGGTTGGCCTCGAAGACGATCCAGCGGGTGTTCTCGCGGATCGACTTCTCGACCATGCTGACGAAGCGGCGCACCGGCACGTAGCGGTATTCGCTCGCCTCGTCGTCCAACGTGCGCGCGCCCCAGACCAGGATGCCCTGCTTGCTGAACGAGCGGATGATGTTCACCCCGCGCGGGTTCAGGCTGCCCTGGTCCTGGTCGTTGAGCTTGTGCACGACGCCGACCGCGCCGCGCAGGGTCTCATTCGCCGGGGCCTTGTGCACGCCGCGCACCGCGTCGGTGCGGGCGTAGACGCCGGCGAGGTGGCCGGAGGGGAACGCGGTGATGACGGTCGCGGGCGCGGCCTGTCCCGGCGCCGGACGGTGGAATTCCTTGAGCGGATCGTCGACCAGGATGGCCGGATAGTAGAACGCGCCGTAGCCGCCCTTGGAATTGCGCGGCCGCAGCCCCGTCTTGGCGGGAGCGGTCTCATCCTGGTCCTTCTTCTTGCGACCGCCGCCTTCGGCCACCGCCTCGCCGACTTCGCGCAGGGCGCCGAGATCGACAGGTTCCTTGGGCGGATCGAGGATGGCGACGCGGTCGCCGAGATTCTCGCAATGGGTGAGCAGCGCCTCGTAGTCGGCCGGGGCGATGCGGCCCGGCGCGGCGACGATGGCGACCTCGTCCTCGCGCGCGATGAGGTCGAGACCTTGGGCCAGGGTGCCCTGCTCGCCGAGGTTCACCACGAAGCAGCGGCCGCCGAGGTTGTCGAAGAAGCCGCGCACCGCGAGGGCGAGGTCGGTGGGATCGTTCTCACCCGCGGCTTCGCCCACGAATTCGCGGACGAACTGCATCCACGAGGTGATCGCCACGGCCTGCAGGCGGACCTGGCCGGAGGCGGTGGTGGTGACGTGGGCGCGCTTGCTCGGCGCGAGGCCGATGAAGGCGGCGGTGCGGGTGCCGACCGCCTGGATCGGGTGCGTGCCGGAGGAGACCTCCTCCACGTACACGCCAGGGTAAAGGTATTCAGGCATCGGGATCTCCGGGGTTGGGATGCGGGTTGGGGGTGAGGGGAATGGAGAGTGGAGCGTTCACGGATCCGGAACGGTCAGATCGAGCCGCGTCGGCAGCGGATCCGGCAGGTCGAGCGGGACGAGGCGCCCGCGCACGTCGGCGGTCAGGCGGGTCGGCGCGGGAACGCCCGCGAACGACAGGGTGAAGCCGCCGTCGTGGCCGGTGCGCACCGGCTCGCCCGCCCCGGAGACCGGAACACCCACCAGCGGATGCCCGGCGGCGGTGCGCAGCCGGCCGTGGATCTGCCGGCGCGTGGCCTGGTGCAGGACGAGCGGTTCGAGGACGATGCCGGGCAGCGGATCCGGCCGGGCGCGCAGGACGAGCAGGCGCAGGCCGAGCGCAGGCAGCGGCGGCAGCCCGTGCGCCTGCCACCAGGCGGGTGGCGGGGTCTCGGGATCGGGTTCGCTGCTCTCGGGCAGGACGGGTTTGCCGGCCTGGAGCGCGAAGGCGAGTTCGCCCAGCCGGTCGTGGGCGGCGGGGTCGGTGCCGCGCGCAGCCAGGACGAAGTGGGCCTGGATGGCGAGGGGCGGCCGGGCGCCCGGACCGCCCAGGCGCGGTGGCGCGGTCGAGAGGCCGCGCAGCAGGCAGAGCAATCCGGCGCTGCCGGATTCGGCGCCGGTCGCCACCGCGCAGCCGGGAACGACGCCGCCCATCCAGGCCACGATCTGCCGGGTGGCCTCGCCCAGCGTGCTGGGCGGTCCAGGTGGACCCGGCGGATTGACGGCAGCCTTGGGCATCGGGCGCTCGATTCGCTGGCGTGGCAATATCGTTGCAGGTGATTCTGAGCGACGACCCAGGGGCACCAGAGACGATCGCGGGGGAACATGGAAGCCGAGCTTTGCGTTTCAAGTCCGGCTTCCCAAACGTCCGACCTTGTCGGCAAATGGTTGCACTTTCTCCCCCGCCCCCTCATGGTGCCGCACTCTGTAGGTGGCGTTTCAGACCCGCGACCGTTCTTGCCCCCATTCATCCTCGTCGTGCGAGCCGCTGCATGAACCCACGTCTTCCCTGGTATTTCTGGGTGATCCTGAGCGTTATCCTGCTCGGGCTGTCGGCCCTGATCGGGGGCTGCACCGAGGGTCGCGCGGTGACCGTGAGCGCCAGCCGCACGGGCGGGGTGACCACCTATACCACGGTCGCGGGCGTGGTCGCGCCGGCGGCCGTTCCGGCGCCCGCCGCTGCGAGTGCTTCGGTCAACCATATCCGTGCAGGAATGACGGTGGTGATCAGTGGTTTCACGGATGCGACCCTGAACGGGACGTTCACGGTGACGGGTCCGCCGGCGGGTGTCGCAGCCCCGGCGCTGGGCCAGTTCACGGTGGCCCAGAGCGGCCCGAACACGGCCCCGGCGGCGACCGGCAGCGTCCTCGTCCAGGGTTCGGTCGGAGGCCGTATCGGCGAGGCGATGATCCTCGGCCTGTTCGGCGCGTGGCTCTCGGCCGGCTTCGTCTGGCTGCTGCTGCGCTGGGGGAATTACCGGCCGTGGACCGGGGCGGTGATCGGCTTCGCGTTCTTCCTCTCGCCGCTGTGGATCGTGCTGGAGCTGGGCTGGTGGATCGCCGGGCGCATCGCCGGACGCGACTGGCGCTTCCATGCCACGCCGCTCGCACTGGTGCTGCTCGCGCTGACGGTCGGCTGGTACGCCGGCACCCAGGACGGCACCTGGCGCATCCGCACCTGGAACGTGCTCTGGCAGATGCCGATCGACCACACCTGGGGCCTCTCGGGCACCACCAACGCGGCGCTGGTCAAGCTGGTCAATGGGCCGGATGAGCACGTCAAACCCGAATACGCCGCGCCGATGTCGGTGGCCGGGCGCACCGACTACCACCAGTACGTCAACGGCTTCGCGATCGCGCCGACGGCGGTGTTCACCCAGGGCATGACGATGAGCAACCAGGCCGGCATCAGCCTGGGCGGCACCATCACCGGCGACGGCAACCCCAATCCGCTGTCGACGCACGAAGAACAGCACATCCTGCAAAACCGCATCTTCGGGCCGCTGTTCACCTCGACCTACCTGGGCTGGATGGGAGTGACCCTGCTGCCGTCGGTGCTGGCGGGCGGTGGAGCCGGCAACCTGGCCGGTGGCATCATGGCCTGGACCTACGCCAACAATCCGTTCGAGGTCTGGGGCTACACCACCGGAGGCAGTCCGACCGGCCTGGTCGGTACTCCGGGCACGGCCGCTCTGCTGTGGGCCAGTCCGCTCACCGGTCTTGCGACCTGGACCGCCGGCCCGGTGGTGTTCTTCACTCTGCTGCTGCTCTTCGGGCTGCTGACGATGATCGTCGCCATCCTGAGCGCGTGGTGGCCCGGCCGGGCGCGCTGGTGGGCGGTCTTCGGTGAGGGCGGCGGCTGCGGCCTCCTGCGCTACCTGCTCCTGGGCGGCAACCTCGCGGCGAATACCGGGTTGACCATCGCCCTCTGGACGGCCTCGCCGGCCATGGGCGTGGTCGGCCTCATCGGCACGGTGCTGACGCTCCTCGCCTGGTTCCCGGTCATCGCCGGCAGCCGCATCGGCCACAACCTGATCGGCTGCGCCAACCTGCTCGCCCCCACGGCGCAGCTGGCGACGGTGCTGGGGCTGGTGGCGTTGCTGCTCGGCCTGATCGGGGTGCCGATCGGCTGGCTCTGCCGCCTGCGTTCCGATCCGGCCGACCCCAACTGCCGGGAACCTGCTGCGACACCGAATTGGGATGGGTCGTCAGGCCCCAGCCTGCCCACCTGCGTCGGCGGCCTGGCGCTGGACCGCCCGACACCGATGTCCGCGTTCTTCGCCTTCGACCGCCTGCGCGGCCGGGCCGGCCCGCTGCGGCTGGTCGTGGTCGGCACCTGGCTTTCGCGCCTGCATCCGGTCGGGGTGTCGTTCGGCCTGCTGACCTTCCTGAATCCGGACCGACTGCTGCCCGACGATTCCATGCCCGAGGCCGACGACCGCTTCCTCGCCGGTCTCTGCCTGAACAACGCCGCGTATGGATTCTGGCAGTACGCCCGCTTCTTTGATATGGGCCAGCCCGGATTCCCGGATCCCCGGCGCGATGCGGACCAGACCCCGGTGCTGACCCGCTCCTTCTGGGATCTGCTGGCGGAAAGCGCGGTTCCGGTCGGCACCCGCAGCACCACCGCGCTCAACCAGGAGCCCGAGCGTCCGCGCCTGCCGCAATGGGGCGATGCGCCGGGGGCGGACCGCTTCGAGCATGCACCGCTGGTGGCCGGGGTGCTGTTCTCGGCCTTCTGGCTCATCCTCATCGCCGCCTTCGCGACCTGGGGCTGGCCGGGGGTGCCCGATTCCTGCGTCGCGACCAACACCTGCTACAGCGAGAAGCACCCGCTGCCGCCCGGCACCGTGGTCCCCGCGCCCTGGACCGGCACGGGTTGGGCCGCCGACGGCATCAAGCAGCCGTCGAACACCTGGTCCGACCTCGCCTATGTCATCTTCGGCCTGGTCATCCTCTGGCAGGCCGGGCGCGACCGCCGCCGGGCCGGTTCGGGCGGCGAACCGCCGGCGAATCCGATGCTGGAACCGTCGTTCTTCGCGATCAGCTATGGCTTCATCACCATCTTCCTCGGCTTCGGCAGCATGCTCTTCCATGCCTCGCTCACCGCCTGGGGCGGGTACTGCGACAACCTGTCGATGTACCTGTGGACGTCGTGGCTGATCGCCTACGACATCACCCGCCTGAACCAGGCCGAACGGCGCGGCTGGTCGCTCGGGCTGTTCGCCCTGGTCTTCACCCCGCTCATCCTGATCACCTGCCTGATCCGCGCCCTGGTGCCGGAGAGCAGCCTGATCATCTTCACCGTGCTGGTCGTGACCGCCATCGCCATCGGGGTCTGGATGATCAATCTGCGCCAGGCCGGCGGAGTGGTGCGCGAACCGCATGCGACGGTGTGGAAGGCCAGCTTCCTGTCCTGGATCTGGGCCGGCCTGGGCGTCTTCGTCGGGGCGTTCGCGACCTGGAACCTGTCCTCGGATGGTCGGCCGCTGAGCGATCCCGACAGCTACTTCCAGGGCCATGCGTTCTGGCACATCGGCGGCGCGTTCACCGCCTTCGCGGTGTGGCTCAACCTGCGCAGCGAGACCACGGCCATGAACCCGCCCGCGATCAGCGTCGGCGGGGTCTTCCGCGACCTGCTCATGGGTTTCCTCGGCACGCTCGCCCGCCTGCCGCAGCTCATCTTCTGGGGCCTGATCCCGTTGACGCTCTTCCTGATCTTCCACCTCATCTGACCGCAAGGAACCAGACCCCCATGCCGACCCGTCCTCATTCCCGGTCCCCACGCCCGGCCCTGACCTGGATCGTGCCCGCCCTCGCCGCCCTCGCCCTCGCCGGGTGCGGGCGCGAGCACGTCAAGTTCGGTCCGACCCTGGAAGGCGAGACCGACCGCATGGACCTGCTCGACATCCCGACCATCCACTCGATCGGCGAGTCGACGATCCTGACCTTCGAGCCGGGCAAGCCGCTGGAGATCAAGATCCTCGGCAACGATCTCAACGATCCCGACCTGTCGTGGAACATCTCGATCAACGGCATCGCCCCGCTGCACGCGGGCGACGATTATGTCCTGCGCCGCAACACCAAGGCGACGGCCGACATCAAGGCGAAGGAGTTCGGCGAGGATCCCCTCGCCCTGGTGCTGAAGCCCGATTACGTCAACCGCGTCCGCTCCGGCGATCCCCTGACCGTCACCGTCCAGGTCGCCAACAACCGCCTCGCCCGACGCTATCTGGGGGTCAACGACAACATCAAGGCGATCCAGGACAAGATCGCGCAGCTGCGCATCCTGCGCGCCGACATCCAGGGCTGGATCCTGGAGGCCCAGGAGGCCGAGGCGAAGAATCCCTCGCCGACGAAGCCCGGCCCCGCGAACGCGCTGAAGATCAGCGAACCGGCGCTCGCCGCCTTGCGCCTGCGCCTGCTGCGCGCTCTGCAGCCGATCTCGGCCGAGTTGTCGAGCATCCATGAGGCCACCGTCGACGGTCGCGACACCCTGACCCAGGTTCTCGCCGACCTGCGCCAGATCGATGTCGGCTCTGCGGATTTCCCGCAGCAGTACGAACGCATGGAGCAGCACCTGGTCAAGCTGCGCAGCATCTTCAAGGATTTCCTGCGCACCAACGTCAGCGTCTCGCCGATCGTCGCCTCGGCTTCGCGCCATTTCCTGCTCATATCGGCCGAGGACTACCGCCGGCGCTTCCTGGGGTCGGTCGTGCCGCTCAACGAGATCAGCGCCTTCCCCCTGCCGGACGAGCAGGCGCGGCGCATCTTCGGCCCGGTGGTCGCCGAGCAGTTCTTCGTGGTCGCGTTGTCGATCAGCAACTTCAGCGGCCAGGACCGTCTGATCGACACCGGCATGATCAAGGCTTCCGGCCGGGCGTTGATCTGTCCTCCCTCCGACGCGAGCCTGGGCGGGCCGGTCTTCAACTACACGGTGCCGATCGAGGTCGTGCCGCAGAGCGTGGAGCAGGTCTACACCCTGGTCAGCGACACCAAGTCGGCGCAGTCGCGCGAATGGGTGTTCCGTTCGCTCGAATTCGCCGGCGCCCTCGCCACCGCCACCGTGGTCGCGTTCAAGCCCGAGGTCGACCTGATCAAGGGCATGGCGATGTTCGCCGGGGTCGCGCTGCCGGGCGCCAAGGCGCTCTGGCCCGATGACGTGCCGGGCTACCAGCGCAACATCATCGCCTTCGGCATGCCGGATCTGGTGAAGATCAACGGCAAGAGCACGGTCGGCCACAAGGTGCTGTTCTTTTCCAAGGAGAAGCTCCAGCTCATGGTCTCGGACCCGATGCAGTTCGGGTTCCGCAAGGGCAACGAGGTGCACCACCCCGAGCAGTACGTCATCCAGCTCGCCTTCGACAGCCTGATGGTGACCTTCGACAACATCACCACCCCGGTCAAGGCGGGTGACGCGGCCGGCCCGTCGGCCCCTGCCGCCGTCCCCGCTCCTGCCCCCGCCAGTCTGCCGAGGGCCGCCGCGCCGTGACCGGCGGTTCAAGCGCGGCCGCGATGGAGGGCGACCACGCCGCCATCCTCGAACGGCTGCTCGCGGACGGCATCCTCAAGCAATGCCGCTACAGCGCCCTGGCGCGGCTGCTGCCGCACCTGCGCCTGCGCACCTGCGTCGTGGGCGAGCACCTCTTCGCGGTCGAGGCCCCGGCCGACCACCTGTTCCTGGTGGTCTCCGGCCGGGTCGAACTGGTCACCCCGCTCGGCCGGCGCCATGTGGTCAAGGCCGGCGGCCGGGTGGGCGACGAGGCCGGCACCGAGGTCCGCCACTACCTGGCCACCGCCGAGGCGACCGAACCGCTGACGGTCGTCAGCATTCCTCGGGAAAAACTGCGCGAGGCGCTGATCCCGACGCCGGAGGTGCAGGCGGAATTCTCGCTGGCGATCATGCGGACCTTCAGCGGCGAGGCGGTCGCGGTCAAATCGACCAGCGCGATCCGTCGCGCCGCCGCGCGGGTGCCGGCGTCGATCGCCTTCGGCTGGCTGCTCACCGCGCTGGCGCCCCCGGCGATCTGGTATGCAGCATCCAGCGCCGGGCTGCAGCATGATGCCGCCCTTTTCTGCGGCATCTTCAGCGCCGCCGTGCTGATGTGGATCTTCAAGCTGGCCGACGAGTACGTGCCCGGGCTGTTCGTCCTGCTGGCCGCCATCTGCGTCGGCATGGCGCCGGCCAAGGTGGTGTTCTCGGGCTTCGCCTCCGACGGCTTCTTCATGGCCATGAGCATCCTCGGGCTGGGCACGGTGATCATCGCCTCCGGCCTGAGCTACCGCGCCAGCCTGCTGCTCCTGCGCTGGCTGCCCCGCAACCAGATCGGCCTGCATACCGGGCTGATCGGCATGGGCACCCTGCTGACCCCGATCCTGCCCACCGCGAACGGGCGGGTCGCGCTGATGGCCCCGATCCTCAATGATCTGGTCGAGGTCCTGCGCCTGAAGCCGGGCGGCAAGGTCGCGAACCACCTGGCGGTCGCGACCTTCACCGGGGCGACGTTGTTCTCGGGCATGTTCCTCACCAGCAAATCGGTGAATTTCGTGGTCTTCGGCATGATGTCGACCCAGATGCAGGAGCAGTACCAATGGGTCGGCTGGCTGGTCGCGTCAGCCGCGGTCGGCCTGGCGATGCTGCTGGCCTATGTCCTGCTGGTCGTGCTGTTCTTCCGCAACCGCGAACCGGTGGCGGTCTCGTGCCAGATGGTGGCGGCGCAGCTGCGGCTGCTCGGGCCGCTGAAGCAGCGCGAATGGGCGGCGATCGCCGGCATCGTGCTGTTCGTCCTCGGCATCATCTCCTTCTCGGCGCATGCGATCCCGCCGCCGTGGATCGGTCTGACCATCCTCTATGGCCTGCTGCTGTGCGGCAGCCTGACGAAGAAGGAGTTCCGGCAGCAGGTCGACTGGCCATTCCTGGTCTACCTGGCGACCATCGTCGGCATCGTCGGGCTGATCAATGCGGTCGGGCTGGATGCCCTCATCGCCAGGCACCTGGCGGCGGTCGGCACCTCGATGCGGACCGACTTCGCCGGCTTCATCCTGGTCCTCGCCGCGCTCACCTTCGTGCTGCGCCTGGCCATGCCGATCAACGCCACGATCGTGATCCTGGCGGCGGTCTTCCTGCCCCTGGCCGACCATGCCGGCATCAACCAGTGGGTGGTTGGCTTCATCATCCTGGTCCTGGGCGAGATGTGGATGTTCCCGTACCAGTGCTCGTACTACCTCCAGTTCCAGGAATTGACGGTGAAGGACGCCTACACCGAAGCGACCTTCCTGCGCTTCAACCTGCTCATCAACGTGGTCAAGATCGCGGCCATCTACGCCTCGATCCCGTTCTGGAAGCTGTTGGGGCTGCTGTGATGAGACTCCTGCGCAACCTCGCGATCATCCTCTTCGCCCTCGAAGTCGCGACGATGGTGGTCTGGACCAACCTCACCAAGCCCCGGCTGCTCATCCTGCACAGCTATTCCACCGATTATAACTGGGTGCAGGGGGTCAATCAGGGCATCCGCCGCGGTCTGGGCCAGGCCGGCGACTGGAACGTGCGCTGGCATTATCTCGACACCAAGCGCCATCCCTGGCCCGAGCACAAGGCCAACGCCGGGATCGCCGCCTGCCGGCTGATCGATCTCTGGCGACCCGATGCGGTCTTGGCGATCGATGATGACGCCCAGGCGTTCGTCGCCAGAAGGTACACCGATCGGCCCGGGATCAGCATGGTCTTCGCCGGGGTGAACAACGAACGGGCGGATTATGGCTACGACCGCGCCGCCAACGTCACCGGCATCCTTGAGCGCCTGCCGTTGGCGGCGCTCAAGGACGCGCTGCTCATCCTGGCGGCGAACCGGCCCCGCACCGGGCCCGTGCGGGTGGCGTTCCTGGGTGATCGCTCCGAGACCGTGGCGGGGGATGCCCGCTGGGTCCAGGCGCACGACTGGGCGCCGTTGGCCCTGGTCGACACCGTCCTGGTCGACGATCTCGATGCCTGGAACCAGGCCGTCGACCGCCTGTCCGCCACGGCGGACTTCATCGTGACCTCGAACTACCGTCGCATCGCGCAGAAGACCGGCAGCAAGGAACTGGTGCCCGCAGCGGATCTGATCGCGCAGACCTGCCAACGCTCGCGCATCCCGCTCATCGGCACCAACGCGTTCTTCGTCGACGATGGCGGCATGCTCGCCATCGCCACCTCGCCGCTGGAACAAGGCGAGGTGGCCCTCGGCATGGCCCGGCAGATCCTGGATCAGCATCACCTGGCCAAGGACATCCCGGTGCAGCACACCAGGGATTTCGTCGTGGCGCTCAGCCTCTCCCGGCTGAAGGCTTCCGGTCTGGTCCTGCCCCGCATCTATGAGGCCACGGCGCGGGCGAGCGGGCATTTCCGCGAGTGATCGGGGCGCCCACCCAAGAACCCGCCGCAATCGGTAACAGCACCGTCGATGGCCACAGGGAACGCAAAGGCCACCAATCGCCATCCCATGTGATCCATGTGCTCACTGTGGCCATCCCCCCCTGCGCTTCCCTGCGCGAGTGATTAGGCAGGGTCTTGCGGACCGGCCGTCGATCCCATGCTGCGCACCCGTCCAGGTTCCCCCGCTCAGCGGGGGCGAAGAGGGAAGCCGGTGGGGGCGATAGCCCGAATCCGGCGCGGACCCGCCACTGTAACCGGGGACCGTCGGCGAGGCCACTGCACGGTAACGTGTGGGAAGGCGCCGGACGGGATGAACCGGAAGTCAGGAGACCTGCCTGGACCTGTCGACGCGGCCCTCGGGGATGGGCACGGTCGGACGCAGGCATCCGCCTGCCCCGCCGTGTTTGTTCGCGATGGCCGGTCGGCTGGATGACCGCGAGCGTGGTGCTCGCGGCATCACCACCCGAGCGCCTCGCCAGGGAACGGACCCTGGCCGGCAGGAGCCATCATGGCCTCCGTCATCCGCAGCATCCCCCGCATCTCCACCCACCACCTCGTCCCGACGCTGGCCCTCATCGCCGCCGCCGGGTCCGGTGTCTGCCCGCACCTGAGCGCGGGCGAAGCCGAGCCGGCCCGCGTCGCCACGCCCGCTGCAGCCGCGTCGTCGTCGATCATCGTCACCGCCGACCGCGCCCCGAGCGATCTCGGCCGCACCACCGCCACGGTGGATGTCGTCACCCGCGACGATCTGCGCCAGGACGGCACGCCGGCCCAGGCCATCCAGGCGATCAGCACGCTGCCCGGCATCGATGTCTTCCGCACCGGGGGCGGCATGGCGGGAGCGACCACCTTCCGCCTGCGCGGCGCCGACAATCACGACACCGCCATCCTGCTCGACGGCATCCCGCTCCACGATCCGACCGCCACCCAGTCGCAGCCGAATCCGGTGCTCCTCACCGGGGCCGGCCTCGATCGCATCGAGGTGGTCAAGGGCGCGCAGAGCGGCCTGTATGGCTCGTCCGCCGTCGCCGGTGTGGTCAACCTCGTCGGCGCCCGTCCGACCGCGACGAACCAGGGCCGCGCCCTGGTCGAATACGGATCCTTCAACTCGTCGCGCGGGCTGGTCGAGGCCACCGGTCCGCTCAGCAGGACGGTGGGCTACGCCCTCACCGTGGAGGGGCTGAACAGCCAGGGCTATTCGGCCAAGACCGACCAGGGATCGAAGGGCGATCCACGCGGCCACGAGGACGACGCCTGGCGGCGCGGCAGCCTCGACGGCCGGATCGAGTGGTCGCCCAGCGCCGACCTCAAGGTGTACGCGGCCCTGCGCACCGTGGCCTCGCGCAGCGAGTACGACGATTATTCGGCGAATTTCGACGACGCTCCGCTCTACCAGGTCGACCACCTGAACCGGGTGTCGGCCGGGGCCGAGGGCCAGGCCGGCCAGCGCCGCTCCGGCGCGACGCAGCGCGATCTCTGGTACGCGGTCGATGCCGCGCTCACCACCACCGGGCATGACTACGCCGGCTCGGCCTACGACAGCCGCTACGAGGGCGATGAGCAGTACGTCTCGGCCCGCACGCGCTGGTTCGGCTTCGGCGATGTCGTGGTCGGCGGCGGCATCGACTGGCGGCGTTCGGCCATGCGCTACACCGCCGGCGACGACTTCGGCAACTTCCATGCCCAGGACTCGAACACCGGCGTCTACGCCCAGCTGTCCTGGAGCGACGCGCTCAATGAGCTGACCGGCACCGTGCGCGAGGATTTCCACAGCCGCGACGGCGACGCCACCACCTGGCGCCTGGGCGCGGCGCGCTGGGCCTGGGACAAGCGGATGAAGCTGCACGCTTCGGCGGCGACCGGCTTCCGCGCGCCCAGCGTCTATGAACTGCATGCGCCGGACTTCTTCGGCAGCCCGGTCGGCAATCCATCGCTGACGCCGCAGCGCAACGTGTCCTACGATGCCGGGCACGAGACCGAGCTCGCGCCCGGGCTCAGCCTGAGCAACGTGTACTTCCGCACCGAATGGAGCTCGGCCATCGCCTACGACTGGACCAAGGGCTATTACAACGCGCCTGGCGGCCGCTGGGTGCAGGGGGTCGAGAACGCCCTCGCCTTCCAGCCGGCCGGGGATCCCCTGCGGCTGCGCCTGTTCTGGACCATGCAGGAGAGCAACGACGGCACCGGCCACGAGGTCATGCACACCCCGCGTCAGAGCGGCGGCGCGGTGGCGGGCTGGCGCTGGGCCAAGACCTCGCTTGATGTCACCGTGCGCCACGTCGGGTCGCGCTTCGCGAGCGACGGGAACCAGAACCGGCTCGACAGCTACACCACCGTCGCCGCCCGCGTCGCCTGGCAGGTCAAAACCTGGCTCGAACTCTCGCTGCGCGGCGAGAACCTGACCGACGCGCGCTATGTGCCGCAGCGCGATTCCAACGCCAACGAATACACCCACATGCCTCCGGCGGTGTTCGCCGCCGCCGCGGCGACCTGGTGAGGTGACGCGTGCGACCCGCCGTCCTCATTCTCGGGCTCATCGTCCTGCTCGCGCTGGGCATCGCGGCGGGTCTGGTGGTGGGGGCGGCGGGACTCAGCGACGCATCGACCCGCGCGATGCTGCTCGAACTGCGCGCCCTGCGCATCGCCTCGGCGGCGTTCGCCGGCGCCGCCCTGGCGGTGGCCGGGGTGCTCGCGCAGGGCCTGTTCCGCAATCCGCTCGCGAGCCCCGATGTGCTCGGCACAACGGCCGGAGCGGCCCTGGGCGGGCAGCTCGTCATCCTCTTCCTTACCAGCATCGGCAGCGCCGTGGCCCTGCCGGTGTGGCTCGCCCCGGAGATGGCCCTGCCGGTCGGCTGCCTGATCGGCGGCCTGGCCACCCTCGCGGCGCTGATGGCGCTGGCGCGATCGACCACGCGCCTCGGCGAGGGAATGGTCGCGGTGCTGCTCGCCGGATTCGTGATCAATGCCGCGATCCTGAGCATTTCCGCCCTGGTCACCACCCTGACCCGGGGCGATTGGGCGCTCGGCCGGGCGCTGATGGAATTCAGCCTGGGCGGACTCGGCGGCAAGGGCCGCACGCACCTGGTGCTGGCCGCGCCGCTGGTCGTGCTCGGGATCATCGCCGCCCTGGCCTGGAGCCGCGTGCTCGATCTGCTCCTCAGTGGCGAGGACGAGGCCGGCGCCCTGGGCGTCGACGTGCGTCGCGCCCGCCGCTGGATCCTGGTCTGGACGGCGCTGTTGACCGCTGCGGCGGTATCGCTCGGCGGGGGCGTCGCCTTCGTCGGATTGGTGGTGCCGCATGCCCTGCGCGGCCTGGTCGGCCCCGGCCACCGCCGCCTGGTGCCGCTCGCGGCGATCGGCGGAGCCGCCTTCCTGGTCTGGTGCGATGTCGGGGCGCGTGGTCTGCCGCTGGTCGCCGGCAGCAGCATGCGGGACCAGGCCGAGGTCCCCCTGGGCGTGATCACCGGCCTGATCGGGGCCCCGCTGTTCCTGCTGCTGCTCATCCGCACGCGTCGCGAGGGGCTGGTATGAACTTAAAAATCGCAATTGCACCCCATCTGCGGCGTTGGTCGTCGGTCATGTGGCGCTGCCACACTCCCTCCTCCCGCCTTGCATATGGGGCGCACTTGCGATTTTTGCCGGCAATTTTCAGGTACCGATCGGAAATTTATCAGTCCGTTTACCAGAGCCTGCTTGTTAAAAACATGAGGCTCATGTGCGAGATCTAGTATGAACGCGCCCTGCGCAGCGCTGCGCGCCGACCAATTGACGGTCGACCACCTCGACGTGCGTCGCGGGCCGTGCCTGGTGGTCCGTGATGCCGGCTTCACCGCCCTCGCCGGCCAGGTGACGGCGTTGATCGGCCCCAACGGCGCCGGCAAGTCGACCGTGCTCAAGGCGGTGCTCGGCCTGCTGCCATCGACCGGGAGGATCGAACTCGACGGGGCCGACCTGCGCCGCCTGCCGGCCGATCGCCGCGCCCGCCTGATCGGCTACATCCCCCAGCGCAGCCAGCTCTCGGCCGCACTGCGGGTCGCGGAGGTCGTGGCGATGGGTCGCTTCGCCCATGTCGGCCCGTTGGGCCGGCTTTCGTCCGCCGATGCCTGCGCCGTCGACCAGGCGTTGGCCGACGCCGACGCCATGCACCTGGCGAAACGCGCCTTCTGCGACCTGTCGGCGGGTGAACAGCAGCGCGTGCTGGTCGCACGGGCCCTGGCCGGCGGATCCGGCGCCGTGCTGATGGATGAGCCCACGGCGGCGCTCGATGTCGGCCATGTGCTGGCCTTCGAGGAGCTTCTGCGCCGACTCGCGGATTCGGGCCGGGTCGTCGTGGTCGTCCTGCATCAGCTTGACGAGGTGCGCCGGGTCGCCGATCGCGCCGTGCTGTTCGCCCGCGGCCGGGTCGAGGCGGCGGGGTCGACCGCGGAAGTGCTCGATGCCGGCCACCTGCGCCGCGTCTTCGGGGTCGAACCGGTGCCTGGTGCCGGACTGGGTTTCCGTCGGGCGGCAGCACCATGAACCGGACCGATCTGATCAACACCGCCGCGATCCTCCTCGCCCTGGCCGGATCCGTGGCCGGCGTCGCCTGGCTGCGGCAGCCTCCGCCGATGGTCTCCGTCGCGGCGCCGACGACCGCCGCCTCCCTGCGCTGGACGATCCTGCCGGATGGTGGCCGCGCCCTGCCCGATGCGCGCGGCGTGCTGGTGCCGGCGCGGGATTACCGCCGCATCGCCAGCCTGTCGCTGGCCAGCGATCTGCTGCTGGTCGAACTGCTCCCGCATGGTCGGCATGTCGCCGCCAGCGCGTTCTCCTTCGGTCGTGCCAACTGGCGGCTTGAAGGGCTGCCGCGCCTCGATGGCCTGAAGGATGTCGAGCGGCTGATCGCGCTCAAACCGGATCTGGTCGTGGCCACGGTATTCGCAGGCGAAGAGGCGCAGGCGGCGCGCCTGCGCGAGGCCGGCATCATGGTCTGGGATCTCGGTCCGATGCGCGGGCGTGCCACCCTGGAACGCACCGCGATCGAGGTCTCGGCCCTGCTCAACAATGAGGATCTCGGCCGGCGCTGGGCCGCGTCCTTCGCTCGGCGCCTGGATGCGGTCGCCAGCGCCCTGCCGGCGACCGCGAAGCGCAAGCGGGCGGTGTGGCTGATGCCGATCATGGACAAGCTCTACGGCGGCACCAAGGGCACGAGCTACCACGATGTGCTGACCAGCGCCGGGCTGATCGATGCGGCGGCGGAACGCTACCGCGACTGGCCCGACTACGCTCCCGAACACCTCATCGCCATGGATCCCGATGTGCTGATCGTCGCCTCCGACAAGGCCGCGGTCCTGCGCCGGATGCCGGGCCTGGCCGGTCTGCGCGCCGTGCGCGATCCCGACGGGATCATCGAGATCCCGTCCGACCTCGCCGACGTGCCCGGACCGCCGATGCTCGAAGCCGCCGAGGAGCTCTTCGCCCGCGCCTACGGCCGCCCTTCGTCTCGGTGAGTGCGCCATCCGCACCCGCCGGTACGGCGCGATCCGCCGGGATCCGCCGGCAACCAGCGGCTTGCCGCTGGCGGATCCCCGCTAGCCTCTACCAGGCCCGGACGCGCATGCTCCGGGTTTTTCGTGTACCTTGATTGCGGAACCACATGCCGGCCACGAAGACGAAGCAGCCCCGCTCCTCCACCCCTGCGGCAAAAGCGGCTAAGAGGCCGTTGCAGCCAAAGAAACAGGTCGCAGCCAAGACCGCAGCCAAGACCCCGGTCAAGGCGACGAAAGGGACGGCGAAGGTGAAGGCTCCGGCCGCGCCTGCGCGCTCCACCGCGCGCTCGCGCGTCGTGCTCGGCCTGCAATGGGGCGATGAGGGCAAGGGCAAGGTCATCGACCTGCTCGCCAAGGAATCGGAGGTCGTGGTGCGCTGCCAGGGCGGCGCCAACGCCGGGCACACCGTCGTCGTGGGCGGGCGCAAGACGGTGCTCCACCTGCTGCCGTCCGGCGTACTGCACCAGGGTGCGGCCTGCGTGATCGGCAACGGCGTGGTGCTCGACCCGATCGCGCTCTGCCAGGAGCTCGATGAGCTCGCCGCTGGCGGCTGCGAAGCCGCGCCGCGCCTGCGCATCAGCGACCGGGCGCATCTGGTGCTGCCGGCGCACAAGGCGCTCGACGCCGCGATCGAAGCCGCCAAGGGCGCGAGCAAGGTCGGCACCACCCTGCGCGGCATCGGCCCGTGCTACATCGACAAGGTCGCGCGCACCGGCCTGCGCGCCGGCGACCTGCGCAATCTGGCCACCTTCGAACGCAAGGCGCGCGATCTGTTCGCGAGCGCCAACCGCCAGATCACCACCCTGCACGGCGGTGCGGCGATCGAGGTCGAATCGGCGATGGGGCCCCTCATGCAGGCCTGCCGGCGCATCGCGCCGCTGGTCAGCGACACCGCCGCCTTCCTGCACCAGGCCGCACGCGATGGCAGCCGCTTCCTCTTCGAGGGTGCCCAGGGCGTGCTGCTGGATGTCGACTTCGGAACCTACCCGTTCGTCACGTCATCGAACACCGGCATCGGCGGCGTGATCACCGGATCCGGCCTGTCGCACAAGCATTTCGACGAGGTCATCGGGGTGGTGAAGGCGTATTCCACCCGCGTCGGCAGCGGGCCGTTCCCGGTCGAGCTGCTCGACGCCACCGGCGAGGCCCTGCGCCAGCGCGGGCGCGAATTCGGCGCCACCACCGGCCGGCCGCGCCGCTGCGGCTGGCTCGATCTCGTCGCGGTCGGCTTCGCCTGCCGCCTGAACGGCGTCGACCGCATCGCCCTGACCAAGCTCGACATCCTGACCGGTGAGCGGGAAGTGCCGATCTGCGTCGATTACGAGGTCGAGGGCGAACGTCTGGGCACCGTGCCTGCGCGCCTGGAAGACCTCGCCCGCGCCAAGCCGGTGTGGGAGATCCTGCCCGGCTGGAGCGAATCGCTCGCCGCCTGCCGCACCCTGGCCGACCTGCCCAGGCAGGCCCGGTGCTACATCGAGACCATCGAATCGCGCCTGGAAGTCCCGGTGGGCTGGATCGGGGTGGGGCCCGGTCGTGACGAGATCATCGTCGCATGAACGTGCCGGCCGCCTCGTTGTCGCCCGCCGCCACCGATTCGGCCCTGCGTTCGGCCGGGCTCGATGCGGCCCGGCTGCCACGCCACGTCGGCATCATCATGGACGGCAACGGCCGCTGGGCGACCGGTCGCGGCTGGGAACGGGTGCGCGGGCATCGCCTTGGCGCCGAGGCCGTGCGCACGGTCACCACCGCCGCCGCCCGGCTGGGGATCGCGCGCCTCACCCTGTATGCGTTCTCGTCCGAGAACTGGACCCGGCCGCAACGCGAAATCGACGTGTTGATGCATCTTCTCCGCGACTTCCTGCGTAATGAAGAATCGACCCTGCATGCCAGCCAGATCCGCCTGGCGGCGATCGGCCAGCTCGACCGCCTGCCCACGCCGGTGCTGAAGGAGCTCAACCGCGTCCGCAGCGCCACCGCCGGGCATGCCCGGATGGTGCTCAGCCTGGCGATCAGCTACGGCGGTCGGGATGAACTGGTCGATGCCTGCCGCCGCATCGCTGCCCGCGCCAAGGCGGGCGAGATCGACCCCACCGCGATCGATGCCGGTACGGTGCAGGATCATCTCTACGCCCCCGACGGCGGCGATCTCGACCTGGTCATCCGCACCGCCGGCGAGCAGCGCCTGTCGAATTTCATGCCCTGGCAGTCGGTCTACGCCGAATACGTCTCCAGCCAGGCGCTCTGGCCCGACTTCGGCGAAGCCGACTTCATCGGCTGCCTGCGCGAGTACCAGCGGCGGGAACGCCGCTTCGGCGGGCTCTGAGCCATCCCAGTGCGGCCGATTCCGGTCCGGGCCTTAGACCCCGGCGGGAACCGCCAGGACACGCGCCTCCGGCAGGCGGCTCCGCCCGGCCCAGAACCGGCGTCGGGTCAGTTCGACCAGGGGATGCCAGACCGCATGTACCAGGCGATGGCGGATGAGCGCCGACCAGAGTGGATTGCTGCGCTTGTAGAGCAGCGCCATCGCCAGGTAGGGCAGCACCGCGCGCGGGTCATCCGGGCGGCGGCGCAGGATCGACGCCAGCGAGAACATCCGCCGGTAGCACCAGGCGTAACCCGCCTCCAGCTCCTCCGGCGTCATGCGGGCCGGGCGGAAGACGCAGTGGGCGGTGTCGTAGCGTTGCCAGTCCCGGGTGAGGATCCGTCCGGCCGCGTCCAGGCGTCGGAACAACGGGGTGCCCGGATACGGCGTGAGGATGTGGAAGGTGGCGCATTCCAGGCGGACCGCCTCGCACCAAGCCAGGGTCCGTGCGAAGATGGAGGTGTCGTCCCCGTCGAACCCGAACACGAAGCTGGCGTTCACCTGGATGCCATGGCGGTGGAACATCCGCACCCGGCGGGCGTATTCCCCGGCTGGCGGCGTGCGCTTGCCGGCGCGGCGCAGGTTGCCGTCGCCCAGGCTTTCGAAGCCGATGAAGACCCCGGTGCAACCGGCCGCCGCCATCGCCGCGACCGCGTCCTCGCGATCGGTCACATCGAGGGTGACCGCCGCGCTCCAGATCCGTCGCAGGGGGCGCAGCGCGGTGCAGAGGTCGATGAGGTGGTCGGGGTCGGAACCGAGGTTGTTGTCGGTGAACACCCCATATGGCTCTCCGGTCGCGGCGAATTCCGCCGCGACCTCGCGTGGATCGCGTACCCGCCAGGGCATGCGCACTCCTGCCGTCGACAGGTAGCAGAAGTCACAACGGTTCCGGCAGCCGTTGGTGGCGTTGAGGCTGGCGGTCGTGAGGTAGCTGGCCTTCGGCAGCAGGTCGCGTCGCGGCGGGACCGCCGCCAGCTCCTGCCAGGCGCCGTCATAACGCCGTCGCAGGCGTCCGGCCGCGAGGTCAGCGAGGACGGTCGGCCAGATGGAGGCCCCATTGCCGAGCACCACCGCATCGGCGTGCGCCGCGGCCTCATCGGTGCAGGCCGAGACATGCGGTCCACCGAAGATCACGGTCGTGCCGCGTTGCCGGAGCCAGCGCGCCAGTTCATATGCCCGCTTGGCGAACGTCAGGTGCACCGTGATCCCGGCCACGCGCGGCGGCGGATCGGCGGGCGGCGGTCCCTGGAGCAGGTTCTCATCCCAGATTCGCACCGACCAGTCCGGCGGAGTGACGCCGGCGAGGCTGCTCAAAGCCAGCGTCGGGGTCAGCACGTGCTTGCCCAGGCTGGCGCGGGCATCCTTGCGGTAGAACGGATTGATGAGCAGGACCGAGCGTTCAGCGCGGGGATGGCGAGGCTCGCCAGCAGATAAGGCTGGCGCCACGCGGAAGGGCGGCGGGAGCGCAGGCATGTCAGGGCCGGAATCCGACCGCCCGGGCCCGGACCACGGTCCAGGCACGGCAGTCCAGCAGGGCCACCGCGAATCGACGCTGCACGCGATCCGCCGCGTTGCGCGCGGCGTGGCGCACGGACGAGCGCAAGGGTTCATCGTCCGGGCCGGTTCCATAGGCCAGGGTTTTCAAGGCGGGCAGGGCGCCCGGCCCCAGGGATGCCAGGTAGTCGAGATCGATCGCGGCGCCGTGCCCGGCCTGGTGCCGCTCCACATTGCCCCACGCGACCAGTCCATCCCAGTCGATCCAGGCGCAGCCCAGCAGCACCAGGGCGGTCAAGCCGGCGTTGAGGTCCAGCAGCCAGCCGTTGCTGCGTCTGAGGGCGATGCGTAGCGCGATCAGGCCCAGGCCACCGGCGACCAGGAGCATCCAGATCGCGGCGGCACAGCGCCAAAGCGTGAAGCCATAGGCGTCGACGTACAGGTGCAGGCGCCACCACGACGAGGCCATCAGCACCACGGTCTGCGCGAGCCAGATCCAGACCAGGATCCGCGCCAGCCGTTGCCGCTCTGCCGCACCGCCGGGCCGGAAGGCGAGCAGCACCACCACCCCTGCGACCAGGGCGGCAGCGAGGAGCGGATAGGCGCCCCGATGCGCGTACTCGGCCCAGGTCATCCCGGCCGGCAGGCCTGCTCCGCCCCACAGGTAGACCGCGTCCATGCCGGTCTGGAGGAGGAACAGCGCATTGGCCACCAGCAGCACCCGCACGGTCATCGGCACCTGGTCCGGTTGCCGCGCAGGCGGAAGGGCGAGCGAGGTGAACCGGGCGCGGTACGGCAGCAGCCTGCCCCGGAGCAGGAACCAGCCCAGGCCAGCGAGCACGAGCCAGAAACCGATGCGCAGCGGATCCGGCAGGGTGCACAGGATGTTCCAGACGCGTTCCCAGGCGATCCCCAGCCATTGCGCGAGCACCGGATTGGCGAGGCCGAAGATGGCCAGGAACACCGCTCCGATGCCGAGTGCCGGGAGCCACAGCGACCAGCCAGGTCCAGGCGGGGGGGCATGCCGACGCAGCCAGCGGCCGGCCAGGCCCTGGTCCTGGAACGGCCGGGTCAGGGCGATCGCGGTGAGGGTCAACGCATCGACTGCGACCTGGGCTGCGTCACTGGTGCCGGTACGACCGATGCGCACCAGCATCAGGAGGAATGCCAGCGCGAGCAGGAGCGGCAGCACGCCGACATCGTACACGCAACTGAGGGCCGCCGTGCCCAGGCCCAGTGACGCGAGAACGCCCTGCGGTTGCCGCAGGACGTGCGGCCAGCGCCAGGCAACCATGGCTGCGGCACCCAGGCAGACCGCTCCCGCCGACCAGCCGGGGTCGCAGCCCCAGAGCAGGATGTCGGCAGCGGTGATCGCGCCCAGGGTTGCGAGGATGAAGGTGGGACCACGTCGCCACCAGGGGGTGAAGGGATGGTTATGCATGGTCGGGTCCTCCACCGGCCATGCTGCGGCTGAGCATGGGCTGGGTGTGGGCGTCCGGTGAAGCGGAGGTGAAGTCGGACCGGACTTCAGGGATCGATCGCGAGCCGGCCCGGCAGCAGAAGGCGCGCCTCGGCCCCGCCGTCGGGATGATTGCCGATCATGAACCGGCCCCCGTGCTGGCTGGCGACCTCGCGCACGATGGCAAGACCCAGGCCGCTCCCCTTGCGCCCGGTCACAGGATGGGCCAGGGAGAAGAACCGTTCGCCCAGGCGGTCGAGCGCGAAAGCCGGGATTCCAGGGCCCCGATCGCGCACCGTGCAGGCGATCCGTCCATCAGCGACGGAGAAGGCGCACGTCACCGGCGAACCGGCCGGGGCGAAGGCGAGGGCGTTGCGCAGCAGGTTGTCGCAGGCGAGCCGGATCAGGAAGCGGTCGCCCACCAGCAGCAAGCCGGAGGCGCTGGAAAAATCCAGCGTGATCTGTTGCCGTTCCGCCTGGGTTGCGTAGGTGGCGCGGAGCTCGTCGACCAGCGCCGCCACCGCGAACTCGGCGGAATCCAACGGCCGGTCTCGGCGTTCCAGCGCGGCGAGGGTGAGCAGCGCCTCGACCAGGGCCTGGATGCGGCTGCTCTCGGCCAGCACGTTGGCCACGAAGCGACGGCGTTCCTCGTCCGGCATCCGGCCGGCGGCATTCCGGGGTGGTCGATCAGCGTCCTCAGCCAGCAATTCACCCGCAGCCCGGATCGAGGCCAGGGGTCCTTTGAGCTCATGCGTCAGATTCTGCACGTACCCCTGGATGTAGGCGCGTCCGTCGATTTCGCCGGCGAGACGGGCGAGATCCGCGCCCACCTCCGCGATTTCGCCTGAACCCAGGCGCGGCGGCAAGGGCCGCTTGCCGGCGGCGACCTCGCGCGACCAGCGGCGCAGCCGGTGGATCGGCCAGGAGATCCACCAGGTGACCAGGGCCGCCAGGATCGCGCTGGCGCTGGCGACGACCACGCCAGCGCTGATGGCAGCGGTGCGCGCTGCGGTTTCGAGCGGGATGGTGCTGCCCGCCTCCTTGAAGACGGACAGCACGCCGACCAGGCGCCCGTCCCGGCGCACCGGCGCGGCGACGTGCAGCACCGCGCTGTCAGGGTCGCCTGCAACCAGCCGGCTGGCGCGTGCGCCGTATTCGCCGCGCATCGTTCGCAGCACATCGTTCCAGCGTCCGTAGTCGCGTCCGACCTGGGTCGGATCCGTCGCATGCCAGAGCACCATGCCCTTGGCGTCGGTGAGGTAGGCGCCGAGTTCCAGGCGCATCTTGCGATGGCCGTAGATCCGTGCGTCCAGATGGCGGGCCTGGGCCGCAGCGAAGATCGCCGCGAGCCGGCGGGTGTCGGGAAGGCCATCCATCGATCCATCCTGCTCGACCGCCACCGCGAGCAGGTTGGCGGTGTCGATCATCGCCTCCTCGGTCGCCTCCTGATAGCGCTGGCGCAATCCGCGCAGCAACTGATCGGTCAGCAGCCACATGCCGAGGGCGGTGACCAGCGCCACCGCCAGGGCCAGCTTCAGGCGCAGGCTCGCATTTCCCCACAGGCTCCATGCTCCGCGCGGTTTCACCATTGCTCCCGCAGACGGTAGCCTTCACCGCGCACGGTTTCGATCGCCTCGGGTTCAGGGCGGATGGCGCGCAATTTGGCGCGCAGGGTCTTCACATGCGTATCCACGGTGCGGTCGTTCACCGCGCCGGGATCCTCCCACACCCGGTCGAGGAGCTCCGCGCGCGAGAACACCCGGCCCGGAGCCGACGCCAGCTCGACCAGCAGGCGGAACTCATAGCGCGTCAGGTCGAGCGGCTGGCTGAAGAACCGGGCGCGGAAGGCGGCGGCATCGAGCTCGACCGGTCCGGCCGATCCCGTCGGCAGCGTCATCGCGCATCGGCGCAGGACGGCCCTGATCCTTGCCACCAGTTCGCGCGGGCTGAACGGCTTGGCCACGTAGTCGTCGGCACCGAGTTCCAGTCCCACCACGCGGTCGACCTCGGCTGAACGCGCGGTCAGCATCACCACCGGTACGCCGTCGCCCCGGCGCAGGTCCCGCAGCAGGTCGAACCCGCTGCCATCGGGCAGACCGGCATCCAGCAGCACCAGGTGCGGCCGCGCCAAGGCCAGACGGGTGCGCGCCGCCGCCAGGGTGGTGACGGCCGTCACCAGGAATCCCTCGGCCTTCAGGGCATAGCGCAGCGCGTCGACCACCCCGGGCTCGTCCTCGACCACCAGGATCTCGTGCATGGGCGCAGGATGGCGGCCATCGGCCCAGGGGAAACGGACACGCCGTCGGACGTACCCGACGTTCTGGCCATCGAGGTGGCGAACGCCCTCATCAACGGCATGCGTCAGAAGCGGATCGCCATGTCCGAGATGACCCCTCGCCTGGAAATGGCCTTGAGGATTCAGGTCAACTGGCATGCCTCGCGGCCCTTGATCCCGCGTGCCGCCGCCATCGCCCTCCAGTACAACCGCCGCCCCTGCGACGGCGTCTTCATCGCCCTCGCCGAACGGCTGGATTCGGTACGGATCACCGCCGATGCAAAGCTGGTGCGCGGTCTGCACGGCACGCGCCTCGCCCTGCGGGTCAGGTTGCTGGGCTGAGCAGCGCCAGGATCTCGGCCGGGATGCGTTTCGGCCGACCGTCGCGGTCGACGGTGGCGACGGTGACGGTGGCGTCGCAGATCGGGGTGCCGTCGAGGGTGATCGCGGTGATGAAGGTGACCCGGCTCGGGCCGCATGCCGACGCCGTGGTGGTCAGGAGCATCTCGTCGTCGAAGCGCACCGGCCGGCGGTAGCGCACCTGGAGTTCGATCACCGGCATGCCCGTTCCGGTGGCCTCGAGATGGCGGTAGGAATGACCCTGGGCGCGCAACCATTCGATGCGGGCTTCTTCGAACCAGTTGATGTACGAACCGTGATGGGCGATGCCCATGACATCGGTCTCGCCGTAGCGTACACGGATGCGGTGCTGGTGCGGCTGGCCCTGCGGGAAGCCGCCGACGGTGTCGCCCATGGCCTATTTCACCGCGAGCAGCGTCGCCCCGGCCCAGCCGGGCCAGAGGATCAGCACGACCACAGCCACGGCCGCGCCGGCAAGGGTCCAGCGGGCGAGGAGGTCGTCGCCTGGTTCCGGTGCAGGCTTGGCATCGCCGCTCCAGAGCCGGGCGAGCAGGCCGAGGTAGAATGCGGCGCCGACCAGGGCCGCGACCAGGGCGATGCCGGCGATCCAGATCCAGGATTTCGCCACCAGGCCGGCGAGGACGAGGAACTTGCCGAGGAAGCCCAGGGAGGGGGGCAGGCCGGCGAAGCTGGCGACGAACACGGTCAGGACCAGGCCGTGGAAAGGTCTGCTGCGGCCGAGGCCGGTCAGGCGCCTGAGGTCGTCGCCGTCATCCTCGGGCCCGGCCAGGGCGGTGATCGCGGTCATCGCGCCGGCAGTGGCCAGGGCGTAGCCGCCGAGGTAGATCCACAGGCCGGCCAAGTCGAGTCCGCCCCCCACCGAGGGCAAGGCCAGGGCGAGCAGCATGTAGCCGGCATTGGCCACCGAGCTGAAGGCGATCAGCCGGCGCACCGAGGTCTGCCGCAGGGCGCTGAACGTCCCGATGATCAGGCTGAGCAGGGCGGCGACGAGCAGCACCGAATTGAGCGGTTGCAGGGCGGCGAGGGCCTCGGCGCTGGGCGCGAGGGCGGTGTCGAGCCGCAGCGGCGCGCCGCTGATCGGCGTGCCGGACAGGGCGGCGGCAAGATTGAGCCACACCGCGCCCAGGGCGGCGAAGCCGCCGACCTTGATCACCGCGCCCATGAAGCCGGTGACCGCGATCGGAGCGCCGGTGTAGGCGTCCGGCGACCAGAAATGGAAGGGTACCGCGCCGACCTTGAAGAGCAGCGCGATGACGATGAGGCCGTGGCCGACCAGATGCAGCCCGCTGCGGCCCGGCAGGGGGGCGGCGCCGAAGGCCGTGGCCCCGGTGGCGCCATAGACCAGGGCGGTGCCGTAAAGGAAGACCGCGCTGAAGACCGCGCCCATGACGAAGTACTTGAGCAGGCCCTCGTTCGATTCCGTGCGGTTGCGCCGCAGACCGACGCAGGCGTAGACCGCGAGGCTGGTGATCTCCAGCGCCACGAAGAGCGCGAGCGCATCCGTCGCCATCACCATCAGCAGCGCGCCAGCGGTGGCGAACAGGAACAGCGCATGCGGTTCGCCGCCGGGGAAGCGGTCGCGCGACAGGCTGGATTGCAGGCCTGCGCCCGCGATGAGGGCGGCGGCGAGCACCGCGAGGCCGAGCCAGCGACGGGCGGGATCGAGGGCGAAGCTGCCGTACAGGTGGCCGTTGCTGGCCAGCGCAAGGGCGGTGCCTGCGGCGAGGATCGTGGCTGCGGCGATCCAGGGTAGCCAGGCGTGCTTCGCCCGGGTGCCGAGGAAGGGTTCGGCTGCCAAGGTGACGCAGGCCCCGGCAAGGACCAGGATCGCGGGCAGGAGCAGCAGGAGGTCGGCGGGGGGCATCAGCTCACCGGACGGTTGGGCAGCAGGGCGATGGGGCGGAGGAGGCGGGGGCGGCGGAGGCGGGAGCGTTGGAGGGCAGGACGACCGCCGGAGGGCGCACCGGGATCGGCCCCGAATCGGATTTTGTGGGCCCAGGATGCCTGGCGCATAAGGCATCGGCCGCGCAGGCCGTCGCCACCGGTCCGGCGCTGGACGCGACCGGGGCGGGCCAGAAGCCGAGCACGAGCGAAGCCAGCAGCAGCGGCGCGACCGCGAGCGCCTCGGCCGGACTGGCGTCGACCAGGCGCGCATCGTTCGCCAGTCCTTTCGGCTGGCGGCCATAGAACCAGCGTTGGACGAGGATCAGCATGTAGGCCGCGCCGAGGATGACCGGCAGGCCGGCGACCGCCGCAATCCACGGGCTGGTCTTCCAGATTCCGGCGAGGATCTGGAACTCGCCGATGAAGTTGAGCGTGCCCGGCATCGCCGCCGAGGCGAGCGCGGCGACGACGAAGAGGATGGCCAGGATCGGGGTGCGGTTCGCCAGGCCGCCGAAGTCGTCGACCCCGCAGTTGCCGGTGCGCGATTCCAGGCAGCCCGCGAGCAGGAACAGCGCGGCCACCGACAGGCCGTGCGCGACCATCAGCACCACCACCCCGGTCAGCGCCGCCGGCTGGAAGGTGAAGACGCCGATCACCGCCAGGCCGAGATGGCTGAGGCTCGAGAATGCGAGCAGCTTCTTGGCGTCATCCTGCGCCAGGGCGACCAGCGCCCCGCCCACCGTGGCGATGAGTCCGAGGATGATGAACAGGGTCGCGTAGTCGGCGCTCAGGGCCGGGAAGAACGGCAGCACGAAGCGGATCAGGCCATAGACGCCGAGCTTGGCCATGGCCCCGGCTAGCAGGACGACGCCGGCGCCAGGGGTTTCCGCGTACATCCGCGCCTGCCAGCCATGCAGGGGCGGCAGCGGCACCTTCACCGCGAAGGCGAGGACGAAGGCGAGGAACAGCAGGCCCTGCTCCTGGGCGCCAAGCTTGCCGATCGCCGCCGGCAGCAGGGCGATCTCGAGGGTGCCGGTGGCGCGCGCGATCCACCAGATCGCGAGCAGCAGCGGCAGCGAGCCGGCCATGGTGTAGAGCACGAAGCTCAGCGCCGCCCCCCGGCGGTCGGCCCCACCGAACATCCAGGTGATCAGCACCATCGGGATGAGCATGCCTTCGAAGCAAAGATAGAAGACCACAAGATCGCTGGCGAGAAGCGCGCCGAGCATGAGCGCCTCCATCGCCAGGACGCAGACCGCGAAGTCGCGCATGCGATCCTTCACCGCTCCGCCCGCGCCCAGCAGCGCGACCGGGGTCAGCCAGACCACCAGCATCGCCAGCCAGGCGTTGAGACCATCGGCGGAGAACGCCAGGCGCACCACCGCATCGCCGCCCGGTACGCGGAACCAGGCCCAGGCGGCTTCCGGCACGCTGCCGCCGGCCAGGGCCGGCCACAGGCCCCAGGTGGCGAGCACCGCGATCGCGGTCGACAGGAACACGCTGAAGCGACGGGCGGTGCCGGCCTGGGAGCCGGTCTCGCTGCCGGCGGTGAACGTGGTGGCCACGGCGGCGAGGGCGGGAGCGGCGAGGAGGACGAAGGGGCTCATCGGGGCTCAGCTCACTTCAGGTGGAAGAACAGCACGGCGAGGATGGCGACCACCCCAGCGAGCGAGAGGGTCAACTGGCTGCGCAGGCGCGACCGCTGGAGCGAGACGTAGCCGTCGGCCAGGAAGCGGGCCGTTCCGCCAGCGGCGGGACCGACCAGCGGCAGCAGCGTCAATCCATAGGCGATCATGCTGATCAGGCGCACGGGCAGCACGACGCCAAGATCGTACACCCGGTCGAAGGCGTAGGTCCACGCGCCGCCGAAACCGGTCGGAGCGGTGTCGCTGCCATGCGCGGGCACCGCCGCGCTCTGGGGCCGGGTCCAGCGCAGCCAGGCCCACAAACCGCCGGTGATCGCGGTCAGGGTGCCCATGATCGCGACCACGTAGGCGAGGGTGTGGTTCTCGTCGTGGTCGATATGGAGCCTGACCCGTGCGAGATGCTCGCCGCCGCCGAGCACGCCGGAGAGGTAGTGTTGGAACCATGCGGCCTGCTCGCCGAAGATGCCCATCCACAGGCAGCCGGCGACGGCGCTGCCGATGGCCAGGATGGCAAGACTGATCCCCATGGTGATCGGCAGGGCGTGCAGGTCGCCGGCGTGGCGTTCGACCCGAGGCTGGCCCTTGAAGGTGAGCACCAGCATGCGGGTCATGTAGATGGCGGTGATCAGCGCGGTGAACACCGCGATGACGCCGACCGCCATGGTCAGCGGATTGCCGGCGAACAGACGCTCCAGGATCAGGTCCTTGGACCAGAAGCCGGCGAACGGCGGCAGCCCGATGATCGCCCACCAGCCGATGAGCATCACGATCCAGGTGAACGGCATCAGCTTCGCCAGGCCGCCCATGCGGCGCATGTCCTGCTCGTGGCCGAGACCGTGGATGACCGCGCCCGACCCCAGGAACAACGTGGCCTTGAAGAAGGCATGGGTGAAGACGTGGAAGATCGCCACGGTGTAGGCGCCGCAACCGATCGCCATGAACATGAAGCCGAGCTGGCTCACGGTCGAGTAGGCCAGGGCCTTCTTGATGTCGTGCTGGAACAATCCGGCCACCGCGCCGAAGACTGCGGTCAGGCAGCCGACCACCAGGATGACGCTGAGCACGTCCGGGCAGGCGCCGAAGGCGGGGCCGAGGCGGGCGACCAGGTACACGCCCGAGGTCACCATGGTCGCGGCGTGGATCAGCGCCGAGACCGGGGTCGGACCCGCCATCGCATCCGGCAGCCAGGTCAGCAGGGGAATCTGCGCGCTCTTGCCGGTGCAGCCGAGGAACAGCAGCAGACAGGCGGCGGCGAGGGTCGAACCACCGAGCTGGCCGCCGAGCGCGGCCTGGTTGATGCCGACGTAATCCAGGTGGCCGCAGGCCCAGACCAGGATGAACGCGCCGAGCAGGAAGCCCAGGTCGCCGATGCGGTTCATCACGAACGCCTTGCGCGCCGCGTCGTTGTAGTCGTCGTTCTGATGCCAGAAGCCGATCAGCAGGTAGGAGCACAGGCCGACGCCTTCCCAGCCGAGGAAGGTCACCACCAGCCCGTCGCCGAGGACGAGGGTGATCATCGCGAACATGAACAGGTTGAGGTAGGCCATGAAGCGGGCGAAGCCCCGGTCATGCGCCATGTAGCCGATGGAATAGAGGTGGATGAGCGTGCCGATGCCGGTGACGAAGAGCAGCATCACCGCGGTCAGGCGGTCGAAGGCGAAGCCGAGCCGGATCGGCACGTCGCCGACCTGGAACCAGGTCCACAGCGACTGGCTGAGCATCGCCGAGCCGTGCGCATCCTTGGGCGCGTGTTCAAGGGCGAAGGTGCAGATCAGAACCAGGACGAAACTCAGCGCCGGGGCGGCCACGGCGAGGAACCCGACGATGCCCCGGTTCGGGCCGTCGCTGGTGCGCGACGCCGCCAGCGCCAGGAAGCCGTTGAACACGGCGCCGAGCAACGGCAGGACGGGGATGAGCCAGAGCAGATGGGCAGCGGCCGGCATCGGCTTATTCCTTCATCGACGCGTAGGCGTCGGCATCGGCATCGTCGCGCCGGCGGGTGATGCAGATCACCATCGCCAGGCCGACGCAGGCCTCGGCGGCGGCGACCGCGATGGTGAAGACCGGCACCAGGCTGCCGATCAGGCTGGCGTCGCCGGGCAGGGTGCGCGCGAAACCGACCAGGCTGAGGTTCACCGCGTTGAGCATCAGTTCGACGCCCATCAGGATGATGAAGAGGTTGCGCCGGAGCAGCGCCGCCGCGAGGCCGATGGCGAAGATCGCGGCGGCCAGCGCCTGGATGGCGACGGGATCAATGCCCATGATGCGCGTCCTTTCCGTGCTGGCCGGCCGGTGCGGCCGAACTGCCTGCCGCGTCGCCAGCCGGATGGTCGGTGCCGCCCGCCTCGGCATCGAGCCGGCGCTTGGCGAGCAGCACCGCACCCACCACCGCGACCAGGAGCAGCACGCCGACGAGTTCGAACAGGATGAAATAGCCTTTGCCGGGGGCGAACAGCGCGGTCGCGACCGGTTCGACCCCCGCGCGCACGGCGGCGGCGTCCGGTGCGAGGGCGGCGTGGTCGTGGCGCACCGTGGCCACGGCGAGCAGCCCGACCAGCACCGGCAGGGAGGCGCCGATCAGCGACAGCTTGTCGAAGCGCGGCAGGACGTGGTCGCGGGCCTGGTTCAGCACCATGATCACGAACAGCACCAGCATCATCACCGCGCCGGCATAGACGAGCACCTGCAGGACGGCCAGGAAGGGGCTGGCGAGCAGGGCGTAGATGCCGGCGAGGCTGAGCATGGTGCCGATGAGGCAGATCGCGGCGTTGAGCGGATGGCGGCCGAAGAGGATGCCGAAGGCGCACAGCACGGCGGCGGCGGCGAAGCCCCAGAAGTAGATCGCGCCAAGGATGTGGTCGAGAGAGTGCAGCATGGTCAGTGCCCCTGCCCGTGGCCGGCAGCGGTCGCGCCAGCCCTGGTTCCGCCATGCAGTTCCGCCAGCGCCTGGGCATTCAGCGTGCCTCCCGGCGCCTTCTGGCTCTGGGTGTCGTCGGCCGGGTAGTCGCTGGGTTTCCAGTCCATCAGCTTCGCCTTGTCGATCACGAAGTCGGCGCGGTTGTCGCCGACCAGGACGCCGATCTTGGTGTCCATGCGGATGGCGTCGCAGGGGCAGGCTTCGACGCAGTAGCCGCAGAACACGCACAGCAGGAGGTCGATCTCGAACTTCGCCGGGCGCTTCTCGATGTTCGCGTCCGGCGATTCCTCGGCCACGATGTTGATGCAGCGTGCCGGGCAGGCGGTCGAGCACATGTAGCACGCGACGCAGCGCGGGCTGCCGTCGGCCCGCTGCATCAGGCGGTGGCGGGCGCGGTAGTCGCGCGGCAGGTCGTGGATCTCTTCCGGGTACGAGGTGGTCGGGAAGTGGCCCGGGTCGGTCAGGCTCTGGAAGAGGTGCCCGAAGGTCGTGCGCAGGCCCTTCATGATCTCGATGACGTAGATCTGCTCCCAGAGACCGGTTTCCGGGCGGGGGATGGTCTTGGCCATGACGGTCAGACTCCCTTCACGAGCTTGGCGATCACGGCGGTGATCACGAGGTTCACCAGGGCGACATTGAGCATGACTTTCCAGCCCAGACCCATGATCTGGTCATAGCGGAAGCGCGGTACCGTCCAGCGCACCCAGACGAACAGTCCGGCGAGCAGCAGCGCCTTGCCGAGCAGGATGTGGATCTGCAGGATGGCGGTGACGATGTTGACGCTGTTGGGCCAGATCGCATCGCCGGCCGCGATGGTGCCGCTGACCGGCTGCGGATGCCAGAGCGCCGCCACTGCGATGCCGAGCGCCAGGGCGCCGAGCGCGGCCAGCGTCAGCACGGTGGCGTAGAACGAGTATTCGCGCACGCGCTGCGCCGTGTCGGTGGAGTTGCGCTTCGCCCAGTGCGCGCGCCGGCCGAGGATCAGCTTGACCGCGACGAACAGGCCGAGGGCGGTGATGGTGGTGAAGCCGCAGACCACCAGGGGCAGGTTGGCCTTGAGCCACGCCGTGCCGAAACCGGGGATGGGCAGCAGGTGGTAGCCGCCCAGGAACAGCGTCGCGACCAGGGTCGAGGCGACCAGGATGTGGAAGTACTCGCCCGACATGAAGAGCATGAAGCGGATGCCGGCGTATTCGGTGTGGAATCCGCCGACGATCTCGGAATCGCCCTCGGTCACGTCGAATGGCGTGCGGCAGGTTTCAGCGAACATCGAGACCAGGAAGAGCAGGAAGCCGACCGGCTGGACCACGATGCCCCAGGTGTGATTCGCCTGCCATTCCACGACCTCGGTCAGGCTGAAGCTGCCGACGATGAGGAGCATGCCGAGGATCGCGAGACCCATGCTGACCTCGTACGAGATCAGCATCGCCGAGGCGCGCATGCCGCCGAGCAGGCTGTACTTCGAGTTCGACGCCCAGGATCCCAGGACGATGCCGTAGACCGACAGCGACGACAGGGCGAACAGCAGCAGGATGCCGACCTCGGGGGCGAAGATCTGGCCCGACACCGTCTGGCCATAGGCGGTGGTGAACGGCGCGAACCACGGCAGCACGGCGGTGGCCAGGATGCCGATCACCACCGGGATTATGGGCGCGATCAGGTACCATGGCTTGTTCGCGAACGGCGGGACGAAGTCCTCCTTGAACAGCCCTTTCACGATGTCGGTGAGGTTGTAGATCAGGCCGAAGGCGCGCAGGCGCAGGCCACCGGCCTCGCCGGTGAAGACGCCCTTCACGCTGGACAATTGCAGGTGCAGGCCGGCCCGGTGCGGCCCGATGCGGTCCTGGATGAAGGCGGCGCCGCGGCGTTCCATCACCACCACCAGCGGCAGCAGCTGGAAGACGATCAGCGGCATCGTGATCGGCAGCAGGATCGCGACGATCTGCGCCAGGTGCGCGCTGGCCCAGGTGAGGCAGCAATCCATGTCAGGCGCCTCCTGCGGTGGCGACGGCGGCGGGCAGGTTCGCGCCCTCGGGGCCGATCGCGCGGTAGCTCAGCCCCGCCAGGCGCGGACTGCGCTTGGCGGCGGCGGCGAAGGCGGCGGTTTCACCGGTCCAGCCCAGGGAGCCAAGATCCGACACGATGCGCCATGCCGGTTCCAGGTCCGGGCTGGGCAGCACCGGCACCGCCTGCATGAGCTGGATCCTATCCTTCCAGTTCACCATCGTGCCACGCACCTCGGCCCAGGCGCGGATGCCGATCGCGATGGTGGCCGCGCGCACGGTCGCATCCTGCCAGGGGGCCAGGGCGATGCGGGTCGGGATGGCGTTGAGCCTGGCCGCCTTCGCCGCATCCGCGCCCCACAGGTCGTGGCCGAGGGTGAGCAGCACGTCGAATTCGCCCGTTCGCGCGAGGAGGGTGTCCAGATTGTCGGCGAGACCGAGCAGCGTGAGCCCGGCCCGGTTGGCGACCGGATCGCCGCTGAGCGCGATGCCGTCCGGCTTGCCGACCGGCAGCCAGGAACCGCTGAAGACTTCAGCCTTGCCGGCGAGGGCGTCGGCGAGCGCGAGCAATGCCGCGTTGTCCTCAAGCGTCTGATGTCCCGAGGCGACCAGCGCGATGCGCTTGGCGCCGGCGAGCGCCGCCTTCGCCACCGCAAGCGCCTCGGCCAGGGTCGTATCCCGGCCCGCGACGCGGCCATCGGTCAGGCGGTTCACCGCGAGTTCACGGTAGAGCAGCCGGGTGCGGTTGGAGATCCAGCTCTTGTTGACCTCGGGGTTCCGGCGCGGCATCAGGCGCCAGATCTTGCCGCCTTCCCCGTTGATGTTGTAGTCGATGGTCAGGTTGGCGCCCAGGGCGTCGCTGGGATCGATGCTGTCCACGCTCTTGAGGTTCCAGACCCGCTGCTGGAAGCGGAAGTGGTCGCCGGTCAAGGCGCCCACCGGGCAGATGTCGGTGGTGCAGAGATCGTAGGGATGGTCGAGCGGCTTGCCGGGGAAGGTCGTGATGTAGGCATGGTCGCCGCGCCCGGCGAGGGCGAGCTGGCTGTCCTTGGCCACCTCGTCCATGAAGCGGACGCAGCGCGAGCAGGCGATGCAGCGTTCCTGGTCGAGCACCACGGTCGGTCCGAGGTCGATCGCCTTGCCGCCGCGCTCCTGGCCCTTGCCGTCGATGAAGCGGTGGTCGGCGCCGCCCTTGTACTGCTTGCCGGCCTCATCCGGCAGCCGGCTCTCATGCCGGCCCTGCCCCATGTAGTGTTCCTGCAGGGTGCATTCGCCCGCCTTGTCGCAGATCGGGCAGTCGAGCGGATGATTGACGAGCAGGAACTCCATCACGCCCTTGCGCGCGAGACGGACGTTGTCCGAGGTCGCCGGCGTGCGGACCTCCATGCCCGGTGCGACCTGCATGTGGCACGAGATGCCGAAGGCGAAGCCGCGCGGACCCTTCACCTCGACCATGCAGATGCGGCAATTGCCGGCCACGCTGAGGTCGGGGTGGTAGCAGAACGCCGGCGTGTCGATGCCGTTGGCGCGCAGCGCCTCGATGAGTTGCTGCTTCGGTCTGACCTGAAGCGCGCGGCCATCGACGGTGATGGTGATGAGATCGGTCATGCGGGGTTGGGCCGGGCTGCGGCAGAGGGCAGGATGGCGATCGCGGTCCGGGCGACCTGTCCCAGGACGATGGGGAAGATGATCACAAGCGGGATGTAGACCAGGATTCCGAGATAGGGGATGAATGAGACCACCAGGCAGACGCATAATGCGGTGAACAGTCCGACGCTGACCCGGGCCGTCACTCCGCAGTCCTTGGCGGTCCGGTTGAGTTCGACCGCCAGGCCGCGATAGGCGACGAATACCCAGTAGAAATTGAAGAGGGGAATGAAGATGAATCCCACGGCCTTGCCTGGGGTGGAGGCGACGCCCTTGCGCTGGACCAGGGTCCAGGCGCGATACAGCAGGATCATCTGGAATACCACCGAGGTGATCCACAAACCTGAACCGATGAGGGTCAGGATCATCGCGATAAACATCTGGATGAGCAGTCCGGCCGGAAGATCCGGGTTCACCCGCGCATGACCGGACTGTCCAAAGGTTTTGAACATGCTGAAGAATACGACGAAATAGAGAGCAAGGCCGAGGATCATCACGATGTTGCCCGGCCAGTGGAACCAGGTGAACAGCTTCAGGTTCGACCGCAACTGCTCTGCCGTCCAGGGAATGGCAGGAGGACGCCATTCGCCGGTCGTATCGACGACGGCGGGAGGGGCGAATACATTGTCCGGAGGCTGGCCGCTCACCAGAAGGCTCCCGGCCGCACCGCGTCGAGGGCGCGCGGCTCCTGCCAGCGTGGATTGCGTTTCACGTAGGCGTCGAAATGGCTGCGGAACTTGGTGATGAAGCTCTGCACCGGCCAGGCCGCGCCGGGGGCGAAGGCGCAGATCGTCGTCCATTCGTAGCGGTCGGCAAGATCCTTCATCAGGTCGATGTCGCCCGCGCCGCCCTTGCCGTCGACCACGGCATCGAGGATGCGGTCGACGTAGCCGGTGCCCTCGCGGCAGGGGGTGCACTGGCCGCAGGACTCGTGGGCGTAGAAGCGGGCGATCGATTGCAGGATCAGCACCGGATCGCGGCTGGTGTTGAATGGGGTGATCGCGCCGCTGCCGAGCATGGTCTTGAGCGCGGCCAGGGCCTCGTAGTCCAGCGTCGCCTTGCGCGTCTCGTCGGCGGTCAGCACCGGGGCCGAGCTGCCGCCGGGGATGCAGCCCAGCAGTTCACCCTTCAACCCGCCGCAGAGCTCGAAGAAGTCGCTGTACGACATGCCGAGCGGGACTTCGTAGACGCCCGGATTGGCGATGTCGCCGCTGATCGAGAACAGCTTGCTGCCCGGGCTCTTGTCGGTGCCCCACTGGCGGTACCACTTCGCGCCGTTCTTCACGATCGCCGGCACCGCCATGATGGTCTCGACGTTGTTGACCACGGTCGGGCTGGCGAAGGCGCCGCTGATGGCCGGGAACGGCGGCTTCAGGCGGGGCTGGCCCTTGTAGCCTTCCAGGGCATTGATGAGGCCGGTCTCCTCGCCGCAGATGTAGGCGCCCGCGCCGCGGTGGACATGGATGTCGAGCGAATAGCGGCTGCCGGCGATGCGTTCACCCAGCAATCCGGCGGCATAGGCCTCGCCGATGGCGTGGTTGAGCGCCCGGATCTGCGGCAGCATCTCGCCGCGGACGAAGATGTAGCAGTTGCGCACGCCCAGGGCGTAGCCGGCGATGATGCAGCCTTCGATGAGCAGGTGCGGATCACGGCTCAGGCAGAGGCGGTCCTTGAAGGTGCCGGGCTCGCCCTCGTCGGCGTTGATCACCAGGTAGACCGGCTTCGCGCCGCCGCGGGGCACGAACGACCACTTCATGCCGGTCGGGAAGCCGGCGCCGCCGCGCCCGCGCAGGCCCGAATCCATGATGGTCTGGATCAGCTCGAACTGGCTCTGGTCGAACAGCGTCGCGCCGATGGTCTGGTAGGCGCCGTGCTTGCGTGCCACTTCCAACGTGTGGCCGTTGGGCACCTCGAACAGGCGGCGCAGCACGCTGGGCAATTCCTTGCCCTTCCAGTGCGTCGGGTGCTTGAAGGCGGCCGTCATGGCGTGGCTCCTGCGGCCGGAGGGGCGGGCACCGTCGCGGTCGCGATGGCGCTCGGCCGGCCGGGGCGGGTCTTCTCGTGCGCGATCACGCGGTAGCGCGCGGTCGCTCCGGCGGTCAGCGATTCGCTGAACTTCTGGTCTTTCGGGCCGACCGAGGCGACCTCGCGCCAGGTCGCGCCATCATCGCTGCGCTCGACGACCACCTGGGCCGTCAGCGAGGGATCGTTGGCCCAGGTGACGGTGACCGTGGTGCCGTCGACCTTGGCGGCGACCTTCAGCGCCGGAGCGGCCGGGAAGTAGTCGGCCGGCAGCGGCTGGGCCGTCGCGCCGGGCGCGCCGGGGTGTCCGGGTGTCGCGAGCACCAGATCGCCGAGCGCCGGCCAGTCCTGCACCGATGAACCCGCCTTTCCGGTCGTGCTGCGCTGGGCCTGATCACGCAAGAATGCGATCCAGGCGTCGAGCACCGCGGGAGTGGGATGGAAGTCGGCCTGCTCGAGATGGGTTTCGCGCAGATCGCCGCCCAGCGGATGCGGTACCGGCCCGATCGCCTGGTCGTCGATCATCACCCCCGGGCCGGTGCCGCACAGCGCCAGGCATTCGACCCGGACGAGGGTGAACAGGCCGTCGGCGCTGGTCGCGCGGGTCGGATCGCCGGCGGTGACGCCCAGGGTCTTTTCCAGGTGCGCGATCAGGCTTTCCGATCCCTGGATATGGCAGCACATGGTCTGGCAGACCTGGACGAGGTGCCGCCCGGTCGGCCACTGCCGGTACATGGTGTAGAACTCGACCACCGCGAAGGCCTGCACCGCGCCGATTTTGGCCACGCCGGCCGCCCACTCGATGGCGACGCGCGGCACCCAGCCGAACTCCTGCTGCACGAGCCAGAGGACCTGCAGCAGCACCGCCCGCCGCTGGGGGAAGCGCCGCACCAGTTCATCGATCTGCGCCTGGTACGGGGCCATGCGCGAGGCCACCGCCGCGACCGTGAGATCGGCGGGCTGGACGGTGGCGGGATTGAAGGCGTGGCTCATGGATCAGGACCGGCCTTTTAAAAAGAAGCGGTTCATCGGTCCAGCTCCCCGGCGATGATGTTGATCGATCCCAGCGCGGCGGCGACGTCGCTGAGCATGGCACCGCGCATCATCGGGCCGAAGGCGGCCCACTGGGTGAAGCAGGGCGGACGGACCTTGATGCGGTAGGGGTTGGTGCCGCCGTCGCTGACGATGAGGAAGCCGAGTTCGCCGTTGGCGGCCTCAAGCGAGTCATAGCACTCGCCGGCAGGCGGGCGCACGCCTTCGTAGACCAGCTTGAAGGAATTGATCAGGGCTTCCATGTCGTGGTAGACCTGGCTGCGGCTGGGCAGGCTCAGGCGCGCATCGCTGGTGTTGATCCTGCCGGGCTTGAGCTTCGCCAGGGCTTGGCGGCAGATCGAGGCCGATTCCAGCATCTCGATCATCCGCACCATGATGCGGTCGTAGGTGTCGCCGGTCTGGCCGATCACGGTGTCGAAGGTGTATTCGTCGTAGCCGTAATAAGGCTCATCCTTGCGCAGGTCGCGGTCGACGCCGCTGGCGCGCAGGCAGGGGCCGGTCCAGCCCCAGGCGATCGCCTGGTCGGCGGTGACGACGCCGATGTCCTTGGTGCGGTCGATGAAGATGCGATTCTTCTCGATCAGGCCGCGCACCTCGGCGACGGCGCCCTCGATACGCGGCAGCACGGCGAGGACATCATCGGCGAAGGCCGGATAGACGTCGCGGTACATGCCGCCGATGCGGGTGACGGTGTTGGTCAGGCGGGCGCCGCAGAGCTTTTCCCAGATCTTGTAGACCTCTTCGCGCACGTTGAAGAAGTACCAGAAGTTGGTCAGGGCGCCGAGATCGACCAGGTTGGCGCAGACGCAGACCAGATGGTCGATGATGCGCGACAGTTCCAGCAGCACCACGCGCACGCGTACGCAGCGTTCGGGCACGGTGACGCCGAACATGCGTTCCACCGCCTTGCAGAAGGCGATGTTGTTCATCATCGCCGAGCAGTAGTTCAGGCGGTCGGTGTAGGGCAGCACCATCTGGTAGGTGCCCTGTTCGATCATCTTCTCGAAGCCGCGATGCAGGTAGCCCATCTCGCAGGCGGCGGCGACGATGGTCTCGCCATCGAGAGCGCAGTGGGCGCGCAGGGCGCCGTGGGTGGCGGGGTGGCTCGGGCCGACGTTGAGGGTCATCAGCTCGACGAGTTCGCCAGTCGGGGAGATCGCCTTCATGGCTTGGCCTCCGCCTTGGGCACGTCGGCCGGGATGCCGTTGCCGGTCGCGCCGCGATCGATGACCTGCCAGCCCTGGGCCATGAGGACGCCTTCCAGCTGATCGATCATGGGATCGTTCACCGAGAGTTTCTGCCGCTTCTGGCAGGGATAGTCCTTGCGCAGCGGATGTCCGACGAATTCGTGGTGGTTGAGCAGGCGCTTGAGGTTCGGATGGCCGCTGAAGACGATGCCGATCTGGTCCCAGGTCTCGCGTTCGGACCAGTCGGCGATCGGGAAGAGGTCGGACAGGGTGGGCACGACGGCGTCGTCCTCGTCCAGTTCGACCTTGAGGGCGATGCGATGGCGGAAGACGGTGCTCTTGAACAGGTAGGTCACGGCGAAGCGCGCGCCGCGATGGCCGGGGTAGGCCAGATAGTCGATGCCGGCGACGTCCAGCAGCTGGTTGAAGCGCAGGGCGGGCTCGTCGCGCAGGTGGCGGACGGCGTCGCGCAGGCGGTCGCGGCCGATGACCAGGGTCAGGTTCCAGCGGTCGCGCGCATCGCGCTTGGCATTGAATTGCTCGATCAGGATCTTTTCCAGCGCGGCGGCATCCAGACCAGGTTTGATCGGTTCGCGGTGGACGGCGCCTGGGTCGGCGGCGACGGCGTGGGCATCGGCGCTCATATCAAGCCCCCACCGCGATGCGTTCGCGGCGCGGTTCGGATCCCAGCGCCTGCGACACGCGCAGCGACTCGCGATCGACCTTCTTCTGCAGCTGGACGATGGCTTCCAGAAATGCCTCGGGGCGCGGCGGGCAGCCGGCGATGTAGATGTCGACGGGGATGATCTCGTCGATGCCGGGCACGGTGCAGTAGCAGTCGTAGAAGCCGCCCGAGGTGGCGCAGGCGCCGGCCGAGATCACCCACTTGGGTTCGCACATCTGGTCGTAGATCTGGCGCAGGATCGGGGCCTGCTTGTAGGTGATGGTGCCGGCGATGATGATCACGTCGGCCTGGCGCGGGCTGAAGCGCACGAGTTCGGCGCCGAAACGCGACAGGTCGTGCATCGAACTCACGGTGCCCATGAACTCGATGGCGCAGCAGGCGGTGCCGAAGGGGAACGGCCAGAGGCTGTTGCGGCGGCCCCAGTTGATCAGGGCCTCGGCGGTCGAGGTGACCACGGTGTCGCCGAGCAGGTTCTCGGCGCCCTTCTGGTCGGGTCTGGCAGGAGTGGGCTTGTAGGTCATGTCAGCGGTCCCAATCCAGGGCGCCCTTGCGGTACAGGTAGAGATAACCGACTTCGAGCAGGACGAGGAAGACGAGCAGGATGCCGAGCATGCCCCAGCCTGGGGTGCTGAGGTACTTCCAGGCCCAGGCGTAGAGGAAGGCGACTTCGACATCGAAGGCCAGGAACAGCATGGCGATGAGGTAGAACTTCACGCTGAACCGGCCGCCGGCATCGCCGACCACGCTCGGCAGGCCGCTTTCGTAGGGCGTCAGCTTGGCCGGATTGGTGTTGGCGGTGCGGTTCGCCCAGCGGCTGGCGAGACGGTTGAGGATCAGCAGGGCGAGCGGGATGGCGAGGCCGACCAGCACCAGCATGGTGAGCGGGAAGACCTGGTCGAAGACGCTGGCGCCGCCCGCGGCAGCGCCAGCCGGGCAGGCGCCGCAATCGACCCCGATCAGGGCCGCAAGCGCGGGAAAAGACAGGACGGCAGCGTGCATGCGGGGGTCTCCGACCTCGGTTTTCCGCGCGTGGAGGGGGGCTTATAGGAGCTACTCCGGTTGGCTCCAGGGGAAACCCGCGCGCTTCGACAACGAGCATGCGCGGCACGGCCCCGCCATGCTGCATCCACATTGATCGCGGTCATCCCCTATGGCGTGGCCTGGAAAGGCTCGCAGCGGCGCCGCAACGGTGTCGTTGGGATCAGCGGACCGTGGAACATTGACCCTCATGGCCGGCGACCTAGGGTGCCGCCTCGTCACCGCCGGCTTCGGAGTCGCCATGGCCAAGATCACCATCGTCTTTGGGACCCAGCCCCAGGGCGAAGTCAACCTCGACAAGCCTTCGATGAAGGTGGGTCGGGCGATGGATTGCGACATCGTCATCGACAACCTCGGCATCTCCCGCCACCACTGCACCATCGTCAAGGAGGGTGAGGGCTTCACCCTGGTCGATGGCGGGTCGAACAACGGCACCTACGTCGGCGGGCAGAAGATCGATCGCCATCCGCTGAAGAACGGCGATCGCATCGTCCTCGGCAAGCATCATCTGGTGTTCGATGCCATCGGCTACGCCTCGACCAGCGCCAGCCAGGGCAAGAAGGCCCAGGCGATGGGTGGCGAGATGACCATGTTCGTCGACCAGGCTGCGCTCGCCAAGGCGATGGCCGAAGGCGGCGGCCGTCTGTCGCTGGTGCTCGTCCAGGGCGGGCGCGAAGTACCGGTACAGCTCCTCAAGGACGAGACCACCATCGGCGCCGCTGCCGACATCCCGGTCAAGGGCTTCCTGGTCAAACCGGTGCAGGCCAAGGTGATCCGCGCCAATGCGGCGTACCGTCTGGTGTCCTGCGGCGGTTGGCGTGCGGTGCGGCTGAACGGCGCCAAGATCGCCGGCGAGGCCGCGCTGAAGTCCGGGGACCGGATCGAGATCGCCGGCACCACGATCACCGTGCGATGAAGCCGTCACCGGCCTTGGCCTTGCGCCTGCTGGGTGGTCTAGGCGCAATCCTGAGCTTTCTCCTGGCTGGTTGCGGTGGACCCGAGCGTTCGGTCGCGCCGCAGCCGATTGCGCCGCCGGCTTTCGCGGCGGAACGCTTCCCCGACATCCCCATCCCGCCCGGATTCATGCCCGCCCTGGGCGAGGACCAGCTCGCGGTCTCGCTCGGCGGCGGCCAGGTGCGCGCCTTCTCGGCCAGCCTGGAAAGCCGGCCCGGGACGCAGCCTGATCCGGTGCGCGTCCTGGCTGACCTCCAGCGCGATCTCGAAGCAGCCGGCTGGACGCGCGCCCCGGAAGGTCTGTGGCGCAAGGGCGGCGAGATCCTGACGATCGACGCTAGACGCAGCGGCGACGCGACCATGCTGCGCATCCTTCTGCGGCCGGCCTCCGCCGCGCCCGCCCCTGTCCGCCCCTGAGCCGGCCCTGCGCCGGCGCACCTTGCCCACTGGAAACGTCTGCCATGGCCGACCCCGTCAACGACGCCCCGATGACCAGCTATTCCGATCCGTTCTACGATCGGATCGACGCGATCTACCAGAGCGTCAAGGCGCGCTGGCCGATCTTCCTGTTCGTCCTCATCCTGGTCGTGGTGATCACGGTGATCGTCGGCGCGCGCCTGGCGCACCGGCCGGACGCGGCCGGCGCCCACGATTACCACTCGGCACGCCAGGAACCCGACAAGGACAAGCGTCGTGCCGCCCTGGAGAAGATCGCCACCACCAGCGAATCGCAGGCGTTCCGCGTCATCGCCCTGAACGACCTGGTGCAGGAGGATCTCCAGCGCGACGATCTCGCCGCCGCCCGCAAGCATGCCGATCAGGCGGTGGAACTCGCCAAGCAGGGTGAGGATCTCAATCTCAAGCTGACCACCCTCAACAGCCTGGGTGCCGTGCAGTTCCAGGCCGGGGAGTTCGACCAGTCCGCCGCCACCTTCAAGGGCGTGGTCACCCGCGCCGGCTCGCAGCCGAAATTCGCGGCCGAAAAGCTGCATGCGCAGCTCGGTCAGGCCCAGGCCCTGGTGCGCGCCGGCAAGGTCGAGGATGCCCTTGCCGTGCTCGATCCGCTGCTCAACAAGAGCAGCGCCGGCGCCGAGGAGCTGCTCAACCAGGCGCGTGCGTACTACTGGCGGCTCAAGCGCGAACAGGCGGAGGCCAAGCTGCCCAAGCCCAGTCCAGCCCCCAGCGCGGTCAAGCCGGTGGAGCCGGTCAAGCCGGCCGAACCCGCGAAACCGGTCGAGCCTGTGCAGGCGGCTGAACCGGTGAAACCTGCTGAGCCGGCGAAGTCCGCAGAAACACCGAAACCGGTGCCGCCGGCGGAAGCGGTCAAGGTTTCCGCCCCGGCGCAGCCAGCCGCTCCAACTCCCGCCGTTCCGGCACCCGCCGCCGATCCGGCGAAGGATGGCGCTTCCGGCAAGAATCCGATCGGTCGATGAGCTGACCGGTCTGGGCCATTCCGCCAGCGGCCATCCGCTGCACGGCTTCCGGTTCCCGGCTGATGCACGCCGACGGGTTGACGGTGGCGTTGTGTCACCGGTTCGGCGGGTATGTTTCCCAGCATGGACCTCACCCGCCTCATCCGCGACGTGCCCGACTTCCCCAAGCCGGGCATCACCTTCAAGGACATCACCCCGCTGCTGGGTGACGCCGCCGCGTTCGAGACCGCCATCGCGGCGATGGCGATGCCCTGGCGCGGAAAGGGAATCACCAAGGTGATCGGGGTCGAATCGCGCGGGTTCATCCTCGCCCCGCCGATCGCCATGCGCCTCGGTGCCGGCTTCGTGCCGGTGCGCAAGCCCGGCAAGCTGCCGTGGAAGGCGCTGCGCGAGGAATACGCGCTGGAATACGGCAAGGACGCGGTCGAGATCCACCAGGATGCGGTCGGCCCGGCCGACAAGGTGCTGGTGGTCGACGACGTGCTCGCCACCGGCGGCACCCTGAAGGCGACCATCAACCTGGCCCGGCGCTGCGGCGCCAATGTGGTCGGGGCGGCGGTCCTGATCGAACTCGCCTTCCTCGCCGGGGCGGGGCGCCTGAACTGCCATTTCTCCACCGTCTTGCGCTATCCCTGAACGCCGTCCATCCTCACTTCGCCAAGGCGGCTCATCCATGCGCAACATCCGTGGCACGCTGATCATCTGCGATCAGGTCTACCAGGACCACTCCGGGAAGTTCATCCTCGCCGGCACCTACACCACCTGGCAGACCCAGGACGAGGAACTGCGCGTGCATGGCATCCACGCCTACCTGCGCCTGCAGGTCGAGCAGCCGGGCAGCTTCGCCTGCCGGATCGCCATGTCCGACCGCATGGCCGCGCCGAACCAGCCGCCGATGGTGCGCATGGACACCGTGCTGCAGATCAGCGAACGCCAGATCCCGGTCTTCGAATGCGCGGTGCATCTGCCCGATCTCACGCTGCGCGCGCCTACGCCCAAGGCGCAGCGGGCCCCCGGGTCGGCGCATGGCATCCGCACCCTGGTCACCCTGGAGGTGGGCGACGAGGATGTCGCGAGCTGCCCGCTCGATTTCATCTTCCTCGGGCCAGCGTCACCTGCCCCGGCTGCCGGCGCATGAAGCCGCGACTTTCGCACTTCCGGCGCGATCTTTCAGTGGGTTGACGCCATGCAGCCGCCAGGATCCAGCATCGCCTTCTGGCTGCTCGCTCCCCAGGGCGCGGTGCGGCTCACGCCGGGTCGCGATCTGGTGATCGGCCGGGGCAGCCATGTCGAGGTGCGGATCGATGACCCCTCGGTGTCGCGCGAGCATTGCCGCCTGCGCTGGGATCGAGAACGGATGTGGCTGGCCGAGGATCTCGCCAGCTCGAACGGCACCATCGTCGCCGGTCAGCGCATCACCGCGGCCTGGCTGCTCGCGGATGGCCAGGACATCGTCATCGGTGGCCGGACGCTGACCTTCCGCATCCTCCCCGCCGGGGTTCCGCCGCCGATCCTGCCCGGAGCGGATGAGCGCCAGACCCAGGAGGTCGGCACGCAGCACGGCTTTTCCGGCGTCTGCAAGGATCTGCATGGGCTGGTCCGGGCGCTCGCCCTCGCGGGCCAGAACGGCCGCCTAGTGCTGGCGAACTCCAACACCCATTGCATCTGGTTCATCGATGGGGTGCCGCGCGCCGCGCGCTGCGATGGAGAGCTCGGCATGCCGGCGCTGTTCGCCCTGCTGCGCCGGTCGTTCAAGGACTTCACCTTCGCGCCGGAAGGCGAACCACCTCCCAACGCCCGCATCGACGGCGATGGCGAGACCATCCTCTTCGCGCTCTACGGCGGCGATCTCATCGCGAACGACGAGCTTGCCCGCGCCGAGGATCTCCAGCGCCGGCTCCTGGGCCGGCTGCCCGAGATCCCGGGCTGGGATCTCGGCGTGGTCTTCCAGGGCATCGGCCGGGTGAGCGGCGACTTCTACGATGCCGGCCTGCTCGCCGACGGCCGGTTGATGATGGCCATCGGCGATGTCAGCGGCCACGGGGTGCGGGCGGCGATGCTGGTGGGCGGACTGCTGAAGGCCCTGCGTCTGATCCGGGCCAGCGAGTCGGATCCGCGCATCGTCCTCACCCGGCTCAATGACGATCTCCATGCCGATGTCCTGCCCGGCAGCTTCGCGACCTGCTGCGTAGTCGCCCTGGATCCCGGCACCGGCGCCGGCGAGATCATCCTCGCCGGGCACCATCGGGCGCTGGTGCGCTCGGACAGCGGCACGGTGGTCCCCGTCGGCACACCCGGACTCGCCCTCGGCGTCATGAGCGGCGAGGAGTTCCGCAGTTCGCTCCAATCGATACCGATCGCGCTCGAACCCGGCGACCGCCTCGTGCTGTGCACCGATGGGGCCTTCGAGGCGCGCAATGACACCGGCGAGGAGCTCGGCCAGGAGGGTTTCTCCGACCTGGTCAGCTCCTGCGCTGCGGAACCGGCCGAGGCCTTCGCCAAGGCGCTTGAAAACGGGGTGCGCGCGCGCAATCCCAGGGTCGACGATGATCTGGCGATCCTGGTGGTGCGCCGGCTGGTACGGCAGGACGAGGACGACTCGGCGATCCGGACGACCGCGGTCGCGCTGCGCCGACGCCTGGGCGCGACCACCGATACCGCGGCGATCGCACTCAAGCTGGCGACCGCGACCGGCCAGCCGCCCGAACCGGTCGCGATCCCCGCCGACCTGCCGATCCGCCGGTTCGGCCCGGGCGGGGATCTGGTCCTGGGCGAGCACCTGGGCGGCGGCGGCGGTGGCGAGGTGCTCGCCGCGATCCAGCGCGGACTCGACCGTCCGGTCGCGGTGAAGCGGCTGGCGCCGCATCGGCGCTCCGCCGCCGATCTCGCCAAGTTCATCAGCGAGGCGCGGGTCACCGCCCGCCTCGACCACCCCCACATCGTGCCCATCCACGAACTCGCGAGCGACGGCGAGGGCGGGATGCTCTACGTCATGAAGCGGCTGCGCGGCCGCAACTGGCTGCAGCGGCTGCGCGGTCTGGATCTCGTGGAAAATCTCGAAGTCCTGCTCAAGGTCTGCGATGCAGTGGCGTTCGCGCATGAACGCGGAATCGTCCATCGCGATCTGAAGCCGGGCAACATCCTGCTCGGCGACCACGGCGAAGTGCTGGTCACCGACTGGGGCCTGGCCGCCTGCGTCCGGCCCGGCAGCGATCTCGCCGGGGTGGCTCCGGCCCCGCGCGATGGCGTCGCCGTCGGCAGTCCCGCCTACATGGCCCCCGAGCAGGCCAAGGGCGAAGCCGCCGCGATCGGCACCGCCACCGACGTGTACCTGCTCGGCGGCATGCTCTTCGAGATGATCACCGGGCTGACGCCGCACCACGGCACCGACCAGCGATCGTGCATCACCGCGGCGGCTGAGAACCGCATCCAGGAGCCGCCGCCCGGTACGGACGGTCCGCTGCTGGCGATCGCACGGGCGGCGCTCGCCAGCGAACCGTCGGCGCGTCCGCGCGACGCCGCCGCCTTCCGCGCCCGCCTGCGCGAGCACCTGCGCCACCGCGAAAGCCTGATCCTGGCCGAACGCGCCCGCCTGCTGCTGTCCGAGGCCGGGGATTATTCCGCCTGCATCCGCGCGATCGCCGCCTACGAGCAATCGGTGGCATTGTGGGAACGGAATGCCCAGGCCCGGCTGGGGCTGAGCGCGGCGCGGGTGACATTCGCCGGGATGGCGCTCGCGCGCGGCGACCTGGATCTCGCCGCCGCCCAGGTCGACCCCGACGACCCATCGCACCAGGCCCTGGCGGGCCGGATCGCCGACGCCCGCAACCGGCGGGTGGCGCAGGAAAAAGCCGAGGATCGGCTGCGGGTGCTGGAAGAAAACGTCAAGCGCGATTCGAACCGCATCTGGGAGACCGTCTACACCTACGATCCGGCGGCTGGCCTCACCGACTGGGACGTGATCAGCGGGACCGCCGTGGCCGGACCGCAGGGGCTGCGGATGGCCGGGGGCGAGCCGCGCATCGTGCTCCTGCGCCGGCCGATCTCCGGCGATCTGCGCCTCGATTTGGTCGTCTCCCAACCTGGTCCCGTCGTCAACGACATCACCATCCTGTTCGCCGCCAACCGGCCGGCCGGGAGCAATCTGGAAGCCGCCGTGCGGGCCTTGGAGACCGGCTACCAGTTCAAGTTCGGCGCCTACGACAACACCATGAGTCTCCTGATCCGGGCCGGTCGCCGCATGTGGACCCGACGGATGTCGCCGCTCGTCCCCGGTCGGCGACTCCGCATCACCATCGAGTGCGTCGACCGCCTGGTGGTGGCGCGCTGCGACGGCGAACTGCTCTGCGCTGAACTCGATCCCGAACCGCTCCTGGGACGCGGGCACGACTGCATCGGACTGGTCGGATGGCGGGCGGAAAGCGTGGTGGAATCCTTCCGTATCGAACGCCTGGGTCGTTCGGCGGTGGTCAAGCTCATTGATCTCGCCCGCCGCCACCACCACCGGGGCCGCTGGCAGACCGCCGCCGATCTCTACCACGACGTGATCCGTTCCGCCGCTGAGGAATCCGAACGCGTCGAGGCCGAGGCCGCCATGATCCAGGTCGAGGCCGCAGCCAGACTCGGACGCCGTCTGCCGCGCCTACGTTCGCGCCTCACCGCGACCTGGCCGGGATGCAGCGTCGAGCAACTGGGACCGGCATTGAAGGTCGTCGCCAACGAGCTTGGCGTCACCGATCTTGCACCCCTGGCGCGGTTGCCGGTGGCGACGTTGGAGATATCCCGCAATACGGTCGCCGATCTGGCCCCCATCGCCAACCCCGCGCTGGAAACGCTGTTCGCCCAGGACAACTGTATCAGCGACCTAGGTGCATTGCGGGGGCTGCCCCTGAGAGCGCTTGTCCTCGACCGGAATCGGATCCACGACCTGGCCCCGCTCACCGGCATGCCCTTGAGCCGGCTGGAACTCGAAGATTGTCCAGTCTCGGATCTAGCGCCACTTACCGGTTGCCCCCTCAACCGCTTGATGCTTGACGGATCCAAGGTGCGCAACCTTGCGCCCCTCTCCCGCGCCCCGTTGACCTTTCTCTCCGTCCGGAACACGGCGATCACGGATCTCGCCCCCCTGTGCGGCCTTCAGCTCGGAATATTGTACATGGAGGGTTGCCTGATCCGCGATCTGGCTCCGTTGGCGACGGTGCCGCTACATGATCTGCGTTGGAGTGGAGACCAGCCTTTGGATCTGGCTCAGCTCGCGAAGATGCCGTTACGCCGACTTTCGCTGCTGAAATGCCCGTGGCTGGCCGACATCGCTCCGCTAGCAGGCCTGCAACTGGTCGAATTGGATCTGACCGGTTCGCGGCTGCGGGATCTGACGCCGCTCATGGGCATGCCTCTTGATGAACTGTATCTGGCCGATTGTCCCTTGGCCAGCCTGGCCCCGCTTGCGGGCATGCCGTTACGGAGACTCGTCATCACCGGCTGCCCGAATCTGGATCGCAGTCCGGTGGCGCACCTGGTTGAGACCGAACCGGGGGTGCTGGTCGCGCCCAGCGCAACCTGAGTCCAGATTACCAAGTCAGGGCGAGATTCCCGCCGGTCCGGATCTGCACCGGGGTGGTGAATGCCAGATCGACATGGTCCCCGGCCACGATGGTGGCGGTGAAAGCGATCTGCTGATTTTCCTGTGAGATGCGGCGCGGTGCGATCTTCCCGCGCCAGTGCATCCGGGTGAGTTCCAGCCGGTCGCCCCGGTGGAAACGGTCGACGGTCAGCACCGCCCGGCGCTGATCCCCGCCGGTCTGGGCCAGCGTGCCCCACCAGCGCGGCGTCACCACCGGCAGGCGGCGGGTGCCTGCATCCGGCCAGGCCCCACCCAGGGTCAGGCTGCGCGCCGGTTCGTCCGGGCTGACGCCATTCAGCGCCTGGAGCACGAACCACACCGCCGGGGCGTTCATGTACCAGTCGAGCCCGGCGAAGGCGAAGTCGGGTTGGCCGGTGCGGGCATCGAACCAGAGCGTGGTCGCCCACGGCGTTCGATTGCGTTCGCGCACGCAGGCGTCGAAGCGTGCCACCGAGGCCAGGCCCTCTGGCAATCCGTGATGGATGGCGGTGCAATCGAGGAAGACCATGCCGTACTGCGGCCAGGCGTGCCAGAGGTAGCGGCGCGGCGGCAATGACCCGTCGGCGCGGGCCTGGATCGGCATCAGGTGGTAGCGGTCATTGCCCAGCACGCGGTAGAGCGTCCGAGCGGCGGTGACGATCTGGTCGCGCGGCAGGATCGAGGGCAGGCCCAGGCTCTGCACCGCCCATTCGCCTTCCAGCTGGCCGATGAAGACCTCGTCGCTCGCACCGGTGGTCGCGAGGTACTTGCGGTAGTAGCTGCCGGTCCACATCGCCTGCATGGTGGCCTCGGCCTTGGCCTGGATGGCGCGCACGGCGGGCAGCAGGCCGGATCGGCCGCGACGGGGTGCGAAGTCCTCCAGCACCCGCAGGGTGGCGAGGAACAGCGAGGCGGTGGCGACGAAGCAGCCGGGATAGTGCTCGATATCCCACGAACTGCCGCCTTCGGGCACACCGTCGCCATCGAGGTCCGCCGCCAGCAGGAAGGCGACGGCGCGTTCGACGTGCGGCCACATCGCGGCGCAGGCCGCCTCATCGCCGGTCTCGCGCCAGTCGCGGTAGACCTGGATGATGAACGAGCACGCGAGATCCGGCCAGCGGGTCACGCCGTAGGGCACCGCAGCCGAGCCCAGGGCGAGATGCGCGTTGCCGTTGAAGTGGCTGAAGCTGCCGTCCTCGGCCTGGAGCTTGGCGAACGAGGCGAGTTCGCGGCGGTTGAGATCCGGCCAGAAGAGCGACCAGCCGGGATGGCTGACCAGGCGCTGGTCGAGCGTGCCGAGCGCGCCCTCCATCATCGGACTGGCCTCCAGCGTGTAGAGGTCGCCGCTGGCGGTCAGGATGCTGTTGGTGCTCACCGGGGTCAGGTCGTTGAGCAGCTTGTCGGCGAGCCAGCCCGGCAGATCGCTGCGGTCGAGGTGCCCGGCCAGCGCCCGCGTCGCGGCGAGATCGTCGCGCCAGCCGGACAGCAGGCGCTGGGCCACCGCCCCGGCGTCGGCCCAGCGCGCCGCTGCGGCGCGGCCGTGATCGAGGTCCTGGTCGCGCACCCGGTGGTGCGGCACCCGCCACGCCAGGCAGCACGGGATCTCGACCGTCGCCCCGGCGGCGATCCGGCCGCGCAGGATCAGCACCCCGGCCGGATGGACGCGGCCCTCGACCCCGACCCGGCTGCCGCCGAAACGCGGATCCGGGTCGTCCCACGACGGCGGTGGCGCGGCCTGGCGCTTCTTCTCCTTGGCGTCCAGCTCGTCCAGCGATCCCGCGTCGAAACGCGGATCGGCGCGGCCATCCGCGAGGGCCGCGAGAACCCCGGCCTCGTCGACCAGCACGTTCCAGGTCTGGAAGGCGTGCAGCTGGAATCCGGCCGGCGGGTCGGCCGCGAGCACGCATGCGCCGACGTGGTTCGCCGGCAATCCTTCGGCAGTGGAGCGGGTGGTGCAGCGCAGGCCGCCGCCGATGGCGCCGATCCAGGGCGCGATCCGATTGCCGGTGCGGCTGGTCGCCAGCGATCCGTCCTTGCCTGCACCGCCGCACCCCAGGAGGTGCTCCCAGGAGATGGCGAGATCGACCTCGACCGCCTCGGCGCCGGGATTCACCAGACGGAAGACCAGCATCGCGCCCGGGATGGTCGAACGCTCCAGATCATGCGGCACCAGCGGGGCGAAGGCGGTCAGGGCCACCGACAGCGGCAGATCCGGGTCGGCGTAGGCGACCTCGGCGACCGGATGCCGGCCGCGATACGTCACCGCCTGGCAGCCCGGCCGGCCGGCCTGGCCGCCCTCCTGGAGCAGGCGGAAGACCGAACCGGCCGCAGTCGTCGCACGCACGGCGAAGAACGTCCCGCGCATGCCGGACAGCAGGCGCTGCCAGGTGTCGGTCAGGGCCGCGAGGGTGATCCGCCCGGTGCGTCCGAGTTCGATCCGCCCCGTCCCGATGCCGCCCAGCTGGACCCCGTTGGGATGCCCGAGTTCGGGCCGCAGGAAGCCGCCGCCGACGCACAGACCGGGATGCTCAGGAACCATGGGTGTCCTCCGGCGCGGGAGGATCGCCACGGTATCGGGGTCGGCAACCTGGGATCCACCCCATCCAGGGCTGCTCAACCCCAATAATACCGCGTCAGGTGGAACACCGCCGGGGCGGCGAAGATCAGCGAATCGACGCGGTCGAGGATGCCGCCGTGGCCTGGGATCAGGTGGCCGAAATCCTTGACCCCGGCGTCGCGCTTCACCGCCGACATGACCACGCCGCCGGCGAATCCGAGCGCGGTCGCGGCCACCGCCATCGCGAGGGCGTGCCACGGGCCGTAGGGGGTCAGCCACCACAGGGCCATGCCGATGCCGCTCGCGCTCAGGGCGCCGCCGATCAGGCCTTCCCAGGTCTTGTTGGGCGAGAGGTTCGGGGCGACCCGGTGCCGGCCGATCGCCTTGCCCCAGACGTATTGCAGGACATCGCTGAGCTGGACGACGATGAGCAGCCAGATGAGCAGTTCAGCCTGACGCCCGGCGTAGGCGGGGACGCTGGTGAATGGCAGGATGAGCAGCGCCGGCAGATGGCTCAGGCTATAGACGCACAGCATGAGGCCCCATTGCACCTTGGCGGTGCGTTCCAGATAGCGGGTCGCGTCGCCGGCCAGGGTCGAGCGGATGGCGACGAAGATGAAGCACCAGACCGGGATGAAGATCGCGAACATCCCGTACCAGCCGATCCCGACCAGGACGTATTGGATGGGCACCAGGACGAAGAATGCCCAGAACAGGGTGTGGTGGTCGGCGCGCCGGGTCGGGGTGAGGGTGATGAATTCGCGCAGGGCGAGGAACGAGACGAGGCCGAACAGCACCGTGGTCGCAGTCGCACCGCCCAGCAGCGCCGCCATGCCGACCGCCGCCATGCCCCACCAGGCGTAGACGCGGGCGGTCACATCGGCAGCGAGGTGGCGGGCGCGGTCGTCCTTGGCGCTGCGGCGCAGGATCCATCCGGCGAGGGACGCGGTGACCAGCAGCGCGCCGATGCCGGCGGAAACCTGGAGCAGATGCGCAGCCGCCGCCCCGCAAGGCAGTTCGAGGGTCATGCGTCGCCTCCCAGGTCGATCACGACCTGGCGCGCACGCTCCAGGAACGCGGTCTTGTCCTCGCCTGCGGCGGGCGGCGGCAGGGGGGCGCCGAAGGTCACCGTCGCCATCAGCGGCACGAAGAGGAACTCGCCGCGCGGCAGCATGCGGTTGAGGTTGGCGAGGTGCACCGGGATCAGCTCCACGTCCGGCCGGCGCCGCGCCAGGTGCCACAGGCCGGGTTTGAACGGGTTCAGGCCGGCGTCCTCGTCACCCTGGCGTCTGCCCTCGGGGAAGATGATGAGCGAGCTGCCGGCATCGATGGCGGCCTCCATGTCGCGCAGCGGATTGTTCTCGGCCGTGATGTGCCTGCGCTCGATGAGCACCGCCTTCAGCACCGAGGTCGACACCGTCCTCCGCAGCGGATCGGCGGTCCAGTAGTCGCGCGCCGCCACCGGCCGGGTGGTGACCCGCAGATGATCGGGCAGGGCCGCCCAGATCACCGGCCCATCCAGGTTGCTGACGTGGTTGCCGAAATAGATGCGCTGCCGCGGCACCGGCTCGCAGCCCTGCCAGCGCGCCTGGACCCCGGTGAAGAGCCGGATCAGGAAGGGGATCATCGGGTCGCCCGCAGGTGGGCGGCGATGGCACCGAGCCGCCGCAGGCAGGTGATCAGCGATCCCGCGACCACGACCGCCAGACCGGCCCAGAGGATCCACGGAGTCCAGGTGAACGGGGTCAAAGCGGCCGAGGCGAGACATCCCGCCGTCAGCAACGCCATCCGGTGCGGCTTCGCCATCGGCCCGTGGAAGGCGCCGGGCAGGCCCAGCCCCGCGCCGAGAGCGCGGATGTAGGCGGTCATCATCGCGGTCAGCGCGGCTGCCCAGCCCAGATCGGCCGACCACGGCAGGGGCGTCGCCGGCGTCGCCCCTGCCGCCAGACCATAGCCCAGGCCGACCAGGATCAGGCTGTCGGAAACGCGATCCGGAACCTCGTTGTAGAGATCCCCGGTCGGCGAGCGCAGGCCGCCCTCCACCGCCACCATGCCATCGAGCAGATTGCACAGCAGCCGCAGCTGGATGCCCGCCGCCGCGGCGACGAGCAGCGCCGGCTGCTGCCACCCGGTCGCCTGCGGCCAGAGGACGAACGCCGACCCGGCCAGCGCGGCGAAGGCGATGCTCGCGACCGAGATCGCATTCGGCGCGACCCGCCTGCGCGCAAGTGCCGCCGCCAACGCCTGCGCCCAGGCCCGACTGCGGGTCTTGAGCGGCCGGCGTCCCTGGAGTTGGATGGAATCGTCCATGGTGGAAGGAACCTATGTGGCTGCAGGCGAAGGGATAGGGAATCGCGCTAGAGCGGCGACGGAAACGCGTGCGCCAGGCCTTGCGGTGCGGACCAGCGCCGCCGCAGCTTCGGGATCTGCTGCCCGGCCGGTCGCATACAGCCACACGGCCGCGACGGTCGCGCTGCGACCATAACCCAGGGCGCAATGGATCAGTACGGGGCCGTGGACCCGCAGTCGTTCGACCGCCGCAACCGCGGCCTGGAGTTGGCTTGTGGTGGGAACGACGAGGTCGAGCAGCGGCAGGCGTTCGATTGCCAAGTCGCTGCTGGAGCGCGGGCCGTCGTGCTCCGCGGTAAGATCCAGGATGCCTCGGATACCGAACCGTCGGATCATATCGGCATCCGGCAGGCGACCCACCCAGACGCCATCCGCGATCATGGCCGCTCCCGATGGATCCCGGCGCCACCACCACCTTCGCGACCAGGTCAACCCCGCCATGTAGGGCCAGAGCACTGCCCACGCCGCCCACGACAGGCCGTGCGCCCGCTTGCGAAAAATGGCCGATCCTGGTCCAAGATGGGCGACACCGATCAGACTCAGGGACAGGGCTGGCCAGATCAGGATCCAGGCCCACGAACCCAGCCACCGTGCGAGCGCCAGGCAGAGACCGGCTCCGCCCAGGTGCCAGAGGGCCAGAGCCAGACCACGACGCTCCACCGGCACACGGCAGGGGCTGGCGGTCTCCTCGCTGATCAGGTAGCTGCACAGGATGGCCAGGACAACCCCACCAGCGACATCGACGAGATGATGCTGATGGACCAGCACCGTCGACACCGTGATGCAGGCGAACCAGGCGTGGAACAGCAGGCGCGGGAGTCCGCGCAGATGGCGATGGTAGGTCCAGCGCAGGATGAAAGCGAAAGCCACATGCAGGCTGGGGAACAGGTTGTGGGGCCGGTCGAAGGAGTGGATAGCGGCGAAGAGCGGTGTGAAGATCCCATGTTCATCGGTGCGCTCGTGCATGCATTGCAGCGGCCAGACCACGAAGCAGATGGCAGCGAGCAGGGTCGCCAGGGAGACCCTGCCGGCGAGGATCCGCAGTTCGCTCCGCCGGGTACACAGGAACGGTGCGATGGCGAAGAGCAGGTCGATGGACCAGTAGGGAACAATGAGCCAGGACACGACTGGGATCCCCAGTTCCCAGTCCATACACCAGGTGCGCAACCGGCCGCAGTTGGCAGCGTAGGCGTTACAGGCGTGGTACAAAGTCATGAACAGCAGACCGGTCCCCGCCGAAACCAGTGCCGCACGCCAGAATCCGGGCCGTTGGGCGGCCAGGTTCATCTGCGTCTGGCGATCGAGACGGTGAAGATGCCCCAGCGGTCGATCGCCATAGATGTCTTGGTGAAACCGGCTGCGTCGACCAGGGCGTCGATCTCGGCCTGGGTCCGACAGCGCATGATCCACGGCTGTCCATCGCGATTGATCAATGTCCGCGCGATGAATTCCTGTTGCGGGTGCCATGGTTGATTGGTGTAGACGAGCCAACCGCCGGAAGGCACGGCTCGCGCCAACCCGGCTAGGGAATTCCGGATCAGGGTGTTGTCCGGGAAGAGTTCGTATAGGCCACTCACCACCGCGACGTCCGGACGCGGAGATAGTGCCGCCAGCGACTCGCCATCAAAGGCGTCGCCGACTTCGTTGCGCACCGAAGACTCCAGGCCCTTTTCACGGACGAGCATCCTGCCGGCCGCGACTCCGCCCGGCGAACGATCGCGCAACAATGCCGTCACCGCCAGACCGGCAGCTTTTTCCATGGCATCAAGATCGTAGCGCCCTGGACCGGACGCGATGTCGACGAGATGGATCTTGCGGTCCTCTCCCCGCGCGACCCGGGCCGAATCCGCTGCCCGCAGGCAGGTGGAGATGCCATCGATGAGGTGGAGCCGTCGCTGCCGGATTCCGGCCCAACCCGGACTGTCGAGATAGAGCCGATCGATCCAACGGCCCACCAGCCATGTTCCTTCCGCCTGGTTGCGGTAGACATGATCGAGCGATTCCCCGGAATCGAAACCGGTACGCCAAGCGGTGGAAATGCTGGCGCTGCTGCGGCCCAGGGTGGCCAGGGCGATGCGTGCGATGGCGAAATTCCATCGTCTTGGGTTCCACCACCCCAACGGGCGGGTCAGGCGATCGTATTCGGCTCTGGTCCAATGATCGCCCTGGTGGATCAACTCGGATTGGTCTGACGGTTCCTGGGCGAAGCGGGCATGGATGAAATCGCGGATCGCGGCGAAGGCCAGATGCCGGTCGCTCTCATGCAGTACGGCATGGTGCATGTCTGGATAGATGATGTGGTGCTTCACAGCCGCGCCGAGGTTCGCAACGAATCGACGCTGGATGCCGAGATCGACGACCCAATCGCTCCCGGCGCTGAGTACCAGGGTCGGCACGCGCACGGCCCCGGCGTCTGCGACCACCCGGATCGCGGTGTCGTGCATCTCCAGCAGGATGCGGTTGGAGATATCGCGTGAGATCAGGGGATCGGCGGCATAGCTGGCGGCCCACTCCGGATCGTGCGTCAGCATCCGCGCTTTGACGTAACTTGAGATCACCGCCTCTGGTTTCAGGCAGTGGAGCAGGCGCAGCAGCGGGATGGCGGCAGGAACATACAACCGCACCCGGAAGGCCGGGGTCGCCAGCACCAGACCCCGGATGCGTGGTGCGTAGTCATGGACCCAGGTCGCCGCGACCACAGCCCCAACGCTGTGTGCCACCAGGATCATGGATTCCAGGGGTATGCCGTGGCGCATCGAGATTCCCCGCACGAACTCGTCGAGATCCTGCACCATGCGGGAGAATCCGGGGGCGAAACCTCGGCGCCCAGGCGAACGGCCATGGCCGCGCGCATCCCAGGCGAAGGCAGCGAATCCGGCCGGTGTGATCGTGGTCGCGGCCTCGATCAGGCGGCCGGAGTGCTCATGCCCGCGATGGCAGTAGACCACCGCGCGATCCGCGCCGGCCGGGATCCAGGCGCGGTAAAACAGTTCTGTACCGTCGGACAGCGCGGCGTTCAGCTCCTGCACCGGGGGAGGTTTTCTGCTCATGCCTGTCTTCTATTTCATGCGATGGAACGAAGCAAGCCGACGAGGAAAACGATGCTCATACCCCGGCGCGGGTCCACGGTCCTGCCGGCCAGTCATCCGATGGGGGCGTGATGTTCAGGATGTCTCCCGACAACTTGGCCACGGTGACTCGATCATCCGCTGCGAAAACCAGATGCAGATCGCCCGATGGCTCGCAGACCATCGCCATGCGGCTTACTCGCCGCTGGTCGGAATTTGGATTGGAGACGCTCATCCGGGTCCAGGTCTGACGGATCAGGATCTGCTCATCACCACAAAGCCAACTTCCGGAGAAATCAGGAACCCCATGCCACCTGCGCCACCAGTGCCAGGCCCAAAACTCGTGCAGCACATATCCTGCCCAGTATCCGGCCAGCGAACCTGCAGCCGTCCACCAAGGCCCGACCCAAACGGCGGCCAGGGTCGCGGCAGAAGCGGAGAGGATCAGGATGGCCGAGTAGGCAATAAGGCGGACATGGCCGGGAACGCGATAGGGATGGATCATAATTCAGCATTAACCGACAGGTTGACGAATAGAGCCTGGATCGGCGGGTCCCGGCCCGCACGAATTTCCGGTGGATAGATAGAGATAAATCACTCGCAGCCACCGGAATCGTACATGGGTTCGTCAACCTGTTGGTGAATCCTCAGTGGTAGGTGGGCTCGGATCTGCACACTTCGATCCATGATGACGCGACCGTAAATCCCGTTCGTTCCAGTCCCAGGGAAATATCCCGCTTCACGATCCTGCCGGAGAGGTGGTGCCGCTGACGTGGCTCAGTTCCCCGGCAAGCTTCAGCAGCCGTTCGGCGGCGGCCTTGGCATCGCTCGCTCCGGTGGAACCTTCGCCGGCGTCCTGTGCGACAGCGGCGATCGCGGTGGCGATGCGGCCGGCGCCGTCGGAGGCGTTGCCGGCGTTGCGGGTGATTTCGTTGGTGGTGGCGGCCTGTTGTTCGACGGCAGCGGCGACGGCGCCTTGGAGCTCGTTGATGCGGCCGACCACGCTGGCGATGTGGCCGATCGCGGTGACCGCGCCGGTGGCGTCTGATTGCAGGGCATGCACCCGCTTGGCGACATCCTGCGCAGCCTCGGCGGTCTGGCGCGCGAGATGCTTGACCTCGGAGGCGACCACGGCGAAGCCGCGACCGGCCTCGCCGGCGCGGGCGGCCTCGATGGTGGCGTTGAGCGCCAGCAGGTTGGTCTGGGCAGCGATGGTGGCGATGGCCTTCACCACCGTGTCGATGTCACGGCTGGAATTGCCCAGGCGGGTCACCGAGGTCTGGGCCTCGGTCGCGACCGCGACCGCTTCGTTGGCGACCTGGCTCGCCGAGGTCGCGCTGTGCGAGATCTCCTGGATCGAGGCGGTCATCTCGGTCGCCGCGCCGGCCACGGTCTGCACGTTCTCGCTGACCCCGCCGGCCTGGGTCGCCACGGAGGCGCTCTGCTCGGCGATGCGGGCGACCGCCGCCGCCGTGGTGCTGGCGCTGAGGTCGAGCCTAACCGCATCTTCGTGCAACCGGCTGGCGACGGCGGCGGTCCGGTCGAGGGTCTGGCGCAAGCCGGCGACGGTGTGGTTGACGGCCTGCGCCAGGGCGACGAGTTCGTGCGGGCCGGTTTCGGGCAAACGACGCGACGTGTCTCCGGCAGCCATCGCTTCCAACACGGTGACCGTCCCGGCCAATGGCCGGGTGATCGCGCGCGACATCCACCAGCCGACGATCAGCGCCACCGCCGTGCTCACGACGCTTGCGATGGCGGTGAGAATCAGGATCCAGCGCAGGCTCTGGCGCATGTCGGCCTGGGACGCCAGCACCGCCACGGCGCCGGCATCCCTGCCGCCGGCGCGCATCGGGCAGACGGCGGTGAAGTAGCTGCCCCCGTCGACGGTGGTGCTGCCGAACGTCGTGGCTGCCGGGTCCAAGCCGTCTGCTGGCGCTTGCGCCGAGGCCTTCGGCATCGTTTCCGGAGTGAAGTCCGGGGTGGATCCCGCCACGAGTTTGCCGCCGGTGTACAGATGCAGGTGCAGACCGGTTCGAGCCTCCTGTTCCACCAGGAAGGCCTGGCCGAGCGGGGATCCGATCGTGATCGACCCGCGCGGAGCAAGCTCCATCTGGAAGGTGGTCGGATTCAAGGTCTCGACCAGGAGGGGGGCCGTGGCTCGGATGGTCCAGCCGTCCTCGACCGTGCATCCGACCGTGACCGTGGTCGGTTGCCTGCCGAGAAAGGCCACTGGCGCGCTTGCCCACGCCTCTGCAGGCTTCCAGTCGCCCGGCTGGGGCTCCTTGCCCGCCGCCAACGAGACACCGATCAGTTTCCCCGCGTTTCCGCTGATGATCAGGCGAATGGAATCGCCCAGGTTCGTCGCGGCGCAGAGCAGCTTCCCATCGCCGCCATAGCATGCCCCGTCGCTGGCCCCGGCCGCGGCCATCGCGCGGCCGAAGCGCACCGCCAGGTTGCCACGCTCCTGCACGATCATCGAGGCCATGTCGGGTTTATCTGCGTTTTCCTGAAGGAAGTTCGCCTTGCTGCTCAGATCCTTGTCCCCGGCGATGCGCTGCACGGCGGCCTTGAGGTTCGCCGATTCGCTGGCGATGCCGCTTTCGACCGCCCGCATGGCTATGGTCAGTCGTTCGTTGGCCTGGCGGGTGCCGAACTGCCAGAGCGCGACCAGGATCATCGCCAGCACCAGGCCGAGGCCGAGCGCGGTGGCGAGCAGATTCTGGACCAGCAGGCGGGAACGGATGCTCAGCGTCATGGATTCGCCACTTCATTTCGGCAGGCGCGCGGCCTCGACCTCGGCCGCCGGGCGCATGGTCTCGCTCGCCGGAACGATCTGCAGCTCCTTGTAGATCGGGAACGGATAGGCGGGGTCGTTGCCGATCACCCCCAGATAGACCGGACAGGCGAGCTGGTTGTCGATGGCGCGGAAGGCCAACCTGCCACGGGTGGTGTCGATCTCGGCGCCCTTGAGCGCATCCTTGACGGCATCGGCGTCGAGCGACTTGGCCCTTTCCACGCCCTGCTTGAGCGCCAGCACGGCGTCGTAATGCAGGATGACCCAGTCGCTCGGATAACGGCCATCGCGTTTGCTGCGGCTGATACCAATCCACTTTCAAAGGCATAATAACCAGCATGCTGGCCGCCGGA
>CAZZJC010000026.1:0-75535 GCA_964654285.1 uncultured Candidatus Kuenenia sp.
CCCTCTGCGGGTTCGATTGGATAGTTATTATGGCTTTGAAAGTGGATTAGTATGAAGCCGTCGCATTGGGATCAGGATCGATTCATGGAGATCAGGATCCCGAGTCTGTCTTTTCCTTTCTCGTGGACTGCCACCAGCGCCAGACCTGCGACAGCAGACTGGTTCCCGTGAGCGCCGTCTGGAACCAGGATGGACCGGTTTCGGACTCTTTCGGTTGCGTGCGTGCTTTGGTGGCCAGACCCACCAGGCCTTCCACCAGGACCACGGCCGAGGTGGTGAGGGTGCCGATGGCGACGGCGCGCTCGGTCATGGCCTGCACCTCGCCGGTCAGGGCGGTCAGATCCTCGACCAGTTGCGCCCGGTTCAGGGCGCTCTCGGCGAGCAGGAGCTGCTTCCGGGTCGCGAGGTCGTTCATGCGAGGGCCGCATCCAGGCAGGCGCGATCCTGCCGCAATTGCCCGAGCGATTCGGGAAACGTGCGCCAATCGCGCAGCATCCCCGCGATCCGACGGTACAGGAGTCCGGCCGAGGTCGCGTAGACGATGGTCAGCGTCACCAGCGCCAGAACCGGGGCATAGGGCCACAGCAGGACGACGATCAGCGCGCTGAGAGCCATCCCGCCCAGCAGCCCGAAGGCGGCCAGCACGAGCGCGGCCAGGACCAGGTGCAGCAGGCGTTCGCGTTCCTCCTGCACCTCCACCGCCAGCAGGGCGAGCCGGTTCTCGCCGATGATCAGCAGCCGCTGGGCGCATCGCCGAGCCGTGGTGGTGACCTGGATGAGGTCTGCGGGGTGGGTGTCCATGCCAGGCCTCAGCCGTTGCGGCGGGACGAACGGCGGCCGAGCGGGAAGCCCGCCAGGACCCCGACCCCGAGTGCGATGCCGATCGCGGCATAGGGATGCTCGCGCACCGCCTGGTCGGTGGCCTTGGCTCCCTGGATCGCCTTGTCCTTCACCTGGCCGAGGGCTTTCCTGCCCATCTCCAGGGCGGCGGACAGTCGCTGGCGGGCCTCGCAGACCTTTTCCCCGGTCGCGTCGGCGGTGGCGCCCAGCAGGGCCTGGGCGTCCTCAGCGAGGGTTCCCAGGTCGGGAGGGTTCTTTGGCTCGGGTTCGTTCATGGGATGGCTTTCTTTCCGGGTCTGGGCCCGGGGTGGTGATGCGGTCGCCTGGCGACATGCCCGGCGACCGCACGGCAACCTAGGATCCTTCCAGCCGACCGGCGATGGGGTCTTCACCCCACTGCCATCAGTTCCACAAAAACGATGATTTCCGTGGCCTTTGCCGACCCGTCTCCGAGAGTGCCTGCCCCCGACCGGTTCCCCGGATCCCGATTGGCCACATGAACCAACCTCCCACACCCCCGATCGCGACCGTGCGTCAGCGCCTGCCCGACCGGAGCCGGTCATGAGCAGCCGTCAGGCTGCTCATGGGGGAGCGCCGAAGGCGCGTTACGGGGGCGGGCAACCCCCGGACAAACAAGAACCTCGGACGGCGCAGCCGGAACCCCGCGTCGCGGGGAGGTTCCTTGGCAAACAGGTCAGCGCCGTCATGCAGGAGCGCATGGCCAGCCTGACCGGCACCAACCGCCAGCTGCGCCGCGATCTCGCCCGCCACGGCAGGACCGAGGCCGCCTTGCGCAAGCGCAGCGAGCGCTTCGAGCGGCTGTGGAACGAATCGCGCGTCCTGCAGAAGGAGCTGCGCCACCTGACGCACCAGATGCTGCAGAATCAGGAGGGCCAGCGCCTGACCCTGAGCCATGAGCTGCAAAACCAGATCGCCCAGACCCTGCTCGGCATCCATGTCAGACTGCAGGGGTTGAAGCAGGAAAGCCGCGCCGCCAACCGGACCCTTGCGGGCGGCATCGCGCACACCCGGCGGTTGATGAAGACGTCGGCACGCACCTTGAGAAGATCGACCAAGGCCCTGGGTTTGCAGTGAAGACCGCAAGCGAGAGCTTCAACCGGCAGTACCAGACCGCCCTGATCTCATTTTTGCAGATCCAGCATCTGCCCGACCCCCATCCGGCCCACGGACTTGGGGCCCGCGCCTTGCTGGCCGGGCTGAAGACGCTCGATCTCGCCCGCCTGCATGAAGACACCCTGATCGAACGGGTGCTTCCCGCGCACCCCCGACGCGAGCACGCCAGGCTGATCAAACGGGCCGGGTTGTTCTTCACCCTCGCGATGACCCCGAGCGAACGGCGGCTGGAAGACGCCGACAGCATCATCGGCCAGTTGCGCCGCAACATCGAATTGCTGAGCCAGCGCACGGTTCAGCTTGCCAGCGCGAACCGCGCCCTGAACCGGGAAATCATCCATCGCAAGGAGACCGAGCGCACCCTCAAGAAGAGCGAACGCCGGTATGGCGAACTGCTCGAGCAATCGAACCGCCAGCACGTCCAGTTGCGCCACCTCTCGCGCCAGATCCTGTCCGCCCAGGAGGACGAACGCAGGAACATCAGCCGGGAACTGCACGATGTCATCGCCCAGACCCTGAGCGGGATCAATCTCCGGCTTTCCGCCCTGAAGAAGACGGCCACCGACGATGCCGGCGCCCTCGATCGCAGCATCGACCGCACCCAGCGCCTGGTGGTGAAGGCGGTGGACATCGTCCACACCTTCGCCCGCGACCTGCGGCCGACCGTGCTCGATGATCTGGGCCTGATCCCGGCCCTGCACTCCTTCATCAGCCCCCTCGCCAAGCGGGCCGGTTTGCGGGTCGCCCTATCGATCTGCACCGAGGTCGAGCACCTGGGCATGGCCCAGCGCACGGTGCTGTTCCGGGTCGCCCAGGAGGCCCTGACCAACGTCGCCCGCCATGCCCAGGCCAACGCGGTGAAGCTGAGCATCCGCCTGGAACCTGGGCATTTCTGCATGCGGATCCACGACGATGGCCGGTCGTTCGATGCGCAGCACATCCTGCATGCCGGGGGGGGGAAGCGTCTGGGACTGCTCGGCATGCGCGAACGCCTGGAGATGATCGGCGGAGCCTTGACCATCGAGTCCGCACCGGACCTGGGCACCACCATCGTGGCGCGCATCCCGCGGCTGAAACCCGATCGGGGGGAGAACCTGGGACCGGCTCCGGCGGAGCAGGCCGCCAGCGTCCGAGCAGCGGCCGGCCGACCCGGGCCGAGCCCTGACGCCGACGCTCAGGCCAGGCGCAGACCACCCGTGAAGAGACCGGCCAGGACATGAACAAGATCGCCATCCTGCTGGCCGAGGACCACACGCTCGTACGCGAGGGTTTCCGCCGGATCCTGGAACTCGATCCGGATTTCGCCGTGGTCGGCGAGGCCCAGGACGGGCGTCAGGCCGTCGCCCTGGCGAAGAGACTCAGGCCGGCGGTGGTGCTGATGGACATCGCCATGCCGCAGCTCAACGGGCTGGAGGCCACGCGGCAGGTTCTCAAGGAGCTGCCGGCGACCAAGGTGCTCATGCTGTCCGCGCACAGCGACGAGGCCTACATCACCAACGCCATCGAATCGGGCGCGGTCGGATTCCTGCTCAAGCAGACCTCGGCGCATGAGGTCGGCACCGCCATCCGCGAGGTGATGCAGGGCAACCTGTTCTTCGATCGCAGCCTGGCCCCCGAGCTGCGCCGCACGCCGGTCCGGCCCGCGGGCCGGCGCCTCGACCAGCTGAGTTCGCGCGAGATGGAGGTGCTGCAGCTCATCGCCGAGGGCAAGGCGAACAAGGAAAGCGCCGCCGCCCTGGGCATCAGCATCAAGACGGTGGAGAAGCACCGCGACCACCTGATGCGCAAACTGCGCATCCACGACACCGCCGGCCTGACCCGCTACGCCATCTCCGCCGGCATCATCGAGAGCAGCGTGCAGATCACCATCGTCCAGGGTTCCCCGTAGGGAACCGCTGAAGCCCAGGGCTGACCACGGCGCCGCAAAAGTCGGGTGGCGGCGTGCTGCGCACGCGCTCTTTCCATGCGGACGAGACGTCCGCGGTCCGAGGTGGCCGACTTTTGAGGCACCGTGCAAGGCTCACCGCGCGCCTCAGCGCCGGCGCGTCGCCGACCACATCGCGGTCCAGGCGCCAACGGTGCCGGCGAACGCCGCCAGGGCGAGCATCGCGCCCGGGATCGGCGTCTGCATGGCCAGGGTGCCGATGCCCAGCGCCGCCGCGTTGTGCAGCGCGTGGAGCAGGATGGCCGGCCAGATGGAACCGCAGCGCACGACCAGGGCCCCGAGCAGCAGGCCGACCAGGAACTGCGCGAGGAAGCGTTCCGGACTCAAGTGCAGGGCGGCGAACAGGAAGGCCGTGATCAGCACGGCGGTGGCGTCGCCCAGGCTGCGGCGCAGGCCGGCGAGGATGACGCCGCGGAAGAGGATCTCCTCGCACACGCCCGGCACCACGGTGACGCAGAGGAAGAACACCAGCGGGCCGGCCTGCTGCTGCAAGGCGAGGAATTTCTCCTCGAAGGCCTTGTCCATGGGCGGGAACCAGCCCTGCTGCCCGAGCCCGATCGCCACGCTGGCGGCGCCGGCGAGGATCCCCGCCAGGGCGGCGGCAAGCAGCACGCGCCCATCGGGTCGGCGCGCATGCAGGGCGATCCGGCGATCCCAGCCGCCGAGCCAGGCGAATCCGAGGGCCGGCAGGGCGATGCCGCAGGTCAGCGGCACGATCAGCGCCAGCACCGGATGCGCCTGCGTCAGCAGGGTGCTGACGCCCAGGAACAGGCCGGCGCCCACCGCGAAGATGCCGAGCGCCTCCAATCCATCCGGCCCCGCTGACTCTGGGCCGCCCAGGCCCGACGCCCGGCCGCGGCGGAAGCGGCCCCAGCCGCTGCGCGCCATCGCCGGATAGCGGAAGCTCTCGCGATCGAACAGCCGCGCCGCCCAGGCCACCACCACGGTGGCGAGGATGGCGCTCGACGCGGTGGCGAGGGCGAGATGCAGCCAGGACAGGTTGCCGAGCATGCCCTCCTTCAGCACCAGCGCCGCGCCGGTGATCGGGATGAGATCCAGCACGACGCTCGGCCGCGTGTCCGGGATCAGGCACGGCACCGCCGCGACGACCACGACCAGCACCAGCGGGGTGAGGTAGTTCTGCGCCTCCTTGGTGCTGGCGGCCAGGCCGGTCGCGCCGAGGGCGATCGCCGCCAGGGCGACGGTGATGGGCAGCAGCACCACGAAGGCGAGCACGAGCACGCCGGCGCCGACGCTCCAGACGCCGGAAAACGGCGCCGCGACCGCACCGCCCAGGTTCCCCGCGATCAGCGCGGCGGAACCGCCGAGCGAGAGCAGGTTGAGCCCCACCGTCACCGCCGCCGCCGCGCAGGCGACCAGGAGTTTGCCGAGGAAGAGGTCGCGCCGGTCGGCGGGCCAGGTGAGCAGCGTTTCCAAGGTGCCGCGTTCGCGTTCGCCGGCGATCAGATCCACCGCCGGAAAGAACGCGCCGCTCGCCGCCATCAGCACCAGCAGCATGGGCAGGATCGCCGCCAGGCCGGTGCGCAGCGATTCGACGGTCGGCGCGCACGACCAGGTCGCGGTCGACACCGGTTCGAGCGCGGTCAGCGGCAGGTTGACCGCCAGCGCGCTCGCCTCCACCAACCGCTTGCGCCAGGCCTCCACCGCCCGCCGGACCGGTGGCTGGAGGTCGCTCGTGCGCGGGTGCGCGTCGTCGCGCACCACCACCACCCGGCGGCGCTCGCCCTCGGGCGGCGCATTCCACACCACCGCCGCGGTGCCGTGCGCGCGCAGCCAGCGCAGGGTGGCGGCGCGCGCCGTCGCCAGGGCCGGATCGGGTGCCGATCCGCTGCGGGATCCGGCCAGGCGCGCGGCCTCGGCGTCCTCGTGCCGCAGCTGGGCGTGCAGCAGGGCGAGCAGGGCGGCCTCCGCCGTGGGCGCGACCTGGACCAGGCGCAGCACCGGCGGCGGGGCGTCGCCGGACGCGGCCGGCCGGCCCCGGCGCGGCGGTTCCTGGTGCCCGGGGTCGAGATCGTCGAGCACGTCGTCGGGCAGGCCGAGCGCCACCACCCCGGCCGGCTCGCGCGGCGAAAGCCGCGACAGCTGGGTGACCTGGAGCATGAACAGCGCGAGCAGCGGATAGAGCAGCACCGGCAGGACGACGTTGACGAACAGGGTCCGGCGGTCGCGCAGGATCTCGACCGCGTCCTTGCGGAAGATCAGGCCGACGTGGTGCAGGTTCATGGCTGGACCGGATCCGGGGACATGGGGGCGAGCACCAGGGCGTGGATGGCCTGTTCAAAGGCTGTGCCGCTGCCGAGTTCCGCCGGGGCGCCGCTGAACACCAGTTTGCCGGCGCGCAGCACCAGCAGATGGTCGGCGGCGGACTCGACCTCGCGCAGGACATGGGTGGCGAGCAGGATGTGGCGGCCGTCGGCGCGCGCGGCGCGCACGGCTTCGACGAACCGCCAGGCGGCGACCACGTCGAGCCCGGTGGTCGGTTCGTCCAGCACCAGCAGCGATGGTTCATGCAGCAGGGTGCGCGCGAGATTGAGCCGCTGGTGCTCGCCGGTCGACAGCCCGCTGATGCGCTGGTCGAGGAACCGTTCCAGGCCGAAGGTCCCGGCCAGGCGCAGGGCGCGCGCGTCGATCTCGGCGCGGTCGAGCCCGAAGAAGCCCCCCGCCAGGCGCAGCAGTTCGCGTCCGGTCAGGCGCGGGTAGAGCCGGGTGGTGGTGGACAGGTAGCCGAGTTTTTCCCGCAGCCGTTCCGGGTTGGCGACGAGGTCGAGGTCATCCAGGCGCAGGCTGCCGCCATCCGGCGCGAGCAGCGTCGCCACCATGCGTAGCAGGGTGCTCTTGCCCGCCCCGTTCGCGCCGACGATGGCGGTGACGCCGGGCGCGATCGCCGCCGACACGCCATCGACCGCCCGCACCTCGCCCCGGCCGGGATCGTGGAACGACTTGCAGACCTGATCGAGCGTCAGCACGGCGGCGATGATCGGCCTGGACGCTGGCTCCGGAAGCCCTCAACCGTGCCCCGCAAGGTCTCCTCGTGTCGGACTTTCCGGTCTTGCGCGGCCGCAATTCCCGGCTGATCCTCACCACTGAGGGGTGTCCATGAACACGGCGGCGGCCGGCGGCGCCGGCAAGGAAAGCCAGCGCATCGGCGGGTACGAGATCCTGGCCAAGCTGGGCCAGGGGGGCATGGGCGCGGTGTTCAAGGCGCGCCAGGTGTCGATGAACCGCATCGTCGCGCTCAAGGTGCTGCTGCCCAACCGGGCGGCCGATCCGGATTTCGTCACCCGCTTCCTGCGCGAGGCGCGTTCCGCCGGGCAGCTGTCGCACCCCAACCTGATCAACGTCTACGACTGCGGCAGGGACGGCCAGTACTACTATTTCTCGATGGAATTCGTCGAGGGCCAGAGCCTCAAGCAGGTGCTGAAGGCGCACGGTCCGCTGGATGAGGCGACCGCCATCCGGCACCTGATCGCGGTGGCCAGGGCGCTCGGGGCGGCGCACGCGCAGGGCATCGTGCACCGCGACGTGAAGCCCGACAACATCATGCTCGACCGCACCGGCGAACCCAAACTGGGCGACCTCGGCCTGGCCAAGCCGATGTCGGGCGAGCTGGACGTGACCCTGGGCGGCAACGTGCTCGGCACCCCGCACTACATCGCGCCCGAACAGGCCCGGGGCGAGGCGGTGGATGGCCGGGCGGACCTCTACGCCCTGGGCGCCAGCTTCCACCACCTGCTGACCGGTCGCACCTTGTTCACCGGCGACACCTCGGTCGCCATCAGCATCAAGCACGCCACCGAGGAACCGACCCCGATCCGCAGGCTGCGTCCGGACATCTCGGTGGGGATGGAACGCATCCTGCTGCGGTTGCTGCGCAAGAAACCGGATCAGCGCCATCCCGACGCCCAGGCCCTGATCCACGACCTCGAGGCCCTGGCGCGGGGCGAGCCGGTCGGGCAGCAGGACGACGCCCACGGACCGGGACGCGGCCGCCATGGCGGTCGGGGCAGGCAGGTCAGCGAACCCCGCCTGGCGACCAGGGCCCCGCGCACGCCCTGGGGCATCTACCTGGGTCTCGGCGCCGGCATCGTCGCGACCGCCGTGATCATCGTGCTGAACCTGCCCAAGGCCCCGCCCCCCGAGGCGCCCCGGCCGACGGCCGCAACGGCGCCGGCCGTGGCCGCCCCCCGGCCCGCCAGCGCGCCGGCCGCCGCTCCGGTTCCGCCGCCTGCCCCGGTTGCCGCCACCCCGGCGAAACCGGATGGTCCGGCCGCCATGCTCGCCTTCGCGCGCAGGTACCTGACCGAGCATCCCGAGGATTTCGCCAAGGCGCGCGACTATTTCGCCCAGGCGCACCGGGCCGGGGCCGGGACGGTGGTGGCGATGGAGGCGGACCAGGAGCTGGCCCGGCTGGAGACCGCCTGGAATGCGCAGTGCCGCGTGGCGCTCGACGCCCTGGTGGCGCGCAGCCAGGAGCAGGCGACCGCGGGCGATTTCGATGCCGCCCAGGCCACCCTGGCGGCCTGCGACCGCGTGGTCGCCGAACGGCTGGCCAAGGAGCTGGCCCAGGCGCGCGACCGCATCGACCAGGCGGCGACCCAGGCGGTGGCCGATCTGCTGACCCGCAGCGGCGCCGAGATCGAAGCCGACCGCCTGGACGAGGCCGACCGGATGCTCGCCCATCTCGCCGGCCTGAAGGCCAGGGCGGCGGTGGCGGCGGCGCAGGCCAGGATCGACGCGCTGCGCCAGACCGCCGCCACCCGGCGCGAAGCCCTGGCCGGCAAGGCCGCCGCGCTCTGGCAGGCGGTCGAGAAGGCGCTGATCGACGCCCTGGTCGCCGGCGATGCCGCAGCCGCGCGCGACCAGGCCGAGACGCTGCTCAAGGATCCGGCCAACGCCGCGGCCGCACCCCGGCTGCAGGCCGTGCTCGCGGTGAGCCGGGCCCTGGACGATCGCGCCGGCGAGAAGGACCGCTTCCTCAAGGGCGCCATCGGGAACCCGCTCTCGCTCGCCACCAGGTCGGGCGTGAAGAAGGGCAAACTGCTGTCGTACGACAAGCGCTTCATCAAGATCGAGACCCTCTTGAGCATCGAGGGCATCGAACGGATCGTCGCCCTGCCGGTGCGCTGGGAGGATCTCACCCCGGCCCAGCTGAACGCCTTCACCGCCGGCTGGACCCCCGCCGATGCCCACGGCCGGATCGCGCTGGCCTGCCTGGCCATCGGCGCCAAGGATCTGGCGGGAACCGAAGCAGCGCTGGCCCAGGCCCAGGATCATCCCCTCGCCCCGGCCCTGGGCGAACGGGCGCGCGAACTGCGCCTGGGCGCGGCCGAGGTCGCCTGCGAGAAGGCCTGGAGACCCCTGGCGGCGAAGGACGCCAAGGGCCTGAACGAGGCCGCCGCCAAGGGCCTGCTCGCCGACCTCGACGCCTTCCAGGCCGCGCATGGCAAGACCCAGACGTTCGCCGGCCTGAAGACCGAGTGGCAGGGCCGGCGCGACGCCGCCTTCGCGCGCACCGCGAGCGGCCGCCTGAAGGCCGGCCTGGAGCTGCATTGGCCGATCGACGGGACGAATCCGCACCTGTGGACGGATGCGAGCGGGAACGGCCGCGACTGGAAGATCGATCCGGCCTATAGCCTGGAGCTCTTCGCCGGGCCGAACGGGGGCGCGGCGGCCCGCTGCCGTCCCTCCCACCGGATGCCGGGCTTCGGCCGCGGCATGATCCAACCGGAGATCGGCCATCTGGCCACCGGCTGGAAGACCTTCACCCTGGCGCTGTGGGTCATCGCGGATCCGTGGCTCGCCAGCGAGAACTACCTGCCGATCCTGGCGTCGAGCGGCTTCGGCGAAGGGAATCCGCTCGAACGCCACTTCCTGCTGTCCTGGCACGCCGGCCAGGTGCGGTTTGGCAGCGATGCGCCCACCCAGGCGACCCTGGCCGAGTCCTGCCCGACCGGGCAATGGCGCCACCTGGCCTGCACCTTCGATGCCGCCCGGCCGGCGAACGAGCGCTGGCGCCTGTTCTTCGATGGCAAGCCTGCCGGGTCGCTCTCCTCGGCCTGGACCGAGATCCCGGTGATGGTCCGTCGCGAGCATTTCTTCTGGATGGGGGTGTGGAACAAGGACCAGCCCGACACCAAGCCGACCTTCGGCTTCGACGACATCCGCATCTACAAACGCGCCCTGGAACCCGACGACATCACCGCCCTGGTCGCCGTCGGCCGGGCGCCGGTCGGGCCGCAACCGCGCCAGCTGGTGGTCCACAACGGCAGCAACGGCGGCAACAACAACGCCGGGGTGAGGACCTTCACCGTCCGCTTCCTCAAGGGCGGCAAGACGGTGAAGGAATCCCGGGATGTGAACCTGCCCTGGGCCCACTGGGCGCGCGACGTATTCCCCTCCGTGGCCATCGAAGCCCCGCCCGATCCCATCGACACCATCCGTCTGGAGATCACCGCCTGGGAGGTCCATAGGCCCTGCCTGAGCGAGGTCCAGTTCTTCGACGGCTTCCAGAACCTGATCCTGAATGGCAAGGTCAAAGGCACCCCCGGGTTCCACCCCAGCTACGACCTCGACGAGCTGGTCGACGGCAAGTTCGGCGATGGCTGCTACTGGCTGCCCGCCAAAGGGGAACCGGCCTGGCTGGAATTCACCGTGCCGGCGGCGAAGTCCGTTCCGCCCTGATCGCCACGCCCGAAACCGCGCTCGGGCCCGGTGCTCAGGATCGCCGGTCTACGCTCTACACCACCCGGTTCTGGCGGATGCATTCGGCGTACCACTTCGCCGACTGCTTGGGGATGCGGGTCTGGGTTTCATAGATGTTGTAGATGATGCCGAAACGCTTGGAGTTGCCCCAGGCCCATTCGAAGTTGTCCATCAGACTCCAGACGAAGTAGCCCTTGAGCGGATAGCCTTCCGCCACCGCGCGGTGGACCTGGCGCAGGTAGTCGCGCAGGTAGCGGATGCGGTCGAGGTCCATGATCTCGCCGCGTTCGTTGATGCTGTCCTGGGCGGCGCAGCCGTTCTCGCTGATCATCACATCGCCCTGGAAGCCGCAGCACTCGCGCACCAGGCGCGGGCCCCAGTAGAGCGATTCCGGCATCAGGTTGAGCCACGGCATGTCGAGGCGCGGGAAGCCGATCGGCAGGTCGAGCAGCTCATAGCCGTCGGCGTTCGCGGCGGCGCGCACCCAGTGGCCGGAATAGGTGTTGAGCAGCCAGCGGTCGAGTGGCTGGCTGATGATCTCGAGGTCGCCGGGCGCGATGTCCGGCACTTCGCCTTTTTCGCCCTTGTGCTTGAGGAACAGTTCGCTGTAGCGGCCGGTCAGGGCGCCGAAGGTCACCATGCCGTTGAGCCACTGGTCCTGGAAGGCGCGTTTCACCGCCGCGATGTCGGCAGCGGATTCGGTCACCGGCACCGGGATGCCGGCGCAGTCGACCAGGCCGATCTTGCAGGGTTTCGGGCTGGCGGCGCGGATCGCCTGCACCGCCTTGCCATGCGCGAGCAGCGCGTGGTGCGCGGTCTGCAAGACTTCTTTGCGGTGCGCCACCACCGTGCCGGGGGCGTGCACGCCGGGCTTGCCGACGCCGTAGCCGAGATCCGTGAAGCAGGGGATCTCGTTGATCGTCATCCAGTCGCGGATGCGGTCGCCCAGGCGCCGCACCACCACGTCGGCGTAGGCCGCGAAGTCGTCGGCCATCCGGCGCGAGCGCCACGACCCGTAACGGTCCTCCAGCGCCTGCGGGCTGTCCCAATGGAACAGCGTCGCATGCGGCGTGATCCCGTGTTTCGCCAGGCTGTCGAGCAGACGCTTGTAGAAATCCACGCCTTTCTCGTTCACCGCGCCGGTGCCGTCGGGCAGGATGCGCGGCCAGGCGATCGAGAAGCGGTAGTGCTTGAGGCCCAGCGACGCCATCAGCGCCACGTCGGACTCGACCCGGTGGTAGTGGTCGTTGGCGATGTCGCCGGTCTCGCCGGTCTTCACCCGCCCCGGCGTCTTGCTGAAGGTGTCCCACACCGACGGCTTGCGGCCGTCCTCGGCGGCGGCGCCCTCGATCTGGTACGACGCGGTTGCAGCGCCCCAGACGAAGTCGGCAGGGAACTGGTAGGACGTGGACATGCGGGCCTCGGAGCGGGTCAGGGCGGCACGCAACCGCCGGTGGTCGCGGCAGCATGGTGGACGCGCCGCGTCGGCAATGCCGGATGAAGCGACGCCGTGTGCGCCGGGTGCATCGCCTTCCTCGTGCCCGGTTGTGGTCTACCCTCGTCGCCATGCCTGAGGTCGACGATCCGCACCGCCGCCGCCTGGATGCGTTGGAGCGCGCCCTGGGCCATCGTTTCGCCGACCACGCCCTGCTGACGCGCGCCCTCACCCATGCCAGCCGCATCCCGGCCGGGGCGGATGCCGCCGCGCGCCTGCGCGATTCCAACGAACGCCTGGAATTCCTCGGCGATGCGCTGCTGGGGGCGGCGCTGGCCGACCACCTCTGCCGCCTCCATCCCGACGCCGACGAAGGCCAGCTGTCGCGCCTGAAGAGCAACTTCGCCAGCCGCGCGACCCTCGCGCGCGCGATGGAACGCCTGGAACTGCTCCCGCTCTGCCTGGTCGGACCGCAGATGGGCGGTGATCCGCAGCGCTGGCCCGATTCGGTGAAGGCCAACCTGATCGAGGCGCTGTTCGCCGCGATCTTCCTCGACGGCGGCTGGCCCGCCCTGGCCGAGGCCGTGCGCCGCACCCTGGGCGAGCGCCTGACGGATCCGGCCGCCGGCACCACCGACGCGCGCATGCGCCTGCAGGAATGGTGCCTGGCCCACCACCACCGCCTGCCCGACTACACGAGCGAACGCAAAGGCGGCAGCGACCACAACCCGGTCTGGACCGCCACCGTCGCGATCGGCGACCATCGCGCCGAGGGTACCGGCGTCAGCCGCCGCCGCGCCGAGGCCGCCGCCGCCGAGAACCTGATCCAGGCCATCGCCGCCGCGAAACCCGGCTGAACCCGACCGGGTCATGCCCGCCGACCCGCCCGAACCGACGCTGGAACCACCGGCCCCCGGCCTGGGCGCCAGAAGCCAGGCCGAAGCCCAGGCACGCTTCGAAGACCTGAAAAACCGCGCCACCGCGAACTGGGAAGCGCGTCTCTTCTGGGCCATGGCGCTGCCGGTCTACGTCGGTTTCGCCGGCAACCTCTGGTTGAACTTCGCCGGGGCGGAGGACGCCGAGGTCTGCCAGGGCCTGCTCACCAGCGCCGCGTACTGGCGGCGCTGGGGCGGCCCGCTGCTGGGAACCCAGACGGCGCTGATGGTGCTGGCCGGATGGTGGATCTGGCGGATGGAACGCACGCATCTGCGCTCGCATGCCGCGCCTGCACCGCGCCGCGTCGCGAGCCACCCGCGCATGGACGCGCCCCACGCCCCCGCTAGCTTCCGCGCGCCCGAGGACACCCCCATGCCGGTCTCCGCCTCTTCCTCTGTTTCCCAGGACAAGGTCGCCAAGTTCGGCGGCACATCGGTCGCCACGGCGGCGCAGCTGCTGAAGGTGAAGGCGATCATCGACGCGGATGCGAAGCGGCGCTTCATCGTCCCGTCGGCGCCCGGCAAGGCGGATGCCAAGGACACCAAGGTCACGGATCTCCTGTACCTCGCGCACCAGCTGGCGAGCAAGGGCCAGCCGATCGCGCCGGTGTGGGACAAGATCGTCGAACGCTTCCTGTCGATCGTGCGCGACCTCAAGCTGACCCTCGACCTCAAGCCGATCCTCGACCAGGCCAAGGCCACCATCGAGGCCGGCGCCACCGCCGACTACGCCGCCAGCCGGGGCGAGGCCATCCATGGCCTGATCGTCGCCGCGCTGCTCGGGGCCGAATACGTCGACGCGGCCGAGGTCATCTCCTTCGATCGCGCCGGCCGGCTCGATCCGGCCAGCTATGCGGCCATCGCGAAGCGCTGCGCCGGCCCGGGCCGCTACTGCATCCCCGGCTTCTACGGGCGCGGCGCCGACGGCCAGGTGAAGACGTTCAGCCGCGGCGGCAGCGACGTCACCGGATCCATCGTGGCCAACGCCATGGACGTGGCGATCTACGAGAACTGGACCGACGTCAGCGGCGTCCTCATGACCGATCCGCGCATCGTCGCCGAGGCCAAGCCGATCGCCGAGATCACCTACGGCGAGCTGCGCGAGCTGTCGTACATGGGCGCCAGCGTGCTGCATGAGGAAGCCGTCTTCCCGGTGCGCGGCAAGTCCATCCCGATCAACATCCGCAACACCAACCGCCCCGACGACGCCGGCACGATGATCGTCAGCCGCCGCGATCCCGGCAGCCAGGTCGTGGTCGGCATCGCCGGCACCAAGGGCTTCACCGTGTTCAGCATCGAGAAGGCGCTGATGAACGGCGAGATCGGCTTCCTGCGCCGCGTGCTCGACGCCTTCGAGCACCACGGCATCGCGGTCGAGCACGTGCCCACCGGCATCGACACCATGTCGGTGGTGGTCGCCGACAGGCAGCTCGGCACCCGCGCCGACGCCCTGGTCGAGGACATCCGCGCCGCCGTCCAGCCCGACACCGTCAGCGTCAGCCCCGGGATGGCCCTGATCGCCACCGTGGGCCAGGGCATGAGCAACGCCACCGGCACCGCCGGCCGCCTGTTCGCGTCGCTGGCGCGCGCGCGCGTCAACGTGCGCATGATCGACCAGGGATCGAGCGAGCAGAACATCATCGTCGGCGTCGAAGAGGCCGACCTCGCCGGCGCCATCCGCGCGATCTACAACGAGTTCGCCTGACCAGGAACCCGTCCCTGCCCGTCCTCCGACCGCGCCCGCTGCCGCCAGGCGCCAGGAGCCGCGCCGAACCGGCGCCGGAACACCCGGTAGAAGAACGCCGGATCGGGGAAACCACACTGCGCCGCCACCTCCGCGATCGGATCCCCGGTGGTGGCGAGCAGGGCGCTGGCGCGTTCGAGCCGCAGGCGCTGGATGAAGGCGAGCGGTGCATGCCCGGTATAGGTCCGGAACTGGCGCGTCAGCGTCGCGGGTGAGCAGCCGCTGTGCCGCGCCAGGTCGCGGATCCGCAGCGGCTCGTCCAGGTGCCCAAGAAGCCAGAGCCGCGCCGCTTCGGCATGGTGGACCGGCCCGGGGCGGGAGGCGGAAGGGATGGCCGGCGCCGCGCGCGCCAACTCGATGAGGAAGACGCGCGCATGCGCCTGCATGGCCTGGATGCGACCGGGCCGGCGCGCGCCCTGTTCGGCGAGCAGGCCGCGCAGGGCGTCATGCGCCATCCCGCCCAGGCCCAGCATCAGATGCGGCGCCGCCTGGCTGAGATGGCGCAGGCCGGGGTTCAATGGCAGGATCCCGTGCAGGCGCGGCTGCAGCTCGCCCAGGTCGCACGGCGGGAAATGCGCGGGATCGAGGAAGAAATTGATGATCTCGCTGCCACGGCTGAGCAGCAGATGCGCCTGGGTCTGGTGGATGATGGCGGCCATGCCCGGACGCAGGTCGACGGCATGCTCGCCCACCTGATGCCGACCGGCGCCGGCGACCATGAAGCAGACCTCGACCACATCGTGGCGGTGCCGGACGGCGGCATCCGCCGCGGTCAGACGCAGCGGCCCCATCGCAGCCACCCCGGCCTCGCGCAATTCGGGGAAGCGGGTCCGCAGGAGCTTGGTCTCCATGCCCGGATCCTCTATGCCATCTGCATGAAATGACCATGGACAGCCTCCCGACCGGATAGGATCGCGACCTCAGGAGCCAGCCATGGATCCCCGCATCATCGCCTCCTTCCCCATCGACGCGCAGGTTCATCCCGACCTCCAGCACGGGCTCGATCCTTCCCTGCGCCACTGCTGGTACTTCCCCCGGCTGGGCGACGTGGACGGCGATGGCGCGCTGGAACTCTGCTATTTCCGGGGGTCATCCGCGCAGATGTGCTACCGCGCCGACGGCCGGCGGTTGTGGCATCACCATGACCCGAAGCGGCCGATGAGCGAGACGCGCAGCGACAGCCTGTGTCCGGTCGGGGATTTCGACGGTGACGGACTGGCGGAGGCGCTGTGCGTGCGCTGGAAATGGCATTTCCCCCATCTCTGCCTCGCTGATGCCGCCACCGGCGAGCCGCGCGCGTGGTCGGAGCGGCGCCTGGCGCTCCGCCTGCCGCCGCATCTGGAGACCCGTTGCAGCCTGATCCCGATCCTGCTCGATGGCCCGGGGCGGCCGGCCTCCTTCATCCTGCACCAGGATTACGCCCGCGTCACCGCCTTCGGACCCGACCTGCGCGAACGCTGGCACCATGACATCCCGGAACTGGGCCATAACTCGATCCCCCTGGACGCGGACGGCAGCGGACGGGAATCGCTCTTCACCGGCACCCGGCTGATCGGCCCCGGGGGCGACGTGCGCTGGGCCCGCCCGGAACTGCTCGACGGCACCGGCGAGTGGCATCCCGATTCCAATCCGGCCGGCGACCTCGACGGCGACGGCCGACCGGAGCTGATCGTGGGGGCCGGAGCCCAGATCCTCGATCTCGATGGCGCCCTGATCCGCCGCGTGCGCATCCCCTTCACCGAGATCCAGAGCGTCCGGCTGCTGCACACCGCAGCGGGAACCCGCATCGCCTGGACCGACCTGCCTGCCACCGGCGGTCCGCTGAGCTGGCGCGGCTTCGACATGCGCGACCTGCGCAGCGTCACCTGGATCACCGACCATCGTGGCGAGGTGCTGGCGCGGATCCCAGGCATGCACACCCCCTCGGTGGCGGACTGGGACGGCGATGGGGATGATGAGCTGGTGCTGCTCGGTCCGGAGGGGACCGAGCTGCTGATCCTGCGTCCCGATGGGCGGATCCAGGAGCGCATCCCCATCCAGCCACGGGTCTACATCAGCGATCTCGCGGTCGGCCCGATCCTGGCCGGCGCACGCGGCGAGCAGCTGGTGCTGCACGAATGGAACCCGGATTTCACCCAGGCGCGGGTGGTGATCCTCGGCGATCCCGCAGGCCAGGGCCGGCTGCGACCGCGCGGCCCCATGGCTCTCGCGCGCTGGACGCCGTACTGAACCCGCCGCCGTCCCGGCCATCCGGGGCCAAGCCCGGTACGGGTCGGGGGCGCACCATCCCGGGGACCGGCAAGATGGGCCGCGGCAGGCCGGAGGGATGTCCGACCGCCGGCAAAGGGCGCTTCCGGGCAGTCGACGGCCGGCCATGCTCCCGCCCGCACGACCGCCGCATCGGCGGGAAGGGAGCCGCATGCCAGCCGCCGTCCTCGTCGAACACCTGAGCCACACCTACAGCGGACCCACGGGCGGGGTATCGGTGCTGACCGATGTCTCGCTGACCGTCGAGGGCGGCGAGAGCCTGGCGGTGGTCGGGCCGTCGGGGTCGGGCAAGAGCACCCTGCTCAACTGCGTCGGCGGGCTGATCAAGCCCGACCGCGGCACGGTGCGCATCGCCGGCGACGAGGTGCACGCGCTCGATGCCGCCGCCAAGGCGCGCTTCCGCGCCACCAAGCTGGGCTTCATCTTCCAGGAGCACCTCCTGCTGCCGCACCTGACCGCCGAGGAGAACGTGCTGATGGCCGCGCTCGCCCTCGGCCGGGCCGAGGCCGACGCGGCGCTGCCGCGCGCACGCGACCTGCTCGCCCGGCTGGGCCTGGCCGCCCGCGGCGACCACCGCCCGGATTCGCTCTCGGGCGGCGAACGCCAGCGCGTCGCGGTGGCGCGGGCGCTGCTCAACAAGCCGGCGGCGCTGCTGTGCGATGAACCCACCGGCAGCCTCGACCGCGCCAACGCGGGCACGGTGGCGGATGAACTGTTCGCGCTCGCCAAGGCCGAGGGCGCGGCGGTGATGATCGTCACCCACGATCCCGCCCTGGCCGCGCGCTGCACCCGGCGCCTGGAGCTGCGATGAGCGCCGCCCCTGGCAGATCCGGCGGCGCGCCCTCGGGCCTCGCCCTGGCCTGGCGCGGTGCGCTGCACCACCGCCGCACCGCGATCGCCGCCGCCTTCGGCATCGCCATCGCCACCGCCGTGGTGGTGGGCGCGATGATCGCCGGCGATTCCCTGCGCGGCACCCTGCGCGACCGCGCGCTCGCGCGCCTGGGCGCGACCGAGCTCGCCGTCACCCCGCCGCGCCCGCTGCGGGCGGAACTCGTCGACGCCGCGCGCGCCGCCGCGCCGGATGCGACCGTCGCCCCGCTGCTGCTGGCCGATGCGGTCGCCGAGGCCGCCAACGGCGGCCAGGCCGCGCCCAAGGTGCAACTGGTCGGGATCGATGCGGGATTCTGGCGGCTGTTCCCCACCCCAGGCTCCGGCCCGATCGCCCCGCGCACCATCGCGATCAACGCCGCCCTGGCCGCCGACCTCAAGCTGGCGGTGGGCGACGACGTGCTGCTGACCATCGGCAAGCGCAGCGGTGCGCCGGCGCTCAGCCTGCTCGCCTCGCGCACGAAGGAGAAGAACGGCCGTACGGTGCGGGTGTCGGTATCGTCCATCCTGCCCGCGCATGGGGCCGGCGATTTCAGCCTGACCCCCTCGACCACCGCGCCGCGCACGGCCTTCGCCGATGCGGCCTGGCTCGGCCGCGCGATCGAGGATCCGCGCACCGATGCCGTGCTGTTCGCCGGCCCCGGTGCGGCGGCGGCCGCCAACGCGATCGCGACGGGGGCCACGCCGGCCGATCACGGCCTGACCCTGACCGAGGCCGCCGCGAACGTGCGCGTCCGGGCCGATCGTTTCGTCATGGCGGAGACCCAGGTCGCCGCCGTGGAGAAGGCGGCGAAGGCGATCCACGCCGAGGCCGGCGTAACCGGTCCCGCCAGCGCCGCGCACGGCGTCTACCTGGCCGACCGCATCGCCAGCCCGGCCGGGAAGAGCTCGTCCTACGCCATCCTGTGCGGCATCGATGCCCCGGCGGATCTCGGCGGATCGGCCCCGCCCGACAAGGACGGCATCGTGCTGTCGTCCTGGATCGCCGAGGATCTCGCCGCCAAGCCGGGCGACGCGCTGACCCTCGACCTGCCGGTGCCGACCAGCGACGGCGGCCGGCGCCTGGTGCAGCGCCAGCTCAGCGTGCGCGCGGTGGTGCCGTCCACCGGCGACGCCGGCGACGCCACCCTGCTGCCCAACGTCCCAGGGCTGAGCGATGCCGCGACCATCGACCGCTGGGAACTGCCGTTTCCGCTCGAACAGGCGCGCATCACCCCGCGCGACGAGACCTGGTGGAAGGAGCGCAAGACCACGCCCAAGGCGTTCGTCCATCCCGAGCTCATCCGCGAGCTGTGGGCGAAGAGCCCGGGCGGCACCGCCGCCGGCTGGATCTCGGGCCAGCGTGTGCTGCCGACTCGGCGCGACGACACGTCCCTGCTGCCACGCTTCACCGCTGCGCTGACCAAGGCGCTGCCGCCATCGGACGGCGGCCTGGTCGCCCGGCCGGTGCGCGTCGAGGCCCTGACCGCGGCCAGCGGCGGTCCTGATCTCGCCGAGCTGTTCCTGAGTCTCGGCGGCATCCTGGTGCTCGCGGCGGCAGGCCTGGCCGGCGTGCTCGGCCGCCTGCAGACCGAGGCGCGCGCGGCCGAGGCCGGCGTGCTGCTCGCGATCGGCTGGCGGCCCGGCGCGGTGCGCCGCCTGCTGCTGGCCGAGGGTGCGGTGATCGCGCTCGTCGGGGCGCTCGTCGGCACCGGGCTGGGCCTGGCCGTGGCCCAGGTGCTGGTCGGGGCGCTCAACACCGGCTGGAACGACGCCATCGGCGGCGTCGCCATCACCATGCAGTTCGCCGGGGAAACCCTGGCGATCGGCGGGATCTCCGGATTCATCATCGGCTTCGGCGCGAGCGCCTGGGCGGTCTACGCGGTGCCGGGCCGCCCGGTGCTGACCCTGCTCGCCGGCCGGCGCGCGAACCGGCCGCCAGCCAGCGCGCGCAGCCGCTGGATCCAGGTCGCGGTCGCCGCCGTCGCCGCGCTCGGGGCCGCCGGCCTGGTCGGCGCGGCGCTGGCCGGAGCGCTGTCGCGCGAGGCCGCCATGCCCTCGGCCGGGTTCCTGGTCATCGTCGCCGGCCTGATCGGCCTGCGCCTGATCCTGACCCGGCGCCCGGCCGGATCGGATCGGGCTCCGGGCATGCTCGGGCTTGCCGTGAAGTCCGCCGGGCGCGATCCCGCGCGCAGCCTGGCCACCGCCGGCCTGATCGCCGGCGCCGCGTTCGTGCTGGCCGCCGTCGCGGCGGCGCGGCGCGATCCCGCCGCGCTGGACCTCGCCGGACCTGATTCCGCCGCCGGGGGTTACGCCCTGCGCGTGACCACCACCCTGCCGCTGCTCAACGATCCCGATTCCCGGGACGGCCGGGCCCGCCTGGGCTTCAGCGCCGACGATGAGACCGTGCTGAAGGACGTGCGGATCGAGAGCCTGCTCGTCGTCGACGGCGACGACGCGAGCTGCCGCAACCAGGGCAAGCCCGGCCGGCCGCGCGTCCTGGGGGTGGGCCAGCGGCTGCGTGAACGCGGCGGCTTCGCTGCCGGCAGCGAGGCCTGGACCCGCCTGGGCGAGGATCCCGGCGATGGCCCGGCCTGGACACTCGCCGATGCCGACAGCGCGCTGTGGGTGCTCAAGACCGGCGTCGGCGAAACCCTGCCGTTCACCGCCGCGCGCAACCGCGCCCTGAAACTGGGCGGAACGCTCACCCCCGGCCTGTTCGCCGGAGATCTGCTCATGGGCGAGACCGCCTTCCGCAAGGCGTTTCCAGGCGAAGAGGCGCCACGCGCGCTCCTCGTCGCGGTGCCGCAGCAGCAAGCCGATGCGGTCGCCGGCCTGCTGCGCAAACGCCTCGCGCCCTGGGGCGCCGAGGTCCGCACCACGCGCGAACTGATCGCCGGCGTGCTCGCGGTGCAGAACGCCTACATCAGCGCCTTCCTCGCCCTCGGCGGCCTCGGCCTGGTGCTCGCCGCCGGCGGCCTCGGCGCGCTCCTGGCCCGGGCCCTGGCTGAGCGCCGGGGCGAGATCGCCCTGCTGACCTCCGTCGGCTGGACGCCGCGCGCGACCGCCGGCGTGATCGTGGCCGAATACGCGACCCTCATCGGCACCGGCCTCGCCATCGGCCTCGTCGCGGCGGGCCTGAGCGCCGCTGGCGGCGGCCGTTTCGAACCGCTGCTGCCGGCGTCGCTGCTCGGCGGCGTCCTCGTCGTCGGCCTGGCCGGCGCCGCGATCGCGGCCGTGCGCAGCGTGCGCGCCAGCTCGGTGGCCGACTTGCGGCGGGAATGACGTCCGGCCAGGACGCAGGAAACCCTTGAGGATCGCATGGTGCAGCAACTCGTCTGGAGGCGCGACTTCGCGACCGGGATAACGAGCATCGACGACCAGCACCGCGAGATCCTCCGCCTGTTCAACCTGGTCCTGACCAACCCGGACGCAGCGACCTACCAGACGCAGTACGCCAATCTGGGCCGACTGATGGCCGAGCATTTCCAGCACGAAGAGGCGCTGATGCTGAAATACGGCGTCCCCAACCTCGCCGCGCACCAGGCCTACCACCAGCGCCTCAAGGCCGACTACCTCGCCTTCCATCCCACCACGATCGACGAGGCGGCTCTCGGCCTCATCCGTGGCAAGATCTACCGCTGGATCATCGACCACATCATCAACGACGACATGGATCGCGGCATCGGCGAACACCTGCGCCGGCGGGGGATCTTCGCGAAGTGATCCGCTCCCTGCCGATCCCACGCATCCGATAGCGCCCTCTGCGCCACCGCCCGGAACCGGCCCGGCCGCCCAGGTTGCAGGTGGTTCATCCCGGCCGAGCATCCCGCCCAACCAGGAGCTTTGCATGGGCGACGCGATCGATCTCCAGCCGGTCAAGGGCATGCGCGACTTCTATCCCGAGGATCTGCGCGTGCGCAGCTGGCTGTTCGGCCTGTGGCGCGAGGTCGCGCGGCGCTTCGGCTACGAGGAATACGACGCCTGCGTGCTGGAGCAGGAGGAGCTCTACATCCGCAAGGCCGGTGACGAGATCACCGGCCAGCTCTACAATTTCGAGGACAAGGGCAAACGCCGGGTCGCCCTGCGGCCGGAACTCACCCCCAGCCTGGCGCGCATGGTGCTGTCGCGCGGCAGCGCCCTGCCGCTGCCGGCGCGCTGGTTCGCCATCCCGCAGTGCTTCCGCTACGAAAACATGCAGCGCGGACGCAAACGCGAGCATTTCCAGTGGAACATGGACATCGTCGGCCTGGCCACCGTCGCCGCCGAGGCCGAGCTGATGGCAGCGCAGACGGCCTTCCTGCGCGATGCGGGGATGAACGTCGGCACCGAATCGCCCGACATCGTCTTCCGGGTCAGCAACCGCCAGGTGCTCGCGCACGTCCTCAACAAGCTCGGCATCGAAGGCGAGCGCTTCGCCCAGGTCTGCGTCATCATCGACAAGCGCGACAAGATCGGCGACGAGGCGCTGACCAGCGAACTCGCCGCCCTCGGCGTCGGACCGGAGCCGACCCGGCGCATCATCGAGGTCATGGCCGCCGCCGGGCATGGCCAGGCCGGGCTGGATGCGATCACCGCCGTGGTCGGCGGCGACAATCCCGGGCTCAAGCAGCTCGGCGAACTGCTGACCTACGCCGAGCCGTTCGGCTTCGCGCACCTGATCCGCTTCGATCTCGGCGTCATCCGCGGGCTCAGCTACTACACCGGCACGGTGTGGGAGGTCTTCGACGCCAGCGGCGGCCTGCCGCGCGCGATCGCCGGCGGCGGGCGCTACGACAACCTGATGCAGCTCTTCGGCGGCAAACCGGTGCCGATGGTCGGCTTCGGCCTGGGCGACGTGGTGATCACCGAGATCCTGCGCGACAAGCGCCTGCTGCCGCCGCTGCGCCGCCTCGTCGACGATGTGGTCTTCCCGATGGCGGCGGCGCAGTTCGCCACCGCCAACCGCATCGCGCGCTTCCTGCGCAAGCAGGGCCGGGTGGTGCTGGTCGATTACAGCGAACGCCGCTTCAAGCACGTGGTCGAACGGGCCGAGAACGTCGAAGGCGCGGCGAACCTCTACATCCTCGGCGGCAACGAGGTCGCCTCCGGCAAGTGCACGGTGAAGCCGCTCGGCAAGGACGCGGCCAAGGAATACGTGGTCACCCTGGCCTCGCTGGGCGCAGGTTGAGCGAGCGTCGCCCGCCCGGCGACCACGCCGGTGGCAGCCGGCCCGCCCGGCGGCGCTCCGGCTGGCGTCCACCGCAATCCGCCCGTCAGCCCGGAGGCTCCGCCCCCGCCGGTCTGCAGCAGCACGACCTGCGGCCCCAGGTTGCGCAAGACCTCATCGATCGCGCCGGCATCGACGCGGAGGACGCGGTGGTCGAGGTCGGCCCCGGCCTGGGGGCGCTCACCGCCGCGCTGCTGCAACGCGGCGCCACGGTGCAGGCCGTCGAATTGGATCCGGCCCGCATCGCGCACCTCAACCAGCGTTTCGCTGCCGAGATCGCCGCCGGCCGGTTGATCCTCAGCGCCGGCGACGCCCGGCAGTGGCGACCGCATCTGACCGAGGGCTGGCGCGCGGTCGCCAATCCACCCTTCGCGCTCACCTCGGAATTGGTGCGCCGCTGGCTGCTCGCGGATCCGCCGCCCTTCGCGCTCGACCTGGTGCTGCAACGCGACGCCGCGCTGAAACTCACCGGCAGCGACACGGAACAGACCCGCTCCAGCGCCCTGCTGCGCAGCGTCGGAACCCCGACCGTCGCCCTGACCCTGCCGCGCAACGCGACCCTGCCGCCCGCCCACGTCGACCTCTGCTGGTGGAGCTACCGCCGCACGCTCGCGGTGCCGCCGGCGGACCTGGCCGCCACCGACGCGCTCCTCGCGCACGCCTTCGCGGGCCCGCATTCGCTGCGCGCGGCGCTGCGCGGCCTCGCCACCGGCGAGCAGCTCCGCCGCCACGCCCGCGAGTTCGCCTACGACCCCGACGGTCCAGCCCGTGCGGTACCGGCGATGGCCTGGGCACCGTTGGCTCTTCTCTTGAAACACTGCGGCAAACTGCGCCTGCCGGCGCGTTGAGACGCCCATCGCTGACGATTGCCTAGGGGCGTTCCGCCCCACCATCCCCGCGCCATGCCCACCGACCGCTACGAATCGCCGCTCTGTTCCCGTTACGCCTCGAAGGAGATGCAGGGCGTCTTCTCGGACGACCGCCGCTTCGGCACCTGGCGCCGGTTGTGGCTGGAACTGGCGCGGGCCGAGCACCGTCTCGGCCTGCCGGTGACCCAGGCGCAGATCGATGAACTCGCGCTGCATCTCGACGACATCGACTACGCCCGTGCCAAGGACGAGGAGCGCCGCCGCCGCCACGATGTGATGGCGCACGTGCACACCTACGGCGCGGCGTGCCCGGGCGCGGCCGGGATCATCCACCTCGGTGCGACGAGCTGCGACATCACCGACAACGCGGACCTGATCCTGATCCGCGAGGCGCTGCGCCTGATCGAGGTGCGCCTGGCCCGCGCGATCGACCGCCTGGCCCGCTTCGCGCAGGAGTGGAAGGATCTGCCCACGCTGGGTTTCACCCACTTCCAGGCGGCGCAGCTGACGACGGTGGGAAAACGCGCCTGCCTCTGGCTGTCGGATCTGGTGCGCGACCTGGAAAACATCCGGCGCATCGCGGACGCCATGCGGTTCCGTGGCATCAAGGGCACGACCGGCACCCAGGCGAGCTTCCTCGCGCTGTTCCACGGGGATGCGGCCAAGGTCGAGGAACTCGACCGGCTGGTCACCGCCGCCTTCGGCTTCGCGCGCAGCGAGCCGGTGACCGGGCAGACCTACCCCCGCCGCACCGATACCGAGGTGCTGCAGGCGCTGGCGACCCTGGGCGCCTCGCTGCACAAGATCGGCACCGACCTGCGCCTGCTCGCGCACCTGAAGGAGATCGAGGAGCCGATCGAGAAGGACCAGATCGGCTCGTCGGCCATGGCCTACAAGCGCAATCCGATGCGCGCCGAACGCATGTGCTCGCTGTCGCGCCACCTCCTCGCGCTGCCGGCGGATGCGCTCAACACCGCCGCCGTGCAGTGGATGGAGCGTACCCTGGATGACAGCGCGGTGCGCCGCATCGCCATCCCGGAAGCATTCCTCGCCGCTGATGCCTGTCTGGGCATCCTGCAGAACATCGCCGAGGGGTTGGACGTGCATCCCGGGGTGATCCGCCGCCACCTCGACGACGAGCTGCCGTTCATGGCGACCGAGAACATCATCATGGCGATGGTCGAGGCCGGCGGCGACCGCCAGGTCGTCCACGAACGCATCCGCATCCTCTCGCGCGAGGCCGCCGCCGAGGTCAAGGATCGCGGCCGCGCCAACGATCTCATCGACCGCATCCGCGCCGATCCGGTGTTCGCACCGGTGCTGGGAAAGCTGGATTCCCTGCTCGATCCGCGCACGTTCACCGGACTGGCCGAACGCCAGGTCGAACGCTTCCTGGTGGCGGAGATCCGGCCCGCGCTGGCTCCCTACGCCGATCGCCTGGGCGGGACAAGCCAGCTGACGATATGAACGGGCGCGGTGGCGCGGCCGGCGCGACGGCCGCGCTGCTGCTCGCCGCCGGATGCACCGGTGTGCGGGTCGAGGTCACCGATGCCGCCACCGGTGAACCTCTGGCTGACGTTCCGGTGTGGTGGGATGAGACCGGCCGCGATCATTCGCGTCGCACCGGCTCCGACGGCGCGGTGCGGATGCCGCGCGCGGGAACCCATCTGGTGGTCGCGGGGCCACAGGCGTGGGCGCTGGTCGAGGTGCCGCCGACCGGCGATCGGGTGGACGTGGCGCTCACAAGCCGCTGGCTGGAGGGTTTTCTCGTCCAACCGCCGCCGGTGCGCGGGTACGATCCTGCGCGGCGACCGGATCCCTGCCGCGGGTGCCGCTGACTCGCTTCAGCCATGAAGTCGCATTCCACTTCGAAATAGCCCGCCAAGAAAGGCGGGATCCAGCCGAAGAAACCCGGGAGACCCAGCCGTCAGGTGAAGGGTGCGAACTCCCGGTTGTGGATTTCGCCGTCTGCTGGATCCATGCCCGGTCGACCATTCACCAAAAATTCCTCGGAAAAATCGCAAGAGCGCCCCAGATGCAAGGCGGGAGGAGGGCGTTGGGCGGCGCCCAATGACCGACGACCAACGCAGCAGGTGGGGCGCTCTTGCGGTAAAGAAAGGCGGGATCCAGCCGAAGAAACCCGGGAGACCCAGCCGTCAGGTGAAGGGTGCGAACTCCCGGTTGTGGATTTCGCCGTCTGCTGGATCCATGCCCGGTCGACCATTCACCAAAAATTCCTCGGAAAAATCGCAAGAGCGCCCCAGATGCAAGGCGGGAGGAGGGAGTTGGGCAGCGCCCAATGACCGACGACCAACGCAGCAGGTGGGGCGCTCTTGCGATTTTTGGCTTCAGCGCGCCAGCACGGCGGTCGCGCGCAGGGCCGGTTTGCGCGCGGCGGCCTCGCCCAGCGACTCGGTATAGAGATGCACGAGGTCGAGCAGATGGCGGCCCGGGCATTCGGTCCGTTCGTAGATCTCGCAATGCCCGAAGATCTGGCTGCGTGCGATGGCGTGGTCGTCGCGCAGGCGGTCGAGCACCCGCACCAGGGCGAGGGCCTGGGGGCGCGGAACCTGGACCCGGTCGAAGTTGCCGAGCAGGCAGACGCCGATGTTGCCGCGGTTCCGTTCGGGCCCATGCGCGTGCGCGCCCTGGTAGCGCAGCGGGCGGCCTTCCCAGACCTCGCCGTCGCGGTCGATGATGAAGTGGTAGCCGATGCAGGCCCAGGGCGGGGACATCTTGCGATGCTCGCGCTCGATCTTCGCGAGCAGATCGGTGGTGGGATCGGTGGTGTCGCCCGGCATGGCGCTGTGGTGGACGGTGATGCGGAACGGCGTGGACATCGGCGTTGAGGCCGACTCGGTGACCGGCAGCTGCGTCCAGGCGCTGCGCGGATGGTACCAGTCCGCCGGAGCAGGCGCGGGGGCCGGCTTGGCCGCGACCGGTTCGACCACCGGCGCGGGAACCGGTTCGGCCGGAGGCACCCCGCCGGGGATGCGCAGGATCTGGCCGGGCCGGGGGAAGGCGGTGAGGTCGTTGGCCTCGGCGATGGTGCGGACCTCGACCTTCCAGGCGCGGGCGACCGCGGTCAGGGTATCGCCGGTGCGCCATTCATAGACCGGCGCGCGGTCGGTCAGCGGATCGCGGGTGCAGCCCCCCGCGATCAGGACGACCGCGATCAGCGCGAGGATCCGATGACGCGGGCGTTCCATGGTGTTTTCCTAGCGGCGGCGGCGGAGCTTGATGACCCCGGACAGGGGCTTGAGCATGCGCACGGAACCGGGTTCGGTCTGGGCGGTGATCCGGCGCGGGCCGCTGACCTCGCCTGGCTGCGGGGTGAAGCCGTCGATCTGCTCTTCCTCGATCATCAGGCCGATGTGCTTCTCGATCTCGGTGAGGAACTGGCCGTCCTCGGGGGTGATGAAGGTGCGTGCCACCCCGCTCGCGCCGTTGCGCGCGGTGCGGCCGATCCGGTGCACGTATTCCTCGGGCATCTCGGGCACGTCGTAGTTGACGACATGCGAGACGGTCGGGATGTCCAGCCCGCGCGCGGCGACGTTGGTCGCGATCAGGCACTGCAGGGTGCCGGCGCGGAAGTCCTGCAAGGTGCGTTCGCGCTTCGACTGCGGCAGATCGCCGTGGATGGCGCCGGCCGAGATCTTCTTGCGCTTGAGCACCTCGGCGACGCGGTCGGTCTGGTGCTTGGTGCGGCAGAACACGACCAATTGCGGCGGCTCGAAGCGCTCGATGAAGTGCGCCAGGAGGTCGTTCTTCCGCTCGCGTGCCACCGCGATGTACTTCTGGTCGACCTGCTCGACCGTGACCTGCTGCGGGGCGATGCGGATGTGCGCCGGGGTCTTCATGTGCTTGGCCGCGAGCTGCTTCACCGGCTCGGGGAAGGTGGCCGAGAACATCATGAGCTGGCGGTCGTGCGGGGTGTGCGAGATGATCCAGTTCACGTCCGGCCAGAAGCCGATGTCGAGCATCTGGTCGGCCTCGTCCAGCACCGCCAGGCGCAGGCGCGAGAGGTCGAGGGCGCGCCGGCGCATCAGGTCGATGATCCGGCCCGGGGTGCCGATCACCGCGTGGGGTGAACGCTCCAGTTCGCGGATCTGCGCGTCCATGTCGACGCCGCCGTAGATGAGCGCCGCGCGCGCGCCGGACTTGCCGGCCATGCGGTTGAACTCGCCATGCACCTGGCGCGCGAGTTCGCGCGTCGGGCAGAGCACCAGCGCCACCGGCTGGCGGTCGCCGGCGGCCGGTTTGTAGGAATACAGCAGCTGCAGGAGCGGCAGCACGTAGGCCGCCGTCTTGCCGGTGCCGGTCTGGGCCTGGCCGATGAGATCCTTGCCGGCGAGCACCGCCGGGATGGCCTCCTCCTGGATCGGGGTCGGCTTCTCGTAGCCCACGTCGGCGAGATCCGAGAGGATCTGCTCGTTCAGGCCGAGCGCGCGGAAGCCCTCGGCCTTCGGGCGCTGCGCGAGTTCCTCCGGCAGTTGCGCCGCGAGCGGCAGGCTGGGCGCCGCGCTCGCGCTCTCGCGCTTGTGGGTGCGGTCCGGACGCCGGCCCTGGGCCGGGGCGGCCGGGGCGGGACGGACGAAGGATCCATGGTGCCGGGCGGCGCCTGCGGCGGCGGCGCCCGGTTCAGCTTTTGGGTGGGCGCCCTCGCCGTCGTTGGCGGTGGGCGCGACGGGCGGTATCGCCGCCGCCGGTTCGGGTGGCGTCGGCGCAGGCGCCTCGACCACGGGTGCGATCGGCGCGGCGTCCACGGCCGTCACCGCCGCGACGACCGGTTCGGCGGAAACCGCAACGACTTGGGCCGCAACGTCGGCTGGCGCTGGGACGACGGCTGGTGCCGCCACCACGGTTTCCGCTGGAACAGCGGCTTCCACCACCGCCGGGGTCGTGACGACTGCTGGCGCAGCCGGAGCCTCCGCTGCCGCCGGCGCCGCGACCGGCGGCTCAGCGACGATCGCCGGGGCGGGTGCGGCTGGAGCCGCGACGGGCGCCGGGGCGGGAACGGGAGCCTTGGCCGGATTCACCCGCACCTTGGCCTTGCGCAGGGCGAAGAGGTCGCCGCGGTCGCCGCGCAGGCTGAAGCCGGGCGCGACCACCGCCGAGATGTGGCCGGGCGGGACGGGCGACGCCTCGTCGGTACCGACGATCTCATGGAAGTCCGGATGCGGCAGACCGGTGCCGGGGGTCGGCACGACGCCGATCTCGGCGAGCAGCTCGGCCAGGCGCGGCTGCGCCCACGACGGGGTCGCGGGATCGCACAGTTCGAGGATGCCCTTGGAGAACGTGCACAGGCGTTCGAGCACGCTCGGGACGCCGCGCAGGGTTCCGTCCAGGCGCGGACGCGGGGCGCGCTGGTCGTTGCGCTGGTCCCGCTGGGGCTGATCGCTGCGCGGCTGGCTCTCGTTCCGCGGTTGGCCGTTCCCGGGCTGGCCCTGCGGCCGGGGCTGGCTGGGTCCGGCCGGACCATTGCCCGGACGTGCGAGCTGGCTGCGGTCGACGACCGGCAGCGGGCGACCGCTGCGCGGCGCCTGCTGCTGCTCGGGTGCGACCAGCGGCGCGGTCGAGGGCTGGCCGGGCGCGGCGCTGCGGTTGGGCAGGAGCGTGCCCGGCTTGGGCAGCGGTTGCGCGCTGGCGGGGGCGCTCACCGGGCCGGGTCGCAGGCCGTTCGGCGGACGCTGGCCTTGCGCCGGGTTCGCCGGCTGGGCCGAGGACTGCGCTCCGGCATTCGCCGCCGGAGCCGCACCGGGCTGGGTGCCGGCTGCGGCCGGGGGGGTGCCGGCTTCGCCGGAGTCCTCGCCGTCGCCATCTTCACCATCGAATTCGCTGTCGTCGCCGGGCGCGCCGACCTGAGGCTGGCCGTCACCACCGCGACCCCGGCCGCGACCGCGACGGCGGCGACGGCGGCGACGGCGGTTGGGATCGCCCTCGGCGCCAGCCGGGCCGGGTTCGCCGGCGGCGGGATGCTCGCCGACCGGGGCGGACGGGGCGGCCACCGGGGCGGCCGCGAGCACTTCCGGTTCAGCCCCGAGGCTTTCCGGGGTCAGCAGTTCGGGTTCGCTGTCGGCCGTCGCGTTCGCGCTGGCGGGCTGGGTCTCGGGGATGGTCTGCTGCGCGGCTGCGCCCGCGATCACCTGGCTGAGGGCGCCGATGAGCTGGTCGCGGCCGAGGCGGCTGCGGTTGGCGATCTGGTGTTCGCCGGCGAGCTGGCGCAGGTCCTTGATGCTCAGATCGGTGAGTTCCGACGCGGGCGCCGCCGGATTGGCGGTTTCGGGGTTGCCGGTGGGGATCGGATCGGGGGTGGTGGGAAGCGGGGCGGGCTGAGCGCCGCCCGGGGTCTCGTTGTGGTCAGTCATTCCTGTTTCTTCACGTGGGGCCGTGGTCGACGCGCTTCGCGGCCGGAGCGCCCATGCACCCCTGGGGACCGCGCGCGCCGGAACCTTCGGCGACCTGCCTCCGGGGCCGGCGCAGTCCTCTGGACCGGCGGCCGCTGCGGCGGCGTTCTTCCGGCAGCCGCAAAGGCGGCCGCGACGGAGAACGGCCGCATTCAATGGTCAAGTCCGGGCGGGGCAAGGGTTATCCGTAGGCGCCGGACCGCTTCACCATCCAGGTGGTGGCATTCTGCGAAGGATGCTGTGATTCGGCCGGCGAGACGCCGGCGCTCCCAGGAAGGCCGGCTTTTACTGAGGATCCACCAACAGGTTGACGAACCCAGGGACGGTTCCGGTGCCCGCGAGTGATTGATTCATAGGTAAAAACCAGAGATTCGTGCGGGCCGAGGCCCGCCGATCATGGCTCTATCCGTCAACCTGCTGGTGAATCCTGAATAAGGCGGCCCGGCCGGCGCTCGAAGACGCGCCGGCCGGGCGGCGGCGTCCGCGCATCATGTCGGATCCGGCCTGAACCCCTGCGCATGGGTGGATTCCTGCCGCACCAACGCAACCAGGGGATTGATTCTCTCCCCGGGCTGCTAGCCTCTTCCGACCCGTCTGCATCGATCTCATCGATTTTTCCTCCCGCCACGAACCAGGTTATGCGCCCCACCACCCCTTTCGTCCTGCCCCTCCTCGTCCTCGTCGCCGGCTGCGTCGAACGCCACGGCCAGCCCCTGCCCGCCGCCACGCCACCGCAAGCCTCCGCGCCGGGCGCGCCCAGTATCAGCGTGGAACCGGCGCGCCTGACGGCCGTGACGCCGGGAGCAGCGGTTCCCGCTTTGGTGCTGAAGATGGATGGCCCGCGTCCGGCGATCGGGCGTGAGGCCACCGCGGCGGAACTGCGTGCGCTCCACCCCGGAGCCGAGCTTCTGGCCAGCGAGGACGGTCCCCGCGGAGCGGATGGGCGCTGGGTACGCCGGCATCTCCTGCGCACCGGGATGAAGTATCCGCTCGTGCGGGTCGAAGAGTTCATGGAACAGCAGCCTGGAGCGGCCGAACCGCGCCTGCTGCGGCGGCTGGAGATGGTCGCCGACCACGTCCTGGTGTCCCTGGCGCCCGGGGCGATGGTGGAAGACCTGGACCAGCCGCTCTTCGCCGGCGGTCTGGAGCTGCGCCGCAGCAGCCCCCACGGCCGGACCGCCCTGGTGGCCTGCGATCCGGCCGGCTTCACCGGTCTCGAAGCGGCGATGCAGGCGCTCGCCGGGGATCCGGCGGTACGCGCGGTCGAACCCGACTACCTGGTGCGCGGGATCGGCACCCCGGATGACGCCAGCTTCGGCCAGCTCTGGGGCCTGCACAACACCGGCCAGACGGGCGGCACCGCCGACGCCGACATCGATGCGCCCGAGGCCTGGAACATCTCGACCGGCAGCCGGTCGGTGCTGGTGGGGATCATCGACACCGGCCTCGACCGCTCCCATCCGGACCTGGCGGCGAACGCCTGGACCAACCCGCGCGAATCGGGCAGCGGCCGCGACGCCAACGGCAGCGATGATGACGGGAACGGCTTCATCGACGACTGGCGCGGCTGGAACTTCGTCGCCGACAACAACAATCCGAACGATGACCATTCCCATGGCACCCATGTCGCCGGCACGATCGGCGCCGTGGGCAACAACGGCCAGGGGGTGGTCGGCGTGTGCTGGCAGGTATCGCTGGTAGGCTTGAAATTCCTTGATGCCTCCGGCAGCGGCTTCACCTCGGATGCGGTCGATGCCGTCCTGTATGCGGATGCGATCGGCTGCGACATCACCTCGAACTCCTGGGGCGGCGGCGGCTACAGCCAGGCGCTCAAGGATGCAATCGATGTGCTGGGATCGCATGGGCGGCTGTTCGTGGCGGCGGCCGGAAACGATGGGACGGACAATGACACCTATCCGCACTACCCGTCTTCGTACTCATGCCCCAACATCATCGCCGTGGGCGCGAGCGACCACACCGATCAGCGCGCCTGGTTCTCCTGCTATGGCGCCACTTCGGTCGACCTGTTCGCCCCTGGCGTCTCGACCCTGAGCACGGTCCCTGGGGGAGGTTATGCCTCCTACAACGGCACCTCGATGGCGACGCCGCACGTCAGCGGCGCCTGCGCCCTGATGAAATCGGTGAGTCCAACCCTGACCGCGAGCCAGATCAAGGCCGCCCTGATCGCCCAGGTGGATGTCCAGCCGGCCTTCACCGGCTTCTGCGTCAGCAACGGGCGGCTCAACCTGTTCAAGGCCCTGCAGTCGGTGGCTGGGCCCCAGCTCGCCATCGAGACCGGGCCGGCGCAGGAGATCGGCGACGGCGATGGCCTGATCGAGGCCGGCGAGGTCGCCCGGGTGGCCGCCACGGTCATCAATGTCGGCAATGAGACGATCGCCTCGGCGCGCATCGTCCTGGCCTGCGATGATCCCGCCGCGGTGGTGTCCGTCGGAACCGTCAACCTCGGCACGATCATCCCGGGACGGAGCGTGTCGGCGACCTGGGATGTGCAGCTCGGGACCGACATCGCCCCCCATGTCGTCACCGGCACCCTGACGGCGAGCGGCAGCGTGGGCGGCCCGTGGGTCCGATCGGTGCCGATTCTCGTCCGGCAGCAGACCCGGATGGGCGGGCGCGTCCTGACCGCGACCGGACGGAACCCGGTGGCCGGTGCCGCCATCACCATCGATGGGGCAGGGCCGGCGATCACCTCGGCGGCCGATGGGTCCTGGTCCGCTCAGGTGCTCGATGGCGAACACACCATCGCCTGCACCGCCACCGGCCATGTCCCGGCTTCGCTCACCGTCGTCACCCCGCCGGATCGCGACGACCTCGAGATCCTGATGGGCGCCCCGCAGGTGGCGTTGGCCCCGGCGGAACTGTCCATCAGCGTCCGCCAGGGGGGCAGCGCGAGCAGCACCTTCACGATCGGCGACGACGGCGACGTGCCCCTGCATTGGACGACCCGGATTGTCGATGCCGCCTGGTCCGCTGCACCCACCGCCACCGGCCTCTGGCATGAGTCCATGCATCGGCCCCTGGATGGCGGTCCCGCCTGGTATTACGGGCGGGAAGGCAGCTGGAACTACGATACCGGCGCCGCCAACAGCGGCAGTCTGACCTGGAGCGGGGTGGTGGTGCCCAGCCGCAACCCGGTGCTGGTCTTCAATTCGTGGCGCAAGGCCGATCCAAACAGCTACTACTGGGCCGATCTGAGCCTGGTGCAGATTTCGGAAAACGGCGGTCCCTGGTACACGATGGCGCAGTACTACGATTCCGATGCAAACTGGCAGACCAAGCAGATCTACCTTGGGGGCTATGCGGGAAGGACGGTCTCGATCCGCTTCCTGTTCGATACGGTCGACGGCTACGCTAATGCATTCGAAGGATGGTACATTGGCGGGCTGCATTGGGATCTGGGCCAGGGAACGGTGGCCTGCAGCCTCGATCCGAACTCCGAGACCACCGGGGTCGGCTCCACCTCGACCGTGACCGTGGCCGCTGATGCCGGCAATTCAGCTCCGGGAATCTACCGCAAAACGATCATCGTCAGCAGTGATGACCCGCTGCATCCACGGGCAACCCTGCCGGCACGGATCATCGTCACCGCCGCCCCCTTGCTGGCCCTGGACACGACTATCGCCACCGATCCTGAGCCGGCGAACGGCAATGGCCTGCTGGAACCGGGCGAACTCGCCGCAGTGGCCCCGCTGGTGGTCAATCAGGGTGCCGATGTCGCCCTCGACGTCACCGCCTCCGTCTCGACCGAAAGCCCGTATGCCACGGTCGTGACCGCGGATTCCGTGGTCGGGGACATCGGCCCGGCGGAATCTGTGCGCGGATCTCAAGTCACAATCCGCATCCACGCGGATTGCCCCGACAACGCCCGGATCGCACTGCGCTGGCAGCTGGTGGACGCAGACGGAACGACCTGGAACGGCACCAGCACGCTCCAGGTGGTCCGCCTGTATCGTCTGGCCGGCCGCGTGACCGTCATCGGCAGCGAGACGCCGGTCGGCGGAGCCATGATCGCGCTCTACGATCGTATGGCGATCAGTGCTCCGGATGGAACGTATGCGATCAAGGATCTGCGGGCCGGAACCTATGGTGTGAGCCTCACCAAGACCGGTTGGGAGCCGGTTGAAACCTCAATCACGGTTCCGCCGAACGCGACCTGGAATCCGCAGATCGGGCGACGGGCCTTCGCGGTGTCGCCCGGATCGCTTCACTATGGTTTGACCGTCGGCAGCCAGGCCGAGCAGACTCTGACCCTGAGCGACGCCGGATCACTGCCGGTGGACTGGACGGCGACCATCGACAACAGCCAGCCCTATGAGCTTTCGCACTCGGATCAGGCCGATGGCCCGACGTTCACCTGGCAGGACATCTCGACCACGGGCACGTTGGTTTCCGGCCTGTCTTATGACGGGAATGTCGGACCTCTTCCGATCGGCTTCTCGTTCCCGTTCTTTGGCCAGAATTTCTCCACCTTCCGCGTCTGTGCGAACGGCTTCATCAGCTTCACCTCGGATCGCTATGACTGGTGGTTCTATTATCCCATCCCCAGTCCGGCGCTTCCCCCGAATCTCATCGCGCTGCTCCACCGTGATCTGGTAGTGGATGGGGCCGGCAGTGTGCGCTACCAGCTGCTCAATGCCGACACGCTGGTGATCCAGTACACCGATGTGCGAATGACCTATAATTCCAGCGCGCTGCTGACGGCGCAGATCCACCTGCGCCGTGACGGGTCGATACTCATGTATTACCGACGAGTGGATCAGCCCACGTATGGAAGCGCGGGGATCCAGAACGCCGATGGCACCAAGGGCGTCAGTGCGACCTACAATGGCGTTGGAATCACCGTGCATGCCGATCTGGCGCTCCGCTTCAGGCCCGCTGATCGCAGCTGGCTGACTTTCGGATCGGACAAGGGTGTCCTCGAGGCCGGCAGTACCGCCACCGTTTCGGTGCGCGCCGATGCGGCAGGACGCGACCCGGGAACCTACAGGGCCACCCTGCTGTTCAGCAACACGGCGACCAGCACGGTGGCCATCCCGGTGACCATGACCGTGGCGAGTTCCCACATGCCCCTGGCCACCCCGCAGCAGGTGACGACGTCGACCAACACTCCGCTATCGATCACCCTCGCCGGCAACGATCCCGACAGCGATCCCCTGACCTATTCCATCGTCGCCCAGCCAGGCCATGGGACGCTCAGCGGCGGTCCCCCGAATGTGACCTATACCCCGACGAACGGTTATCGTGGCCCGGACCAATTCATGTTCACGGTCAACGATGGGTCGAACACTTCGCTTCCTGCGCAGGTGTCGATCCAGGTCGGATCAGCCGCCCCACCTGAAAAGCTGGTGTGGCCGCAATACTACAACTACGGCAACGAGGGCTTCGGTTCGGCGGTTGCCACCGATGGGCAGACGATCGTGGTCGGGGCCCCCGGCGGCTCGATGGCTTTCGTCTATCGCCGCAATTGGTCTGGATGGTACCAGGAAGCCAGTCTGTATCCGCAGTCAGGAAGCTCGTTCGGATCGGCGGTGGCGGTTTCAGGCGATACCGTGGCGGTGGCGTCGGTGGGCGGGTCAACGGTGTACATCCATGTGTATTCGCGGACCTATGGTTACTGGTACCAGCAGGCGGTGCTTTCCGAACCGATGACGAGCGCGTCGGCTGATAGCGGAGCCTCTTCTCCGTCCGCCCCCGCGACGGCCCTGGCCCTGCGCGGAGACGATCTGGTCGTGTCCGTGCCCGCGGATGGAAATGGTCATGTCACCTGGTATCAGCGCTCGGGATCCTGGTCCCGGAAGCAGGTCATCAGCGGTCCGACCGGCACCGCCAAGTTCGGCGCAGCGCTCGCATTGGATGGGGATGATCTCGTGGTCGGGGCGTATCAGAGCACGGTGGACGGCCTGGCCGCAGCCGGCCGGGTCTGCTTCCTGCGCCGCGAAGCCGGTGCCTGGAGCATCATCTCAACGGTGCAGTCGACGACGCCGGTCGCGGATGAGCGGTTCGGCTGGTCGGTGGCGGTTGATGCCGGCACCGCGCTGATCGGCGTGCCCAACCAAGCAGCCGGAGCCGATGCCCAGAGTGGCGGGGTTGCGATCTATCAGCGCGGCGATGCCGGCTGGACCAGGGTCCAGAACCTCGGCAATCCCGTCGTGAGCGAGCCGGTCGCGGACCAGTTCGGGCGGGCCGTGGCTGTCGCTGGCGCTGATGCGGTCTGCGGAGCTCCCTGCCTCAGCGTTGCCGGGGCTGAGACCGGAGGGGTCTGGTCGATCCACCAGGGCGGGGACGGATTCACTGGTGCGCGTCTTTGGCGCGCCTCTGACGGCGGCTCTGGCGACCGTGCCGGCGAGTGCGTCGCCATGGCCGGTGGCTGGCTGGTGATCGGAGCGCCTGGGAGCGACGATCGGGGCATCGATTCCGGCGCGGTCTACGCCATCCCCTACAACCGCGCCCCGAGCCTCACCGCGCGCGAGCTCATCACCAACGAGCAGGAACCGATCACCGCGACGTTGACCGCCAGCGACGCGGATGGGGACCCCCTGGCCCTGACCATCGTGCAGGCGCCGCAGCACGGCACCCTGACCACCGCTGGACTGACCCTGACCTATACGCCGGAGGGGACGTGGTATGGCGAGGACAGCGTCGTGCTCAGCGCCACCGATGGCCAGCGGACGAGCGCCCCGGTGGCGCTGCGCATCCAGGTGGTCCATGTGCCGCATCCCCCCGTGGTGACCGGATTGACGGCCGATCCGGCGACGGTGGCCGGTACCACCACGATCCTGACCGCCACGGCCGAGGACAACGATGGCGAGGAGGCCCTGACCTATTCCTGGTCGGTCGACCGCGCGCCCGCCGACGGCAGCGCGACCTTCTCGGCGAGCGGCGACCATGCCGCCCGGACGACCATCGCGACCTTCTCCCGTGCCGGGACCTACCGCATCATGGTGACCGCCACCGATGCCGGCGGCTTGACCGGTACGATGCCGGTCGAGGTGGAGGTGGTCCAGACCGCAACCACGCTCGCGGTCTCCCCGGAGACGGCGACGGTGCCGTTGCGCCAGTCCTGCACCTTCACCGCGAACGTCGCCGACCAGTTCGGCCAGCCGATGTCCGTGCCCGTGGCCTGGTCGTTGGCCTCTGGCGGCGTAGGCAGCCTGGCCGGCGCGGCCAACGCGGCGAACCAGGGGATGAGCGTCCGCTATGACGCCCCGCTGACGGGAGGCGGCAGCGCCAGCGTGCGCGCGTCCGCCGGCCCCCTGGTCGGCAGCGCCAGCATCACCGTGCCGGCGAATCGTGCGCCGGTGGTCGCATCCCTGGCCGCCGACGCCGAGCCGGTCCTGGGGCAGAGCGCCCGCATCCTCGCCACGGTCAGCGATGACCGGCCTCTCACCGAGCTCGCCTTCGCCTGGACGGTGGCAGCGGCGCCCGAGGGCGGCGACGCCGTCATCACCCCGGTCGGCGCGGGCCTCGGCGACGATGAGGTCCTGGCCGCCTTCACCCGCGCTGGCAGCTACCGCCTGCGCCTCGACATCTCGGACATCGATGCGCTGGTCGGCAGCCGGACGATCGATCTGACGGTGCAGCAGACCGCGGCGGCGGTCACCATCTCGCCGTCCACCGCGACCGTCCGGCCGCGCGGCACCCAGGCCTTCACCGCCACGGTCGTGGACCAGTTCGGCCAGCCGATGTCCGTCCCGGTGACGTGGTCTCGCTCCGGCGACGGGGTGGGCACGGTCGGCGCCGACGGCGTCTACACCGCCCCCGACCGCCTGGCCGGCGGCGCCACCGTGATCGGGACCGTCGGGAACCTCGTCGGAACCGCCGTGGTCACCGTACCCGCCAACCGTGCGCCCGAGGTCACGGCGATCACGCTGCCGCCTGGGCAGATGACCGGCGCGACCGGCGCGATGAGCGTCACCGCCGACGATGACCAGGCGGAAGCGGAGCTGGTCTACGCCTGGTCGGTCGAGACCGCACCGAGCGGGGGCGGCGCCTCCTTCGCGCCCAACGGCACCCATGCCGGCAAGGCGGCCACGGCGACCTTCACCCGGCCCGGCAGCTACCGCCTCCGGGTGACCGTCAGCGACGCCGACGGCCTGACCGGAACCCGCACGGTCGACGTGGCCGTGACCCAGACCGCGACCACGGTGACCATCGCCCCTGCCGAGAGCACGGTGCTGCTCGGCCAGACCCGCACCTTCACCGCGACGGTCACGGACCAGTTCGGCCAGGCGATGGCCGTGCCGGTCCTCTGGTCGCTGACCAACGCCGGGGTGGGCAGCCTCGACGCGGCCGGCCGCTTCACCGCCGGGACGACCGCCAGCGGCAGCACCACGGTGCGGGCGAGCGTGGGCGAGGCGATGGGTTCCGCCCTCGTCACCGTGCCGGCCAACGTGGCGCCCACGGTGTCGGCGCTCAGCGCCACGCCGTCCCCGGTCACCGGCACGACCACCACGCTGGTCGCGACCGCCAGCGACGACCAGGATGGATCCGCTTTGGCCTATGCCTGGTCGGTGGCCGCCGCCCCCGCCGGCGGTGCGGCGGTCTTCTCGGCCAACGGTACCAACGCGGCCCGGACGACGGTCGCCACCTTCACCCGGGCCGGCGACTACCGGCTGGACGTGATCGTCAGCGATGCCGACGGCCTGACCGCGACCCGCGCGATCGAGCTGCGGGTCGCGCAGACCGCCACCGCCCTGGCGGTGGCGCCGGGCAGCATCGAGATCCCGGCCGTCTCCCTGCGGGAATTCAGCGCCGAGGTCCGGGACCAGTTCGACCAGCCGATGACGGCGCGGGTCGCCTGGTCGCTCGATGCGGCATCGATCGGGGCCATCTCGGCCGAAGGGACCTATGTGGCCCCGAACGCGGCCGGCACCGCCACGGTGCGGGCGACGGTGGCCGGGGTCAGCGCCACCGCGACCGTCACCGTCGCCGCTCCGCTGCCCGAGGCCGGCGGGGGCAGCGGGGGCAACTGCGGCAGTGGCGGCGGCCTGGGGGTGCTGGGCCTGATGGGCCTCGCCCTGCTGGTCCGCCGGCGGCGTTCGTGGTGAGATCCGCCCGGCGTGACCCGGGCCGGATCCCTCAGGGCGCCGGATCCGGTCGCGCCTGATCCGCCGGCAACGGCGTGGATCCTGGCGTGGCGGGCGGAATCTCCGCGGGTCGGGCCGGTGCACCCGGCCGCAGCCCGGCAAGGAGCGCGGCGGCGAGGGCGATGCCGAGGGCGATGGCGGTGCCGGCCCAGGCCGCGACGCGAATGCGGTTGCGGCGGCGGACCAGGCGCGAGATCCCGACGTCCTCGCCACCGGGCACGCGGAAACTGCCGTGCTGGTGCCCCATCGCGGATTCGCCGGGTTCGATGCTGGCGATCGCCTGGCCGGAGCGCAGGCGTTCGAGGTCGGCGATGACCGCCGACCAGGTGGGGTAGCGCTGGCGCGGATCGCGCGCGAGCAGCCGGCCGATGAGGTGGTCGGCGCCGATCGGCAGGTCATGCACCAGCGATCGCGTGCTCGGCAAGCTGCCCAGGATGCGCACGGCGGCGAGTTCGGCGCGGGTCTGGCCGACGAACGGCGGCAGGCCGGTGCAGGCATGATAGAGGATCAGGCCGAGGCTGAACTGGTTCGCGAGCCCATCCGCCGGCCGGCCTTCGGCCTCCTCGGGGCTGATGTAGCGCGCCTCCGCGCCCTCCTCGGCGTGGGCGGGATCGAACGGAGCGCACAGGCGCAGATCGGCGACGAGCGCCACGGCGCGGGTCGAGAACATGACATTGCCTGGACGCAGGCCGCGATGCGGCCTGGGGGCGGCCTGCAGTCCGCGCGCGATGTCCTGGGCCAGGGCGAGGCAGTCCGGCCACGACAGGGGGCCGTTGGCGAGCAGCCGGTGCAGGGATCCCAGCACCATCCAGTCCTGCACCGCGGCGGGCGGCAGTCCGGGCATATCGACGGGCCGGTGCTGCGGCACCAGGAGCGGATGCGCCGGCACGGGCGCCGCCGCCGCGAGCCAGGCCGAGGTTTCCGCCGGATCGGTGGCGAGGCCCGGATCGAGGAATTTGATCGCGAGGTCGCTTCCGCCGGCAAGAAGCCGGGCGCGGTAGACCGTGCCCAGGCTGCCGTTGCCGGCCAGCCCGACCAGACGCGCCGGCCCGGCGTGGACCGGCACCTCGCGGCCAAGGAGGTCGCCGACGCGATGGTCGCTGAATTCGAGCAGCGTGCGCCCGACCAGGATGCGATCGCCGTGCTTGATCCACATCGAGCGCCGCACCGGATCGCCGTTGAGGTAGGTCCCGTTGAGCGAACTCCGGTCAGACAGGCGCCAGCGCCCGTCGATCAGGATCAGTTCGGCGTGGACGCGGCTCAGGCCGGGCTGGTCGAGCAGCACCTCGCACACCGGATCGCGGCCGATCCGGTTGCGGCCCGGACGCAGCGCGAGGACGGATCCCACCGGCCCCTCGCCGGCGACGACCTCCAGCCGCGATCCGCTGAAATCCGCCTGCAGCGTGAAGACGCAGCCGCCCGCTTCGATGCGCTGGCCGCAGGCCACCGCCACCACCCCGTGGATGGCGACCCCGTCCAGGCGGGTCGAACGCTTGCCGCTGAGGTGCTCCACCCGCCAGCCGTTTTCGCCGGCGCGGAAGGCGAAATGCTCGCGGCTGAGCTCCTCATCCTCGAACCACCAGTCGGCGGCCTCGCCCCGGCCGACGACCAGCCGATCGCGGCCGGACGGCAGGGCCAGCAGGGCCTCGGTGCCCGCCTTGCCGGCGGGACGGCAGCGCACGATCAATCGAGGAGCGCAGACGGATGGATTGCCCGAGGCTGACATGGGTGGCCAGGAGGGGTGGTACGCCCGTGGATCCGCCTGCGTTGCGGGCATGCGCGGCAGCGGCTGTTGTCGTTCCGTCGCGCAGCCCGTCCAGCCAGCGGCCTGCCCCTGCCACGACCATGACCGTCGTGGTGATCCCTGCTACGCGGCTCCGGGCGCCGGCTGGCGCCTGGCTCAACCGTTCGCGTCATCACGCAAAGCATGCGACCACAGGGTGTTGCCTACGGCACAGACGGGTTTCATGCGCGCGGGTCCGTCCTCGAAGACGAAACCGCCGGCGCGCACAGATCAGCGCAGCGCCACCGCGACCAGATCGCCCTTGGCGTTGCGGCAGTAGATCCGGCCGCCGGCGATGGCCGGCACGACCCAGGAGCGGTCATCGAGGACTTTCGTCCGGGCGACCTCGGCGTAGCCCGCGGGATCGGCCTTGGCGATGACCAGATCGCCCTTCTTGGCGAGGATGATCAGGTGGCCGTCCGCCGCGAGCAGGGTGCTCTCGCCCAGGCCCTTGAATTTCCAGCGCTCCTGGCCGTCGCTCCAGTTCACGCATTTCAGGGTGGTGTCATCGAAGCCGTAGAGGTGCTCGCCGGATTTGACCGGGGTGAACATGCGCGGGCGCAGGACCTTGTTGCGCCACAGTTCGCGCGGGGCGGCGCTTTCCAGGGCGACCTGCACCCCGTTCAGCTCGGAAGCGATGAAGACGCGATCGCCCGCCACCACCGGATCGGCGGCGTTGACGCCATAGCTGGTGCGGAAGGGGAGTTCCCAGGCGACCGAGCCGTCATCGCCGCGCACCAGGGCGTATTCCTTGGCGGAGGCCATCAGCACATGGCGCTTGCCGTCAATCAGCACCGGCATGGGCGAGGCGTAGCCGGCCATCGCGGTTCCGGTCTGCCAGAGCACCTTGCCGGTCTGCGGATCGAGGCTGGATCCGAAGCGGCCCACCGCCACCAGCAGGCGGCCATCGGCCAGGCGCGGCGAACCGGCGAAACCCCATTCCGGCTGGATCGCGCCGAGTTCCTTCTTCAGGTCGACCTGCCAGAGCGGGGATCCGGTGGTCGCATCGAGGGCGTAGACCAGCCCCGACCGGCTCATGCCGTAGACCCGGCCGCCGTGGATGAGCGGCGACGCCAGCGGGCCGCCCTCGTAGAGGTAGTAGTCGAGCTTCTCGGGGTAGCTGAACTCGACCCAGCCGGGCACCGGGGCGCCCGTGGCCGCATCCAGGCAGCGCAGGACATCCCGGCCGTCGCGGTGGCCGGCGACGTAGATCCGGTTGCCGACGACGGACGGCGAGGTGTAGCCGATCCCGATGTCGACCTTCCAGAGCACCCGGGGGGCGGGCTGGTCCGGACCGATCAGGCCCTGCGCCCGGCCATCCAGGCCGGGCCCCCGGAACTGCGGCCAGTCCTGCGGCGGTTCGCCGCCCGCAAGCAGCGCTGACAGGGACAGGTTGGCCGCAAGGGCGATCGCAGCGGTGCGGGACGAGGCCGGCATGGTGGTCCTTTCGGGATGTTAACACGGTTAACAATTATCCCTACCGGCGCAATCGCTGGTACAGGAACCTTCGACAGGCGCCGGAAATTTCATCGAAATTGTACAGAGTATTTACAGATTATTCGCGTGGAGCGTTGCGGGGCGGGCCGGTTGCAATGATGTTATCAATGTTAACTTCAGGCCCATGCGCCCCCCCGCCCCCCGCCGCGCCCAGGATCGCGAGGCGATGCGCCGGACCATCCTCGACGCCGCCCGCACCCTGTTCGCCGCCGAAGGCTACGCCCGCGTGACGATGCGCCGGATCGCCGACGAGATCGGCTATTCCGCCACCACCATCTACCACCACTTCCCCGACAAGCTGGCGCTGTTCCACGCCATCTGCGACGAGGACCATGACCGCTTGCAGGTGGCCTTCGCCACGACCCAGGCCGCGGCCGATCCGGTCGAACGGCTGCGGCTCCTGGGACACGGCTACCTCGCCTTCGCCGAGGCGCACCCGCACCATTTCCGCCTGATGTTCATGACCGCGCTGGAGGACGACGCGCGCCGGTCGCTGGTCGCGGCGAGCGGGAACAAGCGCGGCGATCCGACGCGGGACTCCTACGCCCTGCTGGTCAAGACGGTGCAGGACGCGATCGACGCCGGGCGGATCCGCCCGGCGTGGCGCGACGCCCAGCTCGCGGCGCAGACCCTGTGGGCGGCGGTGCATGGGATGTGCGCGCTCGATCTCGACCACGGCAACGATCCCTGGGTGGCCTGGTGCCCGCGACCTGAACGCGCCCGCGCCCTGGTCGAGGCGGTCCTCGCCGGCATGACCATGCCCCCGCCGCCCGCTGGTCCCGCTGACGGAAACCTGGGCTGAAGCATGGACCACATCGCCCTCAAGATGCTCATCGGCGACCGCGTCCGCTTCCTCGGCATCGTCTTCGGCCTGACCTTCGCCGCGATGCTGATCACGCAGCAGATGGGGATCTTCCTCGGCCTGATGTCGCGCGCCTATGCGGCGGTGGGCGACATCCCGGCGGCGCAGATCTGGGTCATGGATCCGTCGATGGACACCATCGACCTGGGCGGCGCGCGCGGCCTGAGCGCGACCGCCGTCGACCAGGTGCGTTCGGTGCCCGGCGTGGCCTGGGCGGTGGAGCACCTGCGCCTGCCCACTGAGGCCACGATCTTCGGCGCCGAGGGCGGCCGGCGCCGCGACTGCCTGCTGATCGGCGTCGATGACCAGAGCGGCATCGGCCTGCCGCGCCTGGTCGAAGGCCGGATCGAGGACCTGCGCCGGGACGACGCGGTCTTCATCGACCGCGACGGCATCGAGAAGTTCGCCCGCACCGGCGTGCAGGTGCGCGTCGGCGACACCATCGAGGTCAACGACCACCGCGCCTATGTCGCCGGGGTGGTCGAGGCGGCGGTGCCGGTCTGGTTCAGCCCCTACCTCTACACCACCGCGACGCGGGCGCGTTCGTGGCTGCCGCCGCTGCGCCGGTCGACCACCTTCGTCGTCGCCCGGGCGGTGGACGGCACCGATCCCGGCACGGTGGCGGCGGCGATCGCGCGCCGGACCGCTTTCACCGCAGTGACCTCGCCGGTGTTCACCCGCATGTCGGCGGCGTATTTCGCCCAGAACACCGGCATCCCGATCACCTTCGGCACCGCGGTGGTGCTCGGCTTCGTGGTCGGCACCGCGATCGCCGGCCTGCTCTTCTTCCAGTTCACCCGCGACAACCTGCGCTACCTCGGGGCGCTCAAGGCGATGGGCGCGAGCAACCGGGTGCTCATGCGCATGGTGCTGCTCCAGGCCGGGCTGGTCGGGGTGCTCGGCTATGGCTTCGGCAGCGGCCTCGCCGCCCTGTTCGGCTACCTGGCCGGGGGTTCCCAGCTGGCCTGGCTGCTGCCGCCCTGGCTGCTCGCGGCCACCTTCCTCGCGATCACCCTCATCACCCTGTTCGCGGCGGCCCTGAGCATGCGCACGGTGATCCGGCTCGAACCGGCGGTGGTGTTCCGTGGGTGATTCCGCCGCCCCGATCCCGGTGCGCGCCCGTGGCGTGACCAAGACGTTCACCACCGGCACCACCGCGACCCCGGCCCTGCGCGGTGTCGATCTCGACGTCAATGCAGGAGAACTGCTGATGCTGGTCGGGCCCTCGGGCTGCGGCAAGACCACCCTGATCTCGGTGGTGGCCGGCATCCTCGACCACGACGGCGGCGAGGTCGCGGTGTTCGGCCACGATCTCGGGCGGATGGATGCGGCGGCGCGCACCCGTTTCCGCCGCGACCATCTCGGCTTCGTCTTCCAGGCCTTCAACCTCGTTCCGGCCCTGACCGCAGCGGAAAACGTGAGCATCCCGGCCATCCTCGGCGGCCTGCCGCGCCGCCAGGCGGAGCAGAAGGCCAGGGAGCTGCTGGCCCAGGTCGGCCTCGCCGATCGCCACGACCGCCGTCCGACCCAGCTCTCCGGCGGGCAGCAGCAGCGGGTGGCGATCGCGCGCGCGCTCATCCATGAACCGAGGCTCATCGTCTGCGACGAGCCGACCAGCGCGCTCGACCACCGCAGCGGTGAACAGGCCATGGAGCTGCTGCGCTCGGTCGCCATCCGGCCGGGCCGGGCCCTGATCGTGGTCACCCACGACGCCCGCATCTTCCATCACGCCGACCGCATCGCGGCGATGGACGACGGCCGCATCGTCAGCGAACGGCCGGCGCCCGCCGCGCCCGGCCGGCAACCATCCTTGCAGGGAGCCCACCCATGAACCGCTTCTGGATCCTGCCCGTCCTCGCGCTCGCCGGCATCGCCTTCGCCGGCTGGACCAGCCTCGCCGCCGCGCCGTCCCAGGCGGCCGCACCCGGCTTCACCGCCCCGCCCGCCCCGGCCTTCGCGCACCTCGTCGCCGGCACCGGCCTGATCGAACCCGCGTCGCAGGATCTCGCCCTCGGCACGCCGGTGGGCGCGCTGGTGGCGGAGGTCCTGGTGACCGCCGGCGACCAGGTGCCGGCCGGGGCGCCGCTGGTCCGCCTCGATGCCCGCGCCGAGCGGGCCGCCCTGGGCCGGGCCGAGGCGCAGCTGCTCGCCGCGCGCAGCCGCCTGGCCCAGATCCGGGCCCAGCCCCGGGCCGAGGATCTGCCGCCCGCCGAGGCCCGGGTCGCGCAGGCCCGCATCGCGCTCGCGGATTGGCGCGACCAGTTCGCGCGGGCCGAGAGCACCGCGAAGGAAGGCATCAGCAGCCAGGACGAGCTCATGCGCCGCCGCTTCGCGGTCGACGCGGCGGCCGCCCGCCTGGCCGAGGCCGAGGCCGCCCTGGCCCGGCTGCGCGCCGGCCCCTGGGCCCCGGATCTCGCGGTGGCCGAGGCCGAGGTCGCCACCGCCGCCGCCGAGGTCGCCAGCGCCAACACCGCCCTCGCCCGCCTGGTCATCGCCGCCCCGGTGGCGGGGACGATCCTCGCCGTCGATGTCCGGCCGGGCGAATACGCGGCGCCGGGCGGCAAGGCGCTGATCACCCTCGGCGACACCTCGCACCTGCATCTGCGCATCGACATCGACGAGCAGGACGCCTGGCGGCTCAAGCCCGCCGCCGCCGGCACCGCCACCCTGCGCGGCGACCCCGGCCGCCGCTGGAAGCTGACCCCGGTGCGGATCGAGCCGCGCGTCGTGCCCAAGCGCAATCTCAGCGGCGATGGCGGCGAGCGCATCGACACCCGCGTACTCCAGCTGATCTACCGCATCGAAGCCCCGCAGGACCTGCGCGCCGGCCAGCGCCTGGATGCGCAGCTAGAGGCGATCGACCGCTGAGGCGCCGGCACGGACGTGCCGTTATAGCGAATCCGCCACGGCTTTGTTCATTCTTGTCGGTGATCGGCATATTCAGTGAACTTTTCGTAGAGACCCGGGGCTCTTGCTCTGCGGATGAGTGTTATTACATAGCGAACAACGCCCCAAGGAACTCCACATGGCCAACCATCCCGACACCCTCGCCCTCCACGCCGGCCAGGTGCCGGATCCGACCACCGGCTCGCGCGCGGTGCCGCTCTACCAGACCACCAGCTACGTCTTCAAGAACGCCGAGCACGCGGCCGACCTCTTCGCCCTGCGCGCCTTCGGCAACATCTACACCCGCCTGATGAATCCGACCACCGATGTGCTGGAACAGCGCATCGCGGCGCTGCATGGCGCCGCCGGGGCGGTGGCGACCTCGTCCGGGCAGGCCGCGATCTTCTACGCCATCGCCGCGATCACCTCGGCGGGCCAGAACATCGTCAGCACCACCAACCTGTACGGCGGCACGGTCAACCTCTTCCGCAACACCCTGAAGCGCTTCGGCATCGAGGTGAAGTTCGTCGACAGCAGCGACGCCGGGGCGGTGGCCAGGGCGATCGACGCCAAGACGCGCCTCGTCTACACCGAATCGGTCGGGAACCCCAAGAACAACGTCGACGACTTCGCCGCCATCGCCAAGGCGGCGCACGACGCCGGCATCCCGTTCATCGTCGACAACACGGTGACGCCGCCGCCCCTCTTCAACCCGCTCGACCATGGCGCCGACATCGTCGTCCTGTCGCTGACCAAGATGGTCGGCGGCCACGGCACCTCGCTCGGCGGCATGGTCGTCGAGAAGGGCGACTTCCCCTGGAACAACGGCCGGTTCCCCGAGATCGACGGGCCCGATGAGAGCTACCACGGGGTGAACTTCTGGGCCGCCTTCGGCAAGCACCCCAAGGCCGTCGCGCCGGGCCTGGCCTACGTGCTGAAGATCCGCACCGGGCTGCTGCGCGACACCGGCGCGGCGATCTCGCCGTTCAACTCGCACCAGATCCTGCTCGGGGTCGAGACCCTGCCGCTGCGCGCCGCGCGCCATGTCCAGAACGCCCAGGCCGTCGCCGAGTGGCTGGCCAAGCATCCGCTGGTCGCCTGGGTCAACTACCCCGGCCTGCCCACCCACCCGGATCACGCCCGGGCCAGGAAATACCTGAAGAACGGCGCCGGCGCGATCATCGGCTTCGGCGTCAAGGGCGGCCTGGAAGCCGGCAAGCGCTTCATCTCGTCGGTCAAGCTCGCCTCGAACCTCGCGAACGTCCTCGACGCCAAGACCCTGGTCATCCATCCCGCCTCGACCACGCACCAGCAGCTTTCGCCCGAACAGCAGCGCGCCGCCGGCGTGACGCCCGACTACGTCCGGTTATCGGTCGGGCTCGAAGGCCTGCCCGACATCCTCGCCGATCTCGACCAGGCGCTGAAGGCCTCGCAGGCGGGCTGACCGCCGCGATCGCGGCAGGGGAATCCGGCCGGCGGGCGACCTCCGGGATCGCGGTGCGGCAGGCAGGATCACGACGCCGACCCCACCAGCTCGCGCAGCGCCGCCTGCAGGCGCGGCAGCGCCGCCAGGACGGTCGTGGCGGCGCTGCGGCTGCGTTCGATCTCGCCGGCGCGGGCGGCGTGCTCCAGCTCGGCGCTGCAGCGCGACAGCTCGGCCCCGCCGATGCTGCCGGACGATCCCTTGAGCTTGTGCGCGAGCCTGGCGAGCGCCGCCAATTGCAGCGGCTGGCCGGGGTCATCGCCGCCCAGCAGGCGGGGGATGCCGGTCGCCGCCTCGGCGAGATCCTGCTGCATCGACGCGGCGATCTCGGCCAGGGCGCCCGGCGATGCGGCGTCGAGCTTGCGCAGCGGTCCGGAATCGAGCACGGGCAGGGCGGGCACGGTCGCAGCGGCCGGAGGCGGCGGCGGAGCCACCGGCCATGCCGCGGGGTCCTGGGCCGCGAGCCGGCAGACGGCGGCCGGATCCCCGGGCAGGGCGGCGCAGCGCGCCAGGCCCGCTGGCGGCGTTCCGGACACGAGGATCGGCAGCTGGCCGCGGCCGGGCAGGCTGCGCAGGGCCTGGGCGATGGCGGGCACGCCCAGGCCGGTGATGGGGGTGGAGATGATGGCGAGGGTGATGTCGGGTCCGTCGGCGGGCTTGCGGCCCAGCAGGACGAGGGCCTGGCCGAGCTGGGCGCTGTGGATGCACGTCCGGCCCTGGGCCTCGAGGGCGGACACCAGGGTCGTGGCCCCGGCGGCGTCGGCCGCGGCGAGGATGAGCACGCGTCCGGCGGGATCGCCGGCAGTCGCGCCAGGGGGGGAATCCGCCATGGTTCAGCTCCTTCCGATGCGCCGGTCGTGGGCTTGCGCCTGGGCGCAGATCCCGGCGGCGATCTGCGGCAGCGGCAGGATGCTGTCGGCAGCACCCAGTTCGATGGCTTCCCTCGGCATGCCGAAGACGACGCTGGTGGATTCGTCCTGGGCGATGGTGCGCGCGCCGGCCGCATGCATCGCCCGCAGCCCTTCGGCGCCATCCCGGCCCATGCCGGTGAGGATCACGCCGATCGCATTCGCGCCGGCGCTGGCGGCCACCGAATGGAAGAGCACGTCGACGGACGGGCGGTGCCGGCCGACCGGCGGCTCGTCGCCGATCTCGGCGACGTAGGTGCCGCCGCGCCGGCACACCCGCAGGTGGCGGTCGCCGGGGGCGATGAGGCAGCGCCCGGGGGTGAGGGTGTCGCCGGTCTCGGCCTCCTTCACCGCGACGCGGCAGGTCCGCGCCAGGCGGTCGGCGAACGAGCGGGTGAATCCGGCCGGCATGTGCTGGACGATGGCGATGCCGGGGCTGGTCGCCGGCAGGGCCTCCAGCACCTCGGCCAGGGCCTGCGTCCCCCCGGTCGAGGCCCCGATGGCGATGATCTGGTCGGTGGTCGCGCGCAGGGCGGCCGAACCCGGAACGGCCCCCGCGCCGGACGCGGCGGCCGGGCGCCGCGCGGCGAGCGCCCGGCCGGACACCGCATGGATGCGCGCCGCGAGATCGCCGGCCAGCGCGCCGACGCTGTAGGAGATCCCCGGCTTGCACAGCACATCGACCGCCCCGGCCGCGAGCGCCTCGAGGGCGAGATCGCTGCCCTGCGGCGTCAGCGACGACACCACGATCACCGGCATCGGCAGATGGGCCATGATCCGGCGCAGGAATTCCAGGCCGTCCATGCGCGGCATCTCGAGATCGAGGGTGATCACATCCGGGCGCTCGCGCACGATGATGTCGCGCGCCACCACCGGATCGGGGGCGGTGCCGATGACCGTGATGCCCGAATGCTGGGCCAGCTCGATCGCGAGCATCCGGCGCACCACGGCCGAGTCATCGACGATGAGGACGCGGGGCATGGCGGGTCAGGTCCGCTCGTAGATCGACGGCCGCACCACCCGGAAGCCGCCGATGTTGGCGGTCAGGCTCTCGGCCTGGCCGGTCACCAGCAGGCCGCCCGGCCGGAGCAGGCGGCGGATCTCGCCGACCAGCTTCTGGCGGGTCGGCTGGTCGAAGTAGATCATCACGTTGCGGCAGAGCACCGCGTCGAAGGGCCCCCGCATCGGGAACGGCGGCTTGATCAGGTTCAGGCGGTTGAAGACGCACTGGGCCCGCAGCTGCGGCGAGATCTCGAACATCTCGCCGTCGCGGCTCAGATGGCGGTGCAGCGGGTCGGGTATCGATTCGAGCTGCGACAGCGGATAGCGGCCGCGACGGGCCTGCGCGAGGACGCGGGTCGAGATGTCCGTGCCGAGGATGGCGAGATCGAGCCCGGGGGCGGACGGCGACTCGGCGAGCAGGAGCGCGAGGCTGTAGCCCTCCTGGCCGCTGCTGCTCGCCGCGGACCAGTAGCGCAGCCGGCGCTGGCCGGCGGCGACGGCCCTGGCGTGGCGCACGGCGATCTCGTCCAGCCCCGCGCGTTCGCGGAAGAAGCTGGTGACGTTGGTCGAGATCGCATCGAGCAGCAGCACCAGCTCGTCGCCGTCGCGGTCGGCATCGAGGCGTTCGAGGTAGGCGTCATAGCCGGGCAGGCCGAGCTCGCGCAGGCGCTTGCCGAGCCGCGATTCGACCAGGGATTGCTTGGCCGGCCCCAGTTCGATGCCGACCTCGGCGTGCACCAGGGCGCGGATGCGCTCGTACACCGCAGGGGTCAACTGGGGGGGGCCCGGCATGGTCTAGAACTTCGAGAAGTCGCCGCCGGCATCCTTACCGGCATCGCCCAGCGGCAGGATGCTTTCCGGATCGACCGGTTTCAGGGTCTGGGTGGTGCGGGTGGCCGTCCGGGCCGCCGCGGCGGGAAGCTGCGTGGTGCGGGGCGAAGGTTTCGCCGGTGGCGTCTTGAGGGTGAGCGTGGTGCGCCCGGCCGGGCGCACCACGGCGGCAGGTGCCTGGCGCGCGGAAGCGGTGGAAGGCCGCACGGCGGCATCCGGCCCGGGGGCCTGCGCCGGCTGCGCCGCGGCTCCGTGCACGATGCGCTCGAGTTCGGCCACCATCTCGCGCAGCTCGGCGGCCTGCGCGGTCAGTTCCTCGCTCGCCGCCGCGGACTGCTCGGAGGCGGCGGCATTGGTCTGGGTGACCTTGTCGATGTCGGCCACGGCGGCGTTGACCTGGCTGATGCCCTTGGCCTGCTCATCGCTGGCCGCGGCGACCTCGGCCATCAGCTGGGTCACCCGCGTCGCGGTGGCGACCACCGCATGGAAGGCCTGCACCACGTCCTGGCCGACCGACTGGGCGATGAACTTCTCGATCTCGACGCTCGCCTGCTGCACCCGCGCGGTGCTGGCGCGCGCCTCCTGCATCAGGGCGTTGCTGCTCTTGACCTCCTCCGCGCTGCGCTGCGCCAGGGCGCGCACCTCGTCGGCCACCACCGCGAAGCCGGCCCCGGCCTCGCCGGCACGGGCGGCCTCGACCGCCGCGTTCAGCGCCAGCAGATTGGTCTGGAAGGCGATCTCGTCGATGGTCTCGACCACCGTCGCGGTCTTGTCGGTGGCGGTCCGGATGGCCGCGACCGCCTCGGACAGCGCGGCGAGCTGGGTCGCGGCCTGGGTGGCGATGCGGCGGGCCTGGTCCTCGCCGGTGGCGCTGGCCCGCTGGGCCTCCTGCGCCAGGCCATCGGCCTGGCGCGCATGGTCGGCGTTCTGGCGCGTGCCGGCAGCGAGCTCCTCCAGCGCCGCGCTCGTCTGCTCCAGGCTGCTCGCCTGGGCGCTGGCGCCCGAGGCGAGGGTCTGGGCGCTGCCGGCGACCTGGCCCGAGGCGCGGTTGATCTGCTCGGACGACGCGACGAGCCGTTCCGCCGCCAGGTTGACCGGCCGCGCCAGGCTGCGCGCCAGCCATATGCCCGCGCTCAGCGCCACGACCGCGGCCGCAGCCAGGGCGGCCAGCAGGACCATGCGCAGGTTGTCGAGCTGGGCCAGCACCGCCTCGCTGGGCATGTGGATGACGATCCCCATGCCCATGCCGGCATAGTTCAGGCTCGGCACCCCGCACGAGCGCTTGAGACCATGGGTGTCCTCCTCGTCGATCAGGGTGGTCGCCTGGGGGTTCTTCCGGAGGTACTGCATCTCCGGTTCGCCCTGCAGGGAATGGCCCAGCGGCTTCCCATCCGAGCTGTAGATCATCCTGTCGTCGCGGTCGACCACCCACAGGCGCAGATCCTTGCTGATGCGCGCGTGCAACAGCTCCGCCATCTCGGCGGAGATGCTGCCGACGACCCGAGTGTTCGCGGCGTAGTTGACCCAGATGCGGACGGTCTGGCCGCTGGCGGGATCGCGGATCGGGTAGGCGAAGGTGATCGCCCAGCCGTCGCCCGCGCGCGACTTCTCGATCAGGGGTTCGTGATGCGGTCCCTGCCACCAGCTCTCGCTGAGCTTGCCCAGGCAGGGCCTGAACCAGGGCTCCTTGGTCACGTCCTCGCCGGCCAAGGACGGCCCGGCGATCTCTTTGCCCTCGTGGTTCTTGCGGTTGCTGGCGATCACCTTGCCGCTGGCGGCGTCGACGATCAGCATCAGGTCGTAGAAGTCGTAGAGGTCGGCATAGGCGTCGGCGAGCGCGGTCAGCGCCGCCGCATCGCCGGTACGGGCCAGCGGGTTGAGGGTGAACGCCTGCACATCCCCCATGCGCTCGAACAGGCAGCGGTCGATCTTCTCCATCAGTTGCTCGGCGTTGACCGCCAGGCGGGTGGCGGTGCTGCCGCTGACCGCCTTACGCTCACCGACGTACGCGATGGCGGCCAGCACCACGGCTGGGATGAGCGCCGCCAGGACGAGCACGATGGTGATGGTGCGGGAAAGTCCGAGGCGCATGGCGGTTCCAATCACTGCTGGGAGGCGTTTCCGCCCCGGATGAGGAGTTCGAGCTCGACCACCTTCTGGCGCAGCTCGGCGGCCTGGGCGTTCAGCTCCTCGCTTGCGGCGGCCGCCTCCTCGGCCACCGCCGCGTTGGCCTGGGTGACCTTGTCGATGTCCGCGACGGCTGCGTTGACCTGGCTGATGCCCTTCGCCTGCTCATCGCTGGCCGCGGCGACCTCGGCCATGAGCTGGGTGACCCTGCCGGTCGAGGCGACCACGACCTGGAACGCCTTGACCACGTCCTGGCCGACCGCCTTGGCGAGGTAGGCGTCGATCTGCGCGCTCGACTGCTGCACCTTCTCGGTCGCCGCCTTGGCCTCCTGCATCAGCGCGTTGCTGCTCTTGACCTCTTCCGCGCTGCGCTGGGCCAGGGCACGCACCTCGTCGGCGACCACCGCGAATCCGGCCCCGGCCTCGCCGGCGCGGGCGGCCTCGACCGCCGCGTTCAAGGCCAGGAGATTGGTCTGGAAGGCGATCTCGTCGATGGTCTCGACCACGGTCGCGGTACGGTCGGTGGCGCTGCGGATGGCGGCGACCGCCTGGCCGAGGATCGCCATCTGCTGCACCACCTCGGTGGCGATCTTGCGCGCCTCCACCTCGCCGGTGGCGCTGGCGTGCTGCGCCTCCTTCGCCAGGGCGTCGGCCTGGCGCACATGGTCGGCGTTCTGGCGCGTGCCGGTGGCGAGCTCCTCCAGGGTCGCGCTGGTCTCCTCCAGGCTGCTGGCCTGTTCGCTGGCCCCGCCCGCCAGGGTCTGGGCGCTGGTGCTGACCTGCCCCGACGCGTTGGCGATCTGGTCGGTCCCGGTCGCGACCTGGCCCGCGAAATGGACGAGCGGCCGTTCGAGCCAGCGGATGAGGAGGATGGTCAGCACCACCACCGCGACGAGGATCAGCAGGGCGGAGATGCCGGCGGTGATGCCGATATCATGCTTGATGCGTTCCTCGGTCGGCTTGAGCGGCATGGTGATCGCGAAGGCGCCATGGATCTCGCCCTCCTTCCAGTTTTCCATCGGCCCGCCGGTGATGTCGGTGCCGTCGGTGGTGCCCCAGATGTTGTGCTGGGGGTTCCTGGGGTCGCCATGGCAGTAGAGGCAGGTCGCGGACAGCCGCACCGGGCGGAAGTAGCGCACGCTGTCGCTCGTCACCAGGAACCTCTCGCTGCCGCCCTTTTCCAGCTCGGCAAGCACCTCGGACTCCTCCTTGGTCGGGGTGTTCTCGGGATTGCGCGGCTTGTGCTTGGGCACCTTGAACGAGAAGCCGGCCTCGGCCGCCTTGGCCCCGACCGCCTGCATGGCGCTGACGATGGGCACCGTCTCCATGATCTTGGCCCGCCCGCTGGCCTTGCCCGCCTCCGGCGCGGTCTCCTTCGCCCAGGCGCGCAGCTGGTCGGTGGTGAACACGCCCTTCGACCATTTCGATTCCATGATCTCGCGCGTGGATTCGGCGGTCAGGCAGATCGCCCGCGCCTTGTCGACGAGCTGATCGATGGCGGCGGCACGGGTGCGACCGGCCTGGATCATTGTGAGGGTGGCGATCGCGGCGATCATGATGGCGGCGGCGATGAGCAGGACGCGGGTACGGACGCTGAGGCGCATGGGTCAATCCTTCTTGGCGGGGACGGCGGCAGGGACGTTCGGTGCCGCCGCGGCGGCGGCGATCTCCTCGCGTCCGGCGACGCGGTCGATGTCGAGCAGCATCACCACCTGTTTGCCGTTCTTGCCGACCCCGGTGATGCAGGCGAGGTCGATGGCGTTGCCCATGCGCGGTGGCGGTTCGATCGCGCCGGGCGGGATGTCGCGCACCTCGCTGACCCGGTCGACCACCGCCCCGACCTGGATCTGGTCCGCGCCGTTGCCGGCCTGGACGATGACGATGCAGGTGCGCTTGTGGTCGGGCACCGGCTCGAAGCCGAGACGGCGGCGGAGGTCGATCACCGGGATGACCTTGCCGCGCAGGTTGAGCACCCCGCGCACGTGGGTCGGCATGCGCGGCACCGGGGTGATCTCGGTGATGCCGATGATCTCGCGCACGCGCAGGATGGGCAGGGCGAAGTATTCGGTGCCAAGGGTGACGGTCAGGTAGGTGTCGGTGGCGTTGCGGCGGGTGCGCGAACGCGAAGGCGACGGGGCGGATGGACCGGCGGCGGATGGGGCGGGGGTGCTCATGGGGCTGGCCTCGAAGATGACGGTGGGAACCGGCTGGAGTCGTGGGCCGACGTGGTCATGGCGCACCGCGCTTCTGCACCACGGCGGTGACGGCCTTGCGCAGCGCCGGCAGCAGGGCGCGCTCGGCCAGTTCGTAACCCTTGTAGATTTCCAGCGAATCCTTGTCGATAACTGCGATCGCGCCGGCCGCGAGCAGATTCTTCTCCATCGCCGAACCGGCCTTGGCGATGGTCGAGACGACCACGGTCGGGATCGGCTTGTACTGCATCAGCCGGCGCAGGAACGACAGCCCATCGAGCTTCGGCATGATCACGTCCAGGCAGAGCGCGTCGGGGTCGTGTTCCAGCAGGGCGTCACGCGCCTCGAATGGATCAGCGGCCTCGGCGCAGACCTCCAGGTCGTCCGAGCGCGCGATCACCGCCGCCAGGATCCGTCGCACGGTCGGGCTGTCGTCGACCACCAGGATGCGGCCCTTGCGGCGGGCGAGCGCATCGACCTTGGCCGCACGCTGTTCGCGTTCGGCGCTGGCCTGGATGGTACGCACCTCGATCGCACCGGTGCCGGTGGCGAAGGAGACGCGCCGGCCATGGGTGCCGCCGACCTCCTGCCGCACGATGCCGATGCGGGCGGCGGCGAGCTGCTGCACCGCGCAGGCGAGGTTGCGTCGGCCGATGTCCAGGCCGGCGGTGTCGGCGGCGGCACCCAGGTGCCCGACCACCGCCGCGCCGCCGATGATGGTGGCGCGCAGCCGGCTGTTCTGGCAGCCCGACAGCGCCGCGAGCTGGATCAGCTGCGGGATGGCGGCCTCGCCGATCTTGCCGGCCTCCATGGATCCGGTCGGAGCCGGCACCATGTAGTGGTTCATGCCGCCCCAGCCGCGCGCGGGATCATGCAGGGCCACCGCAACGCAGCTGCCGAGCAGGGTCTCGATCGAGGTGGCCTCGCGCACGAAGGCCATCTCGCCCGGGAGCAGGAACACGCGCTGGCCGGTTGCGCTGGGAATGGGATCGCTCATGCGGCATCGCCGAACTGGATCTGGTCGAGATCCAAGACCAGGGCGAGATGCCCATCGCCCAGCAGGGCGGCGCCGCTGAGCATCGGCGCGCCGGGGGGCAGGCCGGCGAGGCGGCGGATGACGACCTTCTGCACCCCCAGCACCGCCTCGACCGCCAGGGCGATGCGCCGGCGTCTCGCCTCGACGATCACCACCGGCAGGCCGCGGGCAGGCCAGCGGCTGGGGGATCCGCCCAGCAGCGCGCCGAGCTCGCCCAGGGGCAGGACCTGGTCGCGCCGCATGACGCAGGCGGTGCGGTCGACCAGGGGGCGGCGATCCTCGGGCCGGCAGCGGAAGGTCTCGTGCACGCGGTCGAGGGGCAGGACGTAGTCGGTTCCGCCGGCCCGCACCAGGTAGCCACCGACGATCTGGGTCGTGACGCCGCGCGGCAGGCGGATGCTGAACGTCGAGCCCTTGCCGGCCTGCGTGCTGACGTTGATCGCCCCGCCGGCCTCGTCGATGGCGCGCTTCACCACGTCCATGCCGACGCCCCGGCCGCTGATGTCGGTGACCTGCTGCGCCGTCGACAGTCCCGAGGCGAAGATCATGTTGACGATGTCCTGTTCGCCCAGCGCCGCCCCGGCCGGGATCAGGTTCAGGCTTTCCGCCTTGCGCCGGATCGCGTCCAGATTCAGCCCCGCACCGTCATCGGCGACGGTGAGGGTGATGTGGTTGCCGGTCTCGGCGAAGGTCACGCGCACCGATCCGGTGCGCGGCTTGCCGGCCGCGACGCGCGCCTCCGGCTTCTCGATGCCGTGGTCGACGGCGTTGCGCACCATGTGGGTGAGCGGGGCGTCGAGCAGGTCGAGCAGGCTCTTGTCGACCTGCACGTTCTCGCCCTCGATCACGCAGTCGATCTCCTTGCCGATCGCCAGGGCGACATCGCGCACCAGGCGCGGAACCTTCTGCGCGAGCGGTTTCACCGACACCTTGCGGATGCCCATGATCGAGGTCTGGAGCTGGTTCGACAATCCGGCGAAGGTCTCGTTGGCGCGGCGGAAATCGCGCCCCAGCGCCTGCGTGCCCGCCGTCGCGACGACCCGGGTCTGGAGATGGCGGAACATGTCGCCGACCACGACCAGTTCGCCGACGTAGTGCAAGAAGGTGTCGATCGTGCTTTCCGCCACGCGCATGCTCTTGCCGCGGTTCTCGTGGGCTTCGCTGTCGCGGCGATGCTGGTCGCTCGAGGTCTTGCGCGTGTCGGGTTGGGCCGGGCGCGGATCCGGATGCGGTTCGAGGGCGCGGTCGCCCTCGGACGCGCCAGGGGCGGGCGCGGCGGGCGCCGACGGCGCGCCGGCCGCCCAGGGCAGCTGGGCGAGGCGCTCCTCGACATACTGCGCGCCGGCCGCCTCGAAGCCCATGGCCGAGACGAACACCTGCACCCCGTCGATGGCCTCCTGCACCGCCGCGCGGCCGGCGGCGTCGGGGGCGCGGTCGCGCAGGGCGGCGAGGGCGCCCTGCACCTCGCGCCCCTCGTCCTCGCCCAGGGTGGCGGTGCGCGCCTTGCGCAGGAGCGCCTGGAGACGGTCGGGGTCCCCCGGGGGCGGCGGGGGCGCCGACGCCTTGGGCGCCAGCTTCAGGCGCAGGCGCAGCCGCTGGACGGCGGCCCGCGCCGGATGGTCGCCGGCAGGCAGCGCCACCTCGATGGCATGGAGATCCGCCTCCGGATCGCCGACCGCATCCACCGCACCCGCCGCGCGAGCAGCCTGCTCGCCGAGCCGATGCGACAGCGGTTCGATCGCGGCGGGATCCTCGTCGCTGCCGCCGCCGCGCACCCGGCCGACCAGACCGATGAGCAGATCCAGGCCGGCGAGCAGCACATCGATGACCGCGCGGTCCGCGGCCAGACGGCCCTTGCGCACGTGGTCGAGCACGGTCTCCATCTCGTGCGCGACGCGCTTGATCGACAGCAGGCCGAAGAAGGCGGCGTTGCCCTTGAGCGAGTGCACCGGGCGGAAGATGGCTTCGATGGTGCCGCCCGCCGCGGGATCGCGTTCGAGCTCGATGAAGAGCCGGCCGACGGTGGCGAGGGACTCCTCGGCCTCGTCGAGGAATCCGGCCAGCAGTTCGGGATCCTGTTCGATGAGCATGGGATCAGCCGTCCTGCTGCCGGTTCAGTTTGCGGATCACCGACAGCTGGCGCATCCAGCAGCGCATCTCGCTGACGGCCAGATCGACCACCTCGTCGACCGCCCGCAGATCGACCGGCTTGGGCACGAAGCCGACCGCGCCCAGCTTGAGCGCATCGAGCGCGTTCTCGATCGTCGTGTAGCCGGTCATGACGATGCGCCGCATCAGCGGATACTGGTCCTGCACCGCCGCGAGCAGGGCGTGGCCGTCGAGGTGCGGCATCTCCAGGTCGGTGATGAGCAGGTCGAACTTCCGCACCGCCAGCGCCGCCAGCGCCTCGGCCCCGTCGCCGGCGCGCACGACCAGGAAGCCGCGCTGGGCAAGATGGGTTCCGACCATGGCGCGGATGATCGCCGAATCATCGACCACCAGCACCGACAGCTGTACCGCTTGGCGCACGCCGCTCTGGCTGTCGCCGAGGACAGCACCCCCTGGCGGGATGATAGGTGTGGGATTCGGATCGGGTGCGAGCGTCGTCACGCCGTGAGTATGCCGCATGGATTCAGGGAAGTGCAACCGTATCTGTGGAAAGTTGGAACGTGCAGCCGGTCCTGGGAGATTCCGCGACGGTTCTGAGCACCGTCACGACCAATTGGGGCACCTGTCCCGTAAGTGGAAGGCGGCGGCGCCTGCGGTTGCGCCAGGGACCAGGAACCTACGCTCGCACCAACCACCCAGGAGCTGCCATGGCCGCCGAATTCACCGATGCCAACTTCACCGCCGAAGTCCTCAACTCGCCCATCCCGGTCCTGGTCGACTTCTGGGCCACCTGGTGCGGCCCCTGCAAGATGATGGGCCCGGTGATCGAGAAGGTCGCCAAGGATCTCGAAGGCAAGGTCAAGGTCGGCAAGCTCGACGTCGACGCCAACCCGCATGTCGCCGCCGAGTACGGCATCCAGAGCATCCCCACCCTGATCATGTTCAAGGGCGGCAAGGCCGTCGGCAATGCGCTCGGGTTCAAGCCGGAACCGCAGATCAAGGCGTTCATCGCGCAGCATTCTTAGCGGGACTCCGTCCCGCCCGCCCTGCCAGGGGCCAATGGCTTTTTCAGCGGGACGCTGTCCCGCCACGCCCTGCCAGGGGCCAATGGCCCCTGGACCCCGTGGTTGCCCGGAAGAGCTTTTTCACCGCGTCCTTTCGTTGCAGGACGCCACCGGGTCATTGAGCGGGGTTGCGGCATGCCCATTCGATGGCCGTCCCACGGACACGCTTCCACCTGGGACCGCCGGTTGGTAACCGGCAGGGGACCAGGAACGACTTCGTCTGCCACGCCATGCGTTTGCAGCGGGACGCTGTCCCGCCCGCCCTGCCAGGGGCCAATGGCCCCTGGACCCCGTGGTTGCCCGGAAGAGCTTTTTCACCGCGTCCTTTCGTTGCAGGACGCCACCGGGTCATTGAGCGGGGTTGCGGCATGCCCATTCGATGGCCGTCCCACGGACACGCTTCCACCTGGGACCGCCGGTTGGTAACCGGCAGGGGACCAGGAACGACTTCGTCTGCCACGCCATGCGTTTGCAGCGGGACGCTGTCCCGCCCGCCCTGCCAGGGGCCAATGGCCCCTGGACCCCGTGGTTGCCCGGAAGAGCTTTTTCACCGCGTCCTTTCGTTGCAGGACGCCACCGGGTCATTGAGCGGGGTTGCGGCATGCCCATTCGATGGCCGTCCCACGGACACGCTTCCACCTGGGACCGCCGGTTGGTAACCGGCAGGGGACCAGACGTGATCCCGTCGTCGTTGGAATGTCCTCGCCGATTCCGTGGGTTGCGGGACCGCTAGGCAGGTCGAGCATGCCCGCCCATGACCACGCCCGCCGAGCACGCCACCGCCATCATTGCCTGGGTCGGGGGGCGCGATGCCGCTGCCATCGATGCCGAGTTGGCGGACCCGGCGCATCCGATCTGCGCCGCCATCGCGGCGATCGCCGATGCTGCGGATTCCGATGATGAATCGCTGCGTTCAGCCGGACTGACGGCGCTGTTCGCCGGGGTCGTGGAACCGCTCAACGACTCCTTCACCCCGGCCGGACGGGCTGCCTACGCCCGGCTGTTCGCGCGCGCCTGCTGGCGGGTGATCAGCAGGCGGCCGGAGATGCTCGCTGCGCTGGCCGGACTCGGGGTGGATTCGCTGGCGGCGCTGGAGGCGCGCTACCGCCGCGTCCGCGCCGGGGCGGATCCCCTGCCCGCGTCGGTGCGGCGGATCGTCGTGCTCAGCCGGGTGACCGTCGGCGCCGACGTGCTGCTGACCACGGTGGCGATCCAGCGTCTGCATCAGCGCTGGCCGGCGGCCGAACTCGTGCTGCTGGGCGATCCCAAGCTGGCGGCCTTGTTGGGCGGCGGAGCCGGATCCGGCAGCGGAGCCGCAGCCTTCCCGCCGATCCGGGTCAAGCCGATCTCCTATCGCCGGCGCGGCGGTTTCGGCGAGCGCCTGGCGAGCTGGCTGCCGCTGCTCGCGGCGGTGGCCGAGGAGCAGCCCGATCTCGTCGTCGGCCCTGATTCGCGCCTGGATCAGCTCGGCCTGCTGCCGGTGGTCGCCGATCCCGCTCGGTACCTGCTGTGGGAGAACACCCAGCCCGAGGCCGCCCAGGCGCAGAGCCTGGCCGAGCTGTGCGACCGCGCCTTCGCGCGCCGGCTCGGCCTTCCGGGGTCGCCCGCCTGCCTGCCCCGCGCCGCGCTGGATGCCGGCATGCGCGCCCTGGCCGAGCGTTTCCGCGCAGCGTTCGCGGGAAAACCGGTGCTGGCGGTGAAGCTCGACCACGGCGGCAATCCCGCCAAGGCCCTGCCGCGCGCGGGCGAGGTCGCGGTGCTGTCCGCCGCCCGCGCCGCCGGCTGGCACATCCTGATCGACCGTGGGTTTGGCGACGCGGAACTGGCGAACAGCGATGCGCTCATGCAGGCGCTCGCCTGGTCGCCGCTCGATCTCGATGAGGACGCCCGCATCGGCCGCGATCCGCGTCTGCTCGCCGCAGGGGAGCTCTCCGCCGCCCCGGTGGTACGCTTCCATGGTTCGATCGCCGGCTGGGCGGCGGCGTTGTCGGCCTGCCCGCGCGCGCTCAGCTATGACAGCGTCGGGCATCATCTGGCGGCGGCGCTCGGCGTTCCGGTCGCGGTCGCCTTCACCGGACACGCCGACCACGCCTTCGTCCTCGGCTGGCAACCGCGTGGCAGCGCCGAGGTCGCCCTGGTCGAGATCCCGACCGCGGAAAAGCAGCAGCCGGCCTGGTGGGAACGGGTCAACGCGGCGATCGGTCGACCGGCCGCCAAACGCTGAAACCGCTTCCAAAGAACTTCCCCGCTGCGCGGGGTTCCGGCTGCGCCGGAAGAGTCGGCTTCGCCGTCCCAAGTTCTTGTTTGTCCGGGGGCTGCCCGCCCCCGTAACGCGCCTTCGGCGCTCCCCCGTGAGCAGCCTGAAGGCTGCTCAGATCCGCGCGATCAGGTCGCGCACGGCCCAGGCGATGAGGTGCTCGTGGCGCGGCGCGGTCAGGCGGTGGTCGCCATCGATGAGGTGCAGGTCGACCGCCGCACGGGATCCGGCGTAGTCCAGGCTGACGCGGTGATCGACGGTCTCGTCCTGCCGGCCGTGCACGATGGTCAGCGGCAGCGGACGTCCGGCCGCATCGCGTGCTTGGCCTGGCGCATCGGGCAGCCGCGCACAGGAATCAAGGAAGGCGGTTTTCAGCGGCACCTCGCGCTGCTGATGATGATGGAAGAACGGCCGCTGGCCGTCGCGCCGCCAGGCCGCCACGCCGTCGTCGCCGAGCAGCACCGACCAGCGTCGGGCGAAGCTGAATGCCGGCGCGATCAGCACGCAGCCCGCCAGGCGCGGCACCGTGCCGGCGGCGGCGAGCCACGCCGCGCTGTAGCCGCCGAGGCTGGAACCGACGAACACCACCGGCGCGCCGTCGACGGGCAGACGCTCCACCGCCGCCAAGGCGCGGGCGAAGATCAGGTCCATGGTCAGGTTCGGGAAGTCGCCGCCGTCGAGTTCCGGGATGGAATACGAGGCCGCCAGGCCGGTCAGCTGCCGCCCCAGGGCCACGCCTTTCGCGGTGAGCGGCCCTGAGCCGAAGCCGTGCAGGTAGAGGACGTGCGGTCTCACCGGGCCGGTCCCGGATTCGCGACCTGCGCCGCCATCGCCGTGGACATGGCCGCTGCGGTGATGCCCCAATGCGTCGCCATCCAGGCCACCTTGCCGTTGGAAAGCAGGAAGAGCTGCGGGCTCTGATGCACCCGGCCGAACCGGGTCGCGACCCAGTTCGACAACGGGCGCTGCTCCTGGATCACCAGCAGGCCGGCGGGTTCATCCGGATGGGCGGCCAGGTGGGCGTTGAAGGCCTCCAGGGCCGCGAAGCTGGTCGGGCAGGCGTTGGAATGCTTGAGCAGCCATGCCGGCCGCGGCAGGGCGAGCAGCGCTTCGACGCCGGCCTGGTCGACGAGGATCTGAGGCATGGCCGGGATGGTCGGAGGTGCGTGGCGGAGTCCAGCACGCGGCGGTGCCGGATCGCAGGGCGCCGGACGAGAGGTCCGCGATCCGCAGGGTCCGATGGCATCGGAACCGTCGACGCGGCGGATTCCCGGGATGGTTCAGTTCTTCAGGCCGTCCGCGATCGCCTTCGGACGCGAGGCCGGATTCCAATCGTACTTCACCGCCGGGTCGCCGATGCAGTACAGATGGGTGGCGGTGCGGATGAACAGGCGGTTGCCGGAAGGGAACATCAACGTGTCGACGCAGGTCGAATGGAACGGCTTGCCGCCCCAACTGCCCCAGAAGAGATCGGGCGACATCAGTTCCGGGGCGTACTTCTCGTATTCGATGCACCTGGGCAGGTTGCGTCCGCCCAGGAAGCTGTCGGACAGGAACTTCACCTTCCTGGGGTCCGTGATGTCGGCGGCACCGAAGCGGGTGGTGACCAGACCGTCGGTACGGGTGTCACCCCAATGGTCTTTGTGATAGTTCCAGAAGAAGGTGGTGCCTGCCACGATGTTGCTGAAGGAATTGCGGGCCAGGGGCTCGAAGGTCGAGATGCTGAGACCGGTCTGGGGATCGACCACCCCATCCTTGTTGTTGAACAGGCAATAGCCCGGTGTCGCAACCTGACCGTGGTACTGGCCCGGTGTCTTTGGGAATCGCCAGATCTCCTTGCCCACCACCTTGTCGGGCCCGTCGAAGGCGAGCCGGTACGCGACGTAGGGATAGTTCTGGGCATCGCCGGTCATGCCTTTCATCACGATGTCGCCGACATTGATGATGGACGGTCCGCCGCTGGCGGGGCCGGCATCATAGGGCACCACGCCCAGGATCTTGCCATCCGACATGCGGATGATGTTGCAGAGCGAGGTGACCAGCAGGTTCACCGGTCTGCCGTCGGGTCCGGGCAGGGCCACGATCTTGTTGGAGGCCACATAGTATCCACTCCCCTTGAGAAAGGTGAAGTTCCCCTGGGTGGGAACGCGCCAGCGTTCCGCCCCGGTCTTCGCATCCAGGCCGACGACCTCCTTGCCCGCCAGATGCACATCGGCAAGCACGCCGTCGGCGAGCATCGGCGACTGCACCGTCTCGGAGTTGCCCTGACTTCCGCCAGGAAGGCGCGGCATGTATCTGGACCAGATGACGGTGCCGTTCAGGTCATAGCAGGCCGTCGCTCCCTGGCCGAAGGAAGCATAGACGAACCGGCCATCCGACACCGGGCTGGACATCTGGTTGCCGATCCAGTTGCCCCAGGTTGGCGCCAACCGGAGGGTATGTCTGGGCTGCTTGGCCAGTTCGTTGATCCGGTTCAGGAGCGGTCCGGCGGGCGACTCCGCATTTCGTTTGAAATCCTTGGTCAGGATCTCCTTGATCGGATCCCCCGGCTTCGCCGCCTTGAGCAATGCGGCGATTCTCTGGTAGGTGGCGATGCCTTTGCTGACGATGGCGTCGAACTTCCCCTGCGGATCGAGGGCCTCCAGTTCCTTCTGGAGGCGTGGGAGCGTGGTCGATGCGATCAGCGTGGCCAGCGCGTCGTCGCCCGGTCTCACGGTCGGATTGTCGATATAGAAGTAGTTGTCGATACCGAGCATGACGCAATAGATCTCGGTCATCGCCTGGAGCCTCTCGGCCTGCGCCGGGTCCAGTCCCATGGCCTGGAAGATGCTCAGCCGCCGGGTCCAGAGCACCGCCCCGGTGTTGGCATCGGCGCAGATCAGCATGTTCGGTTCGCCGTAGGTGAAGACGCGATCACCGACGACGATGGGGTGGGTGTTGGCCCAGGCCGGGGTCTGGGTCTTCCAGACGAGATTCCTGGACGCGCCGTTCTCATCCAGGACGAGGGTCCGGTCGGCCTGTCCCCTGCTGGCGCCTTGACCATTCCCCACCGGGACCTTCCTGCTGCCGATGGTGCCTTCGCTCCAGGCCGTCACCGGCGTGGCGCCAGGGAAGTAGCCGCTCCCATCGCCGCGGAAGCCGACCGGATGTTCCGGCGAGGGATAGAAATCCTTGCCGCCCAGGGCGGCCGAGTTCCCACGATCGGCGACCGGCGCCGGTTCCCCGGCGGACAGCGCAAGGGTGGTCATGACGACCATGAGCGTGGATGATGGGATGCGGGGTGGGATGCTCATGCTGGGATTCCTGATGGTAATCGCCTGGATTCACGCGAGGCGAGCGGGGAAACGCCGCAGGTGGTCGGCCGATTCCTCCGATCGCTTGCGACGAGACGCACCTTCTACCGGATTGCCGTTTCGTATTTGCGACATAAGCATATCCCGAAACCGCCAAGTCGGCCATGGGACTCGGAGCCTTGTGGTGAAGCGGATCCTCTTCCCCTTGTTCAATGGCGGGGCCTACACCAGAGGTCTCCTCGAAGCCATCGTCAGGTCCGTCGCCGAAAAACCGGATTGGAACCTGCACCTGGCCCAGGCCACACCGGCGACGCTGCCGGCGCTGCTCGATCTCGGCGTGGACGGCATCATCGTGCAGTGCGCTTCGCGCGAGATCGCCACCATCATGCGCAGGGCGGCGTGTCCGGTGGTCAATGTCGATGGTTCGTTCTCAGGCCTGCCTTTCACCCAGGTGACCAGCGAGGCCCACGCGACCGGCCATCTGGCCGGCAGCCACTTCAGGGATCAGCGCTTTCAGCGGGCCGCCTTCATCGGGGAGGAAGGCCGGTCCAACGTCCTGGCCCAGCACCTCGGCCTTGGCGCCGGTTTCGGCCAGGAGTGTCCACGGTTCCTTGTCCCCTTGGGCTGGCGTTCAGGAGACGACGCCCAATCCGGTTCGCGGTTCGCGGTCGAGACCCTGGAACGCTGGCTGCTCGCCCTGCCACGGCCCTGCGGCGTCCTGGCCTGGGGCGAGATGCTGGTGCATGACCTGATCAGCATCCTGGTCCGCCTCGGCCAGGCGGGCGATGGCCTGCACCTGATGGCCAGCAACGATGATCCATTGCTGTTCCCCCACCTCAGACCGCCGATCTCGGCGGTGACCATCGATACCGACCGGACCGGACGCGCCGCCGTGGCCGCGCTGGGCCGCCTCATCGCGGGCGGAACCGTGCCGAAGCAGATCGAGATACCGCCGTTGGGCATCCAGGTGCGCGCCTCGACCGATATCGTCCTGCTCGACGACCCCCTGGCGGCCCAGGCCATGCGCCATCTGCGCGACCGCATCGGCCACCGCCTGACCGCCGAGGGCATCTCGCGCTCCCTCGGAGTCTCGAAGCGCACCCTGGAACGCCGTTTCAGCCAGGCGGTCGGCCATGGCGTGGCCGAGGAGATCCGGCGCCGCCGGCTCGCCCAGGCGGCGGAACTCCTGCGCTGGACCGATCTGTCCCTGAAACAGGTGGCCCGTCGTTGCGGTTTTCCCAGCTCCGCCCATTTCGGTCTGACCTTCCGCAAGTGGCAATCCGTGACCCCGGGCGCCTACCGCCGCCAGCATCAGAGCACGGGACGGATCTCCTGATCCTGCGGGTGTCCAGGAACGCTGGCATCATTCCCGGTGTCGCCGCTCCGCGTTCATGGCTCTGATCCTGGCGCGAGGACACGCGTCGATTCCTGCCCTGCGCTACCTGGCACCGGAATCCTGGAACGACCCCGACGCTATGTCGCTGGTGAAGGGCCACATCCGGGTCGAGGACCGCGCCTACGCCGCATCTGGCCGGGCGCGCCGGCCCGGTCCAGCACGCCCCGGCGTGCAGCCGCTCAGCCTGCTCCGGCTGGCACCGGCCCGGGCGTCTGCGCCGGGGTCGCGGCGGCCGGGCGGTCATCCCCGACCAGGCGACCGCGATCGAGCCTGAGGATGCGATGCGCCCGCTCGGCCGCGCGCGGATCGTGGGTCACCATGACCACGGTGCGCCCTTCGGCCTGGATGGTTCCCAGCAGGTCCAGGATGGCGCTGCCGGTGTCGGGGTCGAGATTTCCGGTCGGTTCGTCGGCGAGGATGACCTGCGGATCATTGGCGAGCGTGCGGGCCAGCGCGACGCGCTGCTGCTGGCCGATGCTGAGCTCGCCGGGGCGGTGCTCCAGGCGGTCGCCCAGCCCGACCCGTTCGAGCAATGACCTGGCGCGGGGCGCCTGGCGCTCGGGCGGCACCCCGGCGATGGCCATGGGCAGCTGCACGTTCTCGACCGCACTGAGATAGGGCACCAGGTTGAAGGTCTGGAAGACGAAGCCCATGTGTGCGCGGCGCACCTGGGCGCGCTGGTCGACCGTGCGCCGGTGGTAGAGGTCGTCGCCGGCGAACAGCACCGTGCCCTGGGTGGGCGCCAGGAGTCCGCCCAGCACCTGCAGCAGGGTGCTCTTGCCGCATCCGCTCGGGCCCACCACCGCCACGAATTCGCCCTTGGGGATGGTCAGGGTGATCCCGTCGAGCGCGGCCACCGACACGCCGCGACGGTGGTATTCCTTGCGCACGGCGGCGAGTGAGAAGCCCATGTCAGACCTCCTGGAAGACCAGGGTGGGGTCGATGCCGGCGGCCCGGCGCGCCGGGGGGAGGGCGGCCAGCACCGCGATGATCGCGGTGCCGAAGACCGCGACCGGGATGAGCCAGACGAGCGGCAGCACCGGTACCGCGGCCACCTGCGGCCCGGCGATCGCGGCGCCCGCGCTGCCCAGGAGGTAGCCCCCCGCGCCGCCGAGCAGGCCGATCACCAGCGCCTTCAGGAGGAAGATCCGCGACACCTGCCAGCGCGAGGCGCCCAGGGCCATGAGGGTGGCGATCTCGCGCCGTCGTTCGGCGACGTTGGCGTACATGGCGTTGGCGATGCCCGCCCCGCCGACCACCACGATGATGGTCAGGAAGACCAGGGTCAGCTGATGCATGAGCCGGTTCGTCGACACCTGGGCGCTGACCACCTGGTTGATGGTGACCACCTTGGCCTCGGGCAGCAGGGCGTTGAGCTTGCCGGACAGGCCATCGGAGATCGCCGCGCAGCAGCCCACGACCTCGATGGCGTTGACCACCGGCCCCTTGCCGCCCAGCGCCTGCACGGTGTGGAGGTGGGCGAAGATGCGTCCGTCATCGATGGTGCCGGTCGCCGGCAGGACTCCGACCACGCGGAATGCGCGGCCGTGCAGGGTCAGGCGGCCATCGGTGCCGACCCCGGTGTGCTGTCCGACCTCGGCCCCCAGCAGCGCCTCATCGGGCCCGAGATCCTGGATGACCCTGGTGCGGGCGAGGCTGCGCGCCCTGCCTTCGGCCGATCGGGGCGCATGCCCGCCGACCATGGTGCAGCCCTCGGCCGGCTGGCCGAAGATCCCGGCCCCGCCCCAGGCCGCCTTGGCCTGGAACTCGCTCTTGGGCAGGATCCCGGTGAGGGTGAAGCTGCGGCCGGCGATGCCGGCCGGCAGCGACAGCTTGGGCGACAGGTTGTCGACGCCTTTCAGCCCCGACATGGCGATCCGGCTGACGTAGTTCTCGGGCAGGGACTCGCCATGCATGTCGGCGCTGTAGTAGTCCTGCACCCCGACCGACTTGGGCAGGATGAGGATGTTCGCGCCCAGGGCCTCCATCTCGCGCTTCACCGCCTGTTCGGAATGGGTCGCGACGGTGTGGATGCCGACCACGGCGGCGACGCCGAGCACGACCGCCAGCAGGCCGGTGGCCAGCTGCCCGGGCCGGGCCGCGATTTCACGCCAGACCAGGGCGTTCAGCCGCATGCGTCCCCCATCGGCATGGCGGGCGCGATCATGGGCAGCCGCCGGGACCGCAGGCGTGCCCGGGTCCGCAGCCCGCCCTCGCCTGGGCCAGCGCGGCGAGCAGCTGCTCTTTGGTCACCGGCGCCTGGAACAGGCCGGCGAGGCGTCCCGGCGGGACCAGCAGCGCCACCTGGGACACGGTGGTGTCGCTGGCGATCTTCAAGGCGGTGCACAGGTCGCGGTCGGCGGCTGCGGCGGGATCGATGGTCACCAGGGAGGCGATGGCCTTGACCGCGTCGTCGGCGAGGAAGGCCCGGGCCGTGGCCAGGGTGGCCTCGCCGTCGCGGGTCCTGGCGTTGGCGAAGCCGATCACCGCCATCTTGCCCTCCTGCGTCACCTTGAGGCAGGACGCCAGGCCGGGGCCGACGAACGCGCTGCCGAACCCCTCGGCCGGAAGCTCCTGCCAGCCGCGGGTCACGGCACCGTTGGGCGCGAACGCCAGGGCGAGCGGCCGAGGCGCCCGATCCAGCTGCAGACGGACGACCAGCGCCGCGTTGGCGGCGGCATCGGCCTGCACCTCGATCGCCACCGCGCGATGCGATTCCTTGGCGGCGGCCTCGGCGAAGGCCTTGCGGAACGCCTGGGTCTCGACCGTGCCGCCCTGCCACAGGCAGAGCAGGGCGTATTTGCCCGCACTGGCCGCCTGCTGCATCTGCTGTTCGGCGCTGCCCGCTGGGGCCGGGGCTGCGGCCGGGGCCTGGCCCGAAGCCGCCGCGGGCGCGGATTCACCCGCGGCGAGGGCGCCTGAGCCCAGGGCGAGCACGAGGAACGCCCGCGCGCACGCGACAGGCAGGCGGCGTGGCTGGATCATGGCATTCCTCGTGAGCAAGGTGGGGACAGGGCCCTGGTGCTGCCTTGATTGGACGAGACGCCCGGGAATCCGCAACCTTACCGGCCGCGACGGCATTGGCCGGAACCCAGGTCGGGTGCTTGCGGCTCGATCGGGATCGAGGCGGCCATTCCGTCGCGCTCCAGCCTGGGCGGTGCCCCGCGAAGTCCGTGAACCTGCCGGCTTCGCCGTCCCATGTTCTTGTTTGTCCGGGGGCTGCCCGCCCCCCGTAACGCGCCTTCGGCGCTCCCCCGTGAGCAGCCTGAAGGCTGCTCATAAGCACGGCGCTGCCACGTTTCGAGGTGATCTCCTCGGCTTCGCGGTTCGCAGTCACCCGGTCGATCAGATTGAAAATGTTGCGACGTGCCTCGGTCGCGGCGATGGCGGTCATGGCATGTGCCTGCGCAGCCATTGCGGACTGCACCCCAGGCGCTTGGTCACCAATGCGGATAGATGGAAGGCGCTGCGGTAGCCGACCTGCTCAGCGATGATCTGCAGCGGAAGACGCGTCTGCCGGATGAGGGTCAGGGCGCGGTCCAGGCGGAACCGGCGCAGGTGCTCGGACATCGGAATTCCGGTCTGACGCCGGATGAGCTGACCCAGGCGCGTCGGCGACATCCCGAAATGCCGGCCCAGTTCATCGAGGCTCCAGGGATGGCGGGAATTGTCGCGCATGATGGTCAGCGCGCTCGTGGTGATCCGGTCCATCGCTGGGACAGATGCCGCTTCCGCCATGGTTCCCTGCTGGCCGAGCCGCTGCCACTCGGCCAGCAGGAGCCACAGCAGGTGAGAACGGTACTGCTGGGCACGATCGCTGACATCCGCCCCGAGATCCAGGAGCCAGTGCCCTATCTGGAGCAGTCGGCAGCAGGCATCGGTTCGCAGACCTCCTTCCGGCACGGACAAGGGGCCCATATCGATGCCTCTCCATTGCACGATGAGCAGATGGATGTTCCCCTTCTCTTCAGGACATGGACGGTGCTGCGTCCCTGCAGGCAGCATCAGGGCTTGACCAGGACCGAACACCGACAATCCCGTCCCCAGCACCATCCGATGGGATCCGGACAGCGGCAGGATGAACTCATGGTGGGAATGCAGATGGATCGAGGCGACCGGGTCCCGGCGGACCACGACCGATGAGGCCTTGATGCAGCCCAGGGGCAACTCGGGAGGCGGTTTCCGCACTGCCATGCGGCCAATATCGCGTCCATGCCGGATCGGCAATGGCGCGATCGCCGCACGTATGGGATGATCTCGATGAATATGGAATATGACAGCGGTCCCTCCGTATTGGCCTATAGCAAGGGATCGTTTTCCATGCGACCAATCAAGCCGATCCCGACCCGTGCCATCGCGTTCTCCCGCCCGGACCGGCGCACCTTCGCATTCCTATCCGTGAATGAGATGCATCGACCGGCTGGCGGGGCTTGCGCCCCAGCCCGACCGCGCCGCTGCGCGGCTGGCATGCTGCGCTGGGATCGGACTGCGGCGACGGTGGCTGCGCCAGCTTCCCGCTCCGCGGGACCAGGCCCGTCCCCGCTCACACGCTGGCGCTCCTTCGGGGACAGGGATCCATCCGGGCAGCGGCTCTGTCGGCACGCGTTTTCCATCAATCGAAGCCTGCCTCGGTTCGTCCACCTGGAAAACCGGTCAGGATCCTCGCCGCGATCCGCGAGACTCCATCCATGAAAACACCCCTCATCACCTTGGCATTGATCGCCTCGATCAACCTCGGCGGCCTGATGGCTGCCGACCCGCCTTCCACCTCCGTGGCCCAGGGAGGGCCGTATTTCGAGAACTTCAGGGGCAATCGCATGGGGTCGTATCCCCGGTGCACCCCGCCCATCCAGTGGGACGGCAATACCGGCTATAACCTGGTCTGGAAGACGGTGCTGCCGAACTGGTGCGAGGGCCTGCCGATCATCGTCGAGGACAGGATCTATGTGATGTCGGAGCCGGGGTGGAAGTCGGATTTTCCGGAACTGGTGTGCCTGGACGCGCATACCGGCACGATCCTGTGGCAGCGCGCCATCGACCATGTGCCGCTCGCGGAACCGGATGCAGAGCGGCGCAAAGTGGTCTATCAGGCCTGGGCCAGCTTCTGGGAACGCTTCCGGATTGCCTTCCTTCTGGCTTGGGCAAGTGAAGTGGCCGACAAGGCAAACGACGCAGCCGCCTTGGCGGCGGTTGAGAAGGAGGTGCGAAGCTACGGCTGGGCCATGAACGATGGCACGGGATTGGGTGCTGGGAAGAAGGGGCTTTTCGGCCGCGGCAGCGCCAGCAGTTACGGGGTGCTGCGCGGTTGGGGAAATGGCGGGGACAATCCCGGAGTCGATCCCGCCATCCCCATGACGTCATATACGCTCAAATCCCGATATGGTCTGCGAACCGAAACCTTCTGGGGCTTCGGTGCCGCCCGCGAAGGCATGGTGTTCGCCACCCCGGTGACCGATGGCACGACGATCTACGTGGTGACCGAACTGGGCGTCTTCGCAGCCTTTGATCTCGATGGCCGACAAAGATGGCTGACCTGGGTCCAGCCGAGATTCAACCCTGGTGGGCACGATGACTCCATTTGCCACACCCCGGTGCTGATCGACGGGGTTCTCATCAGCACCCAACACACCGCCGGTGACGCGGGCAAGGGCGCGGATCCGGTTCTTGCCCTTGATGCCCGGACCGGCCAGGTGCTTTGGAAAGCATCCAAGCCCCCGCCTGGAAACGGCTCGGTCAATTCCTCTTTCCCGCTCTGGCTCAACGGCGTCGGGTACATGATCTCTACCGGCGGTGTGCTGTACCGGGCCAAGGATGGCAAGACCAGCGTCCTGTCACTGCCGGATGCCGCAAAGGGAGGAGTTATCCATGGAATCGATGACGAACGGGATCTCGCCTTCATGACCGGCGCAGGCAGGAAGACCCTGGTCATCCATCTGGTCGCCCAGCCCGATGGCGCGGTGCAGGGCCAGGTGATCCGCTCCATCGATCCGGGCCTGGTGTACGAGTACGAATATGTGGCCCATCAGGGCATCCTGTACAGTGACAAGAATGGCAGCCGGGTCGATGTGATGACCGGCACCCGCCTGCCCGATTGGCCGACCGTCAGGGAGCGTCGTTGGTTCAACGCCACCGATGGGCGTTTCCTCTACTACCATGGAGGCTCGACCGGTGTACGCAGCATGCGGACCGGTCGGCAGGTGGCCACCAATGATTCCGGCGACAAGGCCATAGTCCAATCCAGCAAGGAGCTGCAAACGCGTTTGGCCGCGACTTTCGGACATGCATTTGCGCATGGGAGCTTTTCCGACTGCTACATCATGGCCAAGAACCGCTTCCTCGTCCGCACCAACACCCACCTGTATTGTTTCGGCGATCCGACCCAGCCGTACCCCATCGCCACCCATCGGCCGCAAGCCGACCGCGAGCTCGAGAAGGACATCGATTCGCTCAGCAGCGCCAAGGATCTGCTGCCATACCTGAATCAGAAGGAGGCCCGGGCACGCTACTTGGGTCTTCGACGTCTGAACGCCCTGCCGGCAACCGGGCGCAGCGCGGCCGACCTGGTTCCCGTGCTGAAGACCCTGGCCATTGGTGATGCCTACGAGCGTATCCGCGCCGAAGCCGTCCTGGCCCTGGGCGTGAGCACCGATGGCACCGGAACCGGGGCCGAAGTCCTCGAGCAGGCGATCATCGATCCCAAGAACAACACGGCGGCCCGCACCCTGGACCTCCTGGGGGCGGAAGCGGCCAGAGTGCTCAAGCCCCTGCTGCATCCAGGCCGTCCCCTGGCCGAGCGTAAGCGGATCTTGGATGTCTGCATTGCCATGCTGGAACCGGCGCCCGAGGTGCGCGCCCTGCTCGTCACGATGGGCAGCGCCAAGGACGATCCGCCCGGGACCGCGTTGGCGGTACATGGACTCACGGCGATGTATCCCGAGGACACGGGTGCGGATCTCATCGCACTCATGGAGCACGGGGTGGGCGTGACCGCAGGCGAAAAGGAACTCCGCCAAGGTGACGGGACTCCCCGCACCAAGGCCTATGCCTGGCTGATGGCCAATCGCCGTCTGATCGACAACCGACCGATGCTGTTGAGCGTGGTCCAGGACGCCAAGCAGGATTGGCGGCAACGCTACCCCGCCGCCCAGGCGCTGTTGTCGCTCGCGGAAACCTGGGAATCGGACGCCGCCGTGGTCATTCAGGCGGGAACAGCCGCCAAGGATGCCAACTTCTGCACCGGCCTCCTGCGCGCGGCCTTCGAGAGCACGCCCGCCAGCGAGGCCCTGGCGAAGCATTTGACAGCCGGCCTGAGCGATCCGCTGCGTCTATCGGCCTATGCCTATCATCTGGTCGCCAAGAAACTGCCCGGCGCGGATCAGGCCCTGGCCGCCCTGGCCGCCAACCGTGGCGTTTTCGACGGCAACTGGGCACTGCCCATGTCCAAGGCCGCTGTCGACACCCTGGATCTGGCTGTGCAATCCCAGGAACAGGCCGTCCGCACCGCCACTGCCGATCTGATCGTCTCTTTGATCCGGGAAAGGGGTCACGTCCCCGACCAGGTGAAGCGCCTGCTGGAGATACTGGGGCGCCTGCCTACGGCAGAGATCGCCCCCCATCGTGCGGTGATCGACAAGATCGCCGCTATGGAAACCACCGGCCCGGCCACCGGCGCGGTGAAGGCCGCCAAGGATCTGCTGGAGCAACTCGCCAAAGCGGCCCAACCGGCCAAGTAACGCCAGGAATCCCAGGCTCGCCGGCCGGGGCTTTGGTCGCTTGTCCTGACACCGATATCCGGCGAGTTCGGGGAACGCGGGACAGCTCCTATGGCGATGGTCCGCGCGGGTGGGGTTTCGATGTCCACGTCGACGACGCCGGTTCCTGGCTGGCTGGCCGGTGGCGTGGATCCCGGTGGTCCGACCTCTCAGGGCAGCTCGTAGATCATATTGTCGACGATGAACGTCTTGCGCTCCGGCGTGTTCTTGCCCATGTAGAATTCCAGGGCCTTGCTGACTTCGCTCAGCGACTGGATGTCGACCTTCACCAGGCGGATGTCCTGGCCGATGAACTGGCCGAACTCCTTGGGGCTGATCTCGCCGAGACCCTTGAAGCGGGTGACCTCGGGGTTGCTGATCGACTGCATGGCGCGGTCACGCTCGATCTCGCTGTAGCAGTACCGCGTCTCCTTCTTGTTGCGCACGCGGAAGAGCGGGGTCTCGAGGATGTGCACATGGCCGCGGGTGACGAGTTCCTCGAAGAAGCGCAGGAAGAACGGAGAGCGGTCACCGGTTACGCCGCCTCCTCATCCCGCTTGGCGAACAGCGGGCACCGGTTGCGGATCCACTGCAATCCGCGCCGGGCGGCCTCGGCCGATCGCGTCGCGGCGTGGCCGAGCGCCGAACTGAATCCGAACATCCGCCAGCCCAGCATCGTCGCGAGCCAGGATTCCACCGACAGGTCGAGCCGGGCCAGGATCGGAGCGAGTTCAGGCGGGATCGCGCCGCGCTTGCCGGCCTTGATCAGCCTCCCGGTCGCATCCAGCAGCGTCAGGTAGTCATCGACGGTGATCCGCTGGTTCGACAGCGGCTCTCCCGCCTGGCAGCGTGCGAGCGGACACAACCACAGACCGTCCTCGGCATGGCGGGCACCCTCATTCAATCCGGCCTTGGCCAGCAGCGCCGCCGCTTTCACCGGTTCACGCTCGACGATCCTGGTTGCCGCCGCATGGCGGTTGCGCGCTACGATGCGACGCTGCCCCGCCGTGAAATCCGACGTCTCCGGCCGATCCGCCATCTTCGCCCGCACCGGATTCAGATCGACATACACCATCGCCGCGATCAGGGCCGGCTGATCCAGCAGCGGCACCGAATGGAAGCGCCCTTCCCAGAACGTTCCCTTGCACGCGTCTTCGCGATTCGCCCGCCGGGCCAATGGTTCCTTGAGCGCCTTCATGAACCAGCCGAGGTTCGCCAGCCGCTTGCGCCACAACGCCACCTTGAAGGCATTGCTGGCCAGCATCGCGATCTCCGCGTCGCTGGGCAGCTGCGCCGTGCCATCTTTGAGGTACTTGCGCGGATACACCGACAACCACCGCCGAGCCACCTCCAACGCCGGCCACGCCTGCACCGCCGCCGGATCCATGCGCACGATCAGATGCAGGTGGTTCGACATCACCGCATATCCGGCAACCTCCACCGCAAAGCATTTCGCCAGCATTTCCATCCGTTCCGCCACCCACGCCTTGCGGTGCTCATACTTCCCGCCCGCCAGGAACGCCCAATGGTGTTTGGTTAATGGATGCCCGTAAAATACTGCTTGACAATGCTTT
>CAZZJC010000027.1:0-74388 GCA_964654285.1 uncultured Candidatus Kuenenia sp.
CGCCGCCGGGGACGATGCCTTCTTCCACCGCAGCGCGGGTGGCGTGCAGGGCGTCCTCGATGCGGGCCTTCTTCTCCTTCATCTCGGGCTCGGTCGCCGCGCCGACGTTGATCACCGCCACGCCACCCGCGAGCTTGGCCAGGCGCTCCTGGAGCTTCTCGCGGTCGTAGTCGCTGGTGGTCTCTTCGACCTGGTTCTTGATCTGGGCGATGCGGGCCTGGATGTCGGCCTTCTTGCCGGCGCCTTCGATGATGGTGGTGTTCTCCTTCTCCACCGTCACCTGCTTGGCGCTGCCGAGGTCGGTCAGCTCGATCGATTCGAGCTTCTCGCCGAGGTCTTCCGCGACGAACTTCGCGCCGGTGAGGATCGCGATGTCCTTGAGCATCTCCTTGCGGCGGTCGCCGAAGCCGGGGGCCTTGACGGCGCAGACGTTCAGGACGCCGCGCAGCTTGTTGACCACCAGGGCGGCGAGGGCCTCACCCTCGACCTCCTCGGCGATGACCAGCAGGGGCCGGCCGGCCTGGGCGACCTTTTCCAAGAGGGGCAGGAATTCGCGCAGGTTGCTGATCTTCTTCTCGTAGACCAGGATGGCGGGCTTCTCGAGGTTGACTTCCTGGCTCTCGCTGCCGGCGGCGAAGTAGGGCGAGATGTAGCCCTTGTCGAACTGCATGCCTTCGACGAGTTCGAGCTTGGTCTCGGTGGACTTGGCCTCCTCGACCGTGATCACGCCGTCCTTGCCGACCTTGTCCATCGCCTCGGCGAGCAGCTTGCCGATCGCCTCGTCGTTGTTGGCCGAGATGGTGCCGACCTGGGCGATCTCGTTCGAGCCCTTGACCTTGGTCGAGACCTTGGCCAGGGATTCGACGGCCGCTTCAACCGCCTTGTCGAGGCCGCGCTTGACCTCGGTGGGGTTGGCGCCGCTCGCGGTGGCCTTGAGGCCCTCGCGGTAGATCGCCTCGGTGAGGACGGTGGCGGTGGTGGTGCCGTCGCCGGCGACCTTGGAGGACTTCTCGGCGACCTCCTTCACCATCTGCGCGCCCATGTTCTCGAAGGGGTCCTTGACTTCGACCTCCTTCGCGACGGTCACGCCGTCCTTGGTGACGTTGGGGGCGCCGTAGGACTTCTCGATCACCACGACCTTGCCGGTCGGGCCCATCGTGACCTTGACCGCGTCGTTGAGGATCTGGATGCCGGCGAGGATCTTGCGGCGCGCGTCTTCGCCGAAGAGGAGCTGCTTGGCCATTGGGTGTATTCCTTGGTTTTAAGTGTGTTGGGGGGTGGTGTCGGGCTTACGAGATCTTGGCGAGGATGTCGTTCTCGCGCAGGATGACGACCTCGGCGCCGTCGACCGTGAGTTCCGTGCCGCTGTACTTGCCGAAGAGGATGGTGTCGCCGACGGCGACATCCGGCTTGGCGCGGGTGCCGTCGTCGAGGAGCTTGCCGGGTCCGACCGCGAGGACCTTGCCCTGGGTCGGCTTTTCCTTGGCGTTCTCGGGGAGGAGGATGCCGCCGGTGGTCTTGGTCTCGGGGTCGAGACGGGTGACCACGATACGGTCATCGAGGGGCTTGATGGTGACCTTGGGAGCGGGCTTGGCGCTGACCATGGTGGTGATTCCTTGAGTTGAGGTGGTTGGTTGAGGTGAGGTGTGAAGGTAGGAGCAGGGAAAGGCGTCGGCAGGAGGCGGGCGGCCGGCGCGGCGAGGCCGCGTCGGCAGGCGGGTTCAGAACCCGCCCATGCCGCCCATTCCACCCATGCCGCCCATTCCACCCATGCCGCCGCCCATTTCATCGTCGTCGCCGCCATGGCCGCCCTTCTTGCCGGCGTCCTTCTTCGGCTCCTTGATCTCGGCGATCATGGCCTCGGTGTTCAGCAGCAGGGTGGCGACGGAGGCGGCGTTGATCAGGGCGCTCTTCGAGACCTTGACCGGGTCGATGACGCCGGCCTTGACCAGGTCTTCGATGGTGTCGGACTTGGCGTTGTAGCCGTTGTTGCCCTTTTCCTTGAGCACGCGGTTGACGATGACCTGGCCATCCTTGCCCGCGTTGGCGGCGATGGTGATGGTCGGCAGCTGGATCGCGGCGCGCACGATGTCGGCGCCGGCCTTCTCGTCGCCGGTGAGGCCGAGCTTGTCGATCGCGTCGAGGCAGCGCAGGTAGGCGGTTCCGCCACCGGCGACGATGCCCTCTTCGACCGCGGCGCGGGTGGCGTGGAGGGCGTCATCGACGCGGTCCTTGCGCTCCTTCATCGCGGCTTCGGTGGCGGCGCCGACCTTGATGACGGCGACGCCGCCGGCGAGCTTGGCCAGGCGCTCCTGGAGCTTCTCGCGGTCGTAGTCGCTCTTGGTGTCCTCGATCTCGCGGCGGATCGCCTTGATCCGGGCCTGGACGTCGGCGCGCTTGCCGGCGCCTTCGATGATCGTGGTGTATTCCTTCTCGACCTTGACCGACTTGGCCTGGCCCAGATCCGACAGCTCGACGTTCTTGAGGTCGATGCCGAGATCCTCGAAGATCGCCTTGCCGTTGGTCAGCACCGCGATGTCTTCGAGCATCGCCTTGCGGCGGTCGCCGTAGCCGGGCGCCTTGACGGCGACGCACTTCAGGACCTTGCGCATGTTGTTGACCACCAGGGTGGCCAGGGCCTCGCCTTCGACATCTTCCGAGATGATCACCAGCGAGCGGTTGGCCTTGGCGACCTTCTCGAGCAGCGGAACGATGTCCTGCACCGACGAGATCTTCTTCTCATGGATGAGGATGTAGGGGTTCTCCAGCTCGGCGCTGAGGTTGTCGGTGTTGGTGATGAAGTTAGGGCTGCTGTAGCCGCGGTCGAACTGCATGCCTTCGACGACGTCGACCTCGTCCTTGACCGACTTGCCTTCCTCGACGGTGATGACGCCGTCTTCACCGACCTTCTGCATCGCGTCGGCGATCTGCTTGCCGATCTCGATCTCGTTGTTGGCCGAGATCGCGCCGACGTTGGCGATGGCCTTGAAGTCGCCCTTCACCTTGATCGCCTGCTTGTCGAGCTGGGCGTTCACGGCGGCGACGGCCTTCTCGATGCCGGACTTGACGTCGATCGGGCTGATGCCGGCGGTGACCGCGCGCAGGCCCTGCTTGAAGATCGCCTCGGCGAGCACGGTCGCGGTGGTGGTGCCGTCGCCGGCCTGGTCGCCGGTCTTCTTGGCGACCTCGCGCACCATGCGGGCGCCCATGTTCTCGAAGGCGCAGCGGAATTCGATCTGCTCGGCGACCGTCACCCCGTCCTTGGTGACCTGGGGCGTGCCCCAGCTCTTGTTGATGACCACGTTGCGGCCGCTGGGGCCGAGGGTCGACTTGACGGTGCGGGCGAGCTTCTCGACGCCGCTCTTGATCTTCTCGCGCACGTCTTCGTTGAAGACGATCTTCTTGGCTGCCATGTGATGGACTCCTTGGTTGGGTGCTTGAGGTGAAGAGGTGGGGGTGGCTACGGTGAGGAAGGGGGGGCCGGCGGCCAGGCGGGCTGCGGACGGTGCGCCCACTATGCACGCGCCGTGCCAGCCTCGGATCGGCGGTCAGGCCTGTATTTTGGCTACTTTCGACCCGACCACGGGGATCGACCCGGCCGCAGCCGGGTCAAAACGACAATTCACGGCTTGCCGGGCTTGGTCTTGGGCGCTGCCGCCGGGCTGGTGGCGGGAGCCGCCTTGGGCTCGGGTTTCAGCTTGGGTTCGGGCTTGGCTTCAGGCGGCTTCGCCCCGGTCTTGCCGTCCGGCTTGGCTTCCGGTTTCACCGGCGTCTCGGCGGCTGCACCGGTCCCGCTTCCACCTTTCTCTTCGGCCTTCTTCTTCTGATAGTCCGCGCTGCGGTTGTAATCGGTCTCCCAGAAGCCAGAGCCCTTGAAGATCACCGCCGCACCCTGCGAGACCATGCGCGTGACCTTCGCCTTCTTGCACTGCGGGCACTTGGTCAGGGCCGCGTCCTTGATCGACTGGTAGACCTCGACGATGCCGCAGGTCGGGCAGGCGTATTCATAGGTCGGCATGGAATGGAGCTCCGGCGTGGTGGGGGGAGGGGATGGTGTCCCGCCCGGGAGCACGGGGAATGCCAAACCCGGGGAGGCCTGACCGGCTGCGCGCGGCGACCGTCGCGCCTGCCGGCTTTCGCCTGCCAGGCCAGCCGCTAGCGTCCGCGACCCCCATGGACGCGCACCCACCCGTCGGCGAAGGCTTCGTACGCATCCGCGTGCGCCTGCCACGCGGCGAAAGCTACACTCCGGGCGATCTCGTCCGCTTGGCCGGAGTCCCCGTCGACCAGCTTGGACCGATCGCGGTCGAGGCCGGCGAGGCGCTCGTCGACGTGCGCGGGGCGCTCGGCCGGGATGCGCGCGCCAATCTGGAAAAAATCGGGCCGACGGCCCTGACCGGCTGGGGCTGGCGCTGGCTCAAGATCAACCTCGGGCGCAACCATGGCGTCGCGATCGGTCAGTTGCGCAAGATCCTGACCCAGGCCGAGGCGATGCCGGTGGGCAAGCTGATGCTCAACAACACCCACAGCCTGGTCGGCATCCAGGACTTCCGCCTCGCCCAGGTGCAGGAACGTCTGGGTGCGATGCGCGTCAACGGCTTCGCCGTGCGCTGCGAACCCCTGCCACCGGGGAAAGGTCCGGGTTCACCGGAGTTCATCCCAGGTGGGCGGGCGAACTACTGACTCCTGGTGTTCGCCAGAGGGAAGACCGCAAAGGGCACGAAATCCTCAAGGACCGGTAGCGTATTTGCCGCGCCAAAGCCGGCGATCCTTCGGCACCAGCGGTCAGGGAAGTCTCTGCGCCTGGGATCGCTCAAGGAGCGGTCAGCACCGGCCGCACGCCAGCCAGCGCGTGGTTGACCACCGGATCGAGGGGCAGGCGGGAGGCCAGCCGCAGTTCGAAGACTGAGGAATTCCACGCCCCGCCGCGCAGGATGCCCTCGGCGGCGGAACCGCCGTCCGACACCCATTCCGCGACGTTGCCGCTGATGTCATACAGTCCCCAGGCGTTGGCTTGCCGGCGCAGCGACTGCTGCGGGCCGCGCAGGGTCGTGGTGCCGCTCGCCACCGCCCAGGTGCGCACGGTGGCCAGGTCGGTCGCTTCGCCCCAGGCGTAGGTGCCGTTGGCGCCGGCGCGGGCGGCGGCCTCCCATTCATCGTTGGACGGGAGACGGATGCGGGCGCCACCTGCGGGCCGCCAGGCGGCGAACGCGGTGGTTGCGGCATTGAGACTGATCCCGTTGGCCGCGACCAGGTTCGCGTTGGCATCGCCGAGCGAATCCGTCGAGTTCAGCGTGGTCCATGGAGAGGTCCCCGCGATCGCGCGCCACTGGCTGCGCGACAGTTCCCCGGCGGCGATCCAATAGGTGCCGAGCGTGACCGTGCGCGGCGCCTCCTCGCCTGGATAGGCCAGGTTGCCGAGGCTGCCGACCGGCGAGCCCAGCGCGAAGGATCCGCCTGCCACCTTGCGGAAGACGAGGTTCGCCGGGTCGGCCGTGGTCGGATCCCAGCCCGCCGGATGCAGGGTCAGCGCGCCGGTGGCGATCGCGATCTCCTTCCAGGTGTCGTCGCTCGCCGGCGGCGGGGGTGGGGCCGCTCCGCCGCCTCCGCCACCACCTCCCCCGCCGAAGCAGGCGGTGAGCAGAAGCAGGGCGACCAGGGTCGTGCCGGCGGTGGATAACCTGGAAAAAAGCATGGCAGGTGACATGGGTACCGGATCGTGGCTGGCACTGGTGGGGGCTCTGTCGGGGATGCGGGCGCTCATCCGGGCGCTCCCGGACGGTCGACGACGAGGAGGAGGATCTCCTGGTCGCAGATCGCGGTCGGCTTCGTGTTCACGATCGTCGTCGCGCGCAGGATCGCCGGCACGTGGACGCTGGTGCCGGGGGCGGCGGTCGAACCCGGAATCGTCCAGGTCATCAGCCCGGTATCGCTGACCGCCATCCCGGGCGGACCGCGGAGCAGGCTCCAGCGCACGCTGCCGCCGGCGAGTCCGTTGGCGCTGCCGCTGGCCTGGTAGGTCCAGATGTCGCCTTCGCTGGCGGTCAGGGTGGGCCGCGAGGTGATGACCGGGGGCGTGCCGCTGATGCTCAGCGTGAACGGGAAGGCGATCGAGCCGGTGGTGGTGCTGATGGTCACCGTCAAGCGATGCACCCCGGCGAGGAGATCCGTCAGCGGCAGCGCGCTGGTGCCGCTCGCCACCACGACGCCGGCCTCGCTCGCGCTTACCCCGGTGACCGCCGCTCCGCCCAGACTGGCCGGTACCGCGATCGATTGCGCGGCGCTGGTGCTGTTGCCGGCGTCGAATCCGGGGATCAGCCGGGTGCCGCGCAGGATCAGGCGGGCCGAGACCAGGGTGCCGACATCCAGCGGACCTTCATCGGACACCGTCAATTTCCAGGTGCCGACCGCCTGTTCGCCCCAGCAGCGCACGGTCATGAAGGTCCAGTCGACATCCTTGCCCCCATCGTTGGGCCGGATGCCGGTCAGGGTGCTCGCGGTGCCGCCGGGCGAGGTCAGCACCAGGCGCAGATCGCCCCGGAAGGGATGGGTGATCCTCACCGCGAGCTGGACGTGTTCGACGCGCATCGGCTGCACCGCACCCGCATCCAGGTTCAGGTTCACCCCGAGCGGATCGTTGTCGGGGATCGCCAGGGCCAGGGTGCCGCTGTCGACCGTCTGCACCGTCTCGCCCGGCATGGTCACCCAGGTCGTCGCCAGGCCGACCGCCGAGCCCGCGTCGACCAGGCCGCCGCCGAACTGGTGGTGGTGCCACAGCCGCACCGGTGCGCCGGCGTTCTGGACCCATCCGGCATCGCCGGGTTGCAGCCGGCTGGCGGTGCTGAACAGGATCTCCTGCACATCGCGCCAGCCCAGGTCCGGCCGTGCCTGCAAAAGCAGGGCGCACACCCCGGCGACCTGCGGAGTCGCACCGGAGGTTCCGTTGAAGCCGGCGAAATAATCGCCCGCGCTGCCGCTGGCCGGGTTGAATCCACCGCTGCCCGGGACATCGGTGGTGACCAGGCCCTGGCCGGCGACCTGGGGCGACGGACCGCTCGGGGCGCTGACCAGCAGGTTCGCGCCGGGTTCGGAATAGGAGGGATGCGTCCCGTCCCGCAGGGCGGCGCCGATCGCGATCACGAACGGCGAGTTGGCATAGCCGTCCCAGTTGGAGTCGTCCTGGCTACCGCCGCCGTTGCCGCCGGCCCAGCAGTACACCACGCCCTTGCCGCCCCGCCCGCTGATGACCGCCTGCTCGCGCGCCGCTGCCGCCAACGGACCGGGGCCCTCGACGGTGGCGCCGTTGTCGTTCGGTCCCCAGCTGTTGGTCGACACCATCACCCCATCGCTGGCGGTGGTCGTCCGCCAGCCGATCGCCTGCGATTCGCTGAGGTCGTCGATCGCAGCGGCGATCAGGCGCAACCCGAACAGGCGCGATCCGGAGGCGACGCCGATCCCGCCCACCCCGTTGCCGCCGACCATCGCGACCAGGCCGCCGCAGGAGGTGCCGTGGCCGTCGCCGTTGGCGACCTGCGGCCGGGGATCGTTGCTCGGCCCGGAATTCCAGTTGAAATGGAAGATGCTGCCCAGGACGGGGCAGTTGGCGGCGAGATCTTCGTGGTCGATCTGCAGGCCATCGTCGATCACCGCCACGGTCACTCCCACACCGGTGGTGCCCAGGCTCCAGGCCGCAGCCGCATTGAGGCCATAGGTCCCGCCGCCGACCGGCGCGAGGTTCCATTGCGTTGCCGCGAGCGGATCCGCCGCCCGTTTGGCGCGGATGCGCAGGAGCAGCGGATCCGCCTCGCCGAGCGCGCGCAGGCGCGGCAGCGCGGCGAGGGCGGCATCGGCATCCGCGAAGGTCGCCAGACGCCAGCCTTTGGCGCTGGTCGGCGCGACCGCGATCGCGCCGACCGCAGCGGCATCGACCCCGTCGCCGATCAGCACCTGGGCCGTGGCGATGCGGCGGTGGAACGCATCGCGCCGTCCGCCGTCGTACAGCACCGGGGCGGAACCCGCCGCCTGCGCCCCCGGCTTCGCCAGCACCAGGCCGCCATCGACCGCCTGGTCGCCGGGGATTGCCCTGGCCTTCCGCGCCACGGCCGGATCGCCGACGAAGGCCCGTTCGTCGCCGGCCAGGGTGAACGACCGCACCTGGCCGCCATCGCGGCAGACGAGATCCGCCGCAGCGAGACCGGAAATCGCAAAGAATCCGAGGATAATGGCGCGCATGCCGGGCAGCATGCGGGGGAACGTCTGTTCGCAATGTGAAACCACGTTTGGCAGACGGGACGTGATCGTTGACGTACGCAATGCTGGAATGCTTGAATGCTTGAATGGTCCGCCAGAGGGCAGGCTTGCGATGGCGGTCGTTGCGGACGACAACCTGGGGCATGGCAGAGGCGGCGCGGTTCGATGCGGTGGTGGTCGGGGCCGGATTGGCGGGGGCGACCATGGCCGAGCGTCTGGCCTCGGCCGGCCGCAGCGTCCTGGTGGTCGACCGCCGCGAGCATCTCGCGGGCAACGCCTTCGACCATGCCGACGCGCACGGGGTGGTCATCCACCGCTACGGTCCGCACATCTTCCATACCAACAGCGACCTGGTGGCGGCCTATCTGTCGCGATTCACCGCCTGGCGGCCCTACCGGCATCGGGTGCTGGCGCGGGTGTCCTGGCGCGGCCGGCAGGAACTGGTGCCGATACCGATCAACCGCACCACGATCAACCGGCTCTACGGCACCGACCTCGATCCCGCCGGGGTGGCGGCGCTGCTCGACCGCCTGCGCGAACCGCGTTCGCCGCTGGCCACCAGCGAGGATGTCGTGGTCGACGCGGTCGGCCGCGAACTCTACGAAGCCTTCTTCCGCGGCTATACCCGCAAGCAGTGGGGGCGCGACCCTTCCGGACTCGATGCGGCCGTGACCGCCCGCATCCCGACCCGCTGCGATGATGACGACCGCTATTTCACCGACTCCTTCCAGGCGATGCCGGCGGAAGGCTACGCCGCCCTGGTCGCACGCATGCTCGACCATCCCAACATCCGGGTGGAGTTGAGCCGCGATCTCAGCGCCGCCGCCGCGCACGCCCTCGCCCCGCTGGTGGTCTGGACCGGCCCCCTCGATGCCTATTTCGGCAGCGATCTCGGCGCCCTGCCCTGGCGCAGCCTGCGCTTCGAGCACGAGCACCGCCCGCTCGTGCGCGCCCAGGCTGCTCCGGTGGTCAACGAGTGCGACGCGGTGGTGCCCTTCACCCGCACCAGCGAACTCACCCAGATCACCGGCCAGGCCCATGCCGGCACCACCCTCACCCGCGAGTTCCCGCAGGACCACGGCGACCCCTACTACCCCGTCCCCGCCCCCGAGGCGAAGGCCCTCGCCGACCGCTACCGCGCCCGCGCCGCCAGCGAACCCGCGACGATCTTCGTCGGCCGCCTCGCCCAGTACCGCTATTTCAACATGGATCAGGTCGTGGCGGCGGCGCTCACCCAGGCGGAGAAATGCACCGCGCAGTCGCCGAGCTTTCCGCCGGCCGATGATCCAACAGCCGAGCGATTGCACCGCGATGGCGCCGGCGGATAAGTCCGGCATGCCACCGCTCAGCGCCATCCCGTCTTGTGCGCAGACCTTTGCTCGGGTCTTGGCTGGGTCGCAGGAACGGTGAACAAGGCGGCATGGCCATGATCGACGCTGTCTTGCGGCGGACCGCAGGGGTGATCGGTCGGATCCGTGGCGCCATCGGCCGCCGGCTCGACCATGGCACCACGCTGTCCGGCGACCTGCGCTCCACCCGGCAGGAACGCTTGGCGGTGATCCTGGCCGGTTACAAATCCGCCCTTTGGGATCTCACCTTGACTCGATTTCCTCGCGGCGGAGACGGGATCGATATCTGCCTCGTCGGCGCCGGACGGGTGGAACCTCGTCTCGTCGAGATAGCCAAGGCCAAGGGATGGTCCTACCTGCACACCCCTAAGCGCTGGCCGGCGCCAGCGTTGAATGCCGCGATCGCCCGCCATCCCGAGGCGCGATGGATCCATAAACTCGATGAGGACATGATCCTGCCAGCGGGTTATTTCGACCGCATGGCGGCAGGCTACCGGAGGATCGACGCGACCGGATTGGTGCAACTCGGATTCCTGGCCCCGCTGATCAACGTCAACGGGTATGGCTATGTCCATGTGCTGAGGCAACTCGGGGCCGATGCCGCCTACCGTGAGCGGTTCGGTGAACTACGCCATGCGGCCGGCGGGATCCACGCCCACTATGATGGTGAGGCGGCCCGGTTCATCTGGCGCCAATGCCTGCCGTTCGATGCCGTCGCCGCCCGTTTCGCCTCTGCACCGTGGACATGGTCGATGGTCCCGCATCGCTTCTCGATCGGGGCGGTCCTGCTCGAACGCGGCTTCTGGGAGGACATCGGCGGCTTCCATCGTCCTTTCGCGGGGCCGCTGCTGGGGCCGGATGAGGAGCACCTGTGCCGGAACTGCGTCGAGCGGTCGCGGGTGATGGCGGTGGATCACAGCATCCTCGCCGGGCATTTCTCCTTTGGTCCGCAAGAAGCGGCGATGCTGGCGATCCTGCCTGAGATCCGTGCCGGTCTCGCCGTGGCCTGAACATGTCCACCACGCTCCATGGTTCGGTCGCTGCGGTCGTGGTCACCCGGAACCGGTCGGCGCTCCTGCGCCGCTGCCTGGAAGCGCTCCAGCGCCAGACCCGTCGCCCCGATCGCGTGCTGGTCATCGACAACGCCTCCACGGACGGGACCGCTGCCATCCTCGATGCCTTCGTGGCGGCCGAGCCGGCATGGGTCAGCCGTTGCCGGCTGGAACGCAACAGCGGTGGCGCGGGCGGATTCGCCCACGGGACCGCCCTCGCCTTTCGCGAAGGCCATGACTGGTGCTGGCTGATGGATGACGACTGCATCCCGGAACCCGAGGCGCTTGCCGCCCTGCTCGACGGATATGACAGCTTTCCTGCGGAGCGGAAGCCGGTCCTGCTCGCCAGTCGGGTGGAATGGACGGATGGCCATCTCCACCCGATGAACCTGGTTGCGGTGAAGCAGCGCTTCGCCCATGAGGAACTCTGGTTGGCCGCCAGCAGGGGGATGCTGAGCATCCGTTCGGCGACGTTCGTCTCACTCCTGGTCGCCAGGAGGGCGATCGATCGCTATGGCCTGCCGCTGCCTGCGTATTTCCTCTGGAACGACGATGTCGAGTTCACCGCCCGCATCCTGCGCCACGAATTCGGGGTCGCCGTCCCGGCCAGCCGGGTGCTGCACGCCACGGACCGTCGCTATGGGACGCATGACGCCGCTCCCGCCCGGTATTTCTTCTACGTCCGCAATCAGCTGTTCATGCTGCTGTGGAGCCGCAGCCATGATCGCATGGAGAAGATCTACATCGCGCAGATGCTGACCCTCAACTGCCTCGGGTACTGGGGACGGCGGTGGCTGAATCCCGTGGTTGCCTGGTACTACGCCAAGGCCGTCTGCCAGGCGATCACCCATCGCCCGAAACCGTTGCATCCCGACAGCTGGACTGGGCCGTGATACGCAACGTCTGGGCCGTGGCCGTGGCCTGGAACCAGCGGGCCGACATCGAACGTCTTGTCCACGCGATCCCCTCCGCTGGACATGCCGACCTGCATCTCCTGGTGGTGGACAACGCTTCGACCGATGGCACCGCCGAGGCGCTGGCAGCATTCGCACCCAACGTCACCGTGCTGCGGCTGCCTATGAATCAGGGCGGGGCCGGGGGGTTCAACGCCGGCATGCGAGCGGCCCTGGCCGCCGGCGCAGAGGCGATCTGGCTGCTTGATGGCGATGCATGCCCGGCACCGCAGGCGCTGCCGCCGCTGCTCGCCGTGCTGGAGGCAGAGCCTCGGACCGTCATGGTCGGCAGCCGGATCATCATGGATGGACCTCCCGGGCTGGTGCAGGAATGCGGTGGGCGGATCACGGTGCAGGGGCACCTCGCCCCCAACCACCGACTCGCCGATCCCCAGGCGGTCCTGGCCGATGGGCCGGTCGACTATGTGGCGGCCTGTTCCGTGCTGGTGCGCAGTTCGGCGCTGACCGACATCGGTCTGATGGATGGGCGCTTCTTCGTCTTCTTTGATGATATCGAGTGGTGCTGCCGGGCCCGCACCTTGGGTTGGACCATCCGCACCGCCGCGGACTCGCGGGTCTTCCATCGCTTCAATGCCGGCAAGGCGGACACACCACAGCGGGTTTATTACCTTTGGCGGAATGCGCTGCTCTGGCAGTCCTGGTGCCGGCCAGGTCGGCTGGCGCTGTGGCGCAAGGCGATCGATCTCCACATCCAGATCCGACTCTGGCGCCAAGCAGGTCGCCCAGCGCTGGCCCGGGCGGCACGACAAGGCATCGTGGATGCCCTGCGGTTGCGCCTGGGACGTCGCGATCTTGACGCGGCGCCGGCGCCTGACGCTCCGGATCCCGGGCCACTCCCCGCCGGCGCAATCCTGGTCCTCGCGGTGGGACGGCATGCCGATGCCATCGGCTGCCTGCTCTGGTGCGTGGCCCATCTGACGGACCGTCAGGTCACCCTGGTCTGTGAGCCGGAGATCCGTCGACTGGGCGGCGCCCCTGCTGAATGGACGTTCATCTCCTGGGAACCTTCTGCCCTTGGATCCATCGAAGCACGGTTGCACCAGCAGGGGTTTTCGGCGGTGATCGTAGCCGAGAACCAGATCCCGCTCGCTGCGATCCACGGGCCCCGCTGGTGCTGGAATGGCCATCGGCTGATTCCCGGGGTGCGACCGCCCACCCGATGCGGCCGTTGGAGCCGGCGGTTGATGGCGGTTTTTCGCGCGACGTGGGACTGCTGCAGGCTGTTGGCCGCCCACCGGCCAGATGCTTGGGAACAGCGGGATCGCCACCAGCCATGAGCATTACACGCATCACCCCCGCCGGCACCGCCGGTTCCTATCTCGCCGACTGCTGGCGGCGGCGCGAATTGCTGTGGTTCTTCGCGCGGCGGGATCTGGTGGTGCGCTACCGGCAGACGCTGCTCGGGGTGGCGTGGGTGCTGATCCGGCCGGTGCTGGCGATGGGGGTGTTCGGATTCCTGTTCGGCACCGTGGCCCGGCTGGATTCGCATGGGCTGCCGTATCCCCTGCTGGTGCTGGTCGGGATGCTGCCCTGGCAGTTCTTCGCCTCCGTCCTGTCCGAGGGCGCGGGGTCGGTGGCGGGCAATCCCGCCCTGGTCACCAAGGTGTGGTTTCCGCGCCTGCTGATGCCGGCCTCGGGGCTGCTGCTCAACAGCGCGGATCTGCTGGTGAATCTCGGCTTCCTCGCGCTGGTCATGGCGTGGTACGGCATCGCGCCGCCGTGGCAGGCGGTGTTCGCGCCGCTGGCGTTCCTGCTTGTGGCGATGTGCGCGCTGGGGGCGGCGCTGTGGTTCTCGGCGCTGACCGTGCGCTACCGCGATGTGCGGGCGCTGGTGCCGGTGCTGCTCCAGTTCGGCATCCTGGCCACGCCGGTGGCGTTCACCATCGCGGCGCTGCCGAACGAGTGGCGCTGGTGGGCGTGGCTCAACCCGCTCGCCGGCCCGGTCGAATGGCTGCGCTGGTGCCTGCTGCCGGGGACGGTGATGCCGGGGCCGAAGGCGCTGACCCTGAGCGTCGCCGGGGCGACGGTGCTGCTGATCAGCGGCTACTGGTTCTTCCGCCGCGCCGAATCCCGCTTCGCGGACGTGATCTGACATGGCTGCTGCTGCCGACCCCACTGGCGCCGATCTGCCCGACGATCTCGCCCTGCGCATCCGCGGCCTGGGCAAGAGCTATCGCATCCATGACGCGTGGTTGCCGGGAATTTCGATCAAGGATGACATCAGCCGCCTGCTGACCCTGCGCTGGTTGTGGGCTCCGAGCGGCACGCGGCAGTTCCAGGCTCTCGCCGGGGTCGACCTCGACGTGCGGCCGGGCGAGGTGCTGGGACTCGTCGGCGGCAACGGCGCGGGCAAGAGCACCCTGCTCAAGCTGCTCTGCCGCATCACCCCGCCCAGCGCGGGCAGCATCGTCTTCCGCGGTCGCGTCGCGGCGGTGCTGGAGGTCGGCACCGGCTTCCACCCCGACCTGTCGGGACGCGAGAACATCTACCTGAACGGGGCGATCCTTGGCCTGCGCCGGAGCGAGATCAACGCGCGTTTCGCGGACATCGTCGCCTTCGCCGAGATCGGCGAATTCCTGGATGAACCGGTGAAGCACTATTCGTCGGGGATGTACGTGCGCCTCGCGTTCGCCATCGCGGCGCACCTCGATCCCGACATCCTGGTCATCGACGAGGTGCTGGCGGTGGGCGACGAGCGCTTCCGCGCCAAATGCCTGGCGCACGTGCGCGAGCGCTTCCGCGAGCGGGCGGTGATCCTGGTCTCGCACGATATGGAGGCGCTGCAGAGCATCTGCACCCGCGCCGTGCTGCTCGACCGTGGCCGCATCGCCTTTGACGGCGCGGTGGACGAGGCCATCGCGCGCTACCGCGCGACCGGGGGTTGAGGCGCGTGGCGGGACTCGCCTTCCTCATCCCGACCCGCGACCGCCATGCGGTGCTGGCGCGCAGCCTGCCTGGCGTGGTCGCGGCGGCCCGGCGGGTCGGCGCGCCGGTGCTGATCTGCGATCAATCGCCGCAGGCGTTCCCCGCCCAGGCCGGGATCACGGTGCTGCACCGGCCGGATCTCGGCGGCCTGCCGGCTGCGCGCAACGCGCTGCTGGCGGCGACCGCCGCCGATCTCGTCTGCTTCCTCGATGACGACACCGATGTCGCGGGGGATTTCGCCGAGGTGCTGTCGCGGCTGGCCGCCTGCGAACCGGACTGCGCGGGCTGGGGGCCGGTGGTCGAGACACGGCCGTTGGCGGTACGCCGGCTGCATCGCCTGGCCCATCTCGGCGGCTTCCGCGACGAGCGCCGGCTGACCGCCCGGCGCGCGGACCGCGCGACCACCGCACTCTTCGGCTGCTGCTTCGCACTGCGGCGGCAGGCGGCGCTGGCGGTGGGCGGCTTCGATGCGCGCCGGCCCGGCTACGCCCTGGGCGAGGACCTCGACTGCTGCCGCCGGCTGGTCGCGGCGGGCTTCCGTCTGCGCTTCAGTGCCGCGTTGCGCGCGGTGCATCGGCGCGATGGGGCCGACCGCGCCGATGCATGGCGGCGCGGTCTGGCCAAAGGCGGTTTCCTGGTCTGGTGGGCGCGCCGGCACGGCGGGCCGACCCCGGCGACGCCGGTCCATCTGGCGCTGGCGCTCGCGGCGGCGGCTTCCGGACGGGGCGCGGAGCCGGCCCGGCCGCTGGCGGTGCTGGCGGCGGCCTGGCGGTCGCTGGGGTGAAAATAGCGGCGACCGTAGCGTGCGCTCGCGGGCCTCAAGCGAAAACCGCCTTGAAAAGGGCGGTTGCAATCCTTAGAGTGCGGCACCTCCCGAACCCGGATCTAAGCTGGGGTCCGGTAAGGAGTTCGGTTGTCGCATCTCGCTAGCTTCCCCGCCGGGGGAGCGGAGCTGCGGCGGCCAGGCGCCGAGGACCAGCCCAGCGATCGGACAGGGGAAGCACATCATGACCATCACCCTGGACTACACGAACTGCCTGATGGAGGCGATCGGCGCCACCCATGGGCTGACCAAGCCCGAGGTCGACACCCTGGTCGCGAAGTTCCCCAAGCACCACGAGTCGATCGATGAGATGCGCGCCAATGGCGAGAGCTGCTTCTTCGACCTGCCCTACCAGAAGCAGGACGAGCTGAACGCCCTGCTAAAGAAGCACCACGGCCGCTGGGACAACCTGGTGATCCTGGGGTGCGGCGGCTCGGTCGCGACCGCACGCAGCCTGTTCGGGGCGCTCGCGCACCGCTTCCACAACGAACTCGAACCGAAGGCGCGCAAGAACGCGCCGCGCGTGTTCTTCCTCGGCAATGCCGATCCCAAGTCGATCGAGGACCTGTTCGCCACGGTCGATCCCAAGAAGACGCTGTTCCAAATCAACAGCCGCTCCGGCACCACGGCCGAGAGCATCGGACTGTTCCTCTTCCTCATCGACCTGCTCAAGAAGAAGGCCGGCAAGGGCGGACCCTCCGCCCACATGATCCTGGTCACCGACCGCGAGAAGAGCCCGCTCAACGAGATCGCCAAGCAGGAGAAGATCGACACCCTGCCCTTCCCGAGCAATCTCGCCGGGCGTTTCGCGGTGCTCGGCAATCCCACCTTGTTCATGGCGGGGATGATCAACCTTTCGATCCCGGAGCTGCTGCGCGGCGGCGCCGAGATGGACAAGCACTGCCGCCACGGCGATCCGCACGCCAACCCGGCGTACATGCATTCGCTCATCCACTACCTGCTCACCCGAAAGCGTCGCAAGACCATCCACGCGACCTTCCCCTTCAGCGACCGCCTGGGCGCGGTGGCGCAGTGGTACAACCACCTGCTCGCGGTCAGCCTGGGCAAGATGAACAACCGCAAGGGCAAGGCCGTCCACGTCGGCCCCAGCCCGGAGATGGGCGTCGGCAGCTTCGACCAGCACGGCCAGCAGCAGCTCTATGCCGAAGGCCCGTTCGACAAGGTGGTGACCTTCATCACCGTGCGCGACCACGGGGCGAAGGTCATCATCCCCGCGAGCCAGCCGAAGCTCGAATCCGCAGCGTACCTGGGCAACGTCGACTTCGCGACCGTGCTCGCCAACGCGCAGATCGGGTCCGAGCACCACATCACCGCGAGCGGCCGGCCCAACATGGCGATCGCCATCGACAAGGTCGACGAGGCCAACGTGGTCGGCCTGTACTACCTCTTCATGCTGTCGACCGTGATGAGCGCCGAGCTGTACGGCATCGACCCCTTCGACCAGCCCGGCGTCGAGCACGGCAAGCAGGCGACCTTCGCCCAGTTCGGCCGGCCCGGCTTCGAGGATCTCGCGAACCGGCTGAAGGACTACCGCGCCAAGCCCAGGCGCATCTGCTGAAGGCCGACGTCCGACTGCACAGCGGGCGGCATCCGGCTGGAGCGTCCAGCCGCGGTTGGTAGCGGCTGCAAGCGGCGGGGCGATGGACGGCTTGCACTCCGCTTCCGACACGGCGATAACGCCGCCACCAGGGTCAAGCCCGTTGCCGGCCCGAGGCGGAGGACTCCGTGAACGCGTTCCAGATCATCAGCCTGATCCTGCTCGTCCTGGGCGTTGCGAACCTGGTGCGGGCCCTGTGGTCTGCCGGCTACCTCACCGCCCTGGCGGGGTCGGCCCAGGTCAACCGCACCCGGCCGGTAGCGCGTCCGGTCCCGGCGCGGCCTGCGACGCCGGCGGTCAAACCGCCGGTGGTGCCGCGCGCGGTGCCGCCGATCGCCAGCAAGGAATCCACCCACGAACTGCCGCCGGTCGCTGCCCCGGTCAAACCCGCCTTCAAGCCGGCTCCCGTCAAGCCGGCCGCGAAGGCGACCACGGATGATGACGCTGCTGCCGAATCGCTCTTCGCCGGCCTTGAGGCCAAGCCGGCCGCGCCGGTGGATCCGGCCCAGGAGGCCACGCGCAAGGCCAGCCGCCTCGCGGAGCTGGGCTTCCATCACTCGATCGACACCCAGGCGGCCAAACCACTGCCGGAAGAGGCCAAGCCGCGCACCCAGACCGCCGAACTGGACGACATCCTCAAGCGCATCGACAAGGTGCTGGCGGATTCCGTGCCCGCCAGCGCCGCGCCCGCTGCGACGCCAGCCCCGCCGGCCGCGGCTCCGCTGCCGATCCCGTCGCCGACGCCGGTCGCGGCAGGCGATGACATCGCCGCGTCGCCAGCTCCAGCCGTGAAGATGCCGGAGCCGCGTCCGGTCACCGAGGATCCGGCGCCGGGGCAGCAGAAACTGTTCTGATCTCGTCACCCGGATCCGGGGTTGCGTCCGGGGCGGCGGCTTCAGCATCCCGGCCATGCCGCAGTTCGGCTCAACCACGGTGATCCCAGCGCGGGTCCGGCTGATCATGCTGGACTGCTTCGATACGCTGGTCGAGCACCAGGACTGGGTCTATCTGGCCCGGCGTGGCGTGGTGGAATTCCTGACGCATTTCTCGAAGAAGCGCAATGTCGCCCTGGTCGTGGTCAGTGACGCCGAGGAATCCGCGATCGTCGCCGCCCTCGATCAGGCCAGGCTCACCGGCTATTTCGGTCGCATCTACCATGCGGGCAACGCCAGCCAGGACCTCGGCCATGGGCGTCGGCGCAAGCGTCTGGACATCCCGATCGCCGACCTGGGCATCACCACCGCCGACGCCCTGTTCATCGGCGACAGCCCGGCGGATGCGGAGTCGGCCCGGTTCCACGGCATCCCCTTCATCCGGGTGCCGCGATCCGAGGACCGCGCGTTCACCTTCGCCAGCCTGATCACCGGACCGAGCAGCTACAACAGCGGCGACTTCTCTGCGGCCATGATGAAATACTACCTTGGCGACGACAAGCCCACCGCCCCGCCATCCAAGCCAACCCGATGACCGTTCCTGCGCCCACCGCCGCCCCGGTCCGGATCGCGGTCCCGTTCTTCCTTGCCCACCTCATGCATTGCCTGATCGGGATCGTCGTGCTGCGCACGGTGGCACGCTTCTGCGCCCGCGCGCGGGTGCGTTGGGCGCGCGGCATCCCGGTCGACGGTCCGGTGCTGCTGGCGTCGAACCACCGCAGCTACTTCGATCCGCCCTTCGCGGCGATCTGGCGCCGGGGCGCGGTGTGCTATTTCGCGCGCGAAGACCTGTGGCGCAACCCGCTCTTCGCCACCCTGCTCAACATCTTCCACGGTATTCCGGTCAACCGTGACAAGCCGGCGGCGTCGAGCACCGCGGGCGCGATCCAGCGCCTGCGCGCCGGCCTGCCGGTGCTGGTCTTCCCCGAAGGCACCCGCACCCGCGACGGCAGGCTCGGCCGCCTGCGTGCCGGTCCGGCGCTCATGGCCCGGCGCGCCCGCGTGCCGGTGATCCCGGTGTACCTGCACCGCACGGAAGGCTTCTGGCCACGCGGTTCCGCGCTGCCACGCATCGCGGCGCCGCCGATGGAGGTGCGCTACGGCCGGCCCATCGTGGCCCCGGCGCACCTGCCGGAACGCTGGCAGGACGAATACATCACCCGTTATCTGCAGCGCTGGATGGAACGGCAGGAGGCCGAACTGCTCGGCGGGCGGCGGCGGTCTCAGCCCGCGCGGCCGGTGCGGTAGTCCTTCAGCCAGGCGAACAACGCGTCGCCGGGGCAGGAGCTCGCACTCAGTTCGCGGTGGCCATAGACCTGGGTCAGCGAAAGACCGAAGCGGCTGCGGCTGTCGTCGAGGAAGGCGCGCAGGGCGCGCAGCTGCTTCGGCGTCGGCAGCTTGTGCATGAAGTCGCCCATCACCGCGATGCCGAGATTGTTGCTGTTGTTGTGCAGGGTGTGGGTGCCCTTGAAGTGGGCTGGGCGACCCTCGTAGATGTTGCAGATGCCGTCGTCGCGGCCGACCAGGTAGTGGTAGCCGATCGACGGCCAGTGCCGGCCTGAGCGATGGTAGTTGTCGATGCGCTTGAGCAGTTCGGCATCGGGCACCCCGGCGAGGCCGGGCGTCTCGTCGGTATGGTGCACGGTGATCTTCAGCACCTTGCCCATCGCCTCGCGCTTGGGCCCGATCTTGGCGTCGGTCCACGATGATCGCGGTACGAGGCGATATGGTTCGCCGTCGCTCACGGCTTCGGGTGCGCTGGGCTTGGTCACCGGCGTCGCTCCGATGATCGCGATCGCGCCGGGCAGCCAGAGCCGGGTGCCGGGTTGCAGGCGGTCGCTGGAAAGCCGGTTCGCCTCCTTGATGTCTGCGACCGGGATGCCGGCCCGGCGACTGATCGCGGCGAGCGTGTCGCCGCGTTCGACGGTGTAGAACAGCCCGCTGTCGCCGCCGATCGTCTCGGGTCCACCTGGGCGCACCGGCGTGATCGGGGCGTATTCCTGGTTCTGCGGGGTGCGGATGCAACCCGAGGCGAGCACGGCGGCGGTGCCGACCAGGAATCCGCGCCGGGTGATGCGGGTGGACCGTTCTGCGGAGGGCATGGGCGGATGCTGGGTGATCGGCCCGTTTCGGCAACCGGCCCGTCGCCGGCCTTCAGCGTCCGAGCAGCGTCAACAGGCCCGCCTCGTCGATCACCGTGACGCCAAGTTCCTGCGCCTTGGCCAGCTTCGATCCCGCGTCGGAACCGGCAACGACATAGTCGGTCTTCTTCGAGACCGAACCCGCGCAGCGACCGCCGGCGGCGGTGATGAGCTTCTCCGCCGCGTCGCGGCTGAGCGTCGGCAGGGTGCCGGTGAGGACGAAAGCCTTGCCGGCGACGCCGGCCACCGCCAGCACCTCCGCCTGCGGCTGGTCGAGACGGACGCCGGCGGTCTTGAGCCGTTCGACCGTGGCGACCACCGCCTCGCTGGTCAGCGCGGCGAACAGCGGGGTCGCGGTGTCCTCGTCCATCTGGGCGATGGGCTGGACGTTGAGCGCCTCGCGTTCGGCGTCGAGCGCCTTGGATTTCTTCTTGCTGACCGCGAGCACCGCGCTGCGGTCGCCGGCGCGGTAGCTGCGTGCGAACGCGAGCAGCGCCTGCCATGAGCCGAAGCGCGCGGCGAGATCAGCCGCCAGCTTCTCGCCCAGGCGCGGGATGCTCAGCCCCAGCAGGACGCGGGCGAGGCCGCGCGCGCGGCTTTCGGCCAGCGCACTGATCAGGTTGCTGGCGTTCTTGGGGCCGAAGGTGCGGCGCTTGCCGTTGGTATCGGTTTCCATCTCCAACGGCGCGAGCTGGTCGGCGGTGAGGGCGAAGAGCTGGTCCGGCGCGGCGACTCCCAGGCGGTCGACGAGCTGGTCGACCACCGCCGCGCCGAGGCCCCGGATGTCGAGCGCGGCCCGGCTGGCGAAGTGGCGCAGGCGCTCGCGCACCTGGGCCGGGCAGGAGAAATTCGGGCAGAGGTGGCCGACCGCCTCGGCGGTGCGCTCCTCGACCACCGCGCCGCCGCAGGCCGGGCAGGCGGTGGGCCAGGGCACGGGCAGCGTGCCGGACGGGCGGCGATCGATCACGACCGATACGACCTGCGGGATGATCTCGCCGGCCTTCTCCACCAGCACGGTGTCGCCGACGCGCACGTCCTTGCGTTCGATCTCGCCGAAATTGTGCAGGCTGGCGCGCGCCACGGTGGTGCCGGCCACGAACACCGGTTCCAGCTCGGCGACCGGGGTCAGCTTGCCGGTCTTGCCGACCTGGACGGTGATCGCGCGCAGCACGGTGGCGCGGCGCTCGGGCGGGAACTTGTAGGCGATGGCCCAGCGCGGGTGGTGCTCGGTCGCGCCGAGTTCGTCCTGGCGCGAGGTGTCGTCGAGCTTGAGCACCATGCCGTCGATGTCGTGGTCGAGACGCGGCCGTTCGCCGACGAATTCCAGGCAGTGGCGGTAGGCCGCCACGACGCCCTGCAGCCGGCGTGCGCCGGGATGCACCTGGAACCCCCGTGCTTTCAGCCAGGCGATGCGCTCCCACTGGCTCGCGGGCAGCGCGACGCCCTCGGCCCAGGCGATGTGGTAGAGGAAGCTCGCCACCCCGACGCCGGCGAGCGAGGCCGGATCCTTGCGCTTGATCAGGCCGGCGCAGCCGTTGCGCGGATTGATGAGCGGCGCCTCGCCCGCGGCGACCAGCTTGCGGTTGTGGGCGTCGAAGGCCGCCCGCGGCAGGTAGAGCTCGCCACGCACCTCGAAGCGGCCGGCGACGGCAACGCGTTCCGGGGCCGCGCCGGCGGCACGCACCTGGGCGGTGACATCATCGCCGGCAACTCCGTCGCCACGGGTCACCGCCTGCACCAGGGTGCCGTCAGCGTAGGTCAGGCTGACCGAGATGCCGTCGATCTTCGGCTCGATGGTGAGGTCGAGCTCGGCCGCCTCGTCGAGACCGAGCGCCTTGGCGGTGCGCCGCTGCCACTGTTCGAGCTGGCCGAGCGCGAACGCCTTGCGCGCACCCCGGCCGGATTCGGTCAGCGCGTCGCCCGGGATCTGCTCCGGCCGGGGGTCGGCCCCGTCGACGAGCTGGTCGGGCCAGGTCGCGGCCTTTTCCAGCGACAGCATGGGCTGGCGGTGGCGCACCTTGGCGAAGCCCTCGCGATGGTCGTCGCCGAGCGAGCGGGTGTAGCGCTCGGCCTCGGCGAGTCCCAGGCGGTCGGCCAGGGCGTCGTAGTCGCGGCGCAGCGCATCGTAGTCGGCATCGCTGATGACAGGTGCGGCCTGGGCGTAGTACAGCTCGTCGTGGCGTTTGAGCTCGGCTGCCAGGCGGACGAGTTCGGCAACATCAGGGGCCGGGGAGGGGGGCATGGCCACGATTCTGGACCGGTTGGCTGCCCGGCAACGCAGGCGGCGGTCCGGAACGCGCCGTTGCGGCCCCGACTTGGCAGCCGATGGGTGATTTCCGGTCCGCCAGGATGGGCAGGCCCGGCTGGATTTGACAACCCGGCCCGACTGCTAACCTGCTCGCCCTCTGCACCGCTCGCTGCTGCTTTCCGGGGTGTTCCCGGCGGGCCACGAGCACCACCCAGGCCCCCGGTTCCCGCCGGACGTGCCACAGATCCCCGGCCGGCGGGCCCAGACGCCAGGACAACGGGGGAAATCAGGGAAAACACATGTCAATCCGCACCCCCCGCATCAACGTCGTCGATGACGTGCTGATGGCGACCGAGCTCGAGGCCGCCTACGGCCCCGACGCCGAGAAGCTCATCGCCGCCAGCATCGGCAGCGGCGGCAAGGACCAGTTCGAAGCCCGCTCGATCGTGACCGGCTTCGTGGTCGGCCATCACAACGACGACATCGTCGTCGACATCGGCTACAAGTCCGAAGGCTGCGTCCCCAAGGAAGAATTCAATGAAGCCGAGGTGCCGGTCGGCACCAAGGTCCAGGTCATGGTCGTCGAGGTGAAGCCGAACGGCGAACTCGCCCTGTCCAAGCGCCAGGCCGACCTCCAGATCGGCTGGAACCAGGTCCTGGGCGCCAACAAGGAAGGCGACCGGGTCAAAGGCAAGGTCCTGCGCAAGATCAAGGGCGGCCTGCTCGTCGACATCGGCGTGCCGGTCTTCCTGCCAGCATCCCAGGTCGATCTGCGCCGCGCGCCGGACGTCGGCGAATACATCGGGCAGACCGTCGAGGCCGAGATCATCAAGATCGATGCCGAGCGCAAGAACATCGTGGTCTCGCGCCGCAAGGTGCTGGAAGAGGAGCGCAAGAAGAACCGCGAGAACCTGGTCAAGGAACTCCACGTCGGCGACCTGCGCGAAGGCGTGGTCAAGAACATCACCGACTTCGGCGCCTTCATCGATCTCGGCGGTCTCGACGGCCTCCTCCACATCACCGACATGTCGTGGGGCCGGGTCAACCATCCGAGCGAAGTGGTCCACATCGGCCAGCACATCGAGATCGTGGTCCTCGACTACGACAGCGAACGCGGCCGCATCAGCCTGGGTCTCAAGCAGAAGACCCGCAACCCGTGGGAAGGCATCGGCGAACGCTACCCGATCGGCTCCACGCACGAGGGCGCGGTCGTCAACCTGATGACCTATGGCGCCTTCGTGAAGCTCGAAGACGGCATCGAAGGCCTCGTCCACGTCAGCGAGATGAGCTGGACCCGCACCGTCACCCACCCGAACGAGGTGGTGAAGGTCGGCGACAAGGTCAAGGCGATGATCCTCGAGATCGACCACGAGAAGCAGGAGATCTCGCTCGGCATGAAGCAGGCCGAGAACAACCCGTGGGACACCATCAAGGACCGCTACCCGACGGGCAAGCAGGTGACCGGCAAGGTCAAGAACATGACCACCTACGGCGCCTTCATCGAGGTCGAGCCCGGCATCGAGGGCCTGCTGCATGTCAACGACATCAGCTGGACCAAGAAGGTCACCCATCCGTCGACCGAGTTCCAGAAGGACCAGGTCCTGACCTGCACCGTCCTGGAGATCGACAAGGAACGCCAGCGCATCTCGCTCGGCCTCAAGCAGATGACCGCCGACCCCTGGGTCAGCGACATCCCGCAGAAGCTGAAGAAGGGCACCCCCTGCGTCGGCAAGGTGACCAAGGTCACCAACTTCGGCGTCTTCATCGACATCATGGAAGGCCTCGAAGGCCTGCTCCACGTCTCGGAGATGGATGCCAAGGCGGCGGCCAACCCCGAGGCCGCGTTGACCATCGGCCAGGAAGTGAAGGTCAAGGTCATCAATGTCGACCTGGAGACCCGCAAGATCGGCCTGTCCATGAAGGACGTCGGCTGATCGCCTGAGGCCAGCCTCCTGACGCGCGCCGTGCGGTGCGCCGGAAAGCAAAGACCGTCCGGATGTTTCCGGACGGTCTTTGCTTTCCGTCTTGGACGGTTTGCGTTGGCGAGCCGCGCGGCTCGCGGTGGGACTACGGGGTCTTCGCCACCACGATCTTGGCGGTCGGCTTGTCACCGATGCGGGTTCCGCGCGCGCCCAGGCCGCACGGTTCGATGGTCGCGAGATCGACGGTGTTCTCATGCACGCGTTGATTCTTGGCGGGGGCGTAGTGCACGGTGCAGATGCCGCCCGGCTGGGCCGACAGCCAGTCGATGCGGCCGTCGCGATCCTTGATCAGCTCGTATTCCTTGTCCTTGATGAAGCCCTGGATGGTGACCCGTTTGGCCCAGGGCATCTTCTCGCCATCGCGGTAGACGCAGGTGAAGGTGAAGCCCTTCTCCTGGTCGAGCACGTCGAGATGGATGATCTTGCCTTCGAGCACGGTCTTCTCGGGCGGAGCGATGACCTTGTACATGCCATCCTGGAAGATCACCAGGATGCGGTCGTATTCGCTGACCTTGAGATCGCGGTCGTAGGTCTTCACCGACGAACCGAAGAAGCCGGTGCTCGAATCGTAGCCGAGGCGGATGTTGGCGTTCGCCACCGCCTTCTTGTCGACCTCCTCCAGTTCGCGCACCTTGGTCCGGCGCGGGAACATCTTGGCGTACTTGTCATGGATGCCCTGGATCCACGCGATCGCGGTGCCGGTGAGATCCTTGAGCTTCGCCTTCACGCTCGCGATCGCGCGCACGATGTCGTCGATGTCGCGCCGGTTCTGGTCGATGTCCCACTGGCTGATCCGCTTGATGCGGATGTCCAGCAGCCTCGCGACATCCTGGTCGGTGAGGTCGCGGATGAAGAGGGCGCGGAACGGTTCCAGGCCGGTGCGCACCGCCGCATCCACCGCCTCGGCGGTCTTCGCGGTCTCGATGCGCTTGTAGACCCGGTTCTCGATGAAGATCTGCTCCAGGGTCAATTGATGCTGCTTGTCGAGCAGTCCCGCAAGTTCGTGCTCGAGTTCCGCCTTGATGATGCGCACCAGTTCCCGCGTGCAGGCGGCGAGGATCTGCGACACCGTGAGTTCGGCCGGCTTGCGCTCGCGGATCACCACGATGTTGGAGTTCACCCCGACCTCGCAGTCGGTGTAGGCGTAGAGCTGCGGGATGACCTCGCTGGCATAAGCGCCGCGTGCCAGGTTCAGCAGGATCTCGACCCGTTCGCCGGTGCGGTCCTCGATCTTCGAGATCTTGACCTTGCCCTTTTCCGCCGCGGTCTCGATCGACGCCATCAGCGCATCCGTGGTGGTGCCGAACGGGATCTCGCGGATGACCACCGTCTTCTCGTCGAGCTCCTCGATCTTGGCGCGCAGCTTCACCTTGCCGCGTCCGTCATCGTATTCGCTCACATCCATCAAGCCGCCCTGGACGAAGTCGGGGAATATGCGCATCCTGGGCAGGGTGTCCTCGGAGCCCTTCTCGCGCCAGTGGTCGAGGATCTTGATCTGGCACAGCAGCAGTTCGCCGAGATTGTGCGGCAGGATGGTGGTCGCCATGCCGACCGCGATGCCTTCGGTGCCGAGCATGAGGATCACCGGCAGCTTCGCGGGCAGCCATTCCGGCTCCTCATTGCGGCCGTCGTAGCTCTTCACGAACGTGGTGAGCGCCGGGTTGAAGATGGTGTCCTTGGCCAGCGGCGAGAGCCGGCATTCGATGTAGCGCGCTGCGGCGGCGCCGTCGCCGGTCACCTCGTTGCCGAAATTGCCCTGGCGCTCGATGAAATATCCGAGGTTGTCGTTGACGACCGAGCGGCCCTTGTTGGCGAGCACCACCAGGGCGTCGCCGATCGAGGCGTCGCCATGCGGATGCAGCTTCATGCACTCGCCGATGACATTGGCGACCTTGTGGAACTTGCCGTCGTCCATCGTGAAGATGGTGTGCAGGATGCGGCGCTGCACCGGCTTGCAGCCGTCGCGCAGATCCGGGATGGCGCGGTCCACCACCACATACGAGGCATATTCGAGGAAATTGCGCCGCATTAGCGGTTCAAGGTAGGTCATGGAAACATCCGGGGTTGGCGAAGGAGCGCAGCATGGCGGCCCTCGTTGATCGGCAAGTGGGGGTGTCCACCGGCACGGACGCTGCCGTGAACCGGGCATTCCGCGGCGGGGATCGGCGTGATTCTATGGAAGTGGGAATGGAGGTCAGCGGAAACTTCCATGGACATTTTCCAAGAACCATAGTATGCTGCGCCCATGAGTACCCCACTATCAGCCGCCATTCTCGAGAAAAAGAAGGCCGACGGCCTCTCCTCGATCGGCGCGCTTGCTGACGCCATCGGCGTCGGCTATTCCTCCCTCGATGGTTTGCTGCGCAAAGGCACCAAACCCAACAAGGCCACGCGCAGCAAGTATGCGAAGTGGCTGGGCGTCTCGGAAACCGAGATCGACGCCCTCTCGGCGGGCAAGGCGAAGGCCGCCCCGGCGAAGAAGAAGGCCAGCAAGCCTGCGGGCAAATCCGCCAAGGCCAAGCCGGTCGCCAAATCGGCGAAGCCCGCAGGCAAGGCGAAGGTCGCCCCCAAGGCCGCCCCCAAGGCCTCGCGCGGTCCCGCCGGCATCCTCGCCGAGGCGATCGATGTCGTCGGTAGCCTGGTGAGCGACGATCTCGCCATCGCGGTCCACGAGGCCGACGAAGGCACTCGCGAAGTCATCGCCCGCATCCTGGGCTGCTGATCCGTCGCACCGGAACCGGAGCGCGCCGAGGCCGCTCCGGTTCCGGGCTCTGCGTCCCCGCTCCGTCAAGTGCCCGGGCCATTCCGGGACGGATCGCGGGTGGCGATGGAATTCCTGCTCAATCTCCTGGTTTTTACGGTCGGATCGGATCAGAGCCGGTTGTCGTGCATCCCCAGTGTCGGTCTTGCTCCAGCAGTGGGCGCAATATAATTGTGCTCCCGCGCCGGTTTCATGACGCGGCAAGCCCCCGGATCGACCGTCATCATGGCCAGCAGCAAGACCCCTACCCCCCCCGCCAGCGAGCCCGTGACGACGTCCGTCGAACGTGAGGACGGTGCCCCGGTGCCGGCTGCTCCGTCGAATGCCGCGCCGCTGACCATCAAGGAGGTCGTGGCGCAGCTCGCGACCAAGGCGAAGAAGGCCCAGGTCACCTACGACCAGCTCAACGCCATCCTGCCGGATGCGCTCAACGATCCCGCCAAGCTCGATGAGATCCTGGAGGAGCTGGAAGGCCGGGGCATCGAACTCGTCGAATCCACCGAAGGCGCCGACGGCGACTTCTCGGCGGAAGATGGCGGCGACGGCGGCGAACCGTCGGAACCCGGCACCGTCGCCTACGAAGGCTATACCGCGACCGGCGACGAGACCGAGGTCGAGATCGGCGAGAAGATCGACGATCCCGTCCGCATGTACCTGTCGCAGATGGGCGAGATCCCGCTGCTCACCCGCTTCCAGGAGATCGACCTCGCCCGCCGCATCGAGATCTACCGCGAGGGCTTCCGCCGCAAGGTGATGACCATGCCGGAGGCGATCCGCAGCGGCATCCAGTGGGTGGAAGAGCAGAAGGAGATCAAGGAGCAGCAGGAGAAGAACGCCAAGAGCCATGGTTCCAGCCCGTCGCGCGACGACTACCTCGACCGTGCCGCCAACCACCTGTCATCGCTCAACAACCTGGTCAAGCACATCGAAGGGCTGACCGCGAAGCTGGCCGAGGGCGACACCGACCTGCGCACGACCCAGCTCATCCGCAACCGCCTGACCCGCTCCTACCGCCTGCTGGAGGAGATGGAGCTCGACGCCAAGACCGTCATCCAGGTCAAGGACGAGATGCTCGACATGCGTCGCAAGGTGCTGCGCCTGCGCCGCGAGATCGAGCAGAACCGCAAGAAGAAGGGCGTGGTCAAGGAGCGCGAGCAGGACATCGGCGCGATCGCCAAGCAGGTCGGCGAACCCATCGAACGGTTCATCGAACGTTGCGTCCTGGTCTCCAAGCGATTCCGCGCCTATGAAGAAGCCAAGCAGAAGCTGTCCTGCGGCAATCTGCGCCTCGTGGTCTCGATCGCCAAGAAGTACCGCAACCGCGGCCTGTCGTTCCTCGACCTCATCCAGGAAGGCAACGCCGGCCTGATGAAGGCGGTCGAGAAGTACGAATACAAGCGCGGCTACAAGTTCTCGACCTATGCGACGTGGTGGATCCGCCAGGGCATCACCCGCGCCATCGCGGACCAGGCCCGCACCATCCGCATCCCGGTGCACATGATCGAGACGATGGGCAAGCTGCGGAAGATCCAGAAGGATATCCTGCAGGACACCGGCCGCGAAGCGACAATCGAAGAGGTCGCCGAACGCGCCGGCATCAGCGTGGCCGAATGCAAGCGCGTCATCCGCGTCTCCAAGCATCCGATCAGCCTCGACCGTCCGATCGGCGACAGCGACGATTGCTACTTCGGCGACTTCCTCGAGGACAAGAGCGCGGAGAACCCGGCCAACATCTCCTCCAACGAACTGCTTAAAGAGAAGATCCAGGAAGTGCTCGACACCCTCACCGACCGCGAACGCGAGATCATCTGCCTGCGCTACGGCATCGGCGACGGCTACACCTACACCCTGGAAGAGGTCGGCCGCCGTTTCAACGTCACGCGCGAACGCGTGCGCCAGATCGAGGCCAAGGCGATCAAGAAGCTGCAGCACCCGATCCGCAGCCGGAAGCTCGAAGGCTTCATCGATACCAAGACCTATTGAGCAGCCGACAGGCTGCTCAGGGGGAGCGCCGGAGGCGCGTTACGGGGGCGGGCAGCCCCCGGACAAACAAGAACTTGGGACGGCGAAGCCGGCCCTTCTGGCGCAGCCGGAACCCCGCGTAGCGGGGAAGTTCTTTGGAAGAGTCAGGCGCGCCGCGCCGTTGGGGTGCCTGGCAGGAAGCCAGCGATCGGATCCGGTCGCTGGCTTCTTCGTCTCGCTGGCGGGTTCAGTGCGAGCACCCTGCGCCGCAGGTGTGGCTTGGCGGCGGCATCGGACACTCGCCCGTGCCGCAGGCTCCCATGCCGCAGGGCGTCGGGCTCTGGTCCTTGGTGGCGCCGATGAATCCGATGCCGCCGCTGATGATCCGGCGCACCGGCAGCCCGGTTTCGGGGTCGTGGGTCAGGGCGGGGGCGCTCATCCGCTGTTCGACCTCGAAGCGGCGCGGGGAGGTCTTGGCGTCGGTGGGGATGGTTTCGTAGACGTAGGTCGGCATGGCCGCAGCCTAGCATCCGGATCCGGCCAGGAAACGAAGCACCCCGGAGGGATCCTCCGGGGTGCAGGGCCTCACCAGGAATCGGTCGCTTGCGCGACCGGGATCACTTGGCGAAGAACTCGATGACCTTCTGGATGTTCACCGGGAAGGGGACCTGTTCGGGGCCAGGCAGGGCTTCGACGGTGACGGTCAGGGTGTCGAGATCGACCTTGAGGCCCGACGGGCGCTCCAGCACGGGACCGTTCACGGTGACGCGGATATCCTCGCGGTTGCGTGCGGACTCGCGGACCTGGAACGAATCGCCGATCGACAGGATCTGACCCGGGCTCTTGGCGCGCCGGCCGCCGAGGTTGATGTTGCCGTGGGTGATGAGCTGCCGCGCCTGCGGGATGGTGCGGGTCAGGCCGGCACGCCAGACCAGGCTGTCGAGGCGGGATTCCAGGAGCTGGAGCAGGTTGCGGCCGGTGTCGCCCGGCATGCGGTAGGCGCGCAGGTAGATCCGGCGCAGGCCGCGCTCGTTCACGCCGTAGTGGGCGCGCAGCTTCTGCTTCTCTTTCAAGCGCAGCGAGAACTCGCTGACCTTCGGGTTGCGCTTGGTGGGCCCGTGCATGCCCGGGGGGTAGGGGCGCCGCGTAAGAGTCTTGGTGGTCAGACCAGGCAGTTCCAGGCCGAGACGGCGCAGAATGCGGAGGCGGGGGCCGGTGATGCGAGCCATGAGTGCGTTTCCTCTACGCCAGGATTGAAGCCCGGATGGGTTCGGGATCCGGGGAATTCCAAGGGGGCCGCGCAGCATGAGTCGCCGATCCGGATTGCAAGTCCGGCTCTGCTGTCGGCTTTCCGACCGGCATCAGGGCGGGATCCGACGGCCGTCCTTGTCGAGGATGCCCGAGGACGGCGACCGACGGATTGCATCGGGGGCTGCCGCAGCACCTTACCGGGCATGCCCAGGTCCACCGTTCGCCCTTCCAGCCCCGGTCCGCATCCGACCGCAGCGCCTCGCGTCACGCGGATGCGGATGAAGAGGCCAGGCGCACGCCGCGCCGCGCGCGCCTGCCGGATCGATCTGGTCGACGATGCCGGGACCGCCCCCGGCGAATGGGATGCGCGCCTGGTCGCAGCGGCGGTCGACGCGGCCCTGGCGGCCGACGGCATGCACGGAGGCCAGCTGGTCGTCCGCCTGGTGGATGCGGGCGAATCGCGCCGGCTGCACCGCGCCCACTTCCGCCAAGCCAGCGCCACCGACGTGATGACCTTTCCGGATGGCACCGACGATCCCGAGACCGGTCGCCTGCGCCTGGGCGACCTCGCGATCTGCCTCGACATCGCCCGCCGCGAAGCGTCCAGCCGCAAGCGGCCGACCGCGCATGAGCTCGCGCTCTATGTCGTCCACGGCGTCCTGCATCTGCTCGGCCACGACGATCTCGACCCGCGCGACCGCGCCGCGATGTGGGCCGAGCAGCATCGCGTGCTGGCCGAGGTCGGCATCGCGGTCGAAGCGGAACCCACCCAGACGCCGATGGGGAAAGCGGGCAAATCCCGGTGACGGCTACTCGTTGAGCGCTTCTGCGGCGTTCGCCGCCTTCCCTGGCGCCTGGATGGCCTCGTAGCGTTGCCGTCCCGCCCGCCCGGCCTTCAGCCAGGCTGTGACGGCGGACTGATCGCCGCGCGCCAGCGCCGTGCGCAGCGCCTCCAGGCGCTCCTGCACCGCCGCCAGCTGTTCGCCCACCGCCGCGCGATTGGCGAGCAGGATGCCGGTCCACAGGTCGGCGCTCGCTCCCGCCACCCGGGTCGTGTCGCGGAAGCCGCCGGCGCACAGCGCCGCCGCCTCGGGTGCGAGGTTCGCCGCCGTCGCGCTCGCGAGCACATGCGGCACATGCGAGGCCGATGCCACCGCCACGTCATGCGCCGCCGGGTCGAGTTCCACCACCCGCGCGCCGACCGCCTGCCACATGCGCCGGATCCGCGCGGCGGCGGCCGGCGGCGTCGCGGCCGTCGCGGTCAGCACCACGGTGCGGCCCTGGTACAGGAGCGGATCGGCGTGATCGAGCCCCTGCAGGTGGCTGCCGCACATCGGATGGCTGCCGACGAAGCGCCCGGCGGCATCGAGGTCCGCGAGGTCGGCGACGATGCCGGCCTTGGTCGAGCCCACGTCGGTGACCACCGCCGGCGTCGCCGCCGCGATCATCCGGGCGAGGCCGGCAATGGTCTCGACCGGGGTGCAGATCACCGCGAGGCCGGCGTCGGCAGCCTGGTCCAGGCCGGTGATCGCCGTGCCCCAGCCGCGCGCCGCCGCCGCGCGGGCGACCTCCGGCCGGCGGTGCGCCAGCAATACCGTCCACCCGGCTGCACTCAGCGCCGCCGCCAGGCTGCCGCCCATCAGACCCAAACCCTGGATCAGAACCGTGGTTTCCCGCATGCGCCGGCAGGGTGGTGGCCTGGCATGCATGGGCAATGCCGGGCCGGTCCCAGCCGGATATGGGACGGGCGGAAGAGGAACGGATGGTCTCACCCATCCCGTGCCGGGACCCTGGGTGCGGTGAGCGTCCGAGGGACCGCTTGCATTTCCCGGCTTCGCTTGACACTCCGCCCCCCTCAGTCGCAGCCCCGGAGCCCACCATGCCCAAGATGAAGACGCACAAGGCCAGCCAGACCCGCCTCCGCCTCACCCGCAACGGCAAGGTCGTGCGGACGCAGTGCGGCGTGCGCCACCTCCTGGCCGACCGCTCGCCGAAGCGGATGCGCAACCTGGGCAAGAAGACCACCTCGACCTCGTGGGGCGTGGTCCGTCGCGTGCGCGCCGCCTTCCAGGCCAAGGCCGCCAAGCCCAAGTGATCCTCCTGCCGCCCTGAATGGCGGCGTCCACCAAGTAGGCCGAACCGGCCTCTCCGCGTCCACGCCGGACGCGGGCCAGCAGCGAAAGGTATCCCATGCGTGCCTACAACGGCGCCTCGCGCCACCAGATGATCAAGCGGATGAAGAAGCGCGCGCGCGGCTTCTACAGCGGTCGTCACAAGATGTACCGCGTCATCTGCGAGGCCGTCCGCCGCGCCGAGCAGATGGCCTTCCGTGGCCGCAAGGAAAAGAAGCGCCAGTTCCGCGCCCTCTGGATCAAGCGTATCGGCATCGCGAGCCGCGCCCTGGGCGTGCCCTACAGCCGCCTCATCGCCGGCCTTCAGAAGGCCGACATCCGCCTGGACCGCAAGCAGTTGAGCGAGCTGGCCATCCACCAGCCCGCCGCCTTCGCCGAAGTGGTCGCCAAGGCCAAGGCCGCGCTCGGCTGACGGCATAGTCCTCGGCCCAAGACCTCTTCCCGCCGCCTGGAAGGCCATGAACACCCTGGAAGACCATCTTCCAGGGTGTTTCCGTCAAAAAGCTAAAGACGTCCTCGGCTGAACCACCGCCATCCGGACTGAACAGCTGGCTGGTCAGGCTCCCCTTCACCGGGCAAACGCGTGTCCCCCGCAGGGACGCGTGGTTGCGCCCTTCCGGGCAATCCGGGTCCAGGGCAGAGCCCTGGCAGGGCGTGGCGGGACGGAGTCCCGCTGAGGAAAAAAATAGGAACGAGATGTGCGTGCAGGTGGGCATGGAGCGGTGTCATGCCCGGCAATGACCAGATCCTCACCTTGGCCCGCCTCATGGATGTGGCGGCTTTGCGCGCCAAGGTCCATGCGGGGAACCTCGCCAACCAGAACACCCCCGGCTACAAGGCCAAGGCAGTGGAATTCGATGCCGCCTTCCGCGCCGCCCTGGACGCCCAGGGGTCGGCGGCGGCGCGCGCGGTCGAACCGCTGGTCTACGAACCCCGCGCGACCGCGTCCGACAACGACGGCAACGATGTGTCGAGCGAGCGCGAGGTCATGGCGCTGGCGCAGAACCAGCTGCTCTACAACACCTATATCAGCATGGCCAAGGGCCAGACGCGCCTGCTGCTGACCGCGATCACCGCGGCGCCCGGAGGCTGATCATGCCCAATCCCGTCCCCAGCCCGACCGGCCTGTTCGGCGCCGTCAACATGTCGGCCTCGGCGATGAGCGCCGAGCGCCTGCGCATGACGGTGGCGAGCGAGAACCTCGCCCACGCGGGCGACACGCGCAAAGGCGCCGATGGCCTGCCCTACGCCCGCCAGCGGGTGCTCTTCCGCACCGTGCTTGATGCGCAAGGCCGGGATACCGGCAAGGTCGATGCTTCGGCGGTGCCGTCGCCGCGCTTCGAGAAGCGTTACGACCCCGATCATCCCGATGCCGATGCCGCCGGGATGGTGACGACCCCGGGCATCGATCCCATCCTCGAACTCACCGACCTCATGCTGGCCGGCAAGGCCTATGAGGCCAACTCCAACGCGGCGCGCGGCCTGATGCGCATGCACGAGAACGCCCTGCGCCTGTCCGCCGACGGCTGATCCGCCCCGCCTGCCGCTGTCGCACCACCCCGATCCGAGGTAGACTAGGTCAAACCCCATGCCGACGCCGCTCGATCCCCTGCGCAGCCTGTACGGTTCCCAGCCGGTCTCCCCGGCCGGCGGTGCGGCCAATCTGCCCACCGAGGCGCCGAAGACCGAGGACGGCAAGACCTTCAACGATGTCCTGAGCGACTTCGTCAAGCAGGTCGACCAGACCCAGCACCAGTACGATGCCGCGATCACCGCAGTCGAACGCGGCGAGACCGACAACCTGCACCGGGTGATGCTGGCGCAGAACCAGGCCCAGCTGTCGTTGAAGCTCGCGGTCGAGGTGCGCAACAAGCTGGTGGATGCCTACAAGGACGTGATGCGCACCCAGTTCTGACGGTGCGCCCAGGGTCGTCGGATTCGACCCTGGAAACCCGGGTTGCCCGGCCAGCATGCCCGGCAGGAGCCCTGCCATGCCCGTCATCCCCTCCGAGACCCTGCTGTCCCAGCTGTCGTGGCGCTACGCCACCAAGCAGTTCGATCCCTCACGTCCCATCTCCGCCGCGACCTGGGATGCGCTCGCCAAGGCGCTGGTGCTGACCCCGTCCTCGTACGGGTTGCAGCCCTGGAAGTTCATCGTCGTCACCAAGCCGCAATTGAAGGCCCAGCTGCGTCCCGCGTCGTGGAACCAGGCGCAGGTCACCGACTGCTCGCACCACGTCGTCTTCGCCGCCAAGCAGAACATCAGCGAGGCCGACGTCGACCGCTTCATCGCCAGCATCGCCGCCGCCCGTGGCACCACCACGGAATCGCTCGCCGGCTACAAGGGCTTCATGGTCGGCGACCTGGTCAAGGGGCCGCGCGCGGCCATCATCGCCGAATGGTCGGCGCGGCAGTGCTACATCGCGCTCGGCAATCTGATGACCGCGGCGGCGCTGCTCGGGGTCGATGGCTGCCCGATGGAAGGCCTCGAACCGCCCAAGTACGACGAGATCCTCGGCCTCAAGGGAACCGGCTATGCCACCGTGGTGGCCTGTGCGCTGGGCTATCGCGCCTCCGGCGACAAGTACGCCACCGCCGCCAAGGTCCGCTATCCCCTGAAGGAGATCATCGACCTGCGCTGAGCGGCCCACGGTCGCGCCGCCAGGCGCGCGGACTGGTCCCGTTGCGGCGGCGGAAGCAGCGCGCGAGGTAGTCGGGATCGCTGAAGCCGCACGCACGCGCGGCGGTCGCCACCGTCATCCCAGGCTCGGCGAGCAGCCGTTCCGCCGCGTCCAGGCGCTGGCTGATGATCGCGGCCTGCACCGTGCTGCCGGTGGCGGCGCGGAAACGGCGGCAGCAGTGGTCCACCGATAATCCGACGTGCGCCGCCACCGCCGCCGCGCCGAGATCGGCGTCGGCGAGATGCTCGCTGATGAAGAGCAGCGCCCGCGCGGCGGGATCGCTGGATCCCACGCTGGGCAGGGTGCTCGCCAGCAGGTGCCGGATCTGGTGCGCCCAGGCCACGACCAGGGCGCGGGCGTGCGCGGCATCGTGCGGGTGGATGGCCGCCGCGTCGCCCAGGGCGCGGTTGGCGAAGGCGGCCAGGTCGCTGCCCACGGCATCGGGCAGGATGGCCGTGGCGCCTTCGCCGAGGTGGAACAGGCAGCGCCCGCCGAGGATCTTCAGCACCAGGTTGCAGGACCCGCCGAGATCGCGTTCGTCGTGCGCGACCCCGGCAGGCATCAGCAGCAGCGCGCCGGGATCGAGGTCGATCGCCTGCCCGGCCACCAGGAAGCGGGATCGTCCGCCGATCTGGAGGAACACCTCGGGCACGGGATGGAAATGGCCACCGCTGAACGCGTGCGCGGCGAGCGGCTGCGCCACCACCAGGGGATGGGTTCCGGCGAGCCAGCCGGCGAGGGCGTCGGCGGCCCGTCGGCGGCGCTGCGGGCGGGCGTCAGGGATGTCGCTTTCGTCCGGATCCATCGTGAGGCTCAGGTTGCCGCCCGGGCCCGCCCTGGCTAGGCTCGGGTCGGAGCCCCGCCATGGCCGAGATCCTCACCCAGCCCATCCACCCCGACGCCCTGTTCGACAGCCGCTATATCGAACAGCAGATCGATCTCTCGACCTACGTCGCCCCGCCCGGACCCTGGCGCCAGGCGGAGTCCGATGCGCGCGGCGTCCTGCTGCGCGCGGCCGATGGCGCGCAGATGCGCATCGATGCCATCGCTGACGGGATCATCCGGGTGCGGGTGCGCCCGGCGGGCCAGCCGATGCGCCCATCGGTCACCGAGGAGCTCGGCCTGGTCACCGCCGACCATCCCGTCCCCGCCTGGTCGCCGCTCGCCGGGGCGGCCCCCGGGATCGCGCTGCAGGACGGCACCCGGCTGGAGATCGACGCGGCGACCGGGGCCCTGCGCCTCCTCGCCGGGTCCGAGACGCTGCTCGAGGGCGACGGCGGGGTGCGGTTCTCGCCCGCGGCGCCCGACTTCGGCAGCGGCTCGCGCGCGTTCGCCCGCTTCCACCGCGACGGCGAGGGCCTGTTCGGCTGCGGCGGCCGCTCGGCCCGGCCGGATCGCGTCGGCCAGACCTTCGACGCCTTCGCGACCAAGGTCGGCGGCCTGACCGGCGACTACGGCGGCTTCCCCATCCCGTGGCTGATGAGTCCGCGCGGCTGGGGCCTGTTCCTCGACAACCCGTGGCCGCACGTGCACTTCGACCTCGGCCGCACCGATCCGGCACGCTGGTCGCTTGCGATCCCCGGCGGCGGGATCGACCTGTACTGCGTGCGCGGGCCGGAACCGCGCGACCTGCTGCGCCGCTTCACCAGCCTGGTCGGCCGGGTGCCCGAACCGCGCCGCTGGTGGCTGGGCTACTGGGTCTCGGCGCTGTCGTTCACCACCGCCGACGAGGTGCTGGGCTTCGCCCGCCGCCTGCGCGCCGAGGGCTATCCGCTGGAGGCCATGGTCATCGACGGCCCGTGGCGCGGCGGGCCGGAATTCCTGCGCCTCTACATGACCGAGGGCCAGTACCCGACCAACGACCTGCGCTGGCATCCCGGCTTCGGCGACGGGCCGGCCCTGGTGCGCGCCCTGAATGCGCTCGGCGTGCGCACCGTGCTGCATCAGAACTCGCGCAGCTACCTCAAGGAGACCAACGAGGCCGGGATCGCCTCCGGCGCCCTGCGCCGGGTCGGCCAGGAGGTCGTGCCGGCCTTCACCCGGCCCGAGGGCGAGGCGTTCTACCGCGACCAGGTGCGCGGCCGGCACCAGGAGGGCGTCGCGCTGTGGTGGCTCGACCACGGCGACCGCGTGAGCGGCGAGATCGCGCCCGGCATCCCGTCGCGCAACCTCTTCGGCGCCATCTGGGCCCGCGCCACCGCCCGCGCCGCCGAAGCCGACGGCGTCGACCACCGCCTGACGCTCATCCGGGGCGCCGGCATCGGCGGCCAGCGCCACGCCCTGCCCTGGCCGGGCGATACGCGCTATGGCATCGACTTCGCCCTGTTCGACATCTGGTTCTGCCTCAACGCCGGGCTGTCGGGCTTCCCGATCACCAGCGCGGATCTGGGCGGGTTCATGGCCAAGGGCCTCGACCACGGCCCGCACAACCGCGCCTACGATCCCGAGAACCTCGCGCGCCGGCTCTGCCAGTCGCTGCTCTGGCTGCCCAGCCCGCGCGTGCATGGCGACGATTCCGCACCGCCCAAGGTGCCGTGGAACTGCCCGCCGGCGATCCAGCCGCTCTACCGTGCGATGCTGGCCGAGCGCTACCGCCTGATCCCCTACTTCTACAGCCTCGCCTGGGAGGCCCACCGCGAGGGCGCGCCGATCCTGCGGCCGCTGCTGTGGTGCTGGCCGCGCCTCGCCGAGGCGGTCGCGATCGACGACCAGTTCCTGATCGGCGACGACCTGCTCTGCGCCCCGGTGGTGGCGAAGGATGCGACCACCCGCCGGGTCTGGCTGCCGCCCGGCCAGTGGCACGACTGGTGGCGCGGCACCATCCACCAGGGACCGGCCTGGATCGAGGTCCCGGTGCCGTTCTACGAGACCAGCGGATTGCCGCTGTTCGCCCGCGCCGGCGCGATCATCCCGGTGCAGGAGCCGGTCGCCGGCCTCGGCGACGCCATCCCCGATCCGCTCGGCTTCGAGATCTTCCCCGACGGGACCCGCACCCAGGTGGTGCAGGAGGCTCGCGACACGGCGACCACGGTCAGGGTCGAGGCCACCGCCCGCGGGCTGGGCATCAGGATCGACAATCCGCTCGATCGCCCGCGCACGGTGCGCCTGCACATCCACCGCGCCGGCACCGGCGCGGTGGACGTCGACGGCACCGCCCTGGCGGGGCATCTGGTCGACGATGCGCCGGGCCGCTGGCGCGCCACGGTCATCGTCCCGGCGCGGGGATCGGTGCTGGTGCGCCGGGCCTGAACACCGGCCGCCGGCCCCGACGGGGTGCGTGGCGGACCGGGCCGGATGGCCGCCCGGAGCGGACCGGCTAGGCTGCCGGCACCATGCCGGATCCCTCGCTTCCCGCACCCCTGCTGGGACTGGCCCCCTGGGTGCGGCTGGTCCACGATTTCCGCACCATGCCGGGATACCGCCTGACGAACCGGCGCATCGTCGACCATGCGCTGCTCTTCTTCCTCGGCGGCGCGGGGACGTATCGCTGCGAGGGCCGCCAGTGGCGGATCGAACCGGGATGCCTGGCCATCGTCCGGCCCGGACGCATGCACACGATCAGCGCCGATCCGGGCGTGCCGCTCCACCTGTGCAACATCCATTTCGATCTGCGTCCGCGCAGCGATTCGCCGCAGGTCCGCTGGAATCCGCCCGGCCCGGCCCGGATCCTGGGGCCGCAGGAGCGCCTGCCCGATGATCCGGCGCTGCCGGGCCACCTGCCGCCCTACCTCTCGGTGGCGCGTCCCGAGCTCTACCATGAGTGGTTCCGCATGGCGCTGCATTCCGTCCACGCTCCCGGCGTGACCGCGGCCCTGCGCACCTCGGCCACCGTGATCCTCCTCCTGGCCGAGCTCTACCGCCAGACCGCCGAGCCGGATGCGGACCGGAAGGACCAGCAGGGGATCGAACGCGCCGTGGCGACCATGCATGACCGCCTCGGCCACGACTGGTCGGTGGCCGAGCTGTCCGGCCTGGCAGGGCTTGGGCGGACGCGCTTCTGCGAACGCTTCAGCCAGCGTTTCGGCGTCCCCCCGATGACCTACCTGCGCCAGCTGCGCCTGGAATCGGCACGCCAGGATCTCATCCACGGCCAGGCGCCGGTGAAGGAGGTGGCGCAGCGGTACGGCTTCGCCAGCGTGCATCATTTCACCCGCGCGTTCGCCGCCGCCTTCGGCCAGCCACCGGCCCGGCTGCGCGCGCAGGGGGACGCGGACGCCCAGGCAAGGTTCCGGATCTGACGGCAAATGACGGGGCCGCACGGTGATATAGCCTGCTGGCGAGCCCCCCCGCACCGGAACGCAGTCCCATGCCGCCCAACACCAGTGCACTCCACCGGGCTGCCCGCGCCTCGGGGGTCATCCTCGCCGGGCTGACCGTCGTTTCCGCCGCGGTCGAACCGGGCGACGGCGTGTTCCTGCTGGATGCCCCGCCCGATCCGACCTCCAGCCGGAATCTCGCCTACATCGGAAACGGGGCGGCGAAGGCCACCGCGTCCTCCGCGCTGCAGGGCTTCGACCAGCATCGGCCCGAGACGGTGAACGATGGGGTGTTCGGCAATGCCAGCAGCTGGATCTGCGCCCAGGACGATGCCGCACCCTGGTTAAAAATCGATATCGGCCGCGAGGTCTCGGTCAGCCATGTCGCCTTCGGACGCGATCGGCGCGGGGAATTCCAGGATCGTCTGCCCACGCGCGTGACGCTGTCGGAATCCCGCGACGGCACGGCGTGGAGACCGCGCGCGGCGATAGCGGATCTCACCCGTCTGCCCGGGTATGCGGCCGGCAGGACGGTCGTGATCCGTTTTCCGCCCACCATCTGCCGTTTCCTCAAGATCGAAGTCAACCCGGGATCCTGCATGGATGAATTCGCCGTGTATTCGGCCGCCCCCATTGGATCGGACAATGCTCCGCCCCGGATCGAACCCGTTACCGCGGAGCAGGCGCCCCTCTTCCGCAAGACTGGCACCGACCAGCCCGAGGACTTCACCGATCTGTCCGGGACGCGCCGGTTCGAGGTGGTGAATCCGGGATCCACGCACCTGCTCGTCCTCTTCGCTGCGCATCCGCAGGTGCGGTGGTCACCGGGCGTCCTGCGCCTGGCCCCGGGTGGACGGCTGCCGGCGCAGCTGACGGTGGTCAAGGCCGCCGCCGCCGGCCGGATCCCGCTCACCTATGCCATCGCCCGGTCGGATCAGCCGTTCACATCCCATGGCGACCGCTACCGCGCCGGCGTCGATGGCGAGACCGTGCAGTGCGTCCCGGTCGCGCCGATGCTGCATGCGTCGCTGCTTTCGCGGACGCGCTCCATCCTGAAGGATTCCCTGGAAAAGGTCACCGATCCGCAGATGCCGGCCGGTACCATGATCTACACCCCGGGGCCCTATTACCGCTCGGCCGGGATCTTCGCCCGGGACCTGCTGTACCAGCTGGAAGGCGCCGGGCGCTTCACCGTCCCGGCGGACGAGGTCCGCCACGCCGTGGACTTCCTCGCCCTCAAGCAGCTGACGGCCGATCGCAAGGTCGGCGCCTACACCTACCCCAAGGGCGCGATCCCCGATCACGTCTATCCGGACGGGCGATACAGCTGGGGTCCGGGATTGTTCTACGGCGACGTCACCGGGCACTTCCGGCGCCCCTCGATGGACGAGGCGATGTGCTTCGTGACCCTGGCCTGGCATTACGGCAGCAAGGCCGGCTGGGACGCGGCCTGGAAGGCCTGGTTCCACGCCAAGGCGGCCCGTTTCGCCGACGCCTGGAACAGCGTCCCGCGCAACCCCGCCACCGGCCTGGTCACCCAGTGGACCACCCCGGGCCATGTCGGAGCCAACGGCATCGCCGAGATCAACGGCGCCTGCGTCATGTGGGGATTCCACGATTCCTACGGCTTCGGCGGGGATGATGTGGGGGTGTCGGTGCTGGCCTGCAATGCGGCCCGGGCCCTGGCCGACATGCACGGACACGCCGGCGACGCGGCTTCCGCCACGACCTGGGCCACGACCGCCGACGCGATGCGCGACGCCATCCGGGCCCAGTTCAACCCGGCCGGATACCTGCCCTGGGGCGTGGGCAAGGCCGCCCCGACCATGGCCTCGCCGGACATCACCGGCTATGCGGTCTGGTCCGGCATCCTCACCGACACCCAGGCCGACGCGGCCTCGGACTGGTTCGCCGAACGCTACCGGGCCGACCTGCAGGCCGGCGGCGCCGCCGACCTCTTCCACCAGTCCGCACCGTTCCGCGGCGCGGTGCGCATGGCGCGCAAGGCCGATGACGTCAGCCCCGGCCGCCATGTCTGGCCCGACATGCGTGACGGGAACCACTGGGAGAATCTCGCCTTCGGCTACAACGCCTACCAGGATGGCGGCTACTGGTACTACATGAGCCTGGGAGTCGCGGCCGCCCTGCAGCGCAGGCATCCGGATCTCGCCCAGGACTGGGTGGGCAAGGCCTATCACGACCTGCACATCGCCGGCCCGGACCATCCCTTCGAACGCATCGACGGCATGAAGCCGGTCAACAACCGCTACAACGCCTCGGTGGGCCCGCTCATGGGGATGGGTCTGCCCGCCCAGACGGGGTCGATCGCGATCACCCTGCGGCCCTGAGCAGCGGACCGGGCGGACGCCCCGGCAAATGGTTGGGGTCTGAGGCAAAGGATGACCGTGCGCGTCGCGGCAGGATCGCGGCACCCAAGGAGCCCTGCTGATGTTCTCCATCCTTCTCGACCCGATGACCGGCCAGGTGACCGTGCACAATGGGCGCCTGGAGGCGATCCTCGACACCGCCACGCGATTGAACGCCCGATCCCTGCGGGATACCGCGACCGGTCGCATCTACGCGGACCGGGACTACGTCTGGAACCTGCCCGGCGCCGAGGGCGCGCAGACGGAAGGCCAGCCGGTGATCGAGCGGCATCCGGATGGATCCCTGACCGTGGCCTGCACCGGCCGCCTGGGATCCCTCGTCGTCCGCCAGGTCTTCGCCATCTCGCCTGACGATCCGGATGCGCTGCGGGAGACCATCACGATACGCAATCCCACCGCGCAGCCCCTGGCCACGACGGGGTTCGCCTGCGGTTTCGCCAAGGCGGTGCGGGATGGGGGAAGTCCGGTTCCGGATGCAGGCGGGCTGCTGGCCTGCCCCATCCCCTACCGGGTGGAGACCGACGGCCGGCTGCGCGAGGAGCCCTTGCCGTCGTTCGCGCGGACGGCCGCGGCCGAAGGCTGGGTGCTGGGCGACGCCACATCATCCCTGGTGGTCGGAAAGTACCAGCCTGACCACATCGAATGGAGCCTGCTGGTCGGCCTGCAGCATGGACACGAACGCCAGGTCCGGTTCGCAGGCACCGGCCCGTGGTCGTCAGCCACCGCGCTGGAAGGCGCATACGGCAGGGAGCGCTCGGAGGCCCGTTTCGGCGAGCTCCGCCAATGGTCGGCCGACACGCCGGACGGGGCGGCGCTGCTCGCGCCCGGGGCATCCTTCCGCTTCGGCGAATCCCGCCTGCAGGTCGTGACCGGCGACTGGCAGCAGGCCTACTACGCCTACCGGCGGCACCTCGAGAGCCTCGGCTGCCGTCCGCGTCCGGGCTATGACCCGCCGGTGCATTGGAACGAACTGTACGACAACTGGTATTACCATGCCCATGCCCGGATCCTGGATCCGCAGCGGAAGGACACCCGGGAACTGCGGGATTTCCTCGCGCAGGGCCTGCCCCCCTTGCAGCGCCTGCTGTATTCGCATGCGCTCATGCGCCAGGAGGCGGTGAAGGCGCGGGAACTCGGCTGCGAGGCGCTCTACCTCGATCCAGGTTGGGACACCGGCCCCTCGCACCAGGTCTGGGATGCCGCCCGGCTCGGTCGGACGGAAGCGTTCGTCGCGGAGATGCAGCGGGACTTCGGCTTGAAGACCTCGATCTGGATCGGCCTGGGCAACGGAGGCGGGGCATTTGCCGACCCGTTCGTGCTGCCCCAGGAGGCCCGCCTCCTCGCCGCCGACGGATCGTACGACCTCACGCTGTGCTTGACCTCGCCTGCGTTCCGGGCGGAGAAAAAGCGCCTGCTCATCGAACTGGGGCGGCAAGGGGTGTCGTTCATGATGTTCGACAGCACCACCTGGACCGGTCAATGCCACGACCCCCGGCATGGCCACGCGGTCCCCTCGACGCAGGAGGAGCATGTGGAGGCCCTCTTCGACATCCTCAGCGCCGTGAAGCAGGCATGTCCGCACGTGCTGATCGAGCTGCATGATCCGCTGAGCGGGCCGACCTCAGCCCACCTCACCCCGAGCTATCTCCTCTACACGCGCGCCCACGCCCACGACTGCCTGTGGGGTCATGAATTCATGTGGAACTCCTGGGATGACCTGCTGTCGGGCAGGGCGAAGAGCCTCTACTACTACAATCTCGCCTACAGCATCCCCCTCTACCTGCACATCAATCTCTCAAAGGACAATGAGCAGGCCATGATGTTCTGGTGGTATGCCAGCACCTGCCGCCACCTGGGGGTCGGGGGGAAATCCAGGCCGGAGGTCTGGGAGGCCCAGAAGCGGGCGATGCGGCTCTACCGCGCGCACAAGCGCTTCTTCGTCCAGGGTCGCTTCCATGGCCTGGAGGAGTCCATCCATGCGCACACCCTGCCAGGGCAGGGCGAATCGGTGCTGAACGTGTTCAATCTCGGCAATGCCCCGACGACCCGCACGCTCAGCATCCGCCTGAAGGACATCGGCCTGGCCGGTGCCGATGCCCGCAGCACGGTGGACCTCGACGTGCCGATCCCCGCCCTGGGCCACCGCCTGCTGCTGGTGCGTGCGGCACCCGGTCAAGCCCCAGGCGTCGTCCGGCTCGACGCCGTCACGGACGAAGGTGTTCCAATCCCCGGGTGACCGCTGCCCACCTTGCACCGCCGCCACGGCGGACCAGGGCGCAAAGCTGCGGAGATCACCCCTTGCGGGGGGCGGGATGACGCCAGCATGACCGGCAGGGAAACAGCCATGACCACCAGCGACACCACCCCGGCCGGAGAAGCCCTGCTGCGCTACCTCGTCGCCTGCGGCGGCACCGATCGCATCGAGTGCTGGAACGCCGCCGGCAATCCCGATCCCGTGCAGGCGCGGGCCCTGGCCGAGGATCTCCGCGCGCGTCTTGGCGGCCTGCTGGATGAAGCCGTGGTCGTGGAGCAATCCGGCGGCGCCGTGAGTATCCGCACCATCCGGCGGCAGCGCGCGGCGGTCTGAGCCGGCCTTGGCCGCGCAGGCGTCAACCACTGACCGCATAGCGACCGGGTCTTTGCGGTGGTTGCGCTCCCGGCCGACGCTATAAGGCCTATGCAATGCCGCGGATCGCCATCATCAGCGACATCCATAGCAACATGGCCGCGCTGAACGCGGTTCTTGCTGACATCGATGCGCAGCGGGTCGATGGGATCTACTGCCTCGGTGATGTCGTGGGCTACGGGCCCGAACCGGTCGAGGCCATGGTCAAGGTGCTGGACGTGTGCGACCTCGGCAAGGTCATCTGCGGCAACCACGACCACGCCTCGATCTATGAACCGATCGGCTTCAACGCCGACGCGCGCAAGGCGGCGGTGTGGACCAACCGGCAGATCAAGTCCGGCCTGTTCGGCTGGCTCAGCGGCAAGAAGCGGCGCTGGGAATGGCTGAAATCCCTGCCGACCATGTTCACCGAGGGCGATGTCCTGTACGTGCACGCGAGCCCGCGCAATCACCTGGAAGAATACATCCTGGAAGAGCACACCCTGGGCCGCAGCTATCTCGGCGAGGATCCGCGCCAACTCCTGGACGAGAACTTCGCGCTCGTCCAGCACACCTGCTTCATCGGTCATACGCATCGCCCCGGCGTCATCGCCAACGATGATTTCGCCTGGCATTCCCTGCCCAGCCTCGGCCAGCGCTGGACCATCGACGCGCGCAAGACGATCATCAACGTCGGCTCGGTCGGCCAGCCGCGCGACGGGGATCCGCGCGCGTGCTACGTCGTCTTCGACGGCGCCAGCGTGGAATGGCGCCGGGTCGGCTACCCGATCGAACGCACGCAGAAGCTGATCTACGCCAATCCCGAATTGGGCCGCAGCACCGCCGACCGGCTTGCGGTCGGGCGCTGACGGGCGACCGCCCGCAAACGTTGGCGAGAGATGGCCACCAAGAGCACTAAATGAGGACAGATGTCCGGCCATTGGGCCGCTTCGCTGCGTACATCAGTCCTCATTTGGGATACGGACACATGTCCTCCACCACGGTTAGTGCCTGCGGCAGGCGCGGAGAGGTGGCAGGACATCTGTCCGAACGCACAGCTCACAAATTCAGGGAAGACGCGCTTGGTCGGGCTGCGGCACGGCTGGCCGTCACGGCGCGGGCAGCAGTTCCGCGCCTGGCGCTGGCGCACTGCGATCCAGCTGAACCGCCAGGTCCTCATCGATCGCGGGCAGGACGAGCTCGAGCCGGCCGTTGCAGGCGGCGATGGTCGTGGCCGGACGCTTTGCGCCGTCGGAGGGATCGATGAGGACAGCGGACCACGGTCCATCGGCGACGCCGGCGAGGATCAGCCGGTTCCCAGCCGGCAGCAGCGGGCCCTTCCAGCCCGGTTCGCGGGCGGCGGGGGTGTAGACGTAGGCGCGGAGGCGGTCGGCGGACAGCACGGCGCGCACCTGGGCCGGGGCGGCCTCGCCGCGTTCCAGGCGGGCGGCGACCGGCGTCCAGGCTCGGCGGCCATCGCCGTCAGCAAGGATCCTCGCTGGTCCCTGGAAGAGCCTGAACAATCCGTTCGGCACCAGGTGGCCGTCCCACCACCATGGTGCGGGCAGGGCGGCGTGCGGCGACACCGTGCCCAGCCAGAGCGCCTGGCGCAGGAATTTCCCATCCCTATCGATCTGTTCGCCCGGCAGCCGCCAGTCGCGGCCGCACTCGCCCAGCCACACCGGCTTGCCGTGCTGGGCCAGTGCGGTGGCGCGATCCAGGTGCGATTCCAGGTGCGGGCCATAGGCGTGGACCTGGATGAGATCGAGGTCGCCCAGCGTCCACAGGCCGTTGATCTTCCCCGCCGCCGCCGTGCTGGTGGTGATCAGGCGGTGATGGGCATCGGTGCGCTTGAGGTGGCGCGCCATCTCGCGGTGCCACTCGACGATGTCCTCGTCGCGCCAGCGCCGGGTGAGGTCGACCTCGTTCCAGAACTCCCATGCCGACAAGGCGGGACGCGCGCCCCAGCGCGCGACGGCGTAGTCGAGCCAGCGCCGGTAGGCGGTGCGCGCGCCGGCATCGGTCCAGAACTCCTCGGCCACCTGGCAGGGGCCGCCATTCGCGCTGGCGAAGGGATTCTTCTCCCAATCGTGCGACAGCAGCCCGTGGTAGCCGAGCACCAGGACGACGCCGATCTTGTGCTGCGCGGCGCAGGCGAGGATCGCGTCGAGGCGATCCGCCGCGGCCAGATCGAGGCGGTCGAGGCGCTGGCCCGCGAAGGGCTGCACGTGCCAGGGCGAGAGCCACACCCGTGCCAGGGTGACGCCGTTGGCCTCGGCCAGGGCGAACCACGGTTCCGGATCGCTGGTCCAGGCGAGATTGCACGCCACCGGCCGCACGGGACGCCCTGCTCCATCGACGAGGTGCGCGCCGAGCCGGCCATCGACCCAGGTCGCTGACGGGCCGGCCTCGACCAGCAGGCGGCGTTCGCCCAGGGAACGCCAGCGCCCCCCCGCCGTGGCCCCGATCCGCAAGCGCCACTCACCCGCCGCATCCGGGCGCCAGCGCAGTTCGTAGCGGCGGGTGCCGTCCTGGTCCTGCCCGACCAGCACACCCGGGATGCGGCGTTCGCGCCCATCCGGACCATCGGCGACGAGCTCGCCGGCCAGGACGCCCGGCAGGGTGGCGGCGCGCCGTGCTGCCGCCGGCGCGGAATCGTTCCAGGGTTCAGCCGCCAACGGGGTCTGGATCGTCAGCGTCCAGCGCAGTTCCGCGCCGGTCCGGGCGGGAAGCTCCGGCCAGACCAGATCCAGCCGTTGTGGCGCAGGCGTGCGCGAGATCGGGCCTTCGCCACGGCCGCGCACGGTTTCGACCAGCACCTCGACCGGATCCTTGTCGCTGCTGATCAGCAGGCTGATCCGGTTGATCCGACCGCGTTGGGCCAGCCAGGCGGCTGCGGTCTTGCCCTGCGCAAGCTGGGATAGATCGCAGGCGACCGTGTTCCATCCGGCGACGAGGGGCATCTTCGCGGTCTCGAACCACCCCCCACCCACGGTGGTGAAGGCCACGGCCAGGGTGCATGCGCGACTGGCGCGCACCTCGACCGCCACCTCGGACAGGCGATCGCCGTCCCAGTCGACTTCCCTGCGCAGCACCGCCTTGCCCCGACCGGTCGGCCTGATGCGGGCGCCCAGGGCAGGACCGGCCTGGCCGACCGCGTCCCAATCGAGATCGACGTGGTCGTCGGCCGAGTCGGCGGTCCACAGACGATCCCCGCCTGGCCGTTCCAGCATGGTCCACGCCGGAGGCGGGGCGGGAACCTCGACCCGGCCGCAACCGACCATGGCGAGACTGGCGACAGCGAACCCGAGGACGATCGGCGGCAGATGCGGGAGCAGGCGCATGGACGGCAGCATGATGGTGGCGGCCGACCCGGCCAGGGACGGGATCCAGACGGGGATGATGGTGAAGCGAACGGCGGCGTGCGGAGTCAAGCAGGACGATTCCATCTTTCTCATGAAAAATGGTATTCAGGTCATGACGACCATAATATTCAGGCAATATCCGAATCAAAACGGCCAGATCCGGAAACGGAATCAGCGGATCACCGTCAACTTAGGCATGAAAAATCACATTTGTCCCAAAGACATGGATTGGGCTGGACAACTTCTTCTCGGTAATTAGATTTCCAGCCTCGTTCAATCGACTTCCTCTGCTGACTACCCGGCGATACCGCCCAGGCAGCGCGAAGTTGAACGCAAAGGAACCCCATGGCCCCTAAAACAACCACCGGCGGCGTCAAAGTCATCCAGTGCCTCGAACGCGAAGGCGTTGAAGTCATCTACGGCTACTCGGGTGGCGCGGCGATGCCGATCTTCGATGCCCTGATCGACTCGAAAATCAAACTTGTCCTCGTCCGGCACGAACAGGGTGCGACCCACATGGCGGACGGCTATGCCCGTGCGACGGGCAAGCCCGGCGTCGTCCTGGTCACCTCCGGCCCCGGCGCGACCAACTGCGTCACCGGCCTGCTGACCGCGCTGATGGATTCGGTTCCGATGATCGTCCTCACCGGCCAGACCATCAGCCCGATGCTCGGCAAGGACGCCTTCCAGGAGGCCGATGTCACCGGCATCACCTACCCGGTCGTCAAGCACAGCTACCTGGTCAAGAACGCCAACGACATCCCACGTATAATGAAAGAAGCCTGGCACATCGCGACCACCGGCCGCCCTGGCCCGGTCCTCATCGATCTGCCCAAGGACATCACCCAGGGTCCGTGCACCGCCGACTTCGTCGACACCGTCCGCCTGCCCGGCTACAAGGTCCCCGGCCGCGGCAATCCCGAGGCGCTGAAGAAGGCCGCCGGATTGCTGCTCAAGAGCAGGAAGCCGGTGCTTTATGTCGGCCACGGCGCACTGATCTCCAACGCCGGTCGGGCGATCATGCAGTTCGCCGAGAAGCTCGGCGCGCCGATCGTCAACACGCTGCTGGGCAAGGGCGCCTGCCCCGAGGATTCGCCCCTCCACCTCGGCATGCTCGGCATGCACGGCACCGCCTATGCCAACAAGGCGGTCCAGAACTGCGACCTGATCATGGCGATCGGCGCGCGCTGGGATGACCGCATCACCGGGAAGGTGAGCGAATTCTGCAAGGATGCGGCCAAGATCCACGTCGACATCGATGTCGCCGAGTTCAACAAGATCATCCGCCCCGACGTCTGCATCGCCGGCGACGCCAAGCTGGTCATCGAAGACCTCATCCCGCTGGTCGGCAAGCTCGACACCGCCGACTGGTGGAAAGAACTCAACGGCTGGCGCAAGCAGTTCCCGCTCAAATACGGGAAGAAGGGCGGATTGCGCGCCGAATTCGTGCTCGACCGCCTGGACCAGGTCGGCGGCCGCGACTGCATCATCACCACCGACGTCGGTCAGCATCAGATGTGGGCGGCGCAGTTCTGCCGCACCACCAAGCACCGCCACTGGATCAGCTCCGGCGGCGCCGGCACCATGGGCTTCGGCTTCCCGTCCGCGATCGGCGCCGCGATGGCGACCGGCAAACCGGCCTGGGCGGTCGTCGGCGACGGTGGCTTCCAGATGACCCTGTGCGAGCTGTCCACCGCCCTCCTGCAAAAGGTCCCGGTCAAGATCCTGGTCATCAACAACCACTACCTGGGCATGATCCGGCAGTGGCAGGAACTCTTCTTCGACAACCGCCTGATGGGTTCGGATCTCGAAGGCAACCCCGACTTCGTCAAGCTCGCCGCCGCCTACGGCATCCCCGGCAAGAACGTCACCCGCGCCGGCGATGTCGACAAGGTGCTTAAATGGGCGATGGCCCAGCCCGGCCCGTGCCTGGTCAACGCCGAGGTCGTGAAGGAGGACAACGTCTTCCCGATGATCCCCGCCGGCGCCGGTTACGCCCAGATGCTGACCGAACGGCCCAAGGTGAAGATGGAGAAGCCGACCGGATCGACCTGAGCCCGGCCGCCGCGAACCCCCAGCAATTCCAAGGTTTCTATGCCAAATTCCCCCCTGCACACCATCTCCCTCCTCGTCCGCAACAAGCCCGGCGTGCTGGTCCGCATCTCGCTCGTCTTCAGCCGGCGCGGCTACAACATCGAATCGCTGGTGGTCTCGCCCGGCTTCGCCGGATCGGGCACCATCGACGGCTACGAGGCCGAACCGGGCGAGTTCTCGCGCATGACGATCACCTGCTCCGGTGATCCGCAGACCTTGGAGCAGATCATCAAGCAGCTCGAAAAGCTGATCGACGTCGTCCACGCCATCGACCACACCGGCCAGGCGGTGATCGAATCCGAGATCGCGCTGCTGAAGATCCAGGCCGCGATGAACTCGCGCACCGAGATCCTGCAGGTGGCCGAGAACTTCAAGGCCAAGGTCGTCGACTACGGCGTCGAATCCCTGATCCTGCGCGTCGCCGGCGAATCGGACAAGATCGACGCCTTCGTCGGCCTGCTCAAGCCCTATGGCATCGTCGAACTGGTGCGCTCCGGCAAGATCCTGATGGCGCGCGGGCTGGGGACGACCTGAGCACGCCGGGCACCTCCGGCCAGGATGCACCGACCACTATCCGCCTGGCAACGGTGGCGGACGCCGAAGCGATCGGACGCATCCACGTTCGGACCTGGAAGATCGCCTATATATAAAGGCATTGTCCCGCAGCCGCATCTGGATGGGTTGTCCGAATCAGGCCGGATTGAACGTTGGCGGAAGATGCTTTCCACCACCGCCGAGGGGACTCTGGTCGCTGAACGTGGTGGGGTCGTGGTGGGATGGATCTCAACCGGCCCCTGTCGCGATGCCGATCTGCCTGCGGCCGGGGAGATCAACGCGATCTATCTGCTGCCCGACCACTGGAGATGTGGCATCGGAGCAGACATGTTGCGCGCCGGTCTGGCTGGACTCGAGCAGGCTGGATTTTCCCAAGTGACCCTGTGGGTGCTGGACGCGAACGAACGCGCCCGCCGGTTCTACCAGCGGTTCGGATTCACTGATGACGGCACCCGGAAGGATGCGGTGCTGGGTGGTGCAACGCTGGTGGAGATCCGGTACCGATTGGCATTCAACTCCCGTGATCGATGAGCGGTCGCTGATCGTCCAGGTTGAACCAGTCCGGCTCACGCGCGAAGAGCCCCCGTTTCGCTCCGCTCGGCCATCTCCTGCAAGACCGCAAGATCCGCGCAGCGCACCCAATGCCCCGGCGACGCCTCGCGCAGCGTGATCTCGCCCTTTTCAAAGGCGGCGCGGTGGCGGGGGAAGCGGCGGACGAAGCGTGCGGCACTGCTGGGTTCAAGCGGGCTGGGGGGGTCGCCTTCCAGGATGATGCGCTTGCGGCCATTTTCCGGATCGATGCCGGGGACGGCGGACATCAGCGCCTGGGTGTAGGGATGCAGCGGGCGGGTCCAGATCGCGTCGGTCGGGCCGGTCTCGACGACCTCGCCCAGGTACATGACCGCGACGCGCGGACAGAGATGCGCGACCACGGCCAGGTCATGGCTGATGAACAGGTACGACACGCCGAGTTCGGCCTGCAGATCCGTGAGCAGGTTGAGCACCTGCGCCTGCACCGACACGTCGAGCGCGGACACCGGTTCGTCGCAGACGATGAGCTTGGGTTCGAGCGCCAGGGCGCGCGCGATGCAGATGCGCTGGCGCTGGCCGCCGGAAAACTGGTGCGGGTAGTTGGCGAGCTGGTCGGGGCTGAGGCCGACCTTGCGCATGAGGTCCGCGGCGCGCTGCCAGGCGCCGTTGCGGTCGGCGAGGCCGTGCACGATCACGGGCTCGGTGATCTGGTCACCGACGGTCAGACGCGGGTTGAGGCTGCCGTAGGGATCCTGGAAGACCATCTGCAGGTGGCGGCGGAAGCGCCGCAGCGTGCTGCCAGAAAGGCCGAGGAAATCCTGGCCATCGAAACGGACGCTGCCGGCGGTCGGTTCCAGCAGGCGGAGGATGCAGCGGCCGAGCGTGGTCTTGCCGCAGCCCGATTCGCCGACCAGTCCCAGCGATTCGCCGCGCCCGACCTCGAGATCGACGCCATCGACGGCGCGTACCGCCCCGACCTGGCGCGCGAAGACGCCTTTGCGGATGGGGAAATGCTTCACCAGCCCACGGACGCTCAGGAGCGGCTCGGCCATGCGCGGACCCTAGCGCCGCAAGGACAGGCGGCCAGCCCTGACGAATGGAGGATGCCTGGGATCCGACCAGGGAGCACGGCGCGCTGGGGGATGCGGCGGCTTGATCCCCGTCATTGCCGGCGCAGCGCCGATGTCCGACGATGCGCAGCGACGGCGGCTGCCAGTCCATCGGTGCGTCGGCCCCGGCGCGCAGAAACCAGAGATATAGTAGAGTGCCGAAAACATCGTTCGGCACCGCGCCGAGGCGATGATGCCGGTCGTCTATCGTCCCCGGCTGGGCGGCGCATGGATTGGACCGGCCGGGGAAACCCCTCCCCAGACGAGCGCCAGGTTGGTAGGCTGCCGGCGCAGCGAATCCATGTGAACAGGTTCCTACCCAGGGAGTAGAGGTTGAACGTATGACCCAGACGCCCGCCGCCCCGCCGCCGTCCGTGGCTCCGCCTGCCGATCTGCCGGTGCCGGCCAACGTTTCGCGCGCCCTGCCCGTCGTCGTCGGCGTGCTGGCCGTGGCCGCCCTGGGCTGGTGGTTCGCCAGCATCCACTTCAAACCGGAAGCGCGCCTGCCGACCAAGGAATTCACCCTGCCCGGTGGAGCCAACGGCATCGATCTCAGCGGCACCTTCACCGCCGGCCCTGGCAAGGCCGGCGACCAGCCGGGAATCTGGCCGGGCTACCGTGGCCCGGGCGCGACTGGCGTGGTGGTCGGCGGGCCGGCGCTGAGCACGTCGTTCCCCGAATCGGGGCCGAAGGCGCTGTGGTCGTTGAAGGTCGGTTTCGGCTACGCGTCGCCGGCGGTGAAGGACGGCCGGGTCTACCTGCTCGACTATGATGTCGAGAAGAAGGCCGACGCGCTGCGCTGCCTGTCGCTCGCCGACGGCGCCGAGATCTGGCGCCGCAGCTATCAGGTGATGGTCAAGTTCAACCACGGCATGTCGCGCACCGTGCCTGCCATCGCTGGCGCGAACGTGATCAGCTTCGGCCCGAAATGCCATGTGCTGTGCGTCGACGCGGTGAGCGGCGACTACCGCTGGGGCATCGACCTCGCGCGCACCTACGAGACCAAGGATCCGCCCTGGTATGCCGGCCAGTGTCCGCTCGTCGATGACGGCAAGGTCATCCTCGCGCCCGCCGGCAAGCAGGTGATGATGGTCGCGGTCGACGCCACGACGGGCAAGCCGGTATGGACGACGCCCAACACGCCGGGCTGGACCCAGAGCCATTCGTCGGTGGTCGTCGCCACCCTCGCCGGGCGCAAGCAGTACGTCTACTGCGCCAGCGGCGGCGTGGTCGGCGTCGATGCGGCCGATGGCAAGCTGCTCTGGTCGACCGATGCGTGGAAGGTGAGCATCGCCACCACGCCATCACCGGTGGTCGTCGGTGACGACCGCCTGTTCATCGCCGGCGGCTACAACGCCGGCTGCGTCCTGATGAAGATCGGCAAGGACGGCGACGTGTTCACGCCCTCCATCGTCTGGCGCAAGCCGGCCAAGGATTTCGGCAGCGATCAGCACACCCCGCTGTTCATCGACGGACTCATATACGGCGTCATCCCCGACGGCCAGCTGGTCTGCATGGATCTCGACGGCAAGCGCCGTTGGGCCAGCGGCACCGGCAACCGCTTCGGCATCGGGCCGTTCCTCGCCGCCGGTGGCGCGATCTGGGTGATGAACGACAGCGGCACCCTGACCACGGCCGAGATCACCGGCGACAAGTACAGCCAGCTCGCGCGCGCGAAGGTGCTGACCGGCCACGATTCCTGGGGCCCGATGACCCTGGTCGGCACACGACTCATCGTGCGCGACCTTGATCGTATGACCTGTCTTGACGTGGGGGTCGGCAAATGAGCGATCCCGTCCAACCTCCAACCGGTTCGGCTCCGCCGGCCGGCGCCTTCCAGGCCGATCCGCCGCCATTGCCGCCGCCGGATCGCCGGGGGCACTACGTGATCCTCGCGGTGGTCGTGCTCGTCCTCGCCGGCGCGGGCTACGCCGCGTGGCAGCTCTTCCGCGCCGAAAGACCGGTCGATGGCGAGGTGCTGTACGACGACACCAAGTTCCGCGCCACCGATCCGGCCCTGATCCGCTATCGTGAAACCGGCAAGATCGCCGCCGGTTTCAATAAACCACGCGGCATCGCGCTGGCGGCCGACGGCACGCTCTATATCGCGGGCGACAAGTCGGTGGCGGTGGTCGGTGCTGATGGCCGGCGCAAGGCCGACTGGCCCTGTGCCGGTGAAGCCGTCGCGGTGGCCGTGGCGCGCGACAACACCCTGTACGTCGCCGTGCGCAGCAACGCCCCACCGGACCAGCCGCGCCAACCCGACCGCATCCAGGTATTCACCAGCGGCAAGGCCGGCGAACCCTGGCGCCCGGCGACCGACAAGTCGTGGATCACGTCGATCGCGGTGCATCCCGAAGGCGATGTCTACATCGCCGACTTCGGTGAGCGGGCGGTGTGGCGCTATCGCGACGGCAAGAACTATTCCCGCCTGGGCGGCGAGGGCGCGAAGACGCTCAACATCCCCAGCCCGCATGTCGACGTGCAGGTCGGCCCCGACGGCCTGGTCTGGGTCGTCAACAGCGGCGAATGGCTGTTGGAGGCCTACGACCGCGAGGATCGCAAGGTGAAGTCCTGGGGCACCCGCGGCTTCGCCATCGAAGGCTTCAGCGGCTGCTGCAACCCCGCCGATTTCACGATCCTTCCCGACGGCCGCTTCATCACGAGCGAGAAGGGCCTGCCGCGCGTGAAGCGCTACGACGCCGAGGGGCATTTCGAGTGCGTGGTGGCGCCCACCGAGGTCATGCCGAATCCCGGGTTGAAGCCGATCGGCTTCGATGTCGTGGCCGCCGCCGACGGCCGCGTCTACGTCCTCGATCCCATCGCGCGCGCGGTGCGCATCTTCAGCGAGGTGAAGCCATGACCGATCCATCTCGTTCCCAACCCGCCGAGGGCCGGCGCGCCCTGCTCGGCAAGGCCGCGCGCTGGCTCGCCCTCGGCGTCCTCGGCGGCGGCGTCCTCGCCCTGGTCGCGCGCAAGGCGAACCAGTCCGGCGAGACCTGCACCAATGAAGGCCTCTGCCGGGGCTGCGCATCGTACAGCGGTTGCGGCCTGCCCACGGCGCTGTCGATGAAGCAGGCGCTGGGCGGACGCGACGGCGGCAATGGAGGTGCCCGGTGAGCGACCCCGCCCCCCAGCCGATCCCGGCAGCTGACGCGGTCAGCCGCCGCGACCTGTTCAAGCACGGCCTGCGCGGCCTCGGCGTGCTCGCGGCGGCCGGCGCCGCCGTGGCGACGACCGGTTCCCCCGCCCCGCGCATGGTCTGGCAGATCGATCCCGACAAGTGCACCCAGTGCGGGCGCTGCGCCACGCTCTGCGTGATCAAGCCCTCGGCGGTGAAATGCGTGCACGCCTACGCGGTGTGCGGCTACTGCGACCTGTGCACCGGCTACTTCGGGCCCGAGCCGATCGCCCTCAACGGCGCGGCCGAGAACCAGCTCTGTCCGACCGACGCCATCCGCCGGCGCTTCATCGAGGATCCCTACTTCGAGTACCATATCGATGAACCCGCCTGCATCGGCTGCGCCCGCTGCGTGAAGGGATGCACGCTGTACGGCAACGGCTCGATGTTCCTCCAGATCCGCCACAACCTGTGCGTGAACTGCAACCAATGCGCCATCGCCCTGGAATGCCCGGCCGACGCGATCTCCCGCGTGCCGGCGGATCAGCCCTACAAACTCAAGACCAAGCCGGGCAGCGGATCGGGGAAGGCATGAAGCGCTGTCTATCCTCTCTGACCCTGCTGTTCCTGGTCGTCTCGGCCTGGGCCGAGGAGCGCTTCCCGCCGCCCGATTTCAGTCCGGGTTATGTGCTTCCTGGCACCACCACGCCGGCCGCGCGCGCCGGGTGGCTGGCGGTGCTCGATGTCGGCCTGCTCGCGCTCGCGTTGGGACTCACCGCCTGGGCCGTGCTGGTCCGGCGTTCGCGCACCGCCACCGCCTGGATCGCCTTCGGCAGCCTCATCTGGTTCGGCTTCGTGCGCAACGGCTGCGTCTGTTCGATCGGTTCGATCCAGGACGTGGCGCATGCCGGACTGCTCGGCGGCGGCCTGTCGTGGGTCGCGGCGGCGTTCTTCCTCATCCCGCTTGCCGTGGCCCTCTTCGCCGGCCGGCTGTTCTGCGCCGGTGTCTGCCCGCTCGGCGCGATCCAGGACCTGGTCCTCATCAAGCCGATCCGGCTGCCGCCCTGGCTGGAAGGGCCGCTCACCTTCCTGCCCTACGTCTACCTGGCGCTCGCGGTGCTGTGGGCCGCGACCGGTGCGGCCTACGTGATCTGCTCCTACGATCCGTTCGTCGGCTTCTTCCGCCTGACCGGCCCGGCGTCGATGCTGATCGCGGGCGGGGCGCTGCTCGCCGCCGCCACCGTGGTCGGCCGGCCCTACTGCCGCTTCCTATGCCCTTACGGCGTACTGCTGGGTTGGGTCGCGCCGCTTGCGAAATGGAAGGTGCGCATCCATCCCACCGCCTGCGTCGGCTGCCGCCTGTGCGAGGAATCCTGCCCGTTCGGGGCCATGCACACGCCGACGCCGACCCAGCCGCGCAAGCCCAGCCGCGCGCTGCTCGCCGGCCTGATCCTGGCCACGGTGCCGCTCATCGCGCTCGGCGCGTGGCTCGGCCACCGCGCCGGCGACACCCTCGCACGCCAGCACGCGACGGTCGCGCTGTCCGACCGGCTGCTCGCCGAGGACGCCGGCACCGCCAAGGGCGCGAGCGACGCCGCCGACGCGGTGCGCCGGCACAACCGCGCTCCGGACGAGATCCACGCCGCCGCCGCGACGATCGTCCGGCGCACCCGGGTCGGCGCCGCGATCGCCGCCGGATTCCTCGTGCTGGTGCTGATGGTCGGTCTGATCCGCCGGGTCGGCCGCAACCGCCAGACCACCTACGAGGCCGATTCCCGCGCCTGCGTCTCGTGCGCCCGCTGCCTGCCGGCGTGCCCAGGCGATGAAGCGCGGCCACCGATGCCGGTCGCCGCCGTCATGCCCCAAGCCGCAGCAGGGCAAGCCGCAGCAGTAAAGGCCGCGCCATGACCGCGCCCGTCGTCCCCGTTCCTTCCGCTTCCGCCCCGGCTGCCGCGCCAGCGCGCAGCCGGCCGTGGCTCGGCGTCGCCGTGGTCGCGACCCTCTTCGCCGTGATCGTGCTGGCCGCCCTGATCAGCAACCTCGTCCAGGCGCGCCGGGTCGATCCGCTGACCTACCCGCCGCTGGTCCGGCTGAAGAACGAGATCGCCCTGCATCCCAAGGATGAGGCGCTGAAGGAGCGTTACCGCGTCCTCGACAACCAGGTGCGCGGCGAATACTTCGGTCGCAACGACTTCGCCCGCCATGGCGCCTGGATGCTGCTCGCCGGCGTGGTGCTTGCCGTCGGTGCCTTCAAGCTCGCCACCAAGGCCGAGGCCAAGCCGTTCGATCCGCGAGCCCACGCGGCCCCGGATCCGTGGCGCGACAACGACCTCTCCCGCCACGGCCTGACCGTCGCCGGGGTCGCGCTCATGGGTGGCCTGGTCGCCCTTGCCCTCGCCGCGCCGCCGCGCGCATCCGGCATGCAGCCGATCGCCGTCGTGCAGGATCCGCCGGTCGATCCCGCGGCCGTCGCGCGCAACTGGGCCACGTTCCGCGGCCCGAACGCCGGCGTTGCGCCCGCCGCCGCGCCGACCACCTGGGATGCCGCAGCGGGCAGGAACGTGCTCTGGAAGCAGCCCCTGCCGCAGCCGGGCATCAACTCGGCCGTGGTCTGGGACGATGCCGTCTTCTGCACCGGCAGCGACGGGAAGGCGCAGGAGGTCTACGCCTTCGCCAGCGCCGACGGCAGCCCGCGCTGGACCGCGAAGATCCCGGTGCCGCCCGGGGCGAAGCCGCCGGATTTCGGCGACACCGGCAACGCCGCGCCCAGCGCCGCGACCAACGGCAACGTGGTGGTGGCGCTCTTCGGCACCGGCGCGCTTGCCACGCTGTCGGCCAAGGACGGCAAGGTGCGTTGGACGAAGGCCCTGGGCTCGCCCGAAAGCCAGTACGGCCTGTCCGCTTCGCCGGTGATCTGGAACGACCTGGTCATCATCCAGGTCGACCAGGCCGGGTCCGAAGACAACAAATCGGCGCTCCTCGCCTTCGACCTCGCCAACGGCCGCGAACGCTGGCGCACGAAGCGCCCCGGCATCCCGAATTCCTGGTCGTCGCCGGTATTGGCAAAGCTCGCCGGACGCGATCAGGTGCTGACCACCGCGAATCCGTGGGTGGTCAGCTATGATCCCGCCACCGGCAAGGAGCTCTGGCGCTTCTCGTGCCTGGGCGGCGATGTCGCCGCGTCGGCCGCGATCTCGAATGGGCTGGTCGTGGTCGGCAATACCGCGTCGGTGATGCAGGTCATCAAGCCGGATGGCAGTGGTGACGTGACCTCCAGCCACGGCATCTGGCCGAAACCCTATGACAGCGACCTGCCCGACACCGTCAGCCCGGTCGCCGATGCCGATCTCATAGCCTTCATCAGCGGCAGCGGTGGCGTTACGTGCCTCGACGCCAAGACTGGTGCGAAGGTGTGGGACAAGACCTATGAGGGGGCGTTCTGGGCATCGCCGGTGCTCGCTGACGGCAAGCTCTACCTGACCGATCGCAACGGCCTGACCCGCGTCCTCGCCTGGGGTCGCGAGTTGAAGGAGCTCAGCCAGGGCAACGTCGGCGAACCGGTCTCAGGCACGCCGGCGATCGTCGGCGGCCGGATCTACCTGCGCGGTGAAAAGCATCTCTTCTGCATCGGCGTCCTTCCAGGAGTCAGCCCATGAGCGCCGCTGTCACCCCCGCTGCTCCCGCAGTCCACGATCATGCCGCCGGCCACGCCGGCTGCTGCGGCGGCAAAGGCCACGATCATGCCGAAGGGCAGGCCGGCTGCTGCGGCCAGGGCCACGGGCATGATCACGGCCATGAGCCCGCCGCTGCGCCCCAGCCCGAAGTCGACCTCGGCGTCGTCGACGAGGCCGTCCGTCTGCATGGCCGCAAGCCGGAAGCGTTGATCCCGATCCTCCAGCACCTGCAACGCGCGTACCGCTGGCTGCCGCCGACCGCCTTGCAGCGGGTCTGCGCGATCACCGACATCCATCCCACCGCGGTCGCCGGGGTCAGCACCTTCTACGACCAGTTCCGCCACCTGCCCGCCGGCCGGCATCTGGTCAGCGTCTGCCATGGCACCGCCTGCCACGTGAAGGGCGCCGACCTGATCACCTCGGCCCTGCGCCGGCATCTGAAGATGACCGAGGATCAGGACACCGACGCCGACGGCAACTTCACCCTGCACAAGATCGCCTGCCTCGGCTGCTGCACCCTGGCGCCGGTGGCCCAGGTCGGCGCCGCGACCTACGGCCACCTGACCCCGGAAAAAGTGCCGGAGATGCTGGAGGACGTGCTGGAGCGCGAACGCACCGGCGGCGGCGCCCACACCGCGGCCAAGGTGCCGGCCGGCAAGGGCCCCGAGATCCGCGTCGGCTCCGGCTCGTGCTGCGTCGCCAACGGCAGCCAGCGGGTGCGCGAGGCGCTGGAGCGCGAACTCGAACGCACCGGCGCCGCCGCCACGATCAAGGCCGTCGGCTGCGTCGGCATGTGCCACCAGACGCCGATGGTCGAGGTGGTCGACGAGGGCGCGACGCCGACGCTGCCCGAGAAGGGCGTCGACTGCGGCAGCTGCGCCCACAACGGTGGCGACCTGCACGCCAAGGGCGCGACCCCGTGGACCGCCGCCGGTGCGCCCGGCACCATCCTCTACACCAAGGTCCACGCCGAGGACGCCGCCGCGATCATCCGCCTGCACCTCAAGCCGCGCACGTTGTGGGGCAAGGTGAGGCGCTTCGCCGACGACGTGCTCGACCGCCTGTCCGGCGACGCCGGCGGCGCGATGCCCGACCGCCGGCCGGTCGATGTGCGCGATCCGCACGTCAACTCGTTCCTCGGCGACCAGCTGCGCATCGCCACCGAGCACAGCGGCGAGATCGAGCCGCTCGACCTCGACGAATACCTGGCCCACGATGGCTTCGCGGCGCTCAAGTCCGTGCTCGCCGCCAACGACCCCGACGCGTTGATCAAGAACGTGCTCGACAGCGGCGTGCGTGGGCGCGGCGGCGCCGGCTTTCCGACCGGTCGCAAGTGGGCCGCGACGCGGGCCGCGAAAGGCACCGGCAAGTTCATCGTCTGCAACGGCGACGAGGGCGACCCGGGCGCGTTCATGGATCGCATGATCCTGGAATCGTTTCCGTACCGGGTGCTCGAAGGCATGGCGATCGCCGCGCAGGCGATCGGCGCGAACGAGGGCGTGCTCTACATCCGCGCCGAATATCCGCTCGCCGTCGTGCGCATCCGCGAGGCCATCGCCCGCCTGGTCGCGCGCGGGTTCCTGGGCGACAAGCTGATGGGCAACGGCCCGCCTCTGCACCTGCGCGTGGTCGAAGGCGCCGGCGCCTTCGTCTGCGGCGAGGAGACCGCGCTGCTGGCGTCGGTCGAAGGCAAGCGCGGCATGCCGCGCCTGCGCCCGCCCTTCCCGGCCGAATCCGGGCTGTGGGGCCGGCCGACCTGCGTCAACAACGTCGAGACGCTCGCCTTGATCCCCTGGATCGTGCGCAAGGGCGGGTCCGCCTTCGCGTCGATCGGCACCAAGAACAGCACCGGCACCAAGGTCTTCGCCCTCGCCGGCAAGATCGCGCGCGGCGGCCTGATCGAGGTGCCGATGGGCCTGAGCGTCCGTCGGGTGGTCGAGGAGATCGGCGGCGGGGTGCCCGGCGGCTACCGCTTCAAGGCGGTGCAGATCGGCGGCCCGTCCGGCGGCTGCCTGCCGGCCGAGATCTGCGACCTGCCGATCGACTACGACGCGCTCAACAAGGCGGGCGCGATCATGGGTTCGGGCGGCCTGGTCGTGCTCGACGAACGCGACTGCATGGTCGACATCAGCCGCTACTTCCTCAAGTTCACGCAGGAGCAGTCCTGCGGCAAATGCACGTTCTGCCGCCTCGGCACGAAGCGGATGCTCGACATCCTCGACCGGCTCTGCGCCGGCAAGGGCAAGCCGGACGATCTCAAGACCCTCGAGGTGCTCGCCGGCCAGGTGAAGTCCGCCAGCCTGTGCGGGCTCGGCCAGACCGCGCCCAATCCGGTGCTGACCACGCTGCGCTACTTCCGGTCCGAATACGAGGCGCACCTCGCCGGCAAATGCCCGGCCGGCAAGTGCACCGCGCTCATCCGCTACGTCGTCCAGGATGGCTGCACCGGCTGCACGAAGTGCGCCCAGATCTGCCCGGTCGAGGCGATCGGGTTCACCCCGTACCAGAAGCACGCCATCGACGTGGACAAATGCACGCGCTGCGACCTGTGCCGCAGCGGATGCCCCGAGAAAGTGATCACGGTGGAATCGTGAACCGGAAACCGGCCATAGCACCCCATCTGCGGCGTTGCTCGTCGGTCATTTGGCGCTGCCAAACTCCCTCCTCGCGCCTTGCATCTGGGGTACTCTGGCCGGTTTCCCAACGAATTGATGGCCACAAAGCGGAGAATTCACAGTGACCGACCTCAAGCTCACCGTCGACGGCATTCCCGTCACCGTCCCCGCCGGCGCGACCATCCTCGACGCGGCGAAGGCGGCCGGGATCGCGATCCCGACGCTCTGCCATTTCCCCGGCCTGCCGTCGCAGACCTCGTGCCTGGTCTGCGTGGTCAAGGTCAACAACGGGCCGCGCCTGCTGCCGTCGTGCGCGACGAAGGCGGCCGAGGGCATGGCGGTCGACAGCTCCTCGACCGAGGTCCACGACGCCCGCCGCACCGCGCTCGAACTGCTGCTCGGCTACCATCTCGGCGACTGCCTCGCCCCGTGCGAGAGCATCTGCCCGACCCATTTCGACGTGGCCGAGGTGCTCCGCCTCGCCGCCGCGTGGCGGCTGGAAGAAGCGATCGCGGTGATGCTGGAGCGCCACGCCCTGCCGGCGATCCTCGGCCGGCTCTGCCCGAACCTGTGCGAGCGCGGCTGCCGCCGGACCATGGCCGACGGCGCGGTGTCGGTGCGCGAGGTCGAGCGCTTCGTCGCGGATGCGGATCTCAACAGCGCGAATCCCTATATTCCGCCGTGCAAACCCGCGACGGGCCGGAAGGTCGCGATCATCGGCGCCGGCCCGTGCGGCCTGGCGTCGGCCTTCCACCTCGCCCGCTTCGGCCATGCCTGCACCGTGTTCGATGCGTCGCCGGAAGTCGGCGGTGCGCTGCGGCGCGAGGTCAGCGTCGAGGCGCTGCCGCGCAGCGTGATCGACGCCGAGGTGGCGCGCATCACGCGCATGGGGGTGACGTTCCAGCTCGGCACCGCGATCGACGCCGAAGGCTTCACGCGCCTGCGCAGCGAATACCACGCCGTGCTGGTCGCCACCGGCGAGGCCAACGCCAAGGTCGCCGCCGCCTTCGGCCTGACCTTCGCCGGCAAGGGGTTGAAGGCCGAGCGCGACACCGGCGCGACCACGATCCCGGGCGTGTTCACCGCCGGTTCCGCCGTCGCCCCCGCCAAGCAGGCGGTGCGCGCGGTGGCCTCCGGCCGCGGCACCGCCCTGGCGATCAACCGCTACCTCGCCGGTCTGAAGCCGGAAGCCGAGGCGAAGGCGTTCTCGGTCCGCCTCGGCCCCGCCGCGCGCGAGCTGATGCCGCAGTTCCTCGCCCACGCGAGTCCCAGCCCACGTCACGAACCCGTGCCCGGCGGCTGCCTGGATGATGACGAGACCAAGGACGAATCCGCGCGCTGCCTCGCCTGCGCCTGCACCAGCCGCAACAACTGCTCGCTGCGCGACTACGCCGAGGAATACGGCGCGGACCCCAACCGCTTCCGCATGGAGCTGCCGCCGCTCAAGGTCGACTACTCGCACCCGCTGGTGACCTATGAGCCCGGCAAGTGCATCGCCTGCGGCCTGTGCATCGCCGTCGCCGCCCAGCACGGCGAGAAGCTCGGCCTCGGCTTCGCCGGCCGCGGTTTCACCATCCAGGTCGCGGTGCCCTTCGGCGGCACGATGAAGGACGCGCTGCCGCTGTCGGCCCGCCAATGCGCCGAGGTCTGCCCGACCGCGGCGATCGCGCTCAGGCCGGATGCGGTGCCGCGGCCCGGCGTGGCCGCGCCCTGAAAGCGACGGCCGAAGGCTGAAACCGTTCGCTGCCTTGCGCGTGGACGACAAGGAATTGGGAAGGCGAGACCCGGGGAGGAAGCGCACTTCAGGTCGCTCCTCTCGCATCTCGTCCCAGGCTTGACCGACTCGACCTCAGGCCAGCATCCCGGCCATGCCATTCACCCCCGCCCCTGCGCAAGCGATCCTTGCCGCCAAGGCCGTGTCCGTCGCCGGGTGGCGTCCGGGCCTGCGGGGCGGGCTGCGACCGTAGCGATCAGCGTTCTGATCCACGCTCGCCCCGACCACCCCGCTGCCACCCAGCGGGGTGGTCGCTTATCAGGAACCAGCCATGCCGCCGCTTGAACCACCCACCACCAGCAGTCTGCGCCGCGGTTTAGTCGCCCTGATGCTGGCGCATGCCAGCGTCGATATCGCCATGGGCGTGTGGACGGTGTACAAGACCCTGGCCGGGTTGGACCTCGCCATCGCGGGACTGGTCGCCACGGCCGCCGGTTTCACCGCCAATGCGAGCCAGATCGGATTCGGGCTGGCCGCTGATCGCGGCTGGCAGCGGATGCTGCTGGTGGTCGGGGTGCTGCTGACCGGCGCGGTCTTCTGGCTGCCGATGGCGTCGGGCTGGCCGGTCATGGCGCTCATCGTCTTCAGCGCCTCGATCGGCTCCTCGATGTTCCATCCCGCCGGCGCCGCCTGGGCTGGCGCGGTGTCGGCGCAGCGGACGGGACTGTTCGTCGCGCTGTTCCTGGTCGGCGGTTATCTGGGCACGGCCTCAAGCCAGGCGTTGTTCTCGGCGGTGTGGCTGCGCTGCGGACCGTGGACGGCCGGGCTCTACGTGCTGCCGGTGCTGACGGCGGCTGCGCTGGCGGCCACGGTGCGGGGGCAGCCGCGCGCGCGCGCCCCGCTGGCGGCGACCTTCGGCCTGATCCGTCAGCACCGTCGCGAACTGGGCGTGCTGTTCGCCTTGCAGGTCACCTCGACCACCTCCGTCCTGGCGTTGATGTTCCTGCTGCCGGACCTGCTGGCCTCGCGGTCCGCACCGTTGTGGCTGGTGGCTGGCGCCGGGCACGCCGCCCTGGTGCTTGGTGCCTGTGCCGCCCTGGTGCCGGCCGGGCATCTCGCCGACCGCCTGGGGCCGCGCCTGGTGCTGGGCCTCGGCAATGCCCTTTCCGGCCTGGCCTTGGCGGCGATCCTGCTGCTGCCGACCGCCGGGCCGGTGGTGGTCCTGATCCTGTTGGCGATCTTCGGCTGCATGAACGCGGCCAACAATCCGGTGATCATCGCCAGCGGAAACCGGGTCATGCCCGGTCAGGGCGCGGCAGCGAGCGCGCTGCTGATGGGCCTGCCCTGGTGCGTGGCCGCCGTCGCTCCATTCATCGGCGGCGTGCTCGCCGACCCGCGCCACGGCGGCAGCCCGGCGTCGGCGATCGCCTGGCTTGGCCTGTCGATCCCCCTCAGCCTGCTGATCGGTTGGTGGTTGCCGGGGCGGAAAGCAGACCCCAGGTCTTCCCCCTGACGCACTCGGGCATCCGCCAATAAAAAACCCCAGCATTTCTGCTGGGGTTTAAGCGCGCCGGGGAGGATTCGAACCTCCAACCCTCAGATCCGTAGTCTGATCAAGACCCACCATCCTGCCTACACTCAAGTTTACTACAACATGATACAGCATTGACTTACTTGGTTTTTACTCATGCTCCATCCTACCGGAGCCAACCCGAAACCACCCGGTTTTACCCTCTCCGGTAGGATATGGGTAGGATGGCGAGGCTGCCGGTAGGATGGCGCGCATGGCACTAGTCGATCAGAGAACCCGGTTCGCCTTCACCGAGGCCAAGCTGCGGGACTGGAAGCCAAGCGCGGCCGGACGGGTCCGCTTGAAGGACACCGGCTGCCCTGGGCTGTGCCTGTACGTCTCGCCCGAGGTGAAGGACGCGGCCGGCCGGGTCAAAAACAACCCCAAGGTTTTTTATTACTACGCCAAGGCCAACGGCCGACCTGTGGAGGTTCGCCTGGGAGTCTGGCCATCGTTGACGGTCGAACAGGCACGCGAAAAGGTGCGCGGAAACCGTGAAGCCAAGGGAGTGGCAGCCGATCCCGTGGCGGTGGTTCAAGCTCGCCGCGCGATCCGCGAGGAATCCACCCTGGCCGAGTTGTGGGACTGGTTCAACCGGCATCACGTTGGCAAACTGCGGGCCTCATCCGCCCGGCGCTATCAGGATTCCTGGCGGTTGCACATCCAGCCGGCCCTGGGAACCAAGCGGCTGTCGGACGTGCGCCGTGCGGACGTGCAGGCCCTGGCCGATGCGGTGGTCGATGCGGGCAAGCCCCAGGTGGACCGGCACGGCAAACCCATCCGCAAGACCGGCGGCAAGGGTGCGGGCCGGCATGCCATCGCCGTGCTGTCGGCCATGTACCACGCCGCCGCCAAGGACGATGCGCTGGCCTACCAGGGCGACATTCCGACCGCTGGCATCCGCCGCCCCAAGGTGGCCAGCCGGGCGCGCTTCCTGCAACCGGGTGAACTGCCGGCCTTCCTGCGTGCGTTGGCCGAGGAACCCGAACCGTGGAACCTGTTTTGGACCTGCTGCCTGTTCCTGGGCCTGCGCCGGGGAAACGTGGCCAGCGCACGCTGGACCGACCTCGCCATGGACATCGGACAATGGCTGGTGCCCGAGGAACGCAGCAAGACCGGCGCGTTGCTGGCCGTGCCGATCCCGCTGCCGGTGCTGACCCGCCTGCGGGAATGGCGCACGGAACTGCCGGGCCGGTTGCAGGCGGCAAACGAGTCCCGCCGCCGGCTGCTGCAACGGGCCGATGCCGGATCCCGCGAACGTCTGCCGGAACTGACCCCGGCGGAACTGACCGAGGCCGGGCGCTACGTCTTCCCCGCTGCCCTGGTGCCGGGCAAACCGTCCGCGCACCCTCACATCACCGACCCCAAGGCATCGTGGCGGCGGGTGCTGATCCGCGCCGGCCTGGCCAACCTGCGACCGCATGATCTGCGCCGCTCCATCGGGTCGTGGATGGCGCTTGGCGGGGTTGGCTTGCCGATCATCGGGGCCGCTCTCGGCCACAAGGATGCGAAAAGCACGCAGGTCTATGCCCGCTTGAACGATGGTGCCGTGCGCGCCGCGATGGAGCGGGCCACGACCGCGATGCTGGAGGCGGGCGGGGTGGACAAAAAGCAGGCCGGTCAGACACCGAACGCCAGCACACAACCCACGCAACCCACCCAACCCGGGGTTCGGGACTGAAGTCAGGCGCGGATGAATGGTGAGCGAAAGCAGCCCCTGGGACGGCGCGGACGTTACTGACCGAGCAAACTGTCCCTGACCCGAACCTGCCCACCCTTGCCGGGGCATAGCATAATGTTATGGTGCCGACACGCCATGCGGGTCTTCAACCTCGCCACGGTGCGCGACTACGCTGGGCGGCATCCGGATGCCGCTGCCGGCCTGATGGCCTGGTACCGCATCGCCTGCGCGGCGCGGTGGCATCGCTTCCAGGATGCGCGGGCCAGCGATCCGGCCGTGTCTGCGGTCGGTGACCGGCTGGTGTTCAACGTCAACGGCAACCGCCATCGGGTGGTTGTCCGGGTGGATTGGGCCTGCGGTTTCCTGTTCATCCGCTTCATCGGCACGCACGCCGAATACGACCGCATCAACGTCCTGGAGGTGTGACCATGCCCATGCTCGACATCGCGCCCATCCGCACCCCGGCCGACCACGCCGCCGCCCTGGAACGCTTCAACGCCGTGTTCGGTGTGCCGGAGGGTCATCCCGACCATGACGAATACCTGATCCTGGCCGACCTGATCGAAGCCTATGAACGCCGGCACATCGCCCTGCCGTCTGGCAGCGGCGTGGACCTGCTGCGTGACCTGATGGCCGCGAACGGCCTCAGTCAGGCGGACCTGCCCGAGATCGGTCCGCAACCGGTGGTCTCGGCCATCCTGCATGGCCGCCGCCGGATCAACCTGCGCATGGCCCGCGCCCTGGGTGCGCGCTTCCGTATCGATCCGATGACGTTGCTGGAGGTCGCGGCTGAACCCCGGCGGGCCGTCCGTCAGGCGCCGACCCCGCGAAGGGGCATAAAGGTCCGCCAGGATCGCAAGCACGCCAAGCCCAAGGCCCGCGCCTGAGTCATGTTTTGGCGAGTGGTATTCGATTGGACGGAAGCCCAGCGCATTTTTGTTCTGATATGCGAATGTGAACGTGAACTGGTGATGCCGGCGATCCGCATAGACAATCCCAAACTATCAAGAGGGTAGATATGCCTAGGGAACCAAAAGAAAAATGGAGCCATGAACTGTGGCGATATACGTCTGGTTTTTTAAAAGATCACCTAAAGGGTTGGCTTTTGAATGAATCGGAATCGTTTCAAAAAAGTCGCATGGGCAACAGCTCAAGAGGGTCATTTGATTTTAATAAGGGTTCCTGGGATCATCTGGTGGAAATGGCAAAACACGATGCGGGATTTTACAGATGGACAAAGGCACACATTCTCGACCCATACAAAAATTTAGATCCTCAGGCAGAAGAAACACCAACGAAGGTTCGGGAAATAATCAAATGTATTGACCGTCTTTGTAGCTGTTTATGCGAAGGAAGAGGCGCAGAAAATCTAGTTTGGGATGCCCCAAGGGTTGTTGATGTACCGCAAAACGCTCTCATTGCCTATGAAAAGTCCTTGATCGGACATTTAACCGAACCGGAGAAAATTCTTTTCAAGTGGGAAACCGAATATGCCAATCCCTCCCGAGATCGCATCGAAATCCTGAACGAGTTGCTTTCCACCCAAGATCGGGCGATGAACCACGAAAAACGCCGGAAGAGGTGGATCAGTGAGGAAGGTGCAGAACAATTCCGGGAAATCCTGCCCGACAAAACGGCTTTTCTTGCAGAACGAGAAACCGCACGATTAAAAGCCATTCAAGATTACACGCATTCCTCTACGAGATCGCATGATGCCAAGCCACCAAGAAAAACACAGTTGCAGTCATCGAGCCGTAGGGGACAGATTGCCTGGGTGGGAAAACCGGTTGATGATTTATTGCAAAGAAACGAAAATAAGATCATCATTCACGGGAAAAGACCGACTATGCCCGATATTGCTAGGGAAATTGAACGGCGACATACGCAGGAAATTAAAGGACAAATCAAGAGTGGATTTGCTGACAATATAAGCAGGCGAATCCCGAAATCGGGATCAATACAGAAACACCTAGAGAAAACCTATCATCCACCGGAGCGATCCCAGCCTCATAAAAATTCCAGTCAATGGACGGTAACTTTTGTTCTAAAAACATCATCAATTTAGGAGGAATGAGAATAATTCTTATTTTTCTCAATTTAGAAAATATTGCAATTTAACTTACATATAGGAATTATTGTTAAGAAGGCTGTGTATCGCTGAATGGGCTTCTGATGCTTTAGGGGAACCAGCGGCGAAGCCGCGCAACCCTGGAAGCCCATATGGCCCTTCTCGCTTCTCCCACTCCTCATGCAGGCACCGACCTGCTTTCCCCCACCGAGGCAGCCACGCTCCTGGGCGTTGCCCCTGGCACATTGGAGGTCTGGCGCTGCACGCGCCGGTACCCCCTGAAGTATGCCAAGATTGGCAGACTGGTCCGCTATAAGCGGGCCGACCTGCTGGCGTTCATCGAATCGCGCACCGTTGGTGCCGGTACGATTGCGGAGGGAGTGTAACCATGCACTCGCTCATCACCTCTCCAGCGGAAGACCCCACCAATAGCGAAGGGCAGGCCCGCCAGCCTGCCCCCTCGCACTTCGATTCCACAACCTGCGAAACCAGCGCGATTTTACCTGCCGACTTCCCGAACTCCAGCCCTCATCCGATGCACCAGAACATCCCCCGCGACACCATCCGGGCGCGGGAACACGGCATGGCGCGCGCCCTTGGGGCCGCCAGCCCCGAGGACAAGGCGGCGATCACCAATGCCCTGCTGACGGGCTTTCGTACGATCCGCGAAGGTCGGGCCGAGGACGCGATCAGGGCCGCGCAGTTCCATTGGCCGGAATCTGCCCCGCCGCGCTGCCTTGGTGCAATCGTGGCCTACCTGGGGCGGACGGGAATCATCGCCCCGTTGACGATCACCAAGGGTTTGTCCAAACGCAGCCACGCCGGCCGGACCACCTGGTGGCGCTGGTGCGGAGAGGATGCCCGCCATGGATAGTCCCCTCGATTGGACCGCAGCCCGCGTGGCATGGTTTCCCACCTGCCGCGCCGAGGTGCCGACCTGCCATCCCACCGTGGGCGAGGTGCTGGAACACGTCCGGCACCCGTCTGCGCCGGTGGCGGAACTCATCCGGCGAATCCGAGCCGAGACGAACAAGGCTGCCCGCACCCGCCTCAAGGGCGATCTGCCCGCCGTGTGTTTCGCGGCGGACCTGTCCACCCGGGCGCAGGCGGTGCCGCTGGCGGGCAAGGTGCGGTCCCTGTCCGGGCTGTGCTGCCTGGATTTCGATGACGTGCTGGAGCCGGCCACCGTGCGCACCTGCCTGACCAGCGACCGCTTCACCTGCGCCGCGTTCATCAGCCCCAGCGGTAATGGCTTGAAGGTGCTGGTCCGGTTGGCGGATCCGTCCCGCTTCCTGTCCTGCTGGCGGGCGGCGGCGGACTATTTCGCCACCACCTACGGCTTGCTGGCCGATCCGGCGCGCAAGGACGTGGCCGGGTTGTGCTATGTGTCGGACGACCCGGATGCCCATGTGGCGACCGGGCCGGTGCATGCCTTCCAGCCGATGGAAGAACAGGAAAGCGCGAAGCCGGCGGCGGGTGGTGAATCCATCCGCGCCGGAAGTCGCAATGCGACCTTGGCCAGCCTTGCCGGTTCCATGCGCCGGCGGGGCATGGCTGGGCCGGCGATCCTGGCCGCGCTGACGGCAGAGAACTCGACCCGGTGCGTGCCGCCGCTACCGGATGACGAGGTGGCCCGCATCGCTGCCAGCGTCAGCCGGTACGCACCCGCACCGGATGCGCCGGCACCCTGGCCGGAACCACGGCCGCTGCATCGCACCATCACGCCGCCGCCCTTGGACTTGGTGCAGGCCGTCCCCGCCTGCTTGCCGGAATTGGCGGCGTTCATCGGCCAGACCTCGGTCGCGCTCCAGGTGCCGACAGAATTGGTCGCACCGTTGGTGGTGTCGCTGGCGTCCTTGGGCGCGGCGCGGGCGCTGGAGGTGGAGATCCAACCCGGCTGGATCGAACCCGCGCCGGTGTGGTCCTGCGTGCTGGCGGATCCAGGCGAACGGAAAAGCGCGGTGCTGGCTGCCATCGCCCGGCCGGTCCATCGCTGGCAGACGGACGAGCGCACGCGATTGGCCCCGGACCTGGCCCGTTATGGAGAAGAACGCCGGCAGGTGGAAGCGCAGTTGGCGGCGTTGCGGACGGCGCTGGCGAAACCGGGCCGGAAAGGCGCAAACGAGGGAGATCCGCGCGAGGACATGCGGCGCACGGCCGGCGAACTTGCGGAACGGCTGGCGTCCATGCCAGATCTGCGCCCGCCGGATGTGCTGACTTCGGACGCCACCCCGGAAGCCGCGCGGGAACTGCTGGCCCGCAATGGTGAAAAGCTGGCGGCACTGTCTGCGGAGGCGGATCAACTGGACGTGCTGCTGGGCCGATATGGCGATGGCCGGGCCAACCTCGGGCTTTTCCTGGCCGGTCATGCCGGCGATCCCTGTCCCGCGCATCGGGTCGGGCGCGACCTGCCGCTGGAACGTCCCGCCCTGGTCTGCGCCCTGGCGGTGCAACCCCAGGCATTGGAAGCGGTGTTGGCCAATCCCGATGCGGTCGGGCGTGGATTGGTAGCGCGATTCATGTTCGTGAAGCCGGCGACCTGGATGGGCCGGCGGGAATTGGAACCGCCGCCGGTGACGGGTTTCGCGTGCGACTGGTGGGACGGTGCCCTGCGGCGATTGCTCGACCTGCCCTGGCCCGGCAAGGTCGTGCTCGGCCACAGCGGGCCGATGCGCTCCACCGTGGCCGCGCGGGTGCTGACGCTGACGCCGGAAGCGCGGCGGGTCATCCTCGCGCTACGGGCCGACCTGGAGCCGCGCCTGCATCCCGAACATGGCGACCTGCGGCACCTGTCCGCGTTCGTGTCCAAATTGCCAGGGGCCTGCGCCCGGATCGCCTTGGCCTTCCAAGCCCTGGCGGATCCCGCTGCGGTGGAAGTGGACGAAGATTGCATGCGCGCCGCCTGCGCCTGGGCGGGGTTCCTGCTCGGCCATGCTCAGGCGGTGGTGGGCGAAGCCGCCGACCCCGTGGCCACCGCCGCGATCAAGGTCTGGCGCTGGATCCTCAGCGGACAGCGGTGGCGGTTCACGGCCGGCGACTGCTACCGGGATAACCGCAGCACCCGCATTGCCAGCCCGGATGCCTTGGTGCCCGTGTTCGACCTGCTGGAAGCCCACGGCCTGATCCGCCGGGCGATGGACGCCGCCGACCGCAAAGGCGGCCCCCGAGGTCGTTGGTACGAAGTGAACCCGGCGGCGCAGGTGCCGCACCCAACCCACGAAACCCACACAACCCAGGGGGCGGCATGAGTTCCGTGCGTTGGGTGGGTTGTGTGCGTGGGGGTGCGCCGTGTACCGACAGTCCCGCGACTCCCCTTCATCCCGAGGTGATGCCATGAGCGACCTGCCAGCTGCGATCCATGCGACCCCACGCCCGCCGCCATTGTCGATGAAGCCGCCGGCCCAGGCAGGCGAACCATGCTCCATCGATTGGCAGAACACCACCCCCGACCAAATCCAAGCGACTACTGGAACGCCGAACCCCCAGGTGGCCGCATTCAGTCTCGCCACCGTTGCCGAGATCATGCGTCAACCGGGCGATGGATTGGAGGCCATGGGCCGCCGGGTCAACATGGCCGCCGCCCGTCTGCATGCCCTGGAGTCGGCAAACGCCATGGAGGGCATGGTAAACACCTTGCTGGCTGGCGTGCAGGATGCCGCCCTGGTCGCGCTCAAGGACTGCAATCGGGCCGACCAGTACGATAGCCGGAGATCGTCTTCCGCCCGTGCTGAACGATTGATTTCCTCATTCGTGCGCCTGGCCGATCTGCGCGCCCGACTGCGCGGGGATGGCGCAGGCCAGCGGGTGAATGTTGAGCACCTGAGCATGGCCCCAGGAGCGCAGGCCATCATCGGATCGGTGAACGCGGGCGGGGGCCATGCCTCGCCGCGCCGTTGATTTCGGTTGTCTGTATGTGGACCACCACCAACCACCCGGGCGGATTCGGCCGGCGCTGGCAGCACCAAGACGGGGATTTGCTGGGCATTCCGTGCTGGCATTACAGCCCGACTCGCGCGCCGGTCGGACACGGCGGGACGAGCACCTGGCGGAATGTCCAATCGGGTGCGATTGCCGGGTCGGTGCATTGGATGGTCAAAGGAGCGGCGGGGGCGCGCCGGATCGTTTTCCTTTTTAGTTTCGAGGGGAGGCAGCGGGAAGAGGTCGTGGAGATGCAGGCCGATGAGATTGCCGACAGTGAACGGCGGCGCTGGTGGTGGACCTGTCCCCAATGCGAACGCCGCTGCGGCAAGGTGTACATCATCCCGCCAACCGGGCGCATCCTGTGCCGCGCCTGCGGGTCAGTGACCTACACCAGCCGGCAGCACCGGCATCCGCGCCGATTCTGGGGCAGATGGGGCGTGCGCGTGCCGCCGGGTCTACGCTGGGCGGATATTCGGCAGACGAGGAAATTCAGGAATTACCGGCGGGAGGATCGGCAGCGGGCGGAGTTGGCGCGGTTAGGGGCGGTGATTGTATTTTGGCATGGGTAAGCGAGTTAACGTAATTGAAATCCTCTGCATGTACAATCATAGGAGGAGCGCCGATGGTTGCTGGTGATGGCGGAAAAACCCAGTTATTGGGGGGCGGATTGAAAATGGCGTTAAGATTTCTTGGGTAGGACCCGAATTGATCCAGAAATGACATTGTGACTTTCCAGTCTCTACCCTTTACAGCATTAATTTCGCTTTGTTCTGTTGTAATAAAAACACTAGGCTTCCATCTCAAAACCCGATTATCGTCTGGCGACCTCCAGTTTTCTTTATTGAAATAAACATCAAATGCAGCCTGATGCATACGTGGGATAAATGAATAAACATCCCGTTCGAGAAGAAAGTCTTGTCGTTTGTCTGCGTGAGTGGCGGGATGACGTACCTCCGTAATCCATCGGTGTACCTCCTTGTGAGAGTATTGACCAAAACCGGACAATAAGAATTTAAACAGCGGATTGATTAATCTTTTATCACTTACACCAAAGGCCCTTTCAAACAAACGCATAATGTCATGTAATTTCCCAATTGATGTACTGTGGCATGATATGGCGGCTATAAGAGGTAATCCGTCTATTCTATCGCCAATGACATTCATATTTTCAGCGAAATCAAAGGATAAATCGGCACTGGGGAAACAGGTTGGTTTTTCTGCTATGCACCAGGATTTGAAGTCAGCTATCAGATTTTTCTCGCTTTCTGTGGCAGGAACCAGGGCGGCGCATGGAGTTGGAGAGGAAAGGGATCTAGATGTGGACAGCGAAGTAGAAATAATATCAGCGGTAATTTCAGTAATCTTTTCAAGATCTCTGAGATATGGTCTAATATCAGCAATGCCATTCTCAAAGTGAGCCGTGTCAAAATCTGTTGATGCCAATAAGATTACCGAACAATTATCGGCCCCTATCCGACTTGTTCTAACATTGCCTCGACCCAATGAAACGCCAAGTGAGGCTAGACGATCTGGATCCCTACCGTATTTCGCGTGCGTTAATCTTATAATCTTCATATAATTTCAATCAGCCTTTGATTTAAGCAGTTTCTCATAAATTGCGGTGTCATAATTCAATATCTTATCGATGCTGGTCAATTGATCGTCAATTGCCTTGAGCATCGCAGCCGCTTTTACTCTTATCCGAATTGCCCTCCAATCTTGAATTTGTCCTTGGGCAATTTTTTTTACCCAGTACATTTGTTTCTGGACCGTTACGCCAATAATAACAACGGCGTCTTTGTCTTTTATCGCAAAGAGTGCATTTTCGGTCGCAGATACAACATTCAGTAAATCTCTGACTTGCTCTGCATGGCGATACAATACGCCGAAATATGCATTGTTTTCAGAAACATCCGGTGAGTTGAGTAAGCCTATAAACGCTTTGAAGACAGAGTCCTGATTTTCATGCAGAGATGATACGGTTATGGGTTTCCCCTCAATGCCGTGAACTTTAGCCACCCTTCCGTTCCTCCTTGTTCTT
>CAZZJC010000028.1:0-71590 GCA_964654285.1 uncultured Candidatus Kuenenia sp.
CATAAGCATTTACGGGAAATCTCAGATTATTTCACAAACCCCAGGAGTGGACGCAATGTGGCCATCGGCACGTCATTCAGCCGGGTTCCAAACAATGACCAGTACCGGAAATACCATGAGATGGCGGCAGATTCGAGGCTCAAGGTGCAACAGCTCGGAAAGAAGCTCCTGGATGGGACGACGGACGCAGTCTCCATCCGCCATCTTCGGCATCGACTCCTTGCCTGTTACTGGGCCATCGGATTCCACCAGGAGGCGGCCGACCAAGCAAAAGTCATCGATGGTCCGATCGATCCCTATCTGGTGCAGATTTCAGGAAATCATGAACCGGCAGAGAAGATCCTCAGCGATCTGGTCGCAAGGAAGCTGCTTGACCAGCGTCCCGAAATAAAAACCAGCGCCAGGGTGCCTGAGCCCAAGGGTGTTGTGAAACCGGAATCCATCCCAAGCCGCCCCGATTGGATGAGCGATTTCTAATGCGTGAACCCGCCCCGAACACCGACGGACATCACCACGAAGGCTTCCGTCTGCGTTGGTGGATGTGGATCCTGCTCGTCCTGGTCGTCATCTTCAGCGCGATTGTCGGCATGCGCCAGCATGGCTGGGCCCGTTTCCAGGCGGTGCAGGCCGATCTCAAGGCCAAGGGGTACGCCACTACCGCAGTCGAACTCGTCGCCACGGCCCCGCCGGTCGACAAGGACCGCCAGGAACGGTTGTGGCGGGCGATGGAAGTGATGCAGAACCACCCGTGGGCGGAATGGCGGTGCGGAACGATTTTTGATCGATTGCGGGAAAAGTCTGAAACCGACCCGGATCGCCTCAAGATCTCCCGTAATCTGCTGGATGGCGCGATCGATATGGAAAACCTACAGTCGGTCCTGGATGAAGGGCCGGTGGAATTGTCGGTATTCGGATGGATCGAACGCGATCCCGGCCGTTTGGCGAAAAAATCGCTCGTGGAGCTCGGTTCAACCAGAATCCCGGTATTCCTTGTTTCGCGTGGATGCGCCAATTGGTGGGGATCCCAGGCAATTGCCGCGACGGATCCGTCCACGGCCCTGAAACGACTCGATCACTGGAATCAGTCTTTAGGGCATCCCGGCACGTTGATCGACGCCATGATCGGAATTGCGGTCAGTGACATTCGCGATCAAACCTATTTATGGCTTGCCACACGCGGCAGATTACCAGCACGTCAACACACTGATTGGGTGAACGAAGAGCCGCGACAAATCCGTTGGGTCGGTGATGCATTCGCGGGTGAACGATGCTTGTGGTGGCAGGCAATGTCGCATTCCAGTACCGCAGAGGCGTTCGGGTATTCCCGTCATGACGTCCTGGCTGACATCTGCGATCGCCTGAATCCTGTAAAATTTCATGATATAGCTTGGGGAATCCAAGCACTCGGCGGGCTCGAAGCGGAGTTGAGCGGGAAATCACGCCCAACGCCAGTCGACCGGGCACCATTCGGACTTGATTACATTTCTCGCATCGCTTTTCCCAATTTGCCTGAAAGTTGCATCACCGCTCATGAGGCTGCATTTCGCCATCGCCAAAACCGCATCTCTGGCGTGATCGCATCCCGCTACCGCACCAAGTCCAACCTGCCCGAAAATCGGGCCGATCTCACCGAGTGGTTGCCGGCCGGATACCTCGACGCGAAATCCCCCGACAACCCCGCCATCCTATACGAACGCCTCTCCCCCAGCCGCTTCCGCATCGGCATCGATCTGGCATCCAAGCCACCCTCGATCGACGCAGGCCGGTGGAGCCCCACCTACACCTCGACCATCGGCCAGCCGCCAGACCGGGAACCGGTGAAGGACTGCCGCTGGTCGCTGGAGATCGATCTCGACGCCATCCTGGTGCCGCCAACGCCTCCGAAACCACGCACGACGCGAGCAGCGACGCCTTAGGGCAAGCGACGGAGGTCCGGCTGGTTGGATAGCGCCGGCTTCATCAGGCACGGACAGCCGGACTCATCCGGCCGGAGGGAAACCCGGATGCTTCGACCGGTGGGCTGAAGCCCGCCGTCCGTGCCGGCTGAAGCCGGCGCTACGACGGGGATGAGCGTCAGTTCCGCCAGGTTCCCGCCTTTCGTCCTGCGGATCCGCCGGTTAGGGTCCGTCCATGCGGGTTCTGCTGGTCCGGCTCGGCGCCTTCGGCGACATCGTCCACACCCTGCCGCTGGCGCAGGACCTCGCCCAGGCGGGACATCAGGTGCATTGGCTGTGCGAAGACCGTTGGGCCTGCCTGGTCGACGGATCGAGGGCGGTGGCGGCGGTGCATCGCCTGCCGCGCTCGCACCTGCGGCGGGCGTCGCCGACCGGCAAGATCGCCATCGTCCGGCAGGTGGTTCGGTCGCTTCGCCAGCACGGTTTCGACGCCGCGATCGATGCCCAGGGGCTGGCGAAAAGCGCGATCTTCGCCGCTTGTTCCGGAGCAGATCAGGTCGTCGGCCATGCCCGGCCACGGGCGCGGGAGTTGAGCTGGCTCGTACATCGGATCCACGTTCCGGCGACGGCGACCCACGTCATCGACCAGCAGCGGGCCTTGGGTCTGGGCCTGGGCGTGCGGGCGCTGGGCGGCTGGCGCTTCCCGTTGCCGGCGTGGGCACACGAGCACGCCTGGGCAAAGGAATGGATGGGGCAGAACGGCCTGGAGCGGCCGTGGCTGCTCAACGTCGGCGCCGGCTGGCCGACCAAGGTCTGGCCGGAAGCGCGGCAGGCGGAATTCCTCGCCCTCTGCCAGCGCACCCGCCGCCCGGTGGTGGTCGCCTGGGGTTCGCCGGCGGAACGCGCCATCGCCGAAAAGGTCGTATCCAGCGCCCGGCATGGCGTGCTGCTGCCGCCGACATCAATCCCTGAACTCGGGGCCGTGCTCGCCCGGGCGGGCCTGGTCGTCTCGGGCGACACCGGGCCGCTCCATCTGGCCCTCGCCCTGGGGACGCCGGCGGTCGGCCTGTTCGGTCCGGTGCCGGCCGAACGCAACGGCCCGCGCGGCCGGCGCTGGCGCTGCCTGCAGGCGCCCGGAGCGGCCTGGGAACGCCAGGACGTGAGCAAGGTGGACATGGCCGCGATCACCGCCGAGGCGGTGGAGACGGCGGCGCTGGAGTGCCTGGGGGACGCCTAGCGGCACGTCGCCGCGACCCGGACGGCCGGCACCGCACCGCTGCCGTCCACCTTGACCAGCGAGTTCCCAGCCGCCACGATCGCGACCACGATGCCCTGGCAATCCCGGCGTGAAGGCGAACTGCAGGTGCTCAGCCTGGGCGAATCCCTGGCGATGGACTCGCGCCAGGTCGACGCCGCGATCGATCAGCTCTGCCAGATCGTATCCCGTCAGCCGTCGCTGCGCTGGGCGGTGATGGCGGACAGCATTCCCATGCTGGGTTCGGCGAATATCGCCCGCCTGATCACCCTGGTGCGGCAGCTGCACACCGCAGGCGGCCAGTTGATCCTGGTCGCCCCGCTGCCGGCGGTCTCGGTGGTGCTGATGCTCGCCCGCCTGGATCGTCTGCTGCCCATGAAGCCGGATCTGGCTGCCGCCGCCGGCTGATCACGCGGGCATGGCGCTGCCGCTGCAACCCGGACTCGATCCCTGGCCGCCCCGGCTGAAGCGGCTGGCGCTCGTGCTCGCCCTCGCCGCCCTGGTTCTGGCGCTGGGCTGGTTCGCCCCCTCCCGTCATGGGCGCATCGAGGCCGTGCCGACCACGCCGGGCACCGAGGGCACCTATGAACGCCGGGTCGCCGAGAGCATCCGGTACGCCCGCCACCGGGTGTGGGTGGTGATGTACAGCCTGTGGCCGGGCCCGGAGGGGAGGTTCGCGCTCATGGATGAACTCGCCGACGCGGTGAAGCGCGGGGTGAAGGTCCAGGTCTGTCTTGACTTCGAGGGCGAACGCAACGGCAAGACCCCGAGCGACGGCAACGCCGTCGCCGCGCAGTGGCTGGCAGAGCACGGCATCAAGGTGGTGCGCGATGAACCCGACCGCCGGACCCATGCCAAGCTGATCCTGGTCGACGATCGCCTGGTGGTGCTGGGCAGCCACAACTGGACGCGCAGCGCCCTGCGCAGCAACCGCGAGCTGTCGGTGATCACCGACGATGCCGGCATGGCTGGGGCGGCGGCGGAACTATGCCGAGGCATCCCGGGGTGGGACAAGGATTGGTGATCCGTCGGCAGGGATTTGGCACGACGCTCGCCTGAACCGCCTCAGGTGGCTGCCGTCCGTTCCCGGACGTCGCGGGCCGCCACGGGGGCGTCGTGGCCGAGAACAGCGATGGCAGCGAAAAGACGGAACAGCCGACGCCGAAGCGGATCGAGAAGGCGCGCGGCGAAGGCAATGTGTCGCTGTCGGTCGATCTCAGCACCGCGATCCTGCTCCTGGCCGGGTTCATCCTGCTCGCCCTCATGGGGCCGTGGTTCATGCGCGCCTCGGCCGAAACCATCCGCTGGAGCCTGCACGACGCCCTGCTGATCCAGCTCGACGACCGCGAAACCCTGCGCACCTTCATCATGCACCACCTGCCGCTCGGCCGCTGGGCGCTGGTGTTCTGCGGCATCACCTTCGTGCTTGGTCTGCTGGTGGCGATCGGGCAGGTCGGACTGAACTTCTCGTTCACCCCGCTCATGCCGAAACTGAACAAGATCAACCCGATCACCGGCCTGGGCCGCATGTTCGGCCTGCGGGGGATCATGCGCCTGGTCTTCGGGATCTTCAAGCTGGTCGTCATCGGCCTGCTCGCGTGGTGGCTGATCCGCAACGACCTCGCCCGCATGCTCCAGATCACACCCGACGTCGGGGCCCGCTTCGCCGCCGACGCGCATGCGCTGCTGTGGATCGCCATCAAGCTGATCTCCGTGCTGATCACCGCCGGGGCGGCGGACTTCATCTACCAGCGCTGGCAGCACACCCAGGACCTGATGATGACCAAGCAGGAGGTGAAAGAGGAATACAAGCAGTCGGAAGGCGACCCGCTGATCAAGGGCCGCATCCGCCAGATCCAGCGCCAGATGGCGCAGCGCCGCATGATGCAGGAGGTCCCCAAGGCCGACGTGGTCATCACCAACCCGACCCACGTCGCGGTCGCGATCACGTACGACCAGGCGAAGATGGCCGCGCCGATCGTGCTCGCCAAGGGCTACGATGCGATGGCGCAGCGGATCAAGGACATCGCCGCCAAGCACAACATCACCATGGTCGAAAACGTCGCCCTCGCCCGCGCCCTGGCCAAGGACGTGCCGATCGGCAAACCCATCCCGGTGAAATGGTACCAGGCGGTGGCCGAGGTGCTGGCGATGGTCTACCGGTTGAAGAAGGCGAAATCCGCGGCGTGAGGCGCGATGAATCGGCGGTCTAGCCGGCGATCTCGACCTCATCCGCCTTGAGCAGGAAGATCTTGCCGTCGCCGATGCGGCCGGTGCGGCAGGTCGAGCACACCAGATCCACCAGGTCGTTGCGCCGTTCGGCCGGGATGGTGCCGCCGACCCAGACCTTGGGCAGGAAATCGATGTGGTATTCGTCGCCGCCGTAGTCGCCCAGATGGCCCTTCTGGCGGCCGTAGCCCCGGCACTCCATCGCCTCCAGATCGCTGAACCAGCCTGCCGCCAGGAGGCGCTGGCAAAGCACCTCGGCGCGCTGCGGCCGGACCACGATGCGGACGGCGATCACGTTTCCAGGCACGGGATGCGCCAGCTCAGGCCGAGGGTTCCAGATACTGGCCGATCGCGCGCAGGCGGCGGTAGCGGCGTTCCTGCATCTCGTCGATCTCCATCGCCTGGAGCTCGGCGATGTGGCGGGACAGCGCCGCCTTGAGGTCGCGCGCCATCGCCTCGGGCTGGCGGTGGGCGCCGCCGGCCGGTTCGGGCAGGATCTCATCGACGATGCCGTGCGTCTTCAGCACCTCGCCGGTGAGGCCGAGCTGCTGCGCCGCGAGGTCGCTCTTCTTGCCGTCCTTCCACAGGATGGCGGCGCAGCCTTCGGGCGTGATGACCGACAGGTAGCTGTTCTCGAGGATCAGCACGCGGTCGCCGACGCCGATGCCGAGCGCCCCGCCGGATCCGCCCTCGCCGATGATGACGATCACCACCGGCACGCGCAGCATCGCCATGTCGCGGATGTTCTCGGCGATGGCGATCGACTGCCCGCGTTCCTCGGCCTCGATGCCCGGGAACGCGCCCGGCGTGTTGACCAGGCAGATCACCGGGATGCCGAAGCGTTCAGCGAGGTTCATCTTGGCCATCGCCTTGCGGTAGCCCTCCGGGTGCGGCATGCCGAAGTTGCAGCGCTTGCGTTCGTGCACGTCCTTGCCCTTCTGCTGCCCGACGATCATCACACCGGTGCCATCAAGGCGGCCCATGCCGGTGATGATCGCCTGGTCGTCGCCGAACAGGCGGTCGCCGGCGAGCGGCACGAAGTCGTCGAGGCAGAGGTCGATGTAGTCCGACGCCTGCGGCCGGAGCGGATGGCGCGAAAGCTGGACCCGCTGCCAGGGAGTCAGGTTCGAGAAGGTGCGCCGGCTTTCGACCGCGTACTTCTCGCGCAGCGACACGAGTTCGTTCGTCATGTCGACGCCGCTCTTTTCGCCCAGGGATTCCAGTTCGCTGATCTTCGCCTCCATGGCGACGAGATGGTCGAGGAAGGTGAAAGGGTTGCTCACGCGGGTGGCTCCGTGAACGGCACGATAGTCCGGGATCGCCCGAAGGAAACCGGGGAAAACGACCGGCTCGACGCCCGAGCGCCAGCGCCGGATCGTTACCGAGCGGTTACACCCGCTCGCGGCAGGCGTGCTAGCCTGGGGTCATGCGCCCCCTCCCCGGCTTCGCCGCCCTGGTCTTCACCCTGGTCCTGAGCATTCCCGCCGCCGGCCTCGCTGCCGGCGACCATGACGAGGTCGCCTGGTGGCACGCGCACCGGCATGTGCATCCGGTGGTGCCGGTGATGCGGGTTCGGCCGGAGCAGCCGATCACCGTCGAATCGATCGCCCTCGACCTGGAGGCCGTCGATCAGCGCGCCCGCACCGCGCTGACGGTGCAGGTGCGCAACCGGGGCAGCAGCCGCGCCGAGGCGGTGCTGCTGCTGCCGCTGCCGGCCGGGGCGGCGGTGCGCTCGTTCGGCTTCTCCGGCCCCGGCGGAGAACTCGAGGCCCGCCTGCTGCCGGCGGACGAGGCGCGCACCACCTACCGGTCGATCGTCAGCCGGATGCTCGATCCGGCCCTGCTGGAGTTCGCCGGGGCGCAGCTGCTGCGCTCCTCCGTCTTCCCGCTCGAACCCGGAGCGACCCAGGCCGTGCGGCTGTCCTTCGAACAGGTGCTGGAATCGCACGCCGGCCGCGTGGACTGGATCCTGCCGCGCGCCGAGGCCCTGGCCGGCGACCAGCCGTGGTCGATCCGCGCCCGCATCAGCGGATCCGGGCCGATCGGGGCGGTCATGGCCCCGACCCAGAACCTGGTCGAATCGCGGCGCGAGGAGCGCCGGGTCGAGCTGAAGCTGGATGGCCGGGCCGCCCCGGGCGCGATCCGGCTGTCGTGGTGCCTGCGCGAGCGTGCGCCGCTGTCGGTCATCAGCTTTCCCGAGGGCGATGGCGGCATCTTCGCGCTGCTCGCCGAGGCGCCCCCACCCGGTTCCGCCAAGCCCATACCGCGCGAGGTCACGGTGGTGCTCGATCGCAGCGGCAGCATGGCCGGCGACAAATGGAACCAGGCCAAGGGCGCGGTGACCCAGGTGCTCGCGGCGCTCGGTCCCGACGAATCCGCGAACCTGCTGCTGTTCAATGAAGGCGTCGATCCCTTCGCCCGCGCGCCGCTCGCCCTGGGCGATGCGAACCAGCAGTCCCTGCGCGACTGGCTGGCGGCGGCGCGGCCCAGCGGCGGCACCAACATCCATGCGGCCCTCGCCGCCGCGCTCGCCCAGCCGGCGCTGGCCGGCACCTCGCCGATCGTGCTCTTCCTCACCGATGGCCTGCCCACCATCGGCCTGACGAGCGAACTCGCGATCCGCGCCCGCGCCGCGGACAATCCAGCCGGGCGCCGGATCTTCTGCGTCGGCATCGGCCACGACGCCAATGCGCCGCTGCTCGACAAGCTGGCCGACCTCGGCCGTGGCCGGGCGCGCCACCTGCCGCCCGGCGCCGACATCGAGGTCGCGGTCGCAGAACTGGTCAAGGCGCTCGGCCGGCCGGTGCTGGCCTCTCCTGGGATCGCCGCCGATGCCGGCCGGGTGCTCGACCAGCAGCCGCGCCGGCTGCGCGACGCCTTCGCCGGCGAGCAGATCCTGGTCACCGGCCGCTACGCCGGCCGCGCGCCATACCGGATCGCCCTCACCGGCACCCTGGCTGACGGCGCGCGCTGGGAACGCAGCGTGGCCTTCGACCCGGCGACCGCCGATCCGTGTGCCGGCTGGGTCGCCCGGCTGTGGGCCCAACGCCGCATCGCAGAACTCGTCGACCTAGCGCGCGAACTCGGGGCGGATGGCCGGAGCGATCCGATCCGCCTGAGCGAACTCACGCGCGACATCGTGCGTCTGAGCACCCAGTACGGCATCCTCACCGAATACACCGCGTTCCTCGCCACCGAGGGAGCTCCGCTGCCGGCGATGGCGCTGGGTGCGACCCATGATGAACGCGCGCGCTGGGATGCGGCTGCGGCACCGGTGATGAAGCGGGCCGCCGACGAGCTCCACCACAAGGGCCTCGAACCCCGCAGCGGCGGCCTGGCCCAGGCGGCATCGATCAACAACGGCCGCTACCGGGACAGCGACAAGCCGACCGGAAACGACCTCATGGACGCCACCGGCAGGATCCAGCGTATCGCCGGCGTGCATCAGATCTCCAACAGCAGCGCCTGGCAGCGCGGCAACCGCTGGATCGAAGCCGGGGCCGATGGCACCCCGACCCAGCGCATCGCCTTCGGCAGCAGCGAGCACCTCGCCCTGGCCGAACGCCTGGCGAAGACCGGCCGGCAAGGACTGCTCGCCAACGACGGCGAGGTGCAGGTCCGCGACGGGGCTGAGATCTACCTCGTCGAAGCGGTGCGCTGACGCGCTTTCCCAACACCCTCTTCCTTACCACCCTCAGCCCTTGGAGTTCCCGATGCGCCGCCTTCCCAACCTCTTCTCCTTCACGGTCTTCACCTGCGCCAGCGCAATGGCGGTTGCCGCCGATCCGGTCCATGCGGCGGTGCCGCCGCCAGCCGGCGAGGTCCGCGAGGTCTGTTTCGTCCTCGACACCACCGGATCAATGAGCGGCTTGATCGAGGGCGCCAAGCGTCGGATCTGGGGGATCGTGAATGAACTGACGGTCGCCGAAACCGGGAAACCACGGCCTCGTCTGCGCATCGGCCTGGTAGCCTACCGTGATCGCGGGGATGACTACATCACCCAGGTGACCGATCTGAATGACGATCTCGATGCGATCTGGCTGAAGTTGTCGGCCTTGCGGGCCGGCGGGGGTGGGGACGGTCCGGAATCGGTGAACCAGGCCCTGGCCGAAGCCGTGGCCAAGGTCACCTGGTCGAAGGACAAAACGACGATGAAGACGATCTTCCTGGTCGGCGATGCTCCGCCCCACATGGATTACGCCAACGATGTGAAATACCCTGTGACCTGTACGCAGGCCGTCACCAACGGCATTGTCATCAATTCCCTGCTGTGCGGTGCGGATCCGACGGCGATAGGCATCTGGCAGGACATCGCCAAGCGCAGCGAGGGTCGCTACGCGGGCATTCCTCAGGATGGTGGAGTGAAACAGCAGGAGACGCCATTCGATGCGGCAATCGGCAGACTCAACAGCGATCTGGCAGCGACTGCCATCGCCTATGGCGACCGCAAGCAAAGGGACGAGGTCTCGGCCAAGGTTGCGGCGCAGGCAGACGCGCCGGTTGCGACCTCGGCGGACAGGGCTGAGAATTTCGCCCGCAAACGAGCCGATGCCGGCGCAGATCCGTCGGCGGCTCCGGTGGTCAGCGGCAAAGGAGAACTGATCAACGATCTGATCACCAATAAGATCGACCTGGACAAGGTGAGTGCGGCCGACTTGCCGCCTGAGTTCCAGGGCCTCAAAAAAGAAGAGATCGCGGCAAGGATCGCCGAAAGGCAGCAGAGACGCATCGAACTCGGGAAGCAGCTGGATGCCCAGCTGACTGAACGCGCCAAATGGCTGCGCGAGCAGGCCGCAGCGAAACCGCCAGCGGGCAAAGATGGATTCGACGCCCAGGTATCCGAAATGGTCAAGATCCAGGCGGCGAGAATGAACGCAAATCCAGCGGCACCCTGACATGCCGCTGCTTCCGCTGCCCGCCACGGGATCTACGGTGGGTCCCATGCGCGCGCACATCCTCGTCGTCGAAGACGATCCCGCGATCCGCTCCGGGATCGTCGAGATCCTCGATCTGTCCGGGTTCCAAGTCAGCGAAGCGGGGGATTTCCCGAGCGGTCGTCGCGCGGCACTGGGCATGGATGTCGATCTGGTGCTGCTCGATCTGGTCATGCCGGGCGGGGATGGACTCGACATCCTCGCCGCGCTGCGCCAGGCGCGTCCGGCCCTGCCGGTGATCATCCTCACCGCGCGCGGGGCGGAACACGACCGGGTCAAGGGCCTCAAGGGCGGCGCCGACGACTACGTGGTCAAGCCGTTCGGAGCGGATGAGCTGGTCGCCCGGGTCGAGGCCGTCCTGCGGCGCAGCGGCGCGAAGGCGGCGCCGGCGCCGCAGCTCCTCAGCCTGGGCGGGATCGAGATCGACCTCGGCCGGCGCCAGGCCCGCTCCGGCGCCGGGCCGGGGGTGGAGCTCACCGAGCAGGAGTGCGAATTGCTGAAGCTGCTTGCCGAACGGCGCGACCGGGTGGTGCCGCGCGAGGAGCTGCACAGCCTGCTCTGGAAGAACCAGAGCGTCGATCTCGCCAGCCGGGCGGTGGACATGCTGGTGGCGCGCGTGCGGGAGAAGCTCGGCGACGACGCCCGCAATCCGAAGCTGATCGCGACGGTACGAGGCCTGGGCTACCGCCTGGCCGAGGCCTGACGTGCGCCTGCGCCTGTTCACCCTGATGCTGGTCGCCCTGCCGCTGCTGGCGGCCGGGGTGCTGCTGACCCGCGCGGTGGTGAATGGCGAACGCGAGCGCGCCGAAAGCGAGGCGCTGCGGGTGGCGCTCTGGCGCCTCGATGCACGTGCCACCGCCCTGGTGGTCGGCGAAGCCAGCCGCGCACCGGAGGCCTATCGATCGTTCTGGACGCCGAGCGAGGTCTTCGGCGAACGCCTGACCCCGGCCGGTCGCGTCCTGCTGCCCTCGCCGCTGCTTGGACTGCCGCAGGCGCCGCTGCACCTCCATCTGCGCCTGGCCGGCGGCACGCTGTCTTCCCCGCAGATCCCGAGCGGACGCGAACGCGCGCTCGCGCTCGACGGTCTGATCGCCAGCAGCGACCTGGCAGAGGCCGAACGCCGCCTCATCGCCCTGCGCTCAACCCTGGGCCGGGAACCGGAAATCCTGCTGGCCGGCCTGCCGCCACCGCCGGATGCCTCCGATTCCATCGTCAATCCGCTCGAAGCGCCGCGCCAGGCGGCTTCACCGCTCGCGCCGGTTCCGACAGCAACCATGGCCGCGCCGCAGAAATCCGCCGAGGTCGTGCAGGATGCCGACAAGCCCATCGCCCTGCGTTTGGCGGATCCGGCTGCGGCGGACATGAGGTCCTCGCTCGCGGTCGGGGATCCGGTCGATCCGCTCCGCTACTCCCAGACCCCGCAACCTGTCAACAACCGTGCTGCGAACTGGAAGGAAAGCGGTCTCGTCGCGCCGCAACCCGCCCAGCAACTGAAGGGTGCCAACGACGATTTCGCCAGCCGAAACGAGAATTTCCAGTCCTCCCAGGTGTACGTGCTCAACGACAGCACCAACCGGGCGCAGAAGGTGAACCTCCAGAATTCCCAACCCTCTGCCGACCGCGCCAGAGCACCGGGAACACCGACGCTGGCCCAGGCCGAGCAGGCACCAGCTGCCTCGACCCTGCCTGCTGCGCACGCGCGTGAGCACGTGCCGGTCGCGGCCGACAGAGCCGGCAGCCGACCGGATGGAGCCGCAAGCAACGAAACGTGGTCGAGGTCGGGCCCGGATTCCGCGCGCAGACAAGCGCAGGCGTTTGCCGGAAAGGATGAAAGCGGTCCGATCGCCAAGTCGGGTCCGAGCCGAGAGCCGATGGCCACGGCCCCCGCGCTCGATGCGGTGGCCGGGGCCAAACCGGCTCGAACCCCGGCTCCGACGACCGCGAAGGTGAGCCCTGACAAGAAGCCGGGCCGGAGCGAAATCGCGGGCAAGGTCGCCGCTCCGGAAGTCCAGCCGATCCAAGATCCTGCGCTTGCCGCAGCGGTTTCCCCGTCCGCTCCCTCCGCACCACCGGCCGTCGTCCGTCCTGCCGAGACCGGAAGTTCCCTGAGCACAGGCAGCATACGGGCTGGATCGGACGCACCCGCTTCGCAGCCGCGCCTGCGCCCGGCCACCGCGTACCCGATTCCACCCGCCGTCGCGGTGTCGTCGCCGTCCACCCAGGCCAGCACCGCCGGTCTGATCGAGGCGCGCTGGGCCGGGCCGCAATGGCTGCTCCTCGCACGCCGGGCGAAGCTCGACGGGCACGAGGAACTGCAGGCGGCAGCGTTGCGCTGGGACGACCTGCGGACGCAGCTCACCTCGCGCCTCACGGATCTGCTGCCGCAGGCGCAGCTGGTGCCGCGCAGACCGGACGACCCGCCCGAGCGCTGCCTGGCGGCGTTGCCGATCCGGCTGGAACCCGGCCCGCTGCCGGCCGTGCCGCTGAGTTCCGCCGCACGCTGGACGCTCGGCATCGCCTGGGGCGCATTGCTCGCCGGCCTGGCGGGGGGAGCCACCCTGATCCTGGCGGCCAACCGCCTGGCGGAACGCCGCGCCGCCTTCGTCAGCGCGGTGACGCATGAACTGCGCACCCCGCTCACCGCCTTGCGGCTGCACGCGGATCTGCTCGCGGATCCGCGCGTGGCCGACGACGGCGCCCGACGCGGGAAACGCGTCGAGGTGCTGCGCGCCGAGGCCGGCCGCCTGGCGCATCTCATCGACAACGTGCTCGACTACGCCCGGCTCGAACGCCGCCGCCCGCCCGAACCGCGCCCGGTCGCGCTGGCTGAGCTGCTCGCGCCGCTCCTCCCGCGCCTGGGCACCCGCCTGGCCGCCGCCGGGCTGGAACTCAACACCGCCCAGGTGCCGCCCTGCATGGTGCGCTGCGATCCCGCCGCGGTCGAACGGATCCTCGTCAATCTTGCCGACAATGCCGCGAAATATGCGGCCAGCGGGACGGAGAAGACGATCACCCTCAGCGCCCTGCTGGGCAAGGGCAGCCTCGAACTGCGCCTGCGCGATCATGGTCCTGGCCTTGCCGCCGACGTGCGCGCCCGGCTCTTCCTGCCGTTCGCCCGCAGCGCCGAGGCCGCCGCCGGCAACGCACCCGGAGTCGGCCTCGGACTCGCCCTCTGCCGTCGGCTCGCCCGCGCCCAGGGCGGCGACCTGCGGCTGGAAGAACCCGACGGCGGCGGCGTCGAGGCGGTGCTGGTGCTTCCGCTGGGATGATCATGGCCGCAGCAGGATTGGTCGGGATCGGGCAGTTGCTGAATTACTGATCGCACCTGCCTGTCCCGGGTGCATCCTTCGGCCGGACGCTTCCTTCTAAGACATTGTCAGCACGAATGTTGTCATTTGCACGGTGGCACCCTGGGAATGGTCCGCTATGTGCAGTGATGCAACACCATGCAAACCTGGCCCACTCGTGTCGGCGCCGTGCTGCAGATGCTCGACCCGGCGACCGGGCCGAAACTGGTCCTCGACCGCCTGTGGCTGGAGGTCCAGACCTGGAAGACCATCGCCGGGATCTGGCTCAATTGCCGTCCCGGGCACCTGACGCCCTCGGGCACCTTCATCGGCGGCGAACCGCCCGCGAACGCCGACGAGATCGCCCAGTGCGCCGGCAATGCGACCGCGCCGATCGCGACGGATGGACTGCCGGTGGTCGCGCGCCAGGTGCGCGATGGCAACGTGCCGATCGCCACCCTGGTGGTGTCGCACCGCGACAGTGAAGAAGCCGCGACGTTCCTCGTCGACGCCCTCGCGCGCTACGGCATGGACCGCCTGCGGGTGCAGCTCGAAGGCAGCGAACTCGCCGAGGAAAACCAGATCCTGCGCGGCGCCCTGGCGGTCGATGTCAAATCGCACGACATCCTGAGCAATAGCGGCACCATGCGCGCCCTGGTGCAGAGCGCGGTGCGCGCGGCCGCGTCGTCGGCGACCGTGCTCATCCAGGGCGAGACCGGCACCGGCAAGGAGCTGCTCGCCAAGCTCATCCACGCCCATTCGCACCGCGCCCACAAGCCGCTGGTGCCGATCAACGCCGGCGCCCTGTCGCCGACGCTCCTGGAAAGCGAGCTGTTCGGCCACACCCGGGGCGCGTTCACCGGCGCCGATCAGGACCGCAAGGGCCTCTTCGAGGTCGCCAACGGCGGCACGCTGTTCCTCGACGAGATCGGCGAGATCAGCCAGGACACCCAGGTCCGCCTGCTGCGCGTCCTGCAGGAGCGCACCATCACCCGGGTCGGCGACCACCGCCCGATCACCGTCGACGTGCGCATCATCGCCGCCACCCACCGCGACCTGGCGGAGGAGGTCAAGACCGGCCGCTTCCGCGAAGACCTCTTCTACCGCCTGAACGTGGTGAATCTGCAGGTTCCACCGCTGCGCGAACGGCGCGAGGACATCCCCCTGCTGGTCAACCATTTCCTGCAACGCTACAACCGCGAGAACTTCAAGAACGTCGACGAGGTGCCGCGCGACGTGCTGGAGATGCTGATCAGCTATCCCTGGCCCGGCAACATCCGCGAGCTGGAGAACTGCGTCCAGAAGGCCGTCGTCCTCGCGCCCGGCTCGGTGATGCTCGACGACCTCATCCCGCCCACCATCCGCAGCTACCGCCGCGAACCGCAGACCGGCGCCCCGGAACCCCTGCAGGCCCTCGCCCGCGCCCTCGAAGCCTATGCCGGCGCCGCCAGCCCGGACCTGAACCGCCTCTTCCCCGAAGCCGAACGCATCCTCATCCGCTGGGCGATGAACCGCGAAAAAGGCGTGAAACTGCGCGCCGCCAAGGCCCTGGGCATCAACCGCGTCACGCTCGACCGCAAGCTCGCCGAGTTCGACATCCACGTCAAACGCGGGACGGGGGTGGTGGAGGATGATGTAAAAAACCCCGACACCTGACTTGTCGCGTGGTAGCGCCGGGTGGGATCGTTATGGGGCGACCGGCGCGGCGTTGATAGGGGCCTGGATGATCGGTTTGCCGGTTTGGCCGTCGACGGTCCAGTCAGCAAGCTCGATGCCCTTGTCCTGGGCCTTGGGCAAGACGGAGAGGCGCTGCGCCTCGGTCCACAACGCAGTGCCTTTGACGAAGGCAAAGCGGACATCGGCATACAGCACGCCGCTGCCCTTTCCCCGGTTGCAGGCGGGATCCTGCACCAGGATCGGCTGATTCCTTCCCGCCGTGGCAATGGGGCGGACGTAGCAGAACGGCTGGGTGATTTCGGGATGGCCTGGAGAGGTAAACACCTTGCGGCTCAATCCGTAGTCGGGGCTCCTCAGTTCCTCGAGATCCTTGGGATACCCGGCATCATGTTCATTCATGTACGCCCGCATCGCCAAACCGATCTGCCTCATGTTGTTTCCCGCCTGGACTTTCCGGGCTTCCGTCATCGCACCGGTGATCGCGGGCATCAGCAAGGCCGGCAGGATGGCACAACTCGTCAGGATGCCCAGCGATCCCAGGACGATGCCCGCGATGGCCATGCCGCGACCCTGGTTTTTCAGCCCGATGATGCCACAGACCAAAGCAGCGATGCCGAGGAGCGGGACGATCAGACCGATGATGCCAAGCACCAGGGCGGTGATGGATAGACCGCTGCCTGGCTTAGGTGGGGAAGTGGCGATGTCGTTCATGGCGTCCTTGTGGTTCCCTTGGGGGTTGAGGTGGCCGACATAGTGAACATGTGTCCCTTGCCAGCGGCATAATCATCGCCTGCATCGGTTGCCGCTCACCGCGATCCACGCATGACGTCCTTCGGCTGGTGGCGGTTCAGACAAGATGTCTGGCGGCACCACGCAGCGCGGTGAGGAGCATATGACTCCTACTGCCGCTCACAACCGCAGCGGACCACCACTGCGCGATGAACGCAAGCGGACTCAACCGTTGTCGTCGACGCGGATCCTCGGCGAATCCTTGGTCTTGCTGATCCAGGTGCGCAGGTCGCCGGCGACATTTTCGAGCTGGCCCCGGGTCTGCTGCGAGGTGCCGATGTACTGGCCCAGGCGTTCGATGAGCGGGATCAGCACGGCCTCGATCACCAGGGCCTGCTTCTCGAACAGCCGGCCGTAGGCGGCGGGCAGGGTGTTGATCACCTCGACCCGGGGCGGTTCGACCGGGGCGGGTGGCGGCGGGGGTGGCAGCAGGACCGGCGCCGGCGGTTTGAGCGCGGCGAGGCCCTGGCCGAGCTGGGCGATGAGGTCGGCCAGGTCGCTCCGCCGGGCCGCGTCAGCCCCGGTCAGGGCGTGGACGAGGGCGGCTTGCAGGCCTTCCAGGCGCTCGCCCAGCTTGGCCAGCATGATCACCGCTTTTTCCTGGGGATCGTCGCTGCCGGACAGTTCGGTGCGGCGGGCGAAACCACGACAGAGGTCGGTCCAGCGGGCCTGCTCGGTCGGATTGGCGACCCCGGCGAGGTGCTTGAGCTTGAGCAGGTTGGCCTCGGCGGCCGAGGTCAGCGTCTGGGCCTCGGCCTGGTAGTGGTCGAGCAGCACCTGCGTCAGTTCGTCAGGCGTCAACGCCGGCACCACCCGCGCCGCGATCTTGGCCATGTTGCGGTAGCTGCCTTGCAGCTTGAAGGGCGGTTCGGTGCGGTCGGCATCGGACTGGGCGGCGCTGGCGATGTAGGTCTGGTTGACCCGCAGCAGCAGGTCGCGCGCGCGGGCGAGATGGCCGAGCACGGCGGTCACCTCGGCGACCTCGGCCCCGCTGTAGGGATGTTCGAGTTCGCTGCGCGCGCCGTCGTCGCCCTGGCTGATGCGCAGGAGGCGGAAGAGATCCTGGCCCGGACGCGCGGCCAGGGGTTGCAGCACCGGATTGGCGACGAGGCAGTTTTCCAGATAGCTGAGGGCGAAGGCCTCGCTGTGTCCGCCCGCGACCTCGCCAAGGTTCCAGGTGTCGGCGCGGTTGGCGAGCATGTCGGGGATGCGGAAGCGATCGCCCGATTCGGTGTAGGGATTGCCGGCCATGGCGATGACGAAGCGCTTGCCGCGCAGATCGAAGGTGCGCGCCTCGCCGCGCCAGACGCCTTCGACGCGACGGGTGCCATCGCCCAGCGGGATGAACTTCTGCAGGAATTCGGGGCTGCAGTGCTGGATGTCGTCGATCAGCAGCAGGACGTTGCTGCCCATGGCGAAGGCGAGGTTGATCCGTTCCACCTCGTTGCGTGCCGACAGGTTCGGGGCCTCGGCCGGATCGAGCGACACGGTCCTATGGCCCAGCGCCGGACCGTTGACCTTGACCCAGGCCAGACCGAGCACCGCCGCGACGTATTCGAGCAGGGTCGTCTTGCCGTAGCCGGGGGGTGAGATCAGCAGCAGCAGGCCCTGGGAATCGGTGCGCCGCTGCGCCCCGGCGGCGCCGAGCTGCTTGGCCAGGTTGTCGCCCACCAGGGGCAGGTAGACCTCGTTGACCAGGCGGTTGCGCACGAAGCTGGTCAGCACCTTGGGCTGCATCTCGTCCAGACGCAGCCGGCGGCGTTCCGCCGCGATCAAGGCCGTGCGCCTGGCGCGCCAGGCGCGGAAGCGCGGCAGGCGGTCGCGACCATGGGACGCGAGGCGGGCCAGGCATTCGTCGAGGCGCAGGTCGAGCCGGCCGTCGCGGATGCGCGGATGGCTGGACAGCAGCCCGTCGATGGTCAGGGCGGTGCGGGCGCTGACGCGCTGGCGCGCCAGGCTCGGCGTCAGCAGGCCGGCGGCGGCCTCGGGAACGGCCGCCTGCAATTCGGGCGGGGTCACCGCGCGGATCCACGCGGTGGCCAGGCGCAAGGCGGCGGCGGGATCGGCCGCCAGCGCGTGCAGGGCCTCGTCCAGGGAGCGATCGGCCGGGTGGAGGCGGATCCACTCCGCAAGCAGCCCGCCCAGGCTGACGGCCTCCCCGGACAGGACGAAGGACCGGCCACGATCACGGGCGAGTTCCTCGGCCAGGTAGGCGCCGGCGTCGGCATCGGCCGCCCCGACGAGCCGCTGGCAGTCGGCGGCCAGGATGTCCCAGGCCGGCACGACGAGCCCGGCCTGGCGCAGGCGATCGAGGCTGACCGCCTCGGTCGCCAGGCGTTCACGCCAGGCGGTGTCCGGGCATCCGGCCCAGCCCAGCACCGCCGCCGCGCGGCAGGCCGGACTGAAACGCAGGAGCCCGGCGGATCGGCCGAGATGATCCAGGGCGACCAGGATGCGCGCGGCATCCGCGTCGTGGATGCCGCGTTCAAAGCCGCCGTCCGGGCTGTCAGCGGCGATTTCCCGGGCCAGCGCGAGCGCGGCGGATTCGTCCAGGATGCCGGCCCCCGGGGCCCGGCGCTGGAGCGCGAGCCAGGCCAGCCATTCCGCCCGGCAGGTGCGGGAATCCTCGGATTCCAGCAGTTGTTCAACCACTTCGGAATCGACGCCCGGCGTCGCCGCGGTCGTCGCCGTTGCCGTCGCCTCGGCGCAGGGCCAGGCGAGATCGGTGCCGGCGAGCTGGAATTCGAGGTGGACCCCCTCCTCGGTGCGACGAGGGATGAGCGCCAGTTCGGGCGCCTGGCGGTTGACGGTGAAGGCGTGCCGTCCCAGGCGCACCTGGCCTTCGCCGGCGCTCAGGTCGGTGCGGTCGCGGATGGTCCGGGCGGCATCCTCGCGCGCGGCCTTCAACCGCCCATCCAGGTCGTCGGCGCGCACCACCGCGCCGAGGGCGCGCAGCTGGTCGACCTGATCGCGGTATTTGCGCACCAGCACGTCGGCCGCGAGGTAGGCCGACAGCTCATCCAGGTTTGCCGACGCCTTGGCGCGCCTGGCGATCGTGGTCAGCAGACGTTCCGCCGCCGTGGCCAAGCGGTCGGCGGAGCGGGCGCGGGCGTCGGCGAGCTGGCTGCGCCGGCTGGCCACGCTCTCACTGATCCGCACGCGATGCTCGGCGAGCTCGGCGACGATCTCGTCGACCTCGGCGAAGCGGCCTTCAAGATCCTCGATCTGCGCTGAAAGCCGCGCGTTCTGCTCATCGCAGGCTTCCGGCGTGGTGCACAGCGCCAGGGCGGCGGTCGCAGCCTGGGCCAGGAGCTGCGCCTGCACCGTCCAGGCGGCGCGGCCCTCGACCCCGGCGAGCTCCTTGCGCCGGCGATCGAGCACCGCGCGGGCGCGGTTGGCCGTGGCCAGCACCTGGGCGATGCGGCCGAGGATGGCGGTGCGCTGGTTCGCGTCCTCGATCGCCAGGCCGTTGACGGTCTCGACCAGAAGGTCGCAGCCGGCGGCGATCGCGGCCAGACGCTCGGCGATCGGCTTCGCCTCGACCACGGTGGCGAGGCCCGCGCCCTTGGCTTCAAGCTCCGCGACCTCGGCCGCCTGCGGCGCCAGGGATGATTCCGCGAGCAGGAATTCCACCGCCTGCTGCGACAGCTCGGTGGCGGCCTTGGCGATCCGGGCATCGAGGGCGATGCAGGCCGGGACATCGATGAAACGCACGGACTTCAACTGGTCGACCTGCCCGCGCAGGCTGCGCAGGTGGGCGAGCGGGACGGTGAAGGCGTCGACGGTGTCCTTCTTCGCGAAGGCGAGGTCGCGCAGGGAGGCCTCGACCGTGGCGGTCTGCCGCACCAGGCGTTCGCCGGCCTGCTGCGCCAGGGCCTCGACCTTGACGAACTCGTCGACCACCTGCTCGGCGGTGCTGCGCAGGGCGATGAGGCGCTCGCGGCAGCCGCCCGTCTCGGCCTCGCCCAGCCAGGGATAGCTGTCGAGCGTGCGCTGGGCGCGCTTGACCAGGTCGTCGTAGAGTTCCCGGGTCGGGGCCGGATTGGCGACCGTGCGCCCGAGCTGCCCGAGATCGCTGATCGCCCGCACGAGCTCGCGGTTGCCGATGCGGCCCAGGGCCGAATCGGCGGCGGGCGGCGGCAGGCGGTCCTCATCGCAGAAGGGCGAGCGCCAGACCTGCACGGTGTGGATCCGGCCCGGCTCGGGTTCGGCGCGCAGGGTCACCAGGCGGCCGTCCGGCACCCGGCAATAGCTGTGCACGTGCATCGGCGTCTGCATGCTGCGCTCGATCACGTCGTAGATCAGGATCAGGTAGGTGCCCAGGTCGCGGCGGTAGAAGATGTAGGCGACATGCTCGCCGCTGGGTCCGCGCAGGACGCGCTTGAATTCCATCCCGCTCGCATCGACCGGGAAGGTCTTGTGCGAACCGTCGCTGAGGCAGTAGCCGCCGGGATAGACCAGGCCATGGCCCTCGGGGAGCTGCTGGCAGGCCTGGCCGATCGCGTCGATGCGCACCACCTGCCGGGTGGTGCGGCTGTAGACGAGGTAGCGGAAGTCCTTCTCGCGGTACGGCCGGATCTTGAGCAGGATGGCCGATTCGAGGCTGGCGAAGTGGATCTCGGCGTCGTCCAGACCCTGGGTCGGATCGTCAACCGGTTCAGCGTAGACCCCCTGGCCGGTCGCGGTGTTGTCCTCGACCTTCACGGTCAGGTCGCCGTGCACGCATTCGACGAAGATCGTATCGAGGATGTTGATGTGCGGATGCGCGCCCTGGACGTGCATTTCGCGGGTGGTGCGGGTCCAGGTGAAATCGTGGCTGACCGGGAACTGGTAGTCGGGCAGGCCCCGGTTGTCGAGGTAGGCCACTGATCCGTCCGCCCGGCGATCCCAGCGCAGCACGCGCAGGTCGGTCAGGCGCGAACCGGTCTGGAAGGCGGCCAGCAGCCGGGTCGCGGTCGCCCGCAGGTGGAGCAGCCGGGCCTCCTTGTAGTACTGGAAGACCTCGGCGAAGTCCTTGACGAACTCCGGTTGCGCCGTGATCCGCGCCGGCACCGGCACCAGGCTGCCGCCCTGCTCTTCGAGCTCGATCAGGACCTCGGCCGGGCTGATCCGCGATTGCAGCCCGAGCACCACCTCGAAGCCCAGGATGAACCGCCCATCGACATGCACCAGATCGCGCGGCTGGCAGGCATGCTCGGTCCGCACCCGCCAGGTGGTGACGAGTTCGAGCTTCGTCCCGCCGAACAGCTCCTGCCGCCGCGTCGCCAGCCTCCCGGCCGCCGCCGCCAGCTCCGCCGCCTGGCCTTCCAGGCGGCGGCGGACCACATCATAGGTCGTGGCGTCAAGCGACGCGGAGGCATCGGTCATGGAACACCGTGGGTGGGGAGGACCGGCTCGAATATTCGTAGGGACGCCATGACACCAGCCCTGAGCTTCAACCCCGGGAATTGCAGATCCCGGTTTTTGCCCGCGTCACGTCGGGAAGCGATGCGGTTTGCCCGGGGGTTCAGCCTCGGGAACGCCGCGCACCAATAAACCCAGGCGTCCCATAGGAACACGATGACGTCAGCCCAAGGTTTAAACCCCGGGAATCGCGGATCCCAGGGTTCCTCCGCGTCCCGTAGGGACGCGACGAGGTTAGCCCGGGGTTTCAACCCCGGGTGGATGCACACGGAAACCAACCAGTCCCGTAGGGACGGCTGAAGGTCATGAGAAGGATCTCTGCGTTCATCCCCAGACATGTTTCTCATCCCATTCGATCCCGTGTTTCACCAGGAATCGCCGGTATTCTTCCTGAAAAGTGGAATGCCTATGATGTTCCGCCTGTCCCTCAATATAACTTCTCGTATCCGAAATCTGGGACGGACCGATGGTGAATGCCCCGTAGCCTTCCTGCCAAGCGAAGCCAGCGACCCGTTGTTCGTTCATCCATTTGGATGAACCGCCCTTGATCAACTGGACCAATTTGGCGATGGCCAGCGTCGATGGCACTTGGAGGAGCAAATGGGCATGATCTTCGACCCCTCCGATGCTCATGGCGGTGCCGCCATGTTCACGGGTGATGCCGCCAAGATAGGCGTGAAGGCGCGGCAGAACCTCGGCTGAAATCGTCGGCTGACGATTCTTCGTGCTGAACACCACATGATAATAGGCGATGACATAGGTATGGGGCATGAATATCGCGGATGGCTGCCGATTGGTGGTTTTCGACTTCAGCCGTCCCTACGGGACTGGCGCTTGGGGTGGATCGGGTCCCGGGGTTGAAACCCCGGGCTAACATCATTGCGTCCCTACGGGACGCAGAAGATGAGGAGAAGACGGTGACACTGGTTCGTCATGCGGATTGAGGCGGGTTCGGACTGGTGGTTTTCGACTTCCACCGTCCCTACGGGACTCGTGCCTGATGTAAGACTGGGGCCCGGGATTGAAAGCCCGGGCTAACATCATTGCGTCCCTACGGGACGCGACTACGGGCCGCGAACTGGATAAAATCATTAGGGCTGTTTCAGGGGGAATGCCTCACCCGGGTTTCAGGTGGGCGACGAGCTTCTTCGCCAGGCCGGGATCCTTCTGGCTGAGGGAGCTCAGGAAGTTCGCCAGGCTGAGGTTGGCGACATCGCCGGTGCCCCATTGCGAGAGGACCTTGGTCACGTCCTCGGGCAGGCTGCGGTCGCCGTCGAGGTACTGCTTGCCGACGGTCTGGAGGACCTCGCTGTTCATCACCGTGGCGTCGATGCCCTGGCCGACCGAGACCGCCTTGACGAAGCGGTCGAAGAAGCCGCCGTCCCCGCCGACGATCTGGATCTTGGCGCTCTTCATCGCCTCGGCGAGGATCGCCGCGTTGCGTTCGGCGACCTGGACGTGGGCGTCGACCTGGACCTTGGCCACGTCGACCTTGGCCTGGAGCCCGAGCCGGTATTCCTCGTGGCTGCGCGTCGACTCGTTCATCTTCGCCATGGCGGCGGCCTTCTCGTGCAGGCCCTTGGCCTCGGCGAGCATCTTCTCCTCGACCGCGACCGCGTTGGCGTGGCCCTGCTTCTCGATCGCGTCGGCCTCGGCTTCGCGCACCGCGACCTCGGCCAGACCACGCTTCTTGGCCGCTTCCGCGTCGGCCTCCTTCACCACCGCCTCGGCCAGGCCGCGCTTCTTGGCGGCCTCGGCCTCGGCCTCCAGGATGCGGGCGCGGGCCAGGCCCTGCTTCTCGGTCGCGACGGCGTCGAGCTCCTTCACCTTGATCTGGGCGAGGCCGGTGGCGGCCTCGTTGGCCTGCTTGCCTTCGGCGCGGCGGATGGTGGCGGCGGCCTCCTTCTCGGCTGCGGTCTGGTCGGCCTCGGCGAGGAGCAGCTTCTCCTTGGCCTGCAACTGGGCCGACTGGTAGGAGCCCTCGGCCTGCACGACCTCCTTGATGCGCAGCTCCTCCGCCGAGCGGTTGGCGTTGATGATCGCCGCGTCCTTGCTGCGCTTGGCCTCGGCCAGCACGCGCACGTCCTTGATGCGTTCCTCCTCCTCGGCCACGGTCTTCTCGACCGCGACGCGTTCGCGGATGACCTCGGCGATGGCCTTGCGCTCCTGCGCGATGATCTTTTCCCGTTCGATCTGCGACAGCTCGACGGCGCGCTCGCGCACCACGATCTCGAGGTCGCGCTCCTTGATGATGCGTTCATTCTCGACCATCACCGCGCCTTCGCGGTTCTTGGCCGCGATCTCGACCTCGCGGTTGGCGAGCTGCTTCTGCACCGCCAGCTCCTGCTCGACCTGGATCTGGGCCTCGGTGGCGCGCTTCTTCTCTTCCGCCTCGACTTTGGCCTGTTCGGCGCTCTCGCGCGCCTTGTTGGTGGCGATCTCGCGCAGCTGCTTCGCCTCGGCTTCGGCCTGCTGCCGTTCGAGGGCGAGGATGGCTTCGCGCGCCTCGACATCCTGTTTCTTGATCACCTTCTGCGCTTCGCGTTCGATCTCGTTCGCCTTGACCTTCTGCGCCGAGGTCAGCTCGATGATCTTCTTGCGGCCCTCGCTGTCGAGGATGTTCTCCGGATCGAGCATGGTGATCGGGGTCTGCTCCAGGTAGTCGATCGCCGCGTCCTCAAGCTGGTAGCCGTTGAGATCGCGGCCGATGACTTTCACGATCTCGTCTTTGAACTTGTCGCGCTCGTTGTAGAGATCGACGAAATCCATCCGCTTGCCCACGGTCTTCAGCGCCTCGCTGAACTTGGCGTTGAACAGCTCCTCCAGCGTCTTGGGATCGCTGGCGCGGGCGACGCCGACGCCGGTCGCGACCTTGAGCACGTCCTCCTCGGTCTTGTTGACCCGGACGAAGAACGTGACCTTGATGTCGGCGCGGATGTTGTCGGCGCAGATCAGGCCGTTGTTGCCGCGGCGGTCGACCTCGATGGTCTTGACCGAGATGTCCATGACCTCGGCGCGGTGGATGACCGGCAGCACCACCGAACCCGAGAACGACACCACCGCCCCGCTGCCCTTGGTGACGATCAGGGCGTGGCCCTGGTCGATGGTACGGTAATACAATTTGAGAAACGCAAAAAGTCCCACCAGCACCACGAAGATGGATCCGGTGATGACGACGGCGATGTAGATGAGCTGGTCCATGGCGTTTCCTCAGGAAGGGATGCGGGAAGACGGTTGCGGGCGTGATGCAGGTGGTGCCGCGAGAGAAGATGGCGCCGGCCCGGCGGCGTTTCCGGCCTCAAGGCCATCCGCCGTGACCAGATGTGGCAGAGCCCCGACCAGGAAGCGGTCCTTGGCGTCGTCATAGCTGACCACCACCACCTGGTCGCCCTTGCGGAAGGCGGATCCGGGCCGGGCGACCACGTTGAGCAGGTGCTCGGCCCCGTCGACCAGGCAGACCGCGGTGCCGAAGTCCCCATCCGCTGTCTGGCTGGTGATGCGCGCGACCTTGCCGATGGCGTCCCGGCGCGAGGCATGGCCGCCGCTGGTCAGGTTGCGGAAGATCAGCTTGAGCGGCCAGATACCCAAGCGGGCGGCTGGTACCGCGGCGATGAACGCCACGGGAAGCAGCAGCGTCCCGGTCAGCCAGGCCGGGATCAGGCCGCTGACCAGCGGGGCGAGGAAGAGCGCGCCAAGCATGCTGACCGTCCAGGCCGCGAGCAGGAACAGGGTAAGGACGATGGTGATCGGCACGGTGCCGACCGCGAGAAACTCCAGGAAGCCATGCCAGAATCCAAGGTGATGCCCGGCCTCGCCGAGGCCGTCGTGGCTGGCGTGGCCCAGGTCTCCCGCGTCATGGCCGTGCCCGAAAAGGTCGAAGTCGAGCGCGCCGAAGATCACCAGCGCCCAGTAGAGGAGGCAGACGCCGAGTCCGATGGTGAAAACCGCCGTCGGCCATCCGATCATCGCCGCGAGGAACGACTCCATGCGATTGCCCCCCGTGATGGTCGAACCATGGGGGTTCCAATCCCGGCCGCAAGCCTTGGCTGAATGGCGTTTATGACTGTGTTCGTCCAGGGGTTGGCCATTTATGGCCATGGAGCAAATGCCGGTTTAAAGCCGGCGGTCCCAGGGCGGCGTGATTCAGGCCAGACGAAGGCGCGGCGCCAATGCGTCGGCGACCAGCGATTCCACCGCGCGCGGTTCGGCTCCGGCGACGATGGCGGTCAGGGTGACGGTCACCGTGCGCGGCTGGCGTTCGAGCCGGCCGCGGGTGCGGCCAGGATCGTCGAGGCGGGTGACGCTCAGCGACAGCCAGCCATCCGCGCCGGCGTCGACGAAGGCCTTGAGGTGGCCCGGGATGGCGCCGTCGGGGCCCGCGACCTTGCGACCGAGGCGCCGCAGCGCCTGCCGCACCTGATCTTCGAGGTCGTGCGGGGCGGGATCCCACACGGCGGTCGTGCTCGCGGCGGCGGCGGCGACGCCGTGCTGGCCGGCGGCGCCGGACCGGCTGACCAGGGTAAGCGCGGTGTCGGCGAGTTCGGCCAGGGCCCCGGCATCACCACTGTCGAGCGGCAGCACCGGCACCGTACGCCCCGCGGCGATGAGGTGGGCATGCGCGGCGGCGGTCCGTTCTGCTCCGGCGCGATCGATCTTGGTCAGGGCGACGGCGGACGAGGCCGCGAGCAGGCCCTCCAGGTAGACGGGATTATCCTCGCTGAGCTGACCGATGCGGGTGGCATCGACCACGCCCAGGACGCCGACCGGATCGATCCCGGGGCAGCCGCGCACCGCGTCGGCGGTGGCGGCCGGGCCGGCGACGCCGGTCGGCTCGATGAAGAGCACATCCGGCGCCACCTCGCGCACCAGGGACTCCACCGCCGCGCGCAGATCGCCGATCAGCGTGCAGCAGATGCATCCGGCGGTGACCTCGCGCACCGCGAAACCGGCGCGGGCCAGGATCGCGCCGTCGATGCCGCTCGGCCCGATCTCGTTCTCGACCACCGCCACGCGCAGGCCGCGTTCTGCGAGGATCCGCCCCAGGCCGAGGATCAGCGCGGTCTTGCCGGATCCGAGGAATCCGGCCACCACGATCACGCGCGTCGACGATTGGGGCATGGCCTGCTTTCGTAGCGCCGGCTTCAGCCGGCACGGACGGCAGGCTTTAGCCTGCCGCACGGGCGATTCGACTCAGGTTGCACGACCACGCCGGCTGAAACCGGCGCTAGCGACCTCACTTCGCGAAGCCGTAGTCCTCTTTGCGGAACTTGCTCTGGTCGACGGATTCCATCATGTCCGCGATGAACTCCTGCTCGTCCTGAGGCAGGCGGTCGACGGTCTTCTGCAGGCGGTCGAGGTACGGCTTCTCCTTGTCCGCGATCCGCACCTTGCCGGCGGCGGCGCCTTCCTTGATCGCGGCGACGGCCTCGCGGGCGACGGCGACGGCGGACAGGTAGTGGGTCGGCTGGCCGACGATGGCCTTGGCGAAGCGGATGGTGTTCTCCGGCGTCAGGACATATGCCTGCGGGTCGAGCGCGGCGTCGCTGCGCACGAAGAGGTTGCGCAGCATGAGCGCCGCAGCCTTGCCGTCGGCGTTGGCGAGGTTCATCAGACGGGTGTCGTAGATGAGCTGTTCCATGTAGCAGGTCGGCGCCATGCCGCCGAGCAGCTTGATGTTCTGCACCGATTCGTTCGACCAGGTATCGCAGGCGGCGGCGGCGATGTTGCCCACCGGCGACAGGTGCGCGCAGGCGGCGGTCTTGCCTTCCATCGCGATCGGGCAGCCGGTGATGGCCTTGAGGATCGGGTTCTCGTAGGCGCAGTCCTTGCCGGGGCCGACCGCGCCCTGTTCATGCGCGACCAGGGCGCGCACGGCGGTGATCGGGCGCACCACGGCGGCGAACACGCGCGGGATCAGCTTCTGCTCGGCCAGCACCATCGCGGTGTTGCCGAAGCCGCAGGCCGAGTCGCCGGCCGGCTGCACGCCGTGCTGCTTGGCGATCGCGGCGAGGTGGCCCCAGAGGAAGGTCATGTCGCGCGCGCCCAGGATGGCGGTGCCGAAGATGACGCCCTTCAGGTCGGCCATCGTCAACGCCTCGTCATGGACCTCCTTGCCGCCGACGCTTTCGATCGACAGCAGTTCCGCCCCGGCGGCAGCCGAGCCGTGGAACGTTTCGAGCATCGCTTCCCAGTATTTGCCGCTGCGCATGAGCGGCGGGCGGATCATCTCGCGGTTGTCGTTGGGGGTCATGCGGAGGACCGACTTCAGGCCCCACTTCGCATGCGCATCGTTCATGCCGTTGAGCAGGATCTTGGCGAGGTCGATGCCCAGCTGCGGTTCCCAGGTCATCGGGGGCAGGGTCTCGAACTCGATGACCACGCCGTTGGCTTCCAGCTCGGCGGCGCGCTTGAGCGCCCCGGTGATGATCTCGTGGTAGTGGGCGCGGATCTCGGGCTTGGTCTTCTCTTCGATGGTCATCGTCGGGAGGGTGAAGTTCAGCTCGGGGTAGACCTCGCCGCCACCGATCTTCATGCCCATGCGGGTGTTGACCGGCTTGGGGGCGAAGCCGAAGCGGAGGTCGTCGGGGTTGGTGATCGCAAGGGAGGTGTAGCGGGGCATGGGGTGTCCTGGGCGGGGTTGGCGGTGGCTGGTGGCTGGGCGCCGGGGTCGCGCTTGGCTTTCCCTGACGCTCTGCCCGCATGATATGACCAAGGAGAAACCGGAATCCCGGCGGTTCATGACCGGCTTTGGTCTATCCGTGCTTGTCCGCCGTGGTCCTCCTGGCACGGTGTCGGCATGGCGGCAACCCCGGGAAATCGTCGGCGCACGGCCGCGACCTCCGCATCCAGGCGCTCCGCCGCGACCGCCCTGCCGTCCTGCTTCCGCCAGCAGGATATCCATGTGCTGCTCGACGATTACGCCAGGACCTGGGGCGTGCTGGCGCTGCTCGTCGATCCTGATGGCCGTCCGATGCCGCCGGACGGCAGGCCGGCGCCCGAAGCCTTCGTGTGCACCACCGCCATCTCCGAGGCCCTGCGCTGGGGCGAGCCGGCCTTCGTCCCAGCCGCCGGCGAACGCCTGGCCTGGGCCGTGCCGGTGATGGTGAATGCGCGGATCGTCGGGGGGCTGGTCGCCGTCGCACCCGAATCCACGCTCGCGGGCGATCGCCAACGTTCACGCGCCATCCTCAACGATCTGCGCGCGCGCGCCGAAGCGGCGAACCTGACCAATGCCGCGCTGCTCGGCCGCAACCGGCAGCTCGGCCTGCGCGAACAGGCCCGCGCCGAGGCCATCCGCCTGGCCAAGGGCGGTTCCGCCCGGGCCGAGGTCCACGCCGCCTACCAGCGCGAGGAGGCCGGCCTGATCAGCGCGATCCGGCGCGGCGACGACGCCCAGGCGCGCCAGATCCTCAACCGCGTGCTGGTCGTGCTCTACGGCCTTGCCGGCACCGACGTGCGCGCGCTCAAGGCGTTCGCGCTGGAGCTCACCACCACCATGGTCCGCACCGCGGTCGAAGGCGGCGCCCCGACGCGGGCGAGCGCCGCCGGCCTCGCCCGCCTGGCCGAACTCGCGGATCTCGAGGACGAGGAAGCGGTCTCGCGCTGGCTCGCGGCGGCGATGAACGACCTCATGGCCGCGATCCGCGCCTCGCGCAGCCCGCCCGGCGACGTGCTGATGACCGAAGCCCAGCGCATCGTGCGCGAACGCCACCGCGAACCGCTGACCCGCGACCAGGTCGCGAAGCAGTGCCATTGTTCGCCGGCGCATTTTTCCCGCCTGTTCCGCGCCCGCACCGGCCTGTCGTTCACCGACGCCCTGGCCCAGGCGCGCTGCGAGCACGCGGCGGAGCTGCTCGCCCGCAGCGACGATTCCCTCGCCGGCATCGCCGTCGACTGCGGCTTCGCGGATCAGAGCCACTTCGGCAAGGTGTTCCGCCGGCGCATGGGCACGACCCCGCGCGCCTACCGCCTGCGCATGCAGGCCGGTTGACCGGGCCTACCTGGGATCCGCTTCCGGGTCGGCACCGAGCAGGCGCAGGCGGTGATGGCGCTCCCAGCGCATCGCCTGGGCGTGCGCGGGGAAGGCGCGCTCCCAGGCGCGGAACCGGGGCGAATGCGGTTTCTCCCCCGGCATGGGAGCGAGCGCCTGGCGGTGGTGGCAGAGTTCATGCCAGAGGACGTGGTCGAGGAACACCCGCGCGACCCAGGGCAGGGCGAGGCGGGGGTGGATCATGATCCGCGCCGGTTCGCCGCGCCGGTAGCTGCCGTAGCGGATCTGGCGCAGCTGGCGGCCGCCGGTGTCGCGCGACCAGCTGATCCGCGGCTGCGGCAGGTCGCTGAACCCGGCCGCATGGATGCGCTGGAAATCCGCGACCAGATCGACGTGCGCGCCGACCGGATCGCACACCGGAACCGGGCCAAGCCGGGCGAGCGCGCGTTCGCGCTCGCCCTGGGCGAGGCGGTTCAGCGCGTCCCGGATGCCCGGATGCCGGCCGCGACCGCCGGCGGTGATCCAGGCCGGCAAGGCGGCCAGGCAATCGGCGTCAGCGACCAGCCGGCGATGGATGCCCAGCCGCCAGGCGCCAGGCCGGCCGCCCAGGCTCAGCGCGACGCGGCGGTTGCGGGTGATGCGGACCGCCACCGCCAGGCCCGCCGCGGCGAGGCGGTTCTGCAGCCGCAGGACGTCCGGATCCGCGTCCGCCACGGCGACCGGTTCTGGCGGACGCAGCCAGGAACGCAGGAATCCCGGCCAGGTCATGCCGACGTGCCGCCATCGGATGGATCGACGGATGGAGAGCCGGATGGGACGAACAACCGGGTGCCGACGCGGATCTCGGTGGCGCCCTCCGCGACGGCGAGGGCGAAATCGCCGGACATGCCCATGCTCAGGCGCTTCAGGCCGTGGCGGGCAGCGAGTTCGCGACAGGCGGCGAAGCAGCGCCGCACCCCGCTTTCATCGGCGTTTCCTGCAAGATCCGGGGCCATGGTCATGAGGCCTTCGACCACGCAGGCGGGAATCGCACGCAGACGGTCGAGCATCGCCGGCAGGGCGTCGGGCGGCAGGCCGGCCTTCGCCGACTCGCCCGAGGTGTTCACCTGGACGAAGACCGGATAACGCCGCTCAGCCGTGAAGCCGGCCGCCGCGATCGCCTTGGCGAAGCGGTCGACATGGCCGGGATCGCACAGGCTGTGCAGGCACTGCGCCAGGCGCACGGTGTCGGCCAGCTGCCGGCCCTGGATCCGCCCGATGGCGTGGAAACGCGCGCCGGCCGGGGCGTTCGCCACCATCAATTCCAGGTGATCGACGCGATTCTCTCCGTAATCCAGGACGCCGGCGGCGGCCAGGCGGGGCAGCACCTCGGGCCCCTGGGACTTGGTGACGGCGATCAGCCGCACCGTGGCCGGATCGCGGCCGGCGCCCTGGCAGGCGGCGGCGATCTCGGCGCGCACGGCGGCAAGGTTGCTTGCGATGACATCCGGCATGGCGGCGCCGAGGTCATCGCCGGCGGACGGCAGTCAAGCGCCGCCCCGGTTTACTTTCCGGCCGGCTGGTCGGGAACGGCGCCGCCGGACTCGGTGGCATAGCCCTTGTCGATCGCCCAGTCGCGCCATTTGGCGATGGCGGCGGCACGTTTGTCCTCGGCGGCGGAGGCATCGAAACCGTGGTCCTGCCGGGTGATCTGCTTGAGGATGCCATGCGCCTTCATGCGTATGATCTGATCGTTGCTGCCCAGGCCATCGAGCAGGGCAGGGATGGACTTGGGGCCGGCGGCCACGAGGGCGCTCTCGGCCGCAGCGGAGTCCTTGCGCACCGCGCTGCCCAGCAGGCGCACGTTCTCGCTGGAGAAATCCTTCTTCCCGGTCGCAACCGAGGTGGCGGCGACCGGATTGCGGTCTTCGAGCCAGATCCAGGTCGCGCCTTCGTCGCGCCACCACTTCTCGATGAGGTCCGCCTGCTTCTTGCGCTGCTCGTCGGGGCCGACCGGATCGAAGGCGCGTTCGCCGGCGATGCGGTTGATGACCGCGATGGCCTTGCGGTTGACGCCGGCATCCTTGACCCGCAGCAGGCGGATGAGCACCGGCATGATGGCGCGGTCGCGGTATTCGTAGAGCGCGGCGGCGGCCTCGACCTGCACCGACGGATCAGCGCTCGTCAGCTGCTCGCCGAGGATGGTGCGTTCGCTCACGTTCCAGTTCAGCTCCCACCAGCGCTGCGCGGTGTCGCGGCTCATGGTCTTCTTGGGCAGCAGGGTGATATCGGCTGCGGCCTCGATCGCGGCCGTCTTCACCCGGGCGTCGGCGTGGTCCATGAGCTCGATCAGGCGCGGGATGGCGTTGCGCTCCTTGAGCGTGCCCGCGATCATCGCGAAGTATTCCAGGTCGCCCGCGTCGGCGACCTTCTCGCTCGCCTTGGCGACGAAGGCGAACAGCTTCCGCGCCCGGGGGCGATCTGACGAGCTGAGGATGCGGCAGATGTCGGCCGCCGCATACAGGTCGCCGAAATCCGCCTTCAACGCCTTGCACAGCAGGGCGAACCCGGACTTGTCGAGATCGCGATTGATGGTCGCGATCGCGCTTTCCATCGCGGTCGAGTCGTTGCCCAGGCGGGGCAGCCTGCTGATGTGGGTGTCCCACAGCCAGGGATCGTCAGGCATCGGCGACGGCAAGGTGAGATCCCATGGCACCTGCGCCGCGGTCGGGGCCTTGCCGTCAGGGGTCCGGGTCCGGCCGCCGCCCTGCCCGGCAGCGGGGGCCTGGGCGGTCTGGCCCTGGCCCTCCTTCACCAGCGATTTGTGCAGCCATTTCTCGCCGACGCGGACGAACCCGAGCGCGGTGCGGGCGCCATCGTGGTCGGGATCCAGCTTGAGCGCCTGGTTCCAGTAGGTCCGCGCCAGGGTCTGGCGCTGATTCGCGGCGCACCAGTTGCCCAGCGCGACGACCTGATCCGCGCTGGCGAAGTCGGTGCGCGCCTTGACCTCGTCGAAGGTCTCCTCCGCCCCCAGCACCGCCAAGCCGGCGAGCAGGCCCAGGACGGGAATCAGCAGCAGCGAGCGCAGGCGGATCATCGGAGTCTCCTCGGTGGGGATCGGAGGGATGCGGGAATATGCCCCGGATCCTGGTTTCATCCTAGACGTTTCCGGCAACGTGCGACCGGCAGTGGCCTGGGCAGCAGGCGCGTCCGGGGTCGGCGTGTGAACCGGAAGCGGCCCTGCCGCCGGCCCCGGCGTGTCTTCCCGGCGGGCCAAACGGTTTGTGCCCGCCCAGGTTCACCCTAGCCTGCACCACCCCAGCGAGGACCCCCATGCCCATCCCCTACGTGATCGAAAAAGACGCCCGCGGCGAGCGCACCTACGACATCTACAGCCGCCTGCTCAAAGACCGCATCGTCTTCATCGGCGAGGTCATCGACGACTTCGTCGCCAACGTCGTGGTGGCGCAGCTGCTGTTCCTGCAGAGCCAGAAGCGCGATTCCGATGTCACGCTCTACATCAACTCGCCGGGCGGCTCGATCAGCGCCGGCTTCGCGATCTACGACACCATCCAGTACCTGACCTGCGACGTGGTCACGGTGTGCGTCGGCCAGGCCGCGAGCATGGGCGCGTTCCTGCTCGGCTCCGGCACCAAGGGCAAGCGCTTCGCCCTGCCGCACAGCCGGATCATGATCCACCAGCCTTTCGGCGGCACCGAAGGCCAGGCCTCCGACATCGAGATCCAGGCGCGGGAACTCGTGCGCCTGAAGAACGAGCTGACCCGCATCATCAGCGCCCAGACCGGGCAGCCGATCGAGAAGATCAAGCGCGACAGCGAACGCGACCACTACATGACCGCCGACGAGGCCTGCGCCTACGGCATCATCGACAAGGTGGTGACCAAGCCGACCGCAGTCTGAGGCATTCCCCAGGGTTTCTTCAGGCGATGCCGACACGCTCGGCATCGCCTTCCACCTGCCGCCTGCCGTCCCCTTCCCCGCACCGACCACCTCCGCTAGGATCCCGTCCGCCATGACCAAGCCGCGCAAGTCCGGTGGCCCGCCCGATAGCTGCTCCTTCTGCGGCCGCGCCACGCATCAGGTCGAACGCCTGATCTCGGGGCCGCCCGGCACCTTCATCTGCAATGAATGCGTCGATGTCTGCGCCACGTTGCTCAAGGACCAGGGCAAGAAGGCGACCCCGGCCGCCGAGGGCGCCGCATCGCGCGGGGCGCGCCTGCCGTCGCCGGGCGAGATCAAGGCCCACCTCGACCAGTACATCATCGGCCAGGAGCACGCGAAGCGCACCATCGCGGTCGCGGTCTACAACCACTACAAGCGGTTGAAGCACAACAAGACCGCGAGCGACGTGGAGCTGGAGAAATCCAACATCCTGATGCTCGGCCCGACCGGCTCCGGCAAGACCGCGATCGCGCGCTGCCTCGCCAAGATGCTCAACGTGCCCTTCGCGATCGGCGACGCGACCTCGCTCACCGAGGCGGGCTACGTCGGCGAGGATGTCGAGAACCTCATCCTGCGCCTCCTCCAGAACTGCGACTACGACGTGGCCCGCGCCGAGACCGGCATCGTCTACGTCGACGAGATCGACAAGATCCGGCGCTCGTCCGGCAACGTCTCGATCACCCGCGATGTCAGCGGCGAAGGCGTGCAGCAGGCCCTGCTCAAGCTGGTCGAAGGCACCGTCGCCAACGTCCCGCCCGGCGGCGGCCGCAAGCATCCCGAGCAGAAGTACATCCAGGTCAACACCACCAACATCCTCTTCATCTGCGGCGGCGCCTTCGGCGGCCTCTCCGACATCATCGGCCGCCGCATCGGCGAACGCAAAGTCGGCTTCAACCTCGATCCCGACGCCCGCCTCGGCGCCGGCCAGGTCGACGACGAGGACCAGCGCCTGCTGGCACAGGTCATCCCGGAGGATCTCGTCGAGTTCGGCCTGATCCCCGAGTTCATCGGCCGCCTGCCGGTGACGGTCGCCCTGCAGCCGCTGAGCGAAGAGGCGCTGATGAGCATCCTCACCCAGCCGCGCAACGCCCTGGTCAAGCAGTTCCACGCCCTGTTCGCGATGGAGGGCGTCGAGCTGCGCTTCACCGACGAGGCCCTGCTGGCGATCGCGCACAAGGCGATGGAGCGCAAGACCGGCGCCCGGGCGCTGCGCGCCATCATCGAGACGGTGATGCTGGATCTCATGTTCGATCTGCCGGAACTCGCGAAATCGAGCAAGGAGTTCGTCATCACCGCCGAACTGGTGCGCGAACGCCTGGCCGATCCGGGCCGCCGCCAGGGACTGGCCAGCGATCTCGACTCCCCCATCAAGGAAAGCGCATGACCGACCCCAGCCTCGATCTCGCCAACCCGGATCAGGACCGCCGCCTCGCCGCGCTGCGCGCGCTCGTCGCCCGCCACCAGGCCGCTCCGCGCAGCGGGACCAACACCCACGTCCACACCAACCATTCGTTCTCGGTCTTCGCCAGCCCGAGCGCGGCGGTGTGGGCCGGGGTCGAATCAGGCATCGAGGTGCTGGGCATCAACGACTTCTTCACCACCTCCGGCTGCGCCGAATTCGCCGCCGCCGCCGCCATCGCCAGATTGCCGGCGCTGTTCAGCCTGGAATGCATCAGCATGGACGCCGGCGCGGAAAAGGCCGGCGAACTCTTCAATGATCCGGCGAATCCGGGCAAGATCTACTTCAGCGGCAAGGGCATCGCGCGCTTCACGGCCCCGGTGGCCGACCGCCTGCTGACCGCCATCCGCGCCGAGCAGGAACGCCGCAACCGGGCCCTGGTCGAGCGCCTCGATAAGCACTTCCAGGCCGCGATCGGCATGCCCGGCCCCTCCTGGGATGCCGTGGTCGGCCAGACCCCGCACGGCTCGACCACCGAACGCCATGTCGCGGCCGCCTGCCTGGAACGCATCCACGACATCGCCGGCTCCGGCTCCGGCCTGCGCCTGCAGGACGCAATGTCCGAGATCTTCGCGAAGATCGTCGGCGTGGCCCCGGTCGCCGATGCGCCGGCGCAGCAGAACCAGATCCGCAACCAGCTGCTGAAGTCCGGCAAGCCCTGCTACGTGCCGGAGGATCGCGCCGCGTTCCCGACCATCGCCGATCTGCGCGCGGCCTTCCTCGCCCTCGGCGGCATCCCGGTCTATCCCGTGCTCGGCAACCCGATCACCGCCTGCGAGAAGAGCATCCCCGCGCTCTTCGACCGCCTCGCCGCCTGGGGCGTGTTCGCGATCGAGCTGATCCCCGCCCGCAACAACGCCGAGCGCGTCGCCGAGGTGCTGGCCGAGTGCGCCAAGCGCCAGTGGCCGGTCTGCGACGGCACCGAGCACAACACCCCGGCGATGGAGCCGATGACCACCACCTGGGGCATGGATCCGCGCTTCCGGCCGCAGTTCCGCGACGGCGCCTGCGTCGTGCTCGGCCATCAGGAACTGGTCAAGGCGGGCAAGCCCGGTTACGTCGACGCCGCAGGCCAGCCGGTGCCGGGCGGCTTCGCGCGCTGCCTGGAAGCCGGTCGTGCGCTCCTGGCCGGAGCCAAGAGCGCCTCCACAGTCAGATGATGTGACGGTCAGGCCGGAGCATGGAGGGCGATGGCATTGCCTTCGCTGTCCGTCGCCAGCACGCGCCAGCCCCAGGGGCCGATCTGGTGCTTTCCCTTGCTGACCGTTCCGCCGTTGGCCGTGACCGCCGTCACGGCCTGGTCCAACCGACCGCTGACGTTGAAATAGAGCAGCGGGCCGGGCGCGACGGGCTGATGGCTTGGACGGACCACCAGACAGCCGGCGATCTCGTCGGTGGCGTGCGCGAACACGCCGATCCTGACACCGTCGTGCGCATCAATCTGGACCTTCCGACCGAGCACGGCGGAATAGAATCCGACCGCACGGTCGAGGTCAGCGACGGGAAGATCGAACCAGGTGATGGTGTGCTGCATGAGGACTCCGTGGAACCAGGGGTTTCGCCAGACCGTAGCGACCCGGACGGTCGAGGATACCGGCAACCGCGCAACCCTGGCGGGCAGTGCCGCTCCAGCGTCCTACCAGGCCGCGTCGTTGCGGCTGACGCCCCAGCGCGCCGCGATCTGGGCCGGGGTGAACGGCCCGAGCGGCGGCAGGGCGTCGTAGGTCAGGTACACGGCATCGCTGGCGCTGCTCTGGGTCGAGCGCAGCAACGTGAAATCCCAGGTGAAGGTGAAATCGGCGTGGCGATTCCAGCGCACCTGGTGCCCCGGCACCGCGATCAGCCAATCCGAATACTGGCTGCCATCCACCGCGACCGGGTTCGACGCATCGCCGAACACCGTGCGGTGCCAGGACAAGGTGTTCACGGATGCGGTCTTCTGGCGCTGGATCACCGTGGTCGCCTTGCGCGACCCGCTCACCGTGTGCACGACGGCGGACTTGCCGGTCGGGGTCACCGTCACCGTCAACGGAGTCGCGACCGGGATCTGGCAGAGGGTATCCTGGGTCAACGACCAGTTCTGGGCCGCAGTCTGGGTGTAGGAGCTCGCCAACGTCCAGGTCAAGGTGCCGGAATCGATGACCGATTGCATGCCACTGGTCGGATCGGTGTAGGTCACGGGCGCGCTGGCGACATCGAAGGCCACGGCGACCGTATGCTGGCCGTTGAAGGTCGCCCCGGTCGGCCAGCTGGTCACCGTTCCGCCATCGACGGTGAGGTGGAACTGCCCGGTGGTGTTGGGGAAGATCGGCGTCCCATCGGGGTTGAGCAGGTTTTCGATGGTGACCAGGAAGGTTCCGTTCGCCACCTTCACCTCCCGCGCCGCCGGGGCCTCGGCGAAGGCGCTGACCGTGCCGTTGCTGGTGACCTGCGCCGCGATGTAGGCGTTGCCGGACTCGACGACCTGGTTCGTCGCCGCCGCACCATCGCTGGCGGACGTGATCGCGATGTCCTGGGCCGAGATCGCGGCGACGGTGGGCGGAGTGTCCTTGCATCCGGCGGCAAACAACGCCACGAGGGTGAGAGTGGTGAGCGATACGGGTCGGAGCATGGTCGTTCCTGGCGGGATGCGTCCCGTGGCGTGGTTCGGGTTGACCGTTCTACCGTGCGGTGCCGACCCGGGTTACATCACCACGTTGGCGTGGGGCCAGCGTCGACCCCGGGGCGACCTCCGGGACGGACGTATAACTCATTGGCATGAAATGGGCCTATGACGATCCAGGAGGACTGGCGATGCTGCCTGCGCACGACGACGAAGTTCTCCTCAAGTCCCGACCGGGCCGGACGATACTGGAGTCAGAGGGCGTACTCCGCCCCGACCCAGTGCCACCCGAGGACCGACCGCGCAGGCCAAGCCATGGAAATCCCCTCCGAAAACCGGCGTCTCGACGCGATCCAGCGGCGTCTCAAGGCCGACGCTCTGGCGCGGACCCCTGCGATCGACCGCAAGTCGACCGAGGACCGTGCGGACGCGGTGGATCTGGGATTCTCGCCCGAATCCGTGCGGCGGTTCGTCGACATCCTGCGCAACATGAACCCGGAGGACGTGCATCGCGTCGCCGACCTGAAGAAGCGCATCGCGGAAGGCACCTACACCGCGACGCCGCAGGAACTCGCCGACGCCTTCACCGGGCAATCCGGCCACTGAGCAGGCAGCAGCCATGAACCGCCGTGGGCGCCGGTGCAGCCGTCTTCTCGCCGCGCTGCTGGCGTCCGCCGCCATCCACGGCGCCGACCTCGCGGTGCTCGAAGCCGGTTCGACCGCGCAGCTGACGGCCCTGGGCAACGAGGCCCTCATGCAGGGCCGCTACGAGACCGCGATCGACCTCTACAAGCGTGCGCTGGGTGCGGACAAGGGCTATTTCTCCGCGCTCTACAACCTCGCCCTCGCGCATCAGCAGCTCGGCCAGTACCCCGAGGCCAAGCGCTGGTACGGCGAGGCCCTGCGGGTGAAGGCCGACCACCCCGAGGTCTACTGCAACCTGGGCTACCTCGCCTTCCGGGCCGGCGAATGGGCGACCGCCAGCGACCGCTTCCTCGAAGCCGCCCGCCTGTCGGCGTCCAACCCCGTCGATGCCGCCGACTACTGGTACAACGCCGGCACCGCACGGGAAAAACTCGGCCAGTTCGCCGACGCCCAACGCGCCTACGAAGAGGCCATCGCCCTCAACGACCGCCATTTCGGGGCGCATTTCAACCTCGGCACGCTGCTCCTCGGCCCGTTGGCGGAACGCGCCGACAGCCTGGAACACGCCGCCGCCAATCTGCAGAAGGCGGTGAAGATCGCCCCGAACCGGCCCGAAGGCTGGCTCAACCAGGCGATCTGCCTCGAACGCCTGGGCCAGGATCCGCTGCCGGCCTACGCCGAGGCGATCAAGGTGGCGACCGGGCCAGGGCTCAACCGCGCGCGCTGGCAGCGGGCGCTCTTCCACAACCGCTGCCAGCCACCGCGCCGGCTCGCGGTGCGCGATGACCTCAAGGCCATCCTCGCCGACGATCCGGACTTCCCCGAGGCCAACGGCCTGCTCGGCACCTACTACTTCGCCATCGGCGAATACGACCAGGCCCTGGTCCACCTCGCGCGCGAGGTCGCCGGCGCGAACTTCGATGCGAACTCCTCCACCGACCTGGAAGCCCACTACCTGCTGGCGCTGATCTACACCGACCATCGTCCCGATCCGGCCAAGGCGCTGGCGCACGCCACCGCCTATTACCAGCAACGCCCGGATTCGCAGAAGATCCACGAATTGCGCCGACGCGCCCTGCGCCTGACGACCAAGGACGCGAAGTAGGCCGGCCATGGGCGACCAGCCTGATCCGAGCGTCCCTTCCATCCCCGCTCCGGTGGCGGCCGGGGACGGAACCCCCGCGTCGCGCTGCCGGCACCAGTTCCGTTCGCGTTCGTCCGCCTGCACGCATCAGGTTCCCGCCGGCAGCGACCGCTGCCTCTGGCACAATGCGCGCATCGCCAAGACCGACGCCTACATCGTCGATCTGCTCGCGGCGGCCGATGCCGCCACCTCGGGCGACCTCGAAGAAGCCAGCCTCGCCGACCTGACCTGGCCCGGCGCGTCGCTTCCCGGCCGGGTGCTGCGCGGGGCTGATTTGCGCGGGGCGCGCCTCCCCCATGCCGACCTCAGCGGCAGCGACCTCTCGGATGCCAACCTCCGCCGCGCCGACCTGCGCGGCGCGAACCTGACCGGCGCGAACCTGCATGGTGCCGATCTCAGCGGCTGCGACCTGTCCGGAGCCGATCTGACCCGTGCCAATCTGGTCGGCGCGCTGTTCGACGGCACCGTGCTCATCGCCAGCAACCTCAGCGGTGCCAACCTCACCGACGCACGCATCCTGTCCTTCCGCTGGAACCGCCGCACACGCCTCGCCGGCGTCACCGGGTTCGAACCGAGATCCAGACGCAAGGATGCGGCGGAGGGCGACGACGACACCCAGGAGTTCCTCGCCCCGCTCGCCCTGGCGGATACGCCACCGCGTTCGGCGCTGGATGAGCCGGATCCGGAACTCGACCGCACCCACCTCTATACCCCGATCAGCCTGACACGGCAGGATGATCATCCGACCGAATCGCACCCGCGCACCATCAAGCCGACCTCGCCGCTGGCCGGACTCGGACGTCCACGCTGGATCCCCGGCGGCCAGCGCTGGGCGCTGATCCTGGCCGTGGCGGGGCTGGTCGGCGCCGGAGCAGGTGCCGGACTCGGCGTCTGGGGCTGGCGCGCCGTCAAGGCGGCCGAACAGGAACGCCGGCTGGCGCCATCCCTGGCGAACCAGGTCAGGCAGCTCAACGCGCAGCACGACGCCGACCTGGAGCAGCTCCGCCTGGCGCAGGAAAGGCTGAAGGATCTGTCGAACCAGGTGGTCGACGCCAAGCGCGAATTCGCCACCACCCGCAACGAGCGCGACCAGTTGCGCACCGCGCTGGATGCCGCCCGGGCCGAGAACTCCCGCGCGAACGCGGCGGAGGACCGTGCCGCGGTGCTCGCCCTGCAGCTCGACGAGGCGCGCCGCCTGGCGCAGGATCTCGGCCGCACGAGCGCCCGCAACGACCGCATCAGCCGCATCCTCGCTGATGGGTTGCAGCAGACCCAGAACGAAGTCGCCGCCCTGGCGCGCATCCGCGATGCGAAACTCGCCGAATACCGCCAGAGCGCCGCCCTGGCCGACGAACTCGCGAAGGTCAAAGGCGAACTCGCCCTGGTGCGCCAGGAACGCGACACCGCCCAGGCCGCCTACCAGGCCCGCGCCGCCGACCTCGCCGCCGCGCAGGCCACCATCACCCGCACCCTGTCGCGCGCCGCCGCCAACGGCCTGGCCGACCTGGTCGGCGACGATGAAGCCCCGCTGGTCGCGCTCGAACCCGGCAAACCCCTGGCGATGTCCGGCCGCTACCTGATGACCCTGCGCGTCGACCGCCAGGCCGCCGTCGGCCCTGCCGCCACCGGCCAGATCCCGCCGCCGTTGCTGGTCAGCCTGGTGGTCCAGCGCCCGGCCGCGACCGCCAACCCGGACGTGACGGTGGTGCTCTACGACCGCGACGAGAAGCCCCTGCGCCGCCTGTCGTACAGCTTCCCCCACGTCGACGGCGGCCCGCCCATGGTGTCCTCCACCGCGACCATCAGCTGCGACCGCACCCCGTCCTTCGCCCGCGTACTGGTCAATCCGGGGACGGTCACGGTGGGGATGAAATAGGCGTCAACGACCGGACGATCCCCGTCGACATCGGATAGGAGGAATCGCCCTCCCACACCACCGGACGTGCTGCGCTCGTATCCGGCGGTCCCATGGTTGGTTGAGCGCCGCGTGGTCCACATCCCTCTGGGTAAGCCGCACCTTCGTCCTGTGGACCGCGCCGGATTTACCGCTCTGGTCTACGGATGCCTATCGGGTGGTCCCGTCCATTGCCGGGTTGCCCGACCAGCGCGGCCTTCTATCCGGTTCTGGTCCATCGCCTCCACGGTTCGCCATCCGCTTCTTTCAGATCCCACCTCGCGGCGGGCACCCTTGCCTAGGCGGCCGGTTCCCGTGCATCAGGGCCCGGAGAGGACTATCACCTCCTGCTGGCGAGACATGCCAGGCACACAAAGCAGCACCCCGGCTGGGGGCCGGGGTGCTACTGACGAACACGACCAAATCAGGAGGATTTGGGTTATTGGACCCAAGCGCGGGTCGCGGACCCTTTGCCGGATTGATAGGAAACTCCACCGTCGTTGTCGTTGTCATAAATGTTGTCAGGCGCTTTACCAGGTTCACTGCTATCAGGATTATGGAAAGCACCGGTCGTGACGCCGCCCGCAAAATTCTCTGTTATTCCGTTGCCGCTGGCAGTCGCACCCTTGGTCAAAATAATCGGGGCAATATGATTATCTGCATAGACAGCCATGATCTTGTTTTTATGAGCAATACTGCCGTCTCGTCCTCGATCTGCCAACACTACTCGGGTCGGTTCAGAGCCAGAAGGGGCAGCCCAATCATAAGCGAAACCCATTTTTTCCTTGTCCTCCGCAGCCCATTTTGACGTCCCGCCCCAGGCCGAAAGATCCCCATTGTTCGCACTTCCCGGATTTGACAGTTTGCCGTTCTTGACAGAAGGGCAGGTAAAGACCTTGGATCCAATCCCACCCACGACAAATGCCATGAGTTCCAGACTTCCCAAGCTCGTCGCACGGCCCGCTGCCGCGTCGGGGGTTGTCAGAGGAGAACTCGCATATGCCCCACTCGTATCGGTCTGCCGGAACGCGGCTTCTCCGTCGCTCTGGTTCTTGTAGAGTTGCATGCATAGCATGATCTGCCGCTGATTGTTGCCGCACTGCGTCATCTTCGCCTGGTCGAGGGCGCCGACGATCGCGGGCATGAGCAGTCCGGCGAGGATGCCGATGATGGAGATCACCACCAGCATTTCGATCAAGGTGAAACCCGACCTTGGGGCGGTCCGCCGTTGCGGGCGGGGGTGGGGGATGGACATGGGTGCCTCCTCGGCCGGGTCGGCCTCAGGGGTGGGATGGAACGCAGCCGGGATGGAGGTGGCTGCTTGATGCTGAAATACCGCTGGAACCGTTCCGATGCAATGCCGGCCTGCTGCGATCGCCCCCCGCGTGTGGCGCGGTGGTATCGGAACCGACCCACTGTCCCTGGCCAACGACTCGGAGCGAGCGATGTCCACATCCCCGTCTGAGGACTTGCGCAAATGTACTGGTGCCTTGTAGCGCCGGCTTCAGCCGGCACGGAGCGTGGGCTTCAGCCCACGCAGGCGCGACACATCGTCGTGCTAAAGCCCGACGTCCCAGCCGGCTGAAGCCGGCGCTACCGACTCCGGCGAGACGATCGCGTCGTCGATGTGGACATCGACGCCCCTCCAACCCTCCCGGATGGATATTGCCCCCTGCACTGCTATGCCGTCCCACCGACAAGAACGGGGAACCTGTCCCGTCGCCGGAGTGCCCGGCGACCTACCCCCAAGCGAACGCGGGCCTGGCGGAACTGGCAGACGCGCCAGATTTAGGTTCTGGTACCGAAAGGTGTGTGGGTTCGAGTCCCACGGCCCGCACGTTTTGCGATTTTCCGCTCGGAATCGGGGCGGGAAACATTCAAGCATTCAAGCATTCGAACCTGTGTCGTCCCACGCCGAAGGCCGAGCGCAGCGCGGCGGGTCTTCCGCTCCTGGCGACGGCGCTAGCCTGCGCGCCCATGTCCAGCACCTGTCTTTCCTTCGGCTCGCGCGCGGCCCATCGGGCCTGGCTGGCGGCGCAGGCGCGCCTGCCGGCGGGTTTCCGTTGCGGCGCGACGCGGTTCGGCTTCACGCCGTTCGAGGTCGCCAAGCCGGCGCGCATGACGGTGACGGTGATCGCACTCGACCGGCCGACGGATGCCTTCGCGGCGATGTTCACCCGCAACGCGTTCCCGGGGGCGCCGATCATCGTCGGCCGCAAGCGGCTGGCCGAGCCGCACCTGGGTGCGGTGGTGGTCAACAACAAGATCTCCAACGTCTGCGCCCCGGGCGGGGTCGAGACGTCCGAACGCATCTGCGCGGCGGCGGCGAAATGCCTGGGGATCGCGGCGAACGAGGTGCTGCCGTCGTCGACCGGGGTGATCGGGTGGCGGCTGCCGGAGGACGCGATCATCGCCAATCTGCCGGCGGCGGTGGCGACGTTGCAGGCGGAATCTATCCTGCCAGCCGCAGAGGGCATCGTCACCACCGATCTCTATCCCAAGATCCGCCGGGCTGATCTGGCCGGCGGATCGATCGTCGGCATCGCCAAGGGCGCGGGCATGATCGAGCCGAACCTGGCGACCATGCTGGTCTACCTGCTCACCGATCTCGACCTCGGGCGCGACGATCTGCGCGCGGCGCTGGCGGCGGCGGTCGATGGCAGCTTCAACTGCATGTCGATCGACAGCGACACCAGCACCTCGGACACCGTGGCGCTGCTCAGCTCGCGCCGGGTGCCGTGTCCGGATCCTGCCGCATTTTCCCTGGCATTGGCGCAGGTCTGTGCCGACCTGGCCGAGGATGTCGCGCGCAACGGCGAGGGCGTGCATCACGTCATCCGGGCGGTGGTCGCGGGCGCGCCCGACCGCGATTGCGCGCGGGCGATCGGGAAGTCGGTGGTGAATTCGCCGCTCTTCCAGTGCGCGGTGTGCGGGAACGATCCCAACGTCGGGCGGCTGGTGTGCGCGATCGGCAAGGAGATCGGCCGCAACCGGCCCGGCCTCGATGTCTCGCGCATGCGCCTGACCCTGGGCGGGCGCACCATCTTCGCCGACGGCGCGTTCCGCCTCGATCCCGACGCGGAGGGCGCGCTCGTCGCCCACCTGAAGGGAGCCGAACTGTACGCCAGCGGCGCGCCCAAGGACGGCGTCTTCACCCCGCCGATCGACTACCCGCCGCATGAGCGCGCGGTCGAGGTCGGTATCGACCTGGGCCTCGGCCCGACCGCCTGCACCGTGGTCGGAACCGATCGTTCGCACGAATACATCAGCGAAAACGCAGATTACCGTTCGTAGATCCGCCGGAGCCCGCCCATGCCGTTCACCTCCCGCGATCTCGAAGACCTCCGGCAGGAGGTCGCCCGCTTCGCGGCCGAACGCGACTGGGACCAGTTCCATTCCACCCGCAACCTGCTCCTGGCGGTGATCAGCGAAATCGGAGAAGCGGCCGAGATCGTGCGCTGGTCCGGCGACCGCGACCCGGCGGTGCCGCCCGACAAGACCGAGGCCTGGGCGGACGAGCTCGCCGATGTGATGATCCTGCTCGTCCGCCTGGCCGACCGCAGCGGAGTCGATCTCACCACCGCCTGCGCGCGCAAGCTGGACAAGGCACGGGCGAAGTACCCGGTCGACCGCTTCAAGGGGTCGAGCCGGAAATACGACGAATAGCCGCGCCTACGCGCGGCCTGCCGGGGCCAGGTGCTCCGGCAGCCAGCGCCGGAGGCAGTCGGCCAGGGTTTCGAGGGTGCAGGGCTTGGCGAGGAAATCGTCCATCCCGACGGCGAGGCAGCGATCGCGGTCCTCGGTGAACACGTTGCCGGTGATGGCGACGATCGGCAGGCGGCGGGTCGTGGACGCGCTGGCCTGGCCAGCCTGCGGGATGAGTTGGCGCAGGCGGCTGGTCGCGGTGATCCCGTCGCATTCCGGCATCTGGCAGTCCATGAGGACGAGATCGAAACCGATTCCGGCCTGGACGCCGTCTCTGACCTGGGCACTGCTTTCGGCGAATGCCGCCAGGGCCTGGTTGCCATCACCAACGCGGCGGACGCGGCAACCCAGGGTGGTCAGCATCAGATCGATGGTGGTCTGGCAGTCAGGGTCGTCCTCGACCAGCAGCACGAGGGGCGGACGCGTCCAGGCGGGCGGGATCCGGCGCTCCGGGCCGGGTGCGGCTGCGGCATCGAAAGCGACCCCGGGCGCCAGGGGCTGTTCGAAGCGGAAGCGCGTGCCGCGGCCCGGTTCAGTGTCCACGCTGAGCATCCCGCCCAGGCGGTCGGCCAGGCGCTTGGCGATGGCCAGGCCCAGGCCGGTGCCGCCATGCCGGCGCGCGGGTGAGGAATCCGCCTGGGAAAACGGCTCGAACAGCCGGGGGAGGAAGGAATCCGGGATGCCCGGCCCGGTATCGCTGACCTCCCAGACCACGGTGGTCGGGCCAGAGGCCGGTGTCGACGTGCCGACCACCAGGGCGATCTCACCCTGGTGGGTGAACTTCACCGCATTGCCGACCAGATTGATCAGGATCTGGCGCAACCGCACGGGGTCGCTGCGCATGCGTGCGGGAACCCCCTCCTTGACCCGCACCGACAGGCAGAGGTTCCTGGTCAGGGCGGATGGGGCGAACATCCGGCGCACCGCCTCGACCAGATCGCGGATGTCGATGTCCTTCAGGTCGAGTTCCAGGTTGCCGGATTCGATCTTGGCGAGATCCAGCACATCGCCGATCACCGCCTGCAGGCCGTGGCCGCAGTTCTGGATGACCTCGGCCATGGACGCCTGCTCGGCCGTCAGGCCGGATTCCATCAGCACCCCGGTCATGCCGATGATCCCATGCAGCGGCGTGCGGATCTCGTGGCTCATGGTCGACAGGAACTGCGACTTGGCGCGGCTCGCCGCGTTGGCCTGCTCCAGCGCCTGGCGCAGCGCCTTTTCCTGCCGGATGCGGTCGGTGAGGTCGATGATCACCCCGACCAGACCTGCCACCGTGCCATCGGCATGGGCAAAGGTCGCCTTGATGACCTGGATCTCGCGATGGCTGCCATCGGCGGCCGGGACGGTGAACAGGTCTTCGCGCCGCCCGCCCCGGGCCAGCAGGTCGGTATCCAGGCGGTTGATCTCGGCGGCCAGGACGGCCGGGATCGCAGCGTGGGCATGGAGACCGAGCAGCCGTTCCCGGGTCTCGCCGGTGAAGTCGAGGAAGGCCTGGTTGCAGCCGCGCAGGACGCCGGATCCGTCCTTGTGGTAGATCGGGCTGGGCACGGTGTCGAGCAGGCGCTGGAGGAACGCCAGATGCTGATGACGCTCCCTGTCTGCCTGCTTGCGCGCGGTGATGTCGGTCACCGAGACCGCGAACTGGCGCTGCGCGAGCTTGAAGGCGGTGACCTCGAACCAGCGCCCGAGCGACAGCGAGTGATCCTCGAAATTCATCGCCTGGCCGGTCTCGACCACGGCGGCATAGCGTTCGATCCAGCACGGTTCGACCTGCGGGATGACCTCGCGCACCGTGCGGCCGAGCAGGTCGCTGCGACGCAGGCCGGTCTGCTCCTCGAACGCGGCGTTGACCGCGAGGAAACGGTAGTCGCAGGCCTTTCCCGCCGCATCGTAGAGCATCTCGTGGATCGCCGACCCCGCGAGGTTGGCCTGGAAGAGCAGGCGGAAGTGCTCTTCGCTCTGGCGCAGACCGGCTTCCGCCGCGGTCCGGGCCCGGTGTTCAGCCGCCTCATTGAGCGCGCGGCGCAGGGCGAAGCCGAGATGGTCGAGGCGATCCTTGAGGACGAAGTCGGTGATGCCGGCCTGGAAGGCGCTCGCCACGTCCTCTGCGTCGGTCGTCCCCGGGACGAGGATGAACGGTTCTTCCCGGCCGGCGGCGCGGGCCGCCTGCAAGGCCTCCAGGCCGCTGAATCCCGGGATGCGGCTGTCGCTGAGGATGAGGTCGAAGCTGCCGCCCAGCGCGGCGAGGAATCCGGCCCGATCCACGACGACGAGGTGGTCCAGGCCGGGATCGAAGCGCCTGAGGGCCAGGCCGATGCGTTCGGCATCGGTCCGCGAACCCTCCAGATGCAGGATGGTGGCCACGGCGGCAACGCGACCGTCGTTCAGCGTCTGGTCGTCGGCGCGGCCGGATCCGGCGCGGCCTTGCGGTCGAGTTCGGCGCTGCGACCCAGGTGCAGGCGCCAGTCGGACAGATTGGCGGCCAGGCAGTCGATGATGCGCAGCAGGTCGGTGCCATCGCCGAGCGGCTTGACGCAGGCCGCCATCGCCCCGGCCCGGTAGAGCGGATGCGCGGACTGGGTCGACTGGTCGTACCACACCGCCACCCGGATCCACGGCCGGTGATCGATGATGTCGGCGATCAGGCCGCCGTCGGCGACCTCGGGCAGGGCGGCATCGAGCAGGATGAGCGGTGCATGGCACTCCTTCACCTTGGCGATGGCTGCTGCGGCCGAATCGACCGCGCAGGTCTGGAAACCGGCCTGGGTCAGCACGCCGACGAGCGGAGCCGGAGCCGGGGATGCGATGACGATCTCGCCATCGAATCCGCCCGGGGCGCGATCCGGGCGGCCGAAGACCCCGGCGGAGCGCAGTTCATCGACGACATTCTTCAGGACGAACGGTTTTATGAAGAAGAACTCGGCCAGGTGCGCGAAGGCCCGTTTGGCGGAACCGTAGTCGTCCAGCGCCGTGGTCATCGCCACCCGCGACTCCGCCCCGGGCAGGATGCCGGCTTCGCGTTCCAGCCGGCGGATGCGCTCCAGGCAGGCGAAGCCATCGAGGTCGGGCATCATGATGTCGAGGCAGATGAGGTCGTAGGTGCGGTGCCGCAGCAGCAGCGAGGTCACCGCCGCGAGCGCATCCCAGCCGCTCGCAGCCTCGTCGATGCGTCCGTGCGACGACAGGGCGCGGTTCAGCAGCATCCGGCAGGTGGAGTCGTCATCGACGATGAGGGCGCGCATGGGAATGGGTCCGTGGGTTTCAGGGCATTTCAAGACGGCGGAAGGTCGAGGCTGGCAAAGGAGGGTACGAGAAGGTAAAAGAGGGCGTCAGAGGATGGAGTATGCCTCTGGATCAAGGATTCGGCCAGGGGCGGAAGCATGGTCATTCCGTCTCGCGCCGGAACCGGTTGGATATGTGGTCGGCGATGACGTCGATCGGCAGCACCTGCTGCGCCGCGCCGAGATCGATCGCGGCCTTGGGCATGCCCCAGACCACGCTGGTGGCCTCGTCCTGGGCGATGGTGCAGGCCCCGGCGCTGCGCATGGCCTTCAACCCATCGGCGCCGTCCTGGCCCATGCCGGTCAGCAGCACTCCGACCGCGTTGGCGCCGGCGGCGTGGGCGACGGAGTGGAAGAGCACGTCGACCGCCGGTTTCTGGAAATGCACCGGCGGGCCGTCGCGCAGGCGCAGCAGGTACTTCGCCCCGCTGCGCTCGACCACCAGGTGCTTGCCGCCGGGCGCAAGGAAGGCGAGACCGGGCAGCAGTTCCTCTCCGCCTTGCGCCTCGGCGACGCGCATCGCGCTCTGCTGGTCCAGGCGGTGGGCGAAGCTGGCGGTGAACAGCGGCGGCATGTGCTGGGCGATCACCGTGCCCGGAGTGTCGCCGGGCAGACGGGTGAACACCTGCAGGATGGCCTCGGTGCCGCCGGTCGAGGCGCCGATCGCGAGCATCTTCGCGGTGGTACGCCGGAGCACCGGCGGCTTGTCGACCGGGCCGCTGCGCCTGGTCGCCGGGCGGCGCGGCAGCAGCTTGGCGCGCGAGGCCGCATGCAGGGTGCGGCCCAGGACCGGCCCCAGCTCAGCCACGCTGTAGGCCGAACCCGGCTTGCAGATCACATCGACGGCGCCGAGTTCGAGCGCGCGCATGGCCTCCTCGCTCCCGCGCGGGGTCAGCGACGAGATCACCACCACCGGGGTCGGCCGGTGCTGCATGAGGAAACCCAGGAACGTCAGCCCGTCCATGCGCGGCATCTCCACATCCAGGGTGATCACGTCGGGCGCCTGCTCGACGATCAGCTCGCGCGCCTGGTACGGATCCGCCGCCGCGCCGACGACCTGCATGCCCGGGATGCGCGTGATGGCATCCGTGAGCACCCGGCGCACCACCGCGCTGTCGTCGACGATGAGGACGCGGATCACCCCGGCATCCCCCGCGCCGACCCGCCCCGGCTCAGGCGATCGGTGCCGCTGGTGCCGCCAGAGCTGGTGGTGGTCAGGCCTCCTTCCTCGACCACCGCGACCGCAATCTGCCCCTCGGCCAGATCAAGGCAGATGGCGGTTCCGGTATCGGGATCGGGGAAGCGGTCCGGCGGGACGAGGGCCGGCGGCGACAGGCTGGCCTTGTAGACCCCGACGATCATCGGCAGCAGGTTGCCGGCGATGACATTGGCGAGTTCCTTGAGCGCCTCGTCGGCGTCGTCCTCGCTGACCGCTTCGTCCGGCGGGATCCCGAGCATGTTGCGGGCGAGTTCGCTGCTCAGCCCCGGCCCGACCGCGATGACGATGCGCCCCTGGCAGGCGCCGGCATAGGCGACCTCGATCACGCGTTCACGCTGGTCGGCGGGGATGGGTTCCGCCATCCCCATCGGGGTGAGGAATCCCAGGTTGCCGACGATCTCGGCCACCGTGGTCAGGCAGGCGTCGCGATCCATGTCAGCCCCCTCCGACCTGCGAAAGCCGCCCGACCGCAGCGATGAGCTCCTCCGGCCGGAACGGCTTGTGGATGAAATCCGCGCCCAGTCCGCGCAGGCTGCGGATGCGGGCGGGGGACGACTCGGTCGACACGACCACCACCTTGGTCGCGCTCAGCCGGGGATCGGAACGCAGGGCGTTGAGGAACTGCTCGCCGTCCATCACCGGCATGTTGATGTCGAGCAGGACCAGATCGAAACCGCCGCCGCCGAGCTTGAAGAGCGCCTCGCGCCCGTTGCCGGCCGCGTCGATGCGGACGACCGGCAGGCCGGACAGGGTGACGGCGCGCGAGATCATCGAACGCATGACCCGGTTGTCGTCGACGACCAGGACGGCGTGGCTGCCGGGGCCGGGCTGGCCCGTGGGTGGAGGAAGCGGGTTCACAGGATCTGCCTCCTACCGGCGGAATCGATCGCGACCTGGCCGCTGGCCACGTCGAGCGTCATGGTGCGCGGCTGGGTGCCGCCAGTGTCCTCGCCTGCCACCAGCACCCCCGCCTGCCAGAGCACCTTGCGCAGCACGGTGATGTTCTGCTTGGCGATGTTGAAGATGTCGTTGGCGATCGAGGTCACGTTCGCCGCCCCGGCGACGCAGATCCGGAGCCGCCGGCGTTCTGCCCCGGCCTTGACCGCAGCCTCGATCACCAGCCCCAGGCTGAGATCGACGAACAGCGCCGGCTGCTGCCGCGCGCGATCGGGGCTCTTCGTCGACAGCGGAAGCTGCGCGTGGATCATCGCCCCGACCTTCGTGTACTGGTCGTGCACCGCGATGCCCAGGCAGCTGCCGAGCGCATGGGTGATGATGATGCCAGACCCGGAACGGGCGACGAGGCCGCCGATGCCGATGACCGAGCGCGGATCGGTGGCGGTGTCAGCGGGCATGGCTTGGCAGCGCGGGCTTGAGCCGGCATCGGGTGGTTTGTAGCGCCGGCTTCAGCCGGCAGCGAGAGACGTCTGCATCCGATTGAGGCGACATTACCGCGATCGCGGCGGGCTGAAGCCCGCCGTCCGTGCCGGCTGAAGCCGGCGCTACGGAAAAGCCGGCTGAAGCCGGTGCTACGGGAAAGCGGGACTCAGCGGACATACGCGGCCGGGATGATCGGGGTCAGGCGGTGGCTGATGGATGACAAGGATTCGGCATGGCCCACGTAGAGGGTGCCGCCGGGGACGAGCAGGCCGACGAGGCGGTCGACCAGGCGCTGCTGCGTGTCGCGATCGAAGTAGATCATCACGTTGCGGCAGAAGATGACATCGAACGGACCGCGCATCGGCCAGTCCTCCATGAGGTTGAGGCGGGCGAAATGGACCAGCCGGCGCAGGCGCGCGGCGACGGAATATACCTTGGGAACCGTGCGTTCCGCCACCTCCAGGGCGAGCTGGCGGTCCTGCGCCCCGAGCGCGGCGATGCGCTCCTCGCCATAGAGTCCGGCCTCGGCCCGGGCGAGGGCGCGGGTCGAGATGTCGGTCGCCAGGACGGCCACGTCCCAGCGTTCGATCTCGGGCAGGGCGCGCACCAGGGTGAGGGCGATCGTCCAGGGTTCCTCGCCGGTGGCGGCGGCGGCGCACCAGATCCTGAGCCTGGGATGCGGATCCCTCGCCCGCCGGGCGGCCAGCGCCGGCAGGACGCGCTGTTCGAGGTCGGTGAAGTGCGCCGGTTCTCGCAACCAGGCCGTATGGTTGGTGGTGAGCAGATCGAGCATCACCACCTGCTCGGCCGGATCCGCCGTCACCCGCCTGGCGTATTCCTTGAGATCGCAACCGAGCTGGCGCAGGCGCTTGCCCAGCCTGGCCTCGACCATCGCCTGCTTGCCCTGACCGAGGGCGATGCCGGCGAGATCGTAGGCCAGGTCCATGATGGTCTGGGTGGGCGTCATGCGGGGCGGTCATCCATTTCGCCGCGGCGGCTCAGAACTTGCCCAGGGTGTCCGCGTTCTTCCCTTCCTGGTCGAAGGGGATGGCCTTGGCGCCTTCGCTGGGGCCATGCTGCGGCAGGTTGTGGCCGGTGGCGGCCTTGGCCGGCACGCGCTCGGCGGTCAGGGTCTTGGGCCGGGCCGCGATCTTGGTGGCGGTAGGCGCATGACCGGGAGTCCGATGCTGGGATTGCGCATGCAGGTTCTGGGCCGCGTGATCGACCTGGCGGATCATCGATTCGAGTTCGACCACCAGGCCGCTCAGGGTCTGGGCCTGGGCGCTCATCTCCTCGCCGACGGCGGAGTTCTCCTCCGCGGCTGCAGCGTTGGCCTGGGTCACCTGGTCCATCTGGCGCACCGCGGTCGACACCTGGTCGATGCCCTGGGCGATCTCCTTGGCGCTGGCCGCGACCTCGCCGGCAAGATCGTTCACCTTCTTCGACGCGACCGTCATCTCGCCCACCACCTGGGTCACGTTCTTCGACAGGTTGACCCCATTTTCGGCGCTCTTGACGCTCTGTTCGATCAGGGTGCTGGTGTTGCGGGCCGCCTCGCCGGCGCGCTGGGCGAGGTTGCGCACCTCTTCCGCCACCACGGCGAATCCCTTGCCGGCATCGCCGGCGCGGGCGGCCTCGACCGCAGCGTTCAGGGCGAGGAGATTGGTCTGGAAGGCGATCTCGTCGATGGTCTTGACGATCTTCGCGGTCTGGTCGGCGTTGCCCTTGATCTCGGCGATGGCCTTGGCGAGTTCGTCCATCGCGCTCGCGCCGCGTTCACCGGCCTGGCGCGCCTGGGCGGCGACGCTGTTGGCGCTGTCGGCGCTGGCGGCGGACTGCTTCACCAGGCTGGACATCTCCTCCAGGCTGGCCGAGGTCTCCTCCAGCGCGGCGGCGTTCTTGCTGGTGCCGTCGGCCAGGGTCTGGGCCCCGCCGGCGACCTGTTCCGACGCCGACGCCGTCTGCCCGGCGCAGGCCGACATGTCGGTGATGATGCGGACCAGGCTCTTCATGATGCCGCTGGTGATGAGCCAGGCGAGGACGGCACCCAGGGCCAGCACCGCCCCGAGGCCGATGATCAGGACAAGCGAGGCGGTGGACAGCAGGCCGCTGGTCTCCTCGGCGGACTTCTCGGTGGCTTCGATGTTGAACTTGGCCGCCTTCTGCGCCGCCGCGACGACCGCCTCGGCGGCGTCGCCGCGCTCCTGGTTGAGGACCAGCATCTCACGCTGGTTGCTCAGGACGGCCTCGGCGGTCTCCTTGTAGTGCTTGGCCGCGGCAGCGGTGCGGGCGAGCTGGGTCTTGTTGCGTTCCAGTCGCGTGACAGCAAGGATCGCACTGATCTTTTCCTGGATGGCTGCAAAGTTCGGCAGCACCTTCTCGAAGACCTGCGGGTTGTTCTCGGCGTCGCTGCGCCAGGCCGCGATGCGGATATCGTTGCCCAGGTCGATCACCTCGTTGGCCAGTTCGATCTTGTGGCGGCGTTCCTCCAGGGCCTGGGGCGTGACCGAACCATCGGCCGCCCGAGTCAGCTCCTGCTTGAAGGTCGAATCCTGCTCCTTGATGAAGGCTGTGATGCTTTCGTTGAATTCCGCAGCGGCGAGTCCGCGCTTCTTGAGCTCGGCGGCGATCTCGGCCTTGTTGGTCTTGGTCTTCCCGAGCAGATCCTTGTATTTCGCCACGGCCTTCAGGCCGGCATCGGCGCTCTCGCCCAGTTTCGCCAGGTGCTGCTTCTTCGCCAGCTCGACCGCCTTGGCCAGGTGGGCTTCGACCTCGGCGAGCTTCTTCTCGCCTTCTTCACGCATCTTCTCGTTGTCCGACATGGTGTAGCCGCGGATGGCGTACATGGTCTCCAATGCGGCGCGTTCCACTTCGTTGGCGACGGTGACCGCCGGCACCTGCTTGTTCTCGAGGTTGGAGGCGGCGTGGGATCCAAGGAACATCGCGTAGACCGCGATGCCGCCGAGGATGAGGGCCAGGACCAGGATGGATCCGAAGCCGAGGGTGATCTTGGTGCCGATTTTCATGACGAGTCTCCGGGAAGGCGGGGTTGCTTGGGTGGGGTTGAAGGGATGGCGGATCGATCAGACGACTTCGAGGACCTTGGGCAGGTTGAGCAGGATGCGGATCCGGCCCTGGTTCTTGCCCAGGGCCTGGACCATCGAGGCGTCGATGTTGAGCCCGTAGCTGGGCGGCGGTTCGGTGTCGCTGGCGCTGAACGCCGCGACCTCCTTGACCCGGTCGACGGCGAGGCCGATCAGGCCCTTGGGCCCGCCTTCGACCACCAGGATGACGTTGTGCGGATGCGCCTCGGTCGCCGGCATGCTGAAGCGCGCGCGCATGCTGATCACCGAGATGACCTTGCCGCGCAGGTTGATGACGCCGAGCATCACGCCCGGACTGCCCGGCATCGGGGTGATCGGCAGCATGCCGATGATCTCGCGCACCGACAGGATCTCGACGCCGTATTCCTCGTTCCCGACCTGGAAGGTCAGGTAGGTGCCGGCGACGACCTTGGCCGTGGCATTCGCTGCGGTGGGGGCAGAGGCGGGAGCAGGAACGGGCGCAACGGCGGTCTGGCTCATGGTGGACCTTTCTGGGGTTGGTATTGCGGCGGAAAAACAGGGACGAAGGGCGGGATCACCACAGGACTTCCACCGAGCCGTCATCGAGGTCGTAGCGCGCCGGAACGACCGCCAGCGCCCCGCGTTCGCCGGCCGCCTTGAGCACCGGCCGGGCATCGCGCAGCTGCTTCGCCATGTTGCGGGCGTTGGCCTTGACCGCGTTCTCGACCAGGTCGCCGGGCTGGCCGCGCACCTGCTCGACCGCCGGTCTGAGCGGCGTGAGCAGCGCGGGCAGGTGGCCGGGGGCCTCGCCGCCGGCGCTGGCGGCCTTGACCGCACCGCAGCGTTCGTGCCCGAGCACCACCACGAGATCGACGCCGAGATGCTCGACCGCGTATTCGAGCGAACCGAGCACCGCATCATCGACGATGTTGCCGGCGACGCGGACCACGAAGAGGTCGCCCATGCCCTGGTCGAAGAGGATCTCGGGCGGCACGCGCGAATCAGCGCAGCAGAGGACGGCAGCGATCGGCTTCTGGCTGGTCGCGGTCTGGGCCCGGCGGGCCGCATCGCGGCGCGGCGCCTCGGCCTTGCCGGCGGCATAGCGCTTGTTGCCCTCCATCAGGCGCTGGAGCGCGACCCCGTTCGACGGCGTCGCCTTGGCCGCGGGCGCGGCGTGCTCGGATGCGGCCGGGGTCTCAGTCGCGGGAACGGCGACCGGCGGGTTCGTGGCGGCAGGGGACTCGCCATGCCCTCCGCCATGATCTGCGGCGAAGCCGCAGGTCGCCAGGATGGCGCTGGAGATGATGGAGACGCAGAAGGTGGCGGATCGCATGGTTGGTTTCCTCAGGGGTTTTCGGCGGAAATGAGGCGGGCGGGATCGAGGATCAGGCCGACCCGGCCATCGCCGAGGATGGCGGTGCCGGCGAGGCCTGGGTGATGCGGGGTGTCCTGGTCGAGGGGTTTGATGACAACCTGCTGCAGTCCCAGGATCTCGTCGACCTGCAGGGCGAGCCGGCCGCCGGCGTGTTCGAGCACCAGCACCACGGCGCGGGTCGGATCGGCCTCGAAGCCGGACAGGCCGAACAGGTCGCCGAGCGCGACCACCGGCAGCAGCTGCCCGCGCGACGGCATGACCCGGCCCTTGCCCAGCACCTCGCTGACCTCGCCGGCATGCGGCCGGCTGGCCTCGACCACGGCGGTGATCGGCACCAGGAAGCGGTCGACGCCGACGCGCAGCGACATCGCATCCAGGATAGCGGTGGTCAGCGGCAGGCGGATGGTGAACACCGAACCCTTGCCGACCTCGCTCGTGATCTCGACCCGGCCCTTCATGCGTTCGACGTTGCGGCGCACGACATCCATGCCGACCCCGCGCCCGCTGATGCCGGTGACCTTTTCCGCCGTGCTGAACCCGGCGAGGAAGATCAGGTCGAAGCATTCCTTGTCATTCAGCACGCGGTCGGCGGGGATCAGGCCCTTCTCGATGGCCTTGGCGCGCAGCTTCGCCGGATCCATGCCTTTGCCGTCGTCCCTGAGTTCGATCACCACCTGGTCGCTGGTCTGGCTCGCAGACAGGTGGACGATCCCGCGTTCGGGCTTGCCCGCCTTGGCGCGAACGGCCGGCATCTCGATGCCGTGGTCGACCGCGTTGCGGATCATGTGCAGCAGCGGATCGGCGAGGATCTCGCCCAGGGTGCGGTCGATCTCGGTGTCCTCGCCGGACAGCTTCAGGTCGACCTGCTTGTCGAGCTTGCGCGCGGCGTCGTGCACGGCGCGCGCCATCTTCTGGAAGGTGGCCCGCAGCGGCACCATGCGCAGACCGAGCGACAGGGCCTGCAGGTCGCGCACGATGCGGCCCTGGCGGGTGACCGACTGCATCAGGCGCGGGATGGTGGGAAGGGCTTCATCCTGCGCGACCATGGCCTGGGCGATGAGCAGTTCGCCGACCAGGTTCATGAGCTCTTCCAGACGCGCGGTGCTGACGCGGGCGAAGGAATCCTGCTTGCCGGCGAGCTCCTGCTGGCGCGCGTTGGCCTGGTCGGCCTGGGCCTGGGTGATCTTGCCGGTCTTCACCAGGCGGGCGGTGAGATCCTCACCTGGCTTCAGGTTCTGCGCCTCGGCGCTGATGACCTCGCGCGGCACGCCGACGTCGGCCAGGATCTCGGCGATCGGGGGTGCGCCCTCGGTGGAGGGTTCCTCGACCTGGCAGCTGTCGCCCGCCAGGCCGAACCGAATCGCCAGATTGAGCGCCGCCACGGGCCAGGCGCCGCCGTCATGCCCCTCGGCGCGGACGTGCGCGGCCAGTCCGCGCAGGGCGTCGATGCCGGCCAGGGCGAGCGCGCGCAGGCCGGGCGAGAACGGCACCTGGCCGTCGCGGACCGGCAGGAGTTCGGTCTCCAGACGATGCGCGAGCGCTTCGATCCGGGTCAGGCCGAGGTAGGCGGCCATGCTCTTGAAGGTGTGGAAGGTGCGGAAGACCGCCGCGATGTCGGTGCTGGACGAGCCGCCCGACTTGACCACGGATTCCTCGGCCGCAGTCAGCAGTTCAGCGGCCTCGGCGACGAATTCTTCGAGCTGGGCCTTGTCGATGGGCGCGGGAGTCGGCGGGGTCACGATGGTGAAGTCGGTTCCCGGATCTGCGGCCGCTGCCGGGACGGGGCTGGCCAGGGCGGAGTCGGCTGGCGCGGCTGCGACCGGCGCCGGGGCGGCCGGGGTCGGAGCGGGTGGGATCGGCGCCGGAAAGGCGGCCTGCAGTTCGCCGGCCAGGCTATAGATGGCGGCGAACCCCCCGGAAACGGGACGCCGGTCGATGAGGCCGTCGGCGAGGCCCTTCATCCGCACCAGCACCGCCCGCGCGGCATCCGGCCAGACCTGGTGCGCGGCGGCGCTTTCCAGCGCCGTCACCACATCGACCAGACCGGGCAGATCATCGGTTTCGAGCGCGAGGATGCGGGCGAGCAGCGCCTCGGGGGACACCACCGGACGCAGGGCGGCGCGCTCCTCGTCCGTGCGCTTGATCCGCCGCGAGGTCGCCTCCTGCACCGATTCAGGCGACTGGTGGATGGGAGCGTAGTCCTGCACGCGGTGGCGATCGGTCTGGGCGCAGACCTTGAGCCGTTGCAGCCATTTCCCATCCGGGCCGTCATGGCCCTCCGACGGCGCGGGCTCGTCGCCCCCGCCGACCGCGGCCACGAGCTCGCGCAGGCGGCTGACGCTGTTCAGCAGCGCGTCGACGATGTCGCTGGTGCAGGTGCAGCGGCCTTCCCGCATCTGCGAGAGCAGGTGTTCAGCCGCGTGGGCCAGGGCCTGGATGCGGGTGAGATCCAGGAATCCGGCGCCGCCCTTGATCGAATGGAGATCGCGGAAGCACGCATCGAGCGCGGCCGGCTTGCCCGGATCCTTGCCGAGTTCGAGCAGGCAGGCCTCGGCCGAGTCGAGGTGCTCGGTGGCTTCGGCGATGAACTCCTGGAGGAATTCGCTGTTGTCGCTCATATGTCGGGTTGGTCCAGGTGTTTGAAAGTGGGTGAGTATGCCCATGTAGAATCCCACCAGTCAAGTACGAGTTTTCGGCACGACGGACGACTGGCTGGCAATGGCCGGAAGAAAAACCTTAGATAAAACGATCGTTTTACGTTTTTCCGTCTGGAATCCCTATCTCGGGAACAGAATCGAATCGTTCAATCGATCGGAACGGGTTGGCCGCGGTCTGATCGGAATCGCGATGGGGCGTCCGCCGGAACTCGAAGGACTGGACTCCAGACCACGCCGCTGAACCATCCCCGGCCATGCGCATCCCCCCGGTTTCCATCACCCCTTCAGTCACCTGCGGTGGGGACAAGCCGTTGCTCATCATGGGCCCGTGCGTCATCGAATCCGAGGCCCACACCCTGAAGATGGCGAAGCTGGTCAAGGCGGCGGCGGCCAAGGCCGGCCTGCCGGTGGTCTTCAAGGCCTCGTTCGACAAGGCGAACCGCACCAGCCACGGCAGCTACCGTGGCAGCGGCATCACCGCCGGCCTGGCGATCCTGGCCAAGGTGAAGGCCGCGACGGGGATGCCGGTCACCACCGACATCCACGAGAGCTGGCAGGCGGCCCAGGCGGCCGAGGTCGTAGATCTCCTCCAGGTTCCCGCCCTGCTGTGCCGCCAGAGCGATCTCGTCAACGCCTGCGCCGCGACCGGCCGGCCGACCTCGATCAAGAAGGGCCAGTTCCTGGCGCCGCAGGATTGCGCCAACATCGTGGCGAAGTTCCGCGCCGCGCCGGCGCCGAAGGGCGCGGCCAGGCATCGCCTGATCCTGATCGAACGCGGCACGTCGTTCGGGTACAACACGCTGGTGACGGACTTCCGCTCCCTGCCGATCATGCGCGGCTTCGGGGTGCCGGTGATCTTCGACGCCACCCATTCGGTACAGGCGCCGGGCGGCATGGGGTCGAGGTCGGGCGGCGCCGGCCATTACGCGCCGATGCTGATGCGCGCCGCGATGGCGGTGGGCTGCGAAGGGATCTTCATGGAGACCCACGACCGGCCGAAGCAGGCGCTCAGCGATGGGCCGAACGTGGTGCCGACGCGGGAACTGGATGCCGTGCTGGCGGATATCGCCGCCATCCACGATCTGCTCGGACGGCGCGATCCACCGCAGCCAAGAACCTGAAACCAGCGCGAATCACCGCAAAAAACTGGTGGTGCAGCGGTTTCGAGGCTGGTAGGTGCGGCCAGCGTTCGCTGCGGCGAGGGCCGATCGGATGTCCCCACCCGAATGGTGCCGGCGGGAAATTCACCAATCCGTCTACCCGTGCCGGCCTACTGGAAAATGCGAGGCTCCATGGCGCGTTTCAGGATTATCCGAGCAGTTTCAGCACGCCCTGCGGCAACTGATTCGCCTGGGCGAGCATCGCGGTGGCCGACTGGACGAGGATCTGGTTGCGGGTGAACGTCGCCGACTCGGCAGCGAAATCCACGTCGCGCACCGTCGACTGGGCGGCCTGGAGGTTCTCGTAGCTGGCCCGGAGCGAATTCAGGGTGGTTTCGAGGCTGTTGGCCTGCACGGCGCCGAGCGTACCACGCCGGGTGGAGACCTGGGTGATCGCCGCTTCGACCAGGCTGAGCACCTGGCTTGCACCGCCAGCCGTGGCGACGTCGAAGGTCAGGCTCGAGCCGTCGGTGGACAGCAGTCCGATCGAGTTCGCCGACAGCGCGGTGATGGAGATCGTCGTGTTCTGGCCCACGAACGCGCCCAGCTGCACCGTCTTGCCGTCGGACAGGGATCCGTCGAGCAGATTGGTGCCGGCATATTGGGTGTTCTTGGCGATGCGCTGGATCGACTGCACCAGATTCAGGTATTCGGTGTTGTTGGCGGTTGCCTGGGTCGAATCGGTGGTGGCGCTCGACATCGAGCTCAAGGCCAGCTTCTTGGCCTTGGACAGCATCGAATTCATCTCATCAAGCGCGCCTTCCGCCGTCTGCACCATGGCGATGGCCTGCTCGGTGTTGGACTGGGCCTGCTCCAGGCCGCCGATCTGGGCCCGCAGCTGCTCGCTGATGATGAGGCCGGCGGGGTTGTCCGAAGCGCGGTTGATCTTGAGGCCCGAGGACAGCTTCTCGAGGCTCTTGGACATCGCGGAGTCGTTCTTCTGCATCATCCGATGGCCGAAGAGCGCCTGGACGTTGGTATTGATGCGGAGGCTCATGGGGGGTCCTTCCCGCCTGCGGTGAGGGTGCAGGCTTGGGAAACCCAAACGCAAGACCGGTGCCAATTGGAGCGGACGGCGGCCATCCATCCCGGATCACGATCAGCGGGCAGGAAGACAACCCGCTCCGCGGACGGGTTTCCGCGTGGAACCGGCCCTTGGCCGGTCGGCATGGAATTATCCCAGGAACACTATGATTTCCCAGGAATCCTTGGCGTCATGCCGGGAAGGCCCCGCAGAGGGCTAATACGACCCCCGTAGAACTTTCTCCACCCGAGCGTGGACGCATCCCGACCAGGAACCATGGTGCGCGCCACACCCATCCACGGAGCCATCCATGCCCGCCACCCCCTGGTACGAGCAGTACCGCACCGGCATCGCCTCGATCGACCACATGCACGAGGAGATCTACACCCTCGTGAACGCCTTGTACGACGATGTCCTGGCGAAGGCGCCGATCGTCACCTCGCGGCCGAAGATCACCAAGCTGGCGCAGCTCTCCCTCACCCATTTCGATGAGGAGGAGGCCGACATGAAGCGCACCGGCTATCCCGACACCGCCACCCATACCGCCGCGCACCAGGCCTTCCGCGACCAGCTCGCCGGCATCCAGGCCCAGCTGAAGGACGGCAAGCAGGTGACCGGCGACACCTTGGAGATCGTCCGCACCTACCTCACCCAGCACGCCAAGCTGCACGACATGAAGCTGGCGAAGCACCTCGCCACGAGCCAGGGCGCGAAGGCGGCAAAGGGCTGAACCCCCTTGGGAATAGTCCGGGGTAGTGGCCGAGCCCACCCCCTTATCACGACCACCGACGGCACAGGCTCTGGACCATGTCCGAACCCGATGGGCCCGAACCAAAAGTCACCGAGGATCGCGGACTGAAGGCGTTTCTCTGCGACTATCCGCAGGAAACGCTGGAATTCTTCGCCCCTGAAATCCTGGCCGAGCGTGGACGACCGATCAGCATCGTCCCCGTCCAGCAGGAACTGCCATTACCAGACCTGGGCGATCCCAGCCGGTTCCTCGACCTGGCGTTGCTCGCCACCTGGGCGGATGGTTTCCAGGAGATCATCCTGCTGGTCGAACACTGGTCCGACGCCCGCAAGGTCGAACCCATGCGGGTGCATTGGTATTATGCCGGTCTGCGCCTGCGTCATTCCGACGCCGAGGTATTCCCCATCGTTTTCGTAACGGATCGCTCTTCAGGCTGGATCCCGGATCGCCTGGAAAGCGTTATTGCCGGCTTGCCGGTACTCGACTTCAGGTTCCGCGTGATCCGCATCACTGCGGCCGATTTACCGCGCCTGCGTGGACTTCAGAACCGTGTCGCGGCGTTATTCCTGGCTCTGGCGATAAGCGATGCGATCGAGGCCGCCGTCACGGCCGTCACCGCCATGGCCCATGCACCTGGCCCTGTCGATGACCTGCGTCGCTACCTTGCCCTAGCGCAGAAACTCGCCAATCTGCAAGACAGCGAGGAACCCGAGTTCCGCCAACGCCTGAGCCAGGATCCGACCCTTGGGCAACGTCTTCGAAGATCTGATGACCGAAAGCGAAGCCAAGGGAATTGCCAAGGGCAAGGCCGAGGGTGAGGCCCAGGGCAAGATCGCTGAGATCCGTCGTCTCGTCGCCAAAGGTCGTTTGACGATCGACGCCGCCCGCGCCGAGATCGAAGACCTCATCGCCACCAAGGCCATTCCCGAAGCCCTCGGTCGCGAGGCGCTGGGGCTGCTGGGCTGATTTGGGCTGGCCGCCAAATCCGGGCGTGCCCGATCGCTAAAGCGCAGGAAGATCGGACCGCTTCAGCCGCCGACCGGCGGCAGCGTCATCTCGGTGTCGCCGCCGGCGGGGGCGCCGCGCTTGCGCTTGTAGGCGGCGCCGAGGAATCCGCGGAAGAGCGGATGCGGTTCGACCGGCCCGGATTTGAATTCGGGATGGGCCTGGGTCGCGAGGAAGAAGGGGTGGTTCTTGAGCTCGATGATCTCGACCAGGGATTTTTCGGGCTTGGCGGGATCCGGCAGGTAGAGACCGGTGAACTGCATGCCGGCCGCCTCGAAACGTTCGCGGTAGGCGTTGTTGAACTCGTAACGGTGGCGGTGCCGCTCGTGGATGAGCTCGGCGTGGCCATAGCACTTCGAGGTGCGCGAGGTCTTCTTGGTGATCGTGCAGGGGTAGCTGCCCAGGCGCATGGTGCCGCCGAGCAGGTTCAGCGCGATGATGTCCTTCTGGGTCTCCATCGGCGCGATGAGCGGATTCGTGGTCTTCTCGTTCATCTCCGTGCTGTTGGCGTCGGCGAGACCGAGCACATTGCGGGCGAACTCGACGGAAGCCGCCTGCATGCCCAGGCACAGGCCCAGGTACGGGATGCCGTTCTCGCGCGCATGGCGGATCGCGCGCAGCTTGCCTTCCCAGCCGCGCTTGCCGAAGCCGCCGGGCACCAGGATGCCGTCGACGCCCTTGAGCTTGTCCGCCCAGTTGTCGTCCTTTTCCAGGGTTTCGCTCTCGATGCGGACGATATTGGCCTTGAGCAGGTGGGCGTAGGCGGCGTGGTCGATGGATTCGGTGACGGATTTGTAGGCGTCCTGGTGGTTGATGTACTTGCCGACCAGGGCGATGGTGACGGTGTCCTTGGGCTTGCGGATGTGCGAGACCATGAGATCCCACTCGTGCATCGCGCATTCGCGCACGGGCAGGGCGAGGCGCTGGCAGACCGCGACGTGCAGCTCCTGCTTGAACAGCACCTGCGGGACCTCGTAGACCGAGGTCGGCACGTCGGCGAGATCGACGACGTTGCGCAGGTCGACGTTGCAGAACAGGGCGAGCTTGTCCTTCACGTCCTTGGAAAGCGACTTCTCGGCGCGGCAGAGCAGGAAGTCCGGGATGATGCCGATCTCGCGCAGCTTCTGCACGCTGTGCTGCGCCGGCTTGGTCTTGATCTCGCCAGCGGCGCGGATGAACGGGATGTAGGCCAGATGCACGAAGGCCACGTACTGGCTGCCGACTTCGTGGCGGTACTGGCGCGCGGCCTCCATGAAGGGCAGGCCTTCGATGTCGCCCACCGTGCCGCCGATCTCGGTCAGCACGACGTCGATGTCGGGACCGGCGAGGGCGCGCACGCTGGCCTTGATCTCATCGGTGACGTGCGGGATCACCTGCACGGTGCCGCCGTTGTAGCGGCCTTCGCGCTCCTTCTGGATCACCGACTGGTAGATCCGGCCGCTGGTCACGGTGGACTGCTTCGAGCACGGCTGGCCGAGGAAGCGTTCGTAGTGGCCGAGATCGAGGTCGGTCTCGGCGCCGTCGTCGGTGACGAAGACCTCGCCGTGCTGGAACGGGTTCATCGTGCCCGGATCGACGTTCAGGTACGGATCGAGCTTCTGGATGCGGACGCGGTAGCCCATGTTCTTCAGAAGCCGCGCGATCGACGCCGACGCGATGCCCTTGCCGAGCGACGACACGACGCCCCCGGTGATGAACAGGTGGCGGGTCGGCCCTTCGCGTTTGGCGGTCATGCAGGTGCTCCGGGAGGTGGCAGCGTCTCGGCCGAGCGTTGCTGCTGGCGAGCCAGGAAGGCGTCATAGTCGGCGCGGGTGTCGATGCCCGGCACGGCGCGGGCGACCACGGCGCACGCGATGCCGATGCCGGCTTCGAGCGCGCGCAGCTGTTCGAGCTTTTCCGTGCTTTCGAGCCGGCTTTCCGGCAGGCCGTTGAAGCCGAGCAGGACCTCGCGCCGGTAGGCATAGATGCCCAGGTGCCGATGGCAGGTGGTCACCGGGCGGGCGCGATCGCGGTCGAACACCGCCGGCGCGCGGGTGAACCAGAGGGCGCGGTCGCCGTGGCCGAGGATCACCTTGACCTGATTCGGGTTCGCCTGCGCCTCCGGCCCGGCGGCGACCGCCAGGGTCGCCATCCCGGCCCAGGCATGGCGACCGAGCAGTTCCGCGACCAGGCGGATGTGCTCGGGTTCCATCTCGGGTTCGTCGCCCTGGACGTTGACGATGATCCGCGCGGCCAGCCGCGCGGCGACCTCGGCGATGCGGTCGGTGCCCGAAGGATGGTCGGCCCGGGTCAGCACGGCGGCGACCCCGGCCTGGCGCGCGGCGCGGCAGAGCACCTGGTCGTCGGCGCACACCGTCACCGCATCGGCGCCGAAGGCGAGGGCGGCGCGGCGCGCGGCGGTGGCGATCAGCGGCTCGCCGTGCTCGGCCAGCAGCAGCTTTTCCGGCAACCGGGTGGAAGCACGCCGGGCGGGGATGAGGACGGCGATGGAGGTCATGGCGAAGGGCGCGACGGTAACCGCGACCGGGCGCAGTCAACCCGGCCGCTCCCGCGTTTCCCGGGATCAGGTGCCGCGACCTGCACATCGTATTTTCCCAGGGATTCCGCCTTCATCTCGGGGGCAGGCCAAGCCGGTCCAGCACCGCGCGCACGACCGCGTCGAGCAACCGTCCCGGATCCCGTCCGTCCGCGCCGCGATCGGACCAGCGCAGGCCCGGACCGGCCGGACGCAGGTCGGCCTTGCCGAGGACGACCAGATCGCCCTCCTGTGCCGGCGCTGACGCATCCGGCGCATCCAGGAACAGCACCAGATCGGCGCGCCACCGCGCCGCCGCGACCAGCTCCTGTCCGGCGGTCTCGAGCGCGTCGCCGCCGGAACGCAAGCCGGCGCTGTCGCACAGGCGCAGGCGCCAGCCCAGGCGGAGCGCCTCGGTGGTCACCAGATCGCGGGTCGTGCCGGGCTGGTCGCTGACCAGGGCGCGCTGGCGGCCGCACCAGGCATTCAACAAGGTGCTCTTGCCGGCGTTGGCCGCGCCGGTGATCAGCACCAGGGGCGGCCGGGCCAGGTAATCAGACCGGAATGGCGGATCCTCGTTGGGATGCGCGAGCAGCCACGCCACCGCCGCCGGATGCGCGGCCTGGGCCAGCGCGCACCAGCGCGCGTCCGACGGATCGGTTCCGGAATCCGCCTCGCGCAGGCCATGCGCGACCAGGGCGCGGGTGACCGCTGCGCGCACGCCGGCGCCGCCATGGGTCATGATCTCCAGGCGCGTCTCCCCGGTCCGCACGACCACGACCTCGTCGACCTGCCCGCCGGCAGGTTCCCGCAGCCAGGCCACCCTGGCGCGGCCCGGTTCAGGCAGAGGGCGGGATAGCAGGCCGGCGACCGGCGGGCATTCGACCACCGCGATCGCCGCCGGAGCGGCCGGAGTCAGCCAGCGGAAGGTGCGCACGCCAACGATGCTTGGCACCTGGCCACGGGTCGCAACGGGGCCGCGTCCGACGGGGTTGGGTTGCGCGCCGCCCGGATTACGTTCCCGGCGTGTCCTGGCTCCACGATCTGCTCGCCCTCGCCGGCGCCCTGGCGCCGGTGTTCCTCCTCCTGGCCACGGGATTCGCGCTCGGACGCTGGAAACTGATCAGCGAGGCCGGCAACGACAGCCTGGATCATCTGCTCTACTGGGTCGCGCTGCCGGCCCAGATGATCTGGATCCTGGGGCGCGAGGACGTGCGCGCCGGCTTCGATCCGCGCTGCCTGGCGGCGGCGGCCGGAACCTTCGCCCTCGGACTGTTCGCGGCCTGGCAGTTGACCCGGCGCACGGCCCCGGCCCGGCGCGGTTCGCTGGTGAATGGCGTCGGCCGGGCCAACGGGGCGTTCGTCGGCATGCCGGTGATCGTGCTGGTGGCCGAGGCCTTCCCGGCCGAAGGGGCGGAACTGCGGCGCGCCTACGCCGTGCTCTTCGCCTGCATGGTGCCGCTGTTCAATCTCGGTGCGGTGCTTGCTTTCCGCCTCGCGCACGCGGGCCAGCGGCCGGCCTGGCGCGATCTCGCCAGCACGGCCCGGGACATCGCGCGCAATCCGATCATCCTCGCCAGCGTGGCCGGGATCGCCCTGGCCCTGTATGTCCCCGGCGGCCTGGCGCATCCGGCCGCCTACGCGAAGCCGCTGGTGCAGGCGCTGGAACTCATCGCCCTGGCGGCGATCCCGCTCGCCCTCATCGCCACCGGCAGCCGCATCGATCCCGCCCTGCTCGGCCATGATCGCCGGGCGCTGGCCTGGGTCACGCTCGCCAAGCTGGGGGTGATGCCGGCCCTGACCTGCGGCGTCGGCCTGGCGCTCGGGCTGAGCCACGCCGCGCTCACCGCCGCCACCGTGCTGATGGCGTGCCCGGTGGCGATGGCCTCGGTGCCGATGGCGCGCCTGCTCGGCGGCGATGCCCGCTTGATGGCGATGATCATCACCGCCACCACCGCGCTGTCGCCGCTCACGCTCTTCCTCTGGCTCGTCGTGCTGCGCACGCTGGGCTGATGGTCGCAGCGGTGTAGAAGATCGCGGGTGGAGCCCGTGACTGCGGGGATTCCCGCGCACGCTGATCCCACCTTCTGCCTGCCGTTCCACCCCGACCCCCGACTGGTGCATCCATGCTGCCACGCCTCGCCATCCCCGCCGCCGTCCTGTTGATCCTGGCCGCATGCGGCAAACCGGAACAGACAGGCGACAAACCTGCCCAGCCGGCGCCGGCGGCACCCGCCGCCCCGGCGGCACCCGCCGCCCCGGCGACTCCGGCCGCCGCCGGGACGACGGCCGCTCCGGGCGCCACGCCCGCCGCTGCCCGCCCGGCGGACGCGGTCGCGTTCAAGGGCCACTGGTACCAGGTCGTCCCGTTCAAGGGGTCGACCTCGTGGCACCAGGCCAAGGAAGCCTGTGAAAAGGCCGGTGGCCATCTCGCCGTGATCGAGACCACCGAGGAACAGGACTTCATCGCCAAGTTGCTGGAAGGAAAATACGCCTTCCTGGGCGCCACCAACGAAAAGAAGGCCACCGCCGACAACTTCGGTGATGAGACCTGGACCTGGGTGGATGGAAAGCCGTTCACCTACACCGCCTGGATGTCCGGCCAGCCCAACAACTACGGCGGCAGCGAAAACTACCTCGCGACCTACGACGGCGGCAACTGGGTCGACGTGGCGGTTGAAGGCGACTCCTACTGGATGCCGACCTGCTACCTGTGCGAATGGGATCGGTAAGGATTTCGCTCGTCCTGTCTCGCGATCCTCGACCATCGGCGCAACCGAGGTGATCAGATCAGAGGATCATGCAAGCGGATTCTTCCGCGTGATCCCGGTGCGGCTTGCCAGCACCGCTGCGATTGGATACTGTTCGACCTCATGAATCAGCCCACCCCCGCCCCGCACCCCGCCACCACCGACCTCGCCCGCGACGAACGCATCTGGTTCGGGGCCTCGTGGTATCCCGAACTCTGGCCCGAACCGGAATGGGATAGAGACCTGGCGCAGATGCGCGAGCTGGGGTTCAACCTGGTGCGCTCGTTCGAGTTCGCCTGGGCGCTGATGGAGCCCACCGAAGGCAACTTCGATTTCTCGTGGCTGCTGCGCGCGATGGACAAGTGCCACCAATCCGGGATCGCGGTGTGCGTCGGCACCCCGACCGCCGCGCCGCCGATCTGGGTCAGCGAACGCTTCCCAGAAGTCCTGAGCACCCATCATGATGGCCGCCGGGCGGCGCACGGCGCGCGCCACCATGCCAGCCGGTACCACCCGAAGTACCGCGAACTCTGCCTGCGCATCACCACCAAGCTGGCCGAGGCGGTCACCGGCCATCCCGCCCTCCAGTCGTGGCAGATCGACAACGAACTCTGTGGTTTCGATTACGGTCCCGCGACCAAGCAGCAGTTCCACGCCTGGCTCACCCAGCGTTACGGGACCGCACAGGCCCTCAACGCCCGCTGGAATCTCAACTTCTGGAGCCAGGCCTACGAACGGATCGAGCAGATGCCCATGCCGGTCGCAGAAGTCGGATCGACCGAGGTGCCTGAACGAGGCCATCCCTCGCTGGTGATGGCGGTCGCACGGGCGCAGAACGCGTTCATGGGCCGCTTCATCAGCGAGCAGGCCGATGCCATCCGCGCCGTGGCCGCGGCGCGCGGGGTGCCCGTCAAGCCGATCTCGACCAATATGGTCGCCAGCATACAGATGTCGTGGTTCGACCATAACCGGCACCTGGACCGGGTCGGCCACAGCATGTATTCGGATCTCGACCACTACCACCTGAACCTGTGGAAGTACGACCGGATGCGCGCAGAAAAGCACGCGCCGGACGGCAGCCGCGCCCCCTTCTGGATGCTGGAGACCGCCCCGAGCTGGTCCGCCGGCGGGCGGATCTGGAACATCCATCACGACGGCGGCGGCATCCGCCTGATGACCTGGCTCGGCATGGCCCTGGGCGGTTCGATGATGTGCTATTGGCAGTGGCGCGAACATTGGGGCGGCCAGGAGATGCAGCACGGCACCCTGGTCACCGCGACCGGGCAGTGGCGGCCCAACAAGGCGGCGATCGCTGATCTTGGCAAGCAGTTTGCCCAGCACGGCACCTGGCTGCTCGCCAATCCCCCGCCGAAGGCCGGCATCGGCATCTTCCTGTCGAATGAAAACGCCTGGGGATTCTCGATCGATCCGATCGATGACTGCCACAAGGGCTACATGAGCCTGTTCATGGACGAGGTCCACCTGCGCCTGGCGCAGGCGCACTGGTGGCGCGACGTCATCAGCGAACGCCACGATCTTGCGCCATACCGGCTGCTGATCGTGCCCTTCATGCCGTTCATCGATGCCGACCTGCGCCAACGCCTGACGGATTGGGTGCGCGCCGGCGGCCGCCTGCTGCTCGGCCCGTGCGCCGGTTATCGCAGCGAAGACTGGACCGCTTTCACCGACAAGACCTTCGGCGGGCTGGAAAGCCTGATCGGCGCTGACAGCGAGATCCGCTTCCCGGTGAAATGGGTCGAGGGCCGCAAGCGGGTGGTGTTCACCGACGGCAGCCACTGCCGGACTAAACTCTGGTGCGAAGGCTTCACCCCGACCACCGGCACCGCCCTGGCGCACTACCGCAGCGACGACGAGCGCGACGGCTATGGCGACGGCAGCGCCGCGATCATCCACCATCGCGTCGGCAAGGGCGAGGTCATCACCCTCGGCTGTCCGATCGAGGAGCCCGCCTGGATGGCCCTGGTCGAACGTCTGGCCCGCGCCGCCGGCCTGACCCCCGAGGCCACCGGCGATGCCGGTGTGACCGTGGTGCCGCGCGTCGACGCCGCCGGCCGCCGTGCCGGCTGGGCCGTGGTCAACCGCAAGGAGACCCCCCAGCGCGTCACCCTGCCCGGCGGCGGCACGGATCTGCTCAGCGGCGAACGCTGCGGCCCCGTGGTCGACCTCGCACCGGTGCAGGTACGCCTGATCGCGGCGGGTTGACCATCACCCCTGGTGCACCATGCGCACCGGGCCGATCAATCCGCTGACCAGGTCGCCCGGATAGCGCGTCGGCAGCGTCCGGTAGTGGTTCGCCAGGGTGTTGCAGACCTGGATCTCCAGGCGGTTCGCGCCCGGTCGCAGGTGGCGCGTGATCTCGATGCGCCACGGGGCTGACAGCAGCACCCCGACGCGCTCACCGTTGAGGTGGACCGCCGCCGTGGCCGCCACCCTGCCGAGATCGAGCCAGGTTCGCTTGCGCAGGCGTTCCGCATCGAGTTCGATCGAGCGCCGGTACCTGATCGCGCCGGAATAATCCGCCAGGACGCCCAGCTGCGACCAGTCGCCCTGGTCGATCCGGCCGGCCCCGGTGCGCAGGCGGATCGGTTCGGTCAGGACACCGGCGCCACTGGTGCCAGGAGGCGTCTTCACCCTGACCGCCAGCACCGACGCCGCAGGCACCGGCGTTTCCCAATCCGCGCCAAGCGTGAGCGAACCATCCTCGCGCTGGCCGTTTTCACGCAGCGCCACGCTGCGGCCATCGACCCAGACCGCGACATCACCGGTCCGCGCCGCGCGCACCGTCAGGGTAAGACCGGTCAGGCCGGGCGGGGCGACGCAGTGCGCCCGCAGCACGCCGCCCTGCGGTTCCGCCGCCCACGGCAGCACCGCCGTGTCGCACCACCAGCGGGTCGCAAGTTCGCGCCGGGGCGCCGGAGCCCAGATCCGGCGCAGCACGACGTGACCGTGCCCGGCGCCATCGTAGCGCACCAGCAGGCGCGCGCCGTCGCGCACCTTGAGCCGCATGCCGGCCCGGATCGGTTGTCCGTCGAGCCAGATCCCGGCGGGTTGCAGGCCGCCGACCAGGACCTCGGCAGTCGCGGTGGTCGAGGTGACCGGGCCACCGGGCGCCGCCTGATGATGGGCCGAGGTCTGATCGTCGGCCTCGGCCAGCGCGCTCGGCACCGTGATCGTGGTCCACAGCACGCGGGTCGGGTACGCGCCCGGAGTGCGCAACGATTCCCAGGAATAGCGGATGGGTGGCGGCAGCGGATCGCCGATCGCCAGCACCTCATCGCTGATCACGCCCTTGAGGCCATGGAAGCCCTGCGGACCCGGATCGCCCTCGGCTCCCCAGCGCCAGGAGAATTCCTGCGGTTTCCAGGCCAACTCCCGCCCGTCCACCGGCCAGGGACGGGCGGGATCGATGGCGTCCACCTGCACCAGGGCGGCGACGATCGCCTCGGGTGCGATGCCCTCGGGCACATCCAGCCGCCAGGCCTGCGGTCCGAAGCCGCAGGTCGCCTCCGGCCACGTCCGGTCATCGACGCCAGGCTGCACCCACACGTCATCGGCAAGCGTTCCGGGCGCCAGGCGCACGCGGCGCACCTCGGCACCGATCATGGACTCGGTGATCGGCAGGCGGAAGTCGCCCCAGGTGTTGTCCATGGTCGGTTCAAGCGCGGATTCCCACGATCCCTCAAGCGTCAATGGCGGCGGCGTGACGGGCTGCGCCGGCGGTTCCAGCGACCCTTGCGCCGGCGCGCCGGGACGCACCACCACGATCCAGGCGTCGTGCGGCGTCGCCGTGGCGGGCAGGCGGATGCGGGTGACGGTGCCATCGGAATGGGCGCTGCTCAGCGGTGCCGTGGTGCCGGTCCACGGATCCCACACCTCGACCGGACCGACGCCGCGCACCGTGAGCAGGCTGCCCGGCCCGGCGCCGACCAGGAACCAGCCGTCGAGATCATCCGCGTGGCGATGCAGAACGTAGGCCGGGGCCTCGGGCACGCAGTCGCGCGGGATCCGCTGGTCGATAAGCGCGAGCGCAGCGGCGGCATCCGCCACCAACGCGCTGGCGCCTCCACCCGGATGCTCGCGCACCTCGCCCACCGCGCCGAAAAGGGCACCGACGATGCGCACAACCTCGGCATCGCCGTCGCCGCTGCGTTCGCTGGCGCGTGGCAGGCGACCGAGCGCGAGCACCAGGCCGCCGCGCTGGGCGAATGCCTGGGCCTGGAGCAGGCTGGCGTGGCGGATCGCCGGCAGATCCGCGAGGATCAGCACCCGGAAACGTTCATCCGCCGCGTGGAGGAATCCCTGATCCACGGTGGCCCGCGCCAGCGACGCATCATCGATGAAGTCGGCATCGCAGCCGGCGGTGACGAGATGGCGCATGACGCCGAAGGCGACCTCGGGACTGGTCGACAACCCGGCATCGAGCGGTGCGACCGGGTACAGCACCGCCACGTCGCAACGATGCACGCCCCGGGTCAGGAGCCAGCTCATACTAATCCACTTTCAAAGCCATAATAACTATCCAATCGAACCCGCAGAG
>CAZZJC010000029.1:0-69620 GCA_964654285.1 uncultured Candidatus Kuenenia sp.
CGGCAACCGGCAAGAATATCTGGAACTTTCCGGCAAGAATTTTTGGAATCCACACCAGGGCCAAGTCGGAATCAGTGACCTGACTACGTGCACGGGTCAATCCCGATTGGGCCGGTACAGCTTTCAATCCCAGCTGCGAGCCAACCCATGCGAACATCTGCTGGCAACCATCAGCATAGGCGCGCGCAGCGCCCGGTTCACACAACGCGAAGACCGACATCATGGCCTGCATGGGTCCCCACGAACGTCGTCGTACCTGGTAGTCGTCCAGGCTGGTGAAGCAGGAGAGGAACACATCGAAATCACGGTGGGAACTGAGCTGTAGATGCGGGGTGGGCATGCGAGCCCGGCCGCCGTGTCACACGCATTATTCAAGCGTAAATACATGAATGCCAATGGACTGTGTCATACCGAGCCTGTCGTTGGAAATGTCGATCCTTAACGGAACGGAGTTGCCCGTTGGCCACCTCCGCCATTGGTCTTGTTGACCAGCCACAAACGGTCGTTGCGGCCGATGGCATCGAAGTGACTGCCGAAGTAGCCGCGATAGTCCTTGAAGTTTTCGGGAGGACGCAGTGAGCCGACCTGCTTGCCATCTGCAAGCCGCAGAAACTGGCCTGCGGTGAGGTAGACATAGTCCGTACCATCAACCACGAGATGCACGGGCGTGCAGGCTTCACTGTAGGTGGCGCGCACACCGGTTGCATGGCGCCACAATTCCTTGCCGGTCGCCTTGTCCAGGGCTACCGCCATCTCGTTATGGAAGACGATCAGGGCCTTGCCGATCAGGGTCGGTGACGCCACCACCAGGCTGGAATTACTGTTCCCGATGGCCATCGAATCGACGACCCACATGCGCTTGCCGTCAAGGGCGAAGCAGGCGGCGGTGCCGTCCTGGGTGAAGGCCCATACATGGACACCGTCTGAGACGGGCGCAGGGAAGGTCCGGCCGGTGTAGCAGCTTTTGGGGTAGTACCAGCCTTCATGGCGGAACCAGTCGTTCTGATCCAGCTTGGCCGCATCCTGCTGACGCTTCGTCTGGGCCTCGGTCGTGGCCGGATGCCGGCTGTGGTGGCCCTGCATCGGGGTGACGATGATTGGATAGTTGTCGGGATTGCCGTTGGCCAGGAATTGCGGCAGGGACTTCTCCGAGAGGACGCCAAGGGTCCGCGCCTCGGTCAGGATCCGGTCATAGGCGGCCTGATCCGTGACGAGCACTTTGTCACCCTCGTTGCGGATGACCTTGTCCAGGCGGTAGATCAGCGCCCGTGCTGCCTGACTCAGCCGCAGTTCTTCGCGGCGCAGAGCTTTGGCTTCCTTTTGAACGTCGGGGGCCAGTGCATCCAGATTATCGACCGGCTGACGCCACAAGACCGTGCCGTCGTGGATGTTCAGGCAGAGCATCTCAGGGCAGTCCGATTCCAGGCCCCAACTGCACAGCAGGAATATTTTATCACCGACCACGATGGGCGTGTTCTGTCCCTCGGCCGGCAACAAGGTCTTCTACAGGATCAGCTTCTCACCGAGGCTGAAATCGGTGATGTAGTTGCGGGCTGGGAAGATGCCGTCGCGCCCAGGGCCGCGATGGTCGATAAGGCGTTCCGTAGCACCAGCCCCGGTGATAAACATGTTTAGGCCGAGCATGAGGCCGGCGAGGAGTGAACGAGGTGGTGGTGTCAACATGAAGGTTTTTCTCCTTGGCTGTGGCTCGCAGGTCCCGGCAGCATACGTCAAAGTTGCCCGAGACAAAGGTGACATGGGGTCAAGCATAGGGCAATTGCATTACTCAAAATTCAAACCACCAAATTGCTCCACAGAGGGCTCAGAGAACCACAGAGGGTCACAGAGAATCGCTAAAAATACATTTTCCGCTCTGTGGCCCTCGGTTGTTTTTCTCTGAGCCCTCTGTGGAGCAATTTTGTCTTCTGGTTTTTTGTTGATTTTCTGTGTTACAAACCGAGTAATGCAATCGCCTTAGGGTCAAGCCGGATGCCGAGGCGTTGCTCTCACCCATGGGTTGTGATTCGAGTCATGATTTTTCCTTTGATCAGGTGGGTGCCTTTGACCTGCACCAATCCTGATTGTTGGCGGAAACGGACACAGTAGGTACACCGTACCTGCCTCGGTGTTGTTGATCGAGACCAATCAGGACTTGTACAACCTGCTGAGGATGGTCGGAGTTGGCCACAATGATGGTTTATATCATTTTTATGAAATGACTTACGTGTATGCTCTTGTGGTTCTTGGTCGTGCAGTCTATGCGACGATAAAGATCATTCGTGACGACAGAAAAGATCATCCTGGCTAACCTCGAAAGATTCGAAAAACCACAGAAGGCGAAAAAGGGCTCCTCGTCCTTTTGTGTGGGTAAAAATCGGAATTCAACGACGCTCTGCGATAGGTAAAAAACACAGAGGACACGGAGAGCACAGAGGGCCACAGAGAAAACTAATCCATCCTTTCTTCCTCTGTGGCTCTCTGAGCCCTCTGTGTCCTCTGTGTTTTGCACGCTCAGAGAAACACGGACAAACTCCTATATCTTATTCCCCGTTACCCACACGAAAGTGCGAGGACCCAGTTGTTACTTCCTGAATTACCCACACAACAACGACGAAGATCCTCCTTGGACCAGCCGCCATGGAGCAGGTAGCCCTGTGATCTCGGGAATGACGGTATTATTCACGCGGCGCCAGCCGATTTCCACCCAGCTTCCGCCGAGTGGCAGCCGGGCCCGGCACCACGGCAGTTCGAGATCCGGCGGGTCGATGTGCACGGTCCGCAGTCGCCAATCGACCCGCAGCCCCACGACGTGGGCCAGCAGCAGATGGACGACATGGGAACAGAAACCGTGGTCGCACGAATTGCGCGTGTGGGCGTGTTCCCACAGCGTGCCGGTGACCTGGACCATGGGCAGGAATGCTGTCCGCAGTTCGTTGACCAGACGCCGATGTTCGCCGTGGCGGGCCAGTAGCAGCAGTCGCAGATGCAGCGAGGGAAACATCCCGGCACGAGGCAGCCTGGGATTGCCCGCCTCTGGCGCGGCGCTGGTGGTGGTCAGCAATTCGTGCCAGAGCGCTGCATGTGACTCCGGCGTGGCGAGGCCAAAGAAAAATGCGTAATACTGGCAGGCCTCAGTATGCACGCCACTTGGTTGTAAACCCCCTTCGGCATCACGGCGGGCGTTGTCAACGAAGGCAGAACCGTCCCAGGACTGTTCCTGGATGGTCCGGCGCAGGCGGGTGGCCTGTTCGCACCAGGCCGATTGGCCATACAGGCGTCCGGCCGCATCGAGCGCGGCTGCATACAACATGTTGGTCGGATAGTTCACATCCTGGAGATGTTCATTGGCAGCGGACCAGTCGACGAAGACCCACGACTCCAGCTTCTCCAGAAGGCCGTCTGCATTCTGGAAACCGGCGAAGTAGGCGAACAGATCGACGCAGCGCTGACGGAAGGCCTCGACCACATCCGCATCGCCACCACGATTTGCATATTCAGCAACTTCCAGGACCAGCCACAAGGCCCAGTTGGGGATGAAGCTGGCGGAAACGCCCCGCATCATCGGCCCATCTGCGGGATAGCATTTGGGCAGCATCCCCTTCGGCAGATAGGGCAAGGGCGGACATGTCGCATAGTTGTCCAGGAACACCGTCTCGGCCAGACTGCCCCCGGTCAGCCACGGTTCGACCCGGCCGGTGAAGAAGCTGTCGCACAGCCAGCCCGCGCGTTCACGCGATGGGCAGTCCAGGTAGATGTCCACGGCATTGTGGGCGAAGGTGCGCATCCCGGCCTGGAAGACCTGGACCAGCCCTGCATCGGGACACTCGAACTCGGCCTTGGTGGTGCGTACGTATTCGCGCATGCCCAGATCGGTCACCGTCACGGCGCCGCTCATGACCAGCACCGCCAGGTAGCGTGCGGTCACCACCTCGGCCATCTCAAGGTCATAAACCCCCGGCTGAAGGTCAAATCGCGCACCTGCCAGGTATTCCAGGCGTCGGCAGTCGCACGCGCCGTCCACGGCCAGTTCGTCACCGACCAGATACACCACTGCCGCCTCACGGCAGGTGACCCTGGCGCGCAGGAAGCCGGTGCAGTTGACGCCAAGGTCGTTCATCCGCCAGGTGCCAGCCAGCATCTCGTCCGTAACCGGCTCCTGCTTTTTCACCCGCAGCGCATGACGAGACAATTCACCGGAAACATCGATCTCCCAGGATGATGCCGGATAACCAGCGAAGGTCTTCCCCGAATCGGAGCGCATCCACTGCTCCCACTTGTGCAGGTGCGGTTCCGGCAGCACTTCCAAATCGCCGATGGACACGATGGGGCCGGCAGCCACGCAGGTGTATTCGGGATGCGGCACCACACGCGGCAAAAGCACCGGCTGGCCAACCACCTCGACCGGAACCTCATCTACCTGCATCCCGGCACTCCGGCGCCATGCTGACGAGGTCGGGCTCAGGCTCCAGACCTCGGCAAACGCCCTTTGCCGGGACATCCGCAGGACCTTCTGGATCCGTTCACCAGGAAGCAGCGCCTGCCAGCACTGCGGCAGGTCGCTGACTCCGGTCGCGGCGAGGACAGCACCGTTCCTCAGCACTTCAGCCTGCACCAGGGGATGCTCGTCCGTCAAGGCGTACCCCGGCACATTGGCCGCGTTGACCTCGACGGCGATCAGGTTGACGCCTGGCTGCGGGTTCAGGTTATATGTGTCCACCCGCAGGTGGCCGTGCGCCGAACGCGCCGGGCCGCAGCCGACGAACCGGCCATTGTGCCACAGCCGATACGAATTCCGCGCCGTAATCAGCAATTGCAGCGGTTGCCCTTCGGCCAGCGTGAAGACACAACGTAGGCCTATTGTCACGTTCATCGCCTGGTGATGGCCAACAGGCCAGACCGGACAGGCGCGTTGAAACATTACTGGTTCCATCCGTCTCCCATGTGGGGTGGTGATCTCGGTGCCGGTCTTGGAAGGGTTATCGGCAGACAGGATGTTCACGGCAGGGCCGATGGTCGCCAACGATCATATGCCCGCGCATGAAGGAGGAGGCTGACGGGATCGTCATGTTTGCGTTCTCCAAGGTGATGCCTTCGTCCTTCACTTGCGGCTTGTCCGGATCGGGCCGGCATGGCCAAATCCGGCGTGATCGAGATGAGCCTGCAATCCGTCGCTCTCCCGGTGGGAGTTGGCGAGATGGATGACGATCTTCGGGTTCTCGTTTATGAGTGCGGAGTTTTTCCCAGCATCCGCTGCGTGAACAACCGTCGTAAAGGCAAGCGCAACCAGGATCGATATGGCTGCAATGAGTGGTGATGGTGTCCTGCTTCGTTGCACGCGGATCCCCGTCGATCGTTGCCGCGCAGCCTGCTGACAGCACCCGATCGGATGCTGTGTGCCGGGGTGGCGGACACGAGGAGCGGATACAAACCTTCGACCGCACCGGGGTACCTGCTGAGATCCCTTGTTCATGGGCGGCGTCCTGGTGCGCGTTTGCGCTTGGTAGGCATCCCCGCGTGGATGACGAATGGCGGCGCAGCGGCACTCCCCGAGAACTCCCGTGCATTTCACGTATCCGCACATAACTCTATACTCCTGCGCCGGCGGTGCAACCGGGGCCACCCAGAGGGTATCCCACAACTGTCAGGAATGATACGAAGCCGAGGCGCGATCATCGTCGCTGAAGAACAGGAACCAGCCCGGAACGGGAAGGATCCTGGGATTGACGCGTCCGCGACTCCGTAAGTCCTATTTCAACAATATACTACGATTTTAGGGCGCCGGTCATTGCGCTGCGGAGCATGCGACGATAAAGATCAGCCATGGCGACAGAAAAGGTCATCCTGACCAGCATGCCACCCGTCGTGGCGGGGTTGGAGCGCTATCGCGACAAACACGCCCTGCCCTGGCACATCCACCTGCCGGTCGATCTGCGCAGCGAGCTCCATCTGGGCCTTCTCGACAAGGTCGATGCGGTGGTGCATCTCTGTGGCGATTATGACAGCCTTCCGCAGATCGTCGACTTGGTGCAGCGACGATCCATTCCGGCAGTCATCGGACATTTCGCCGGCATGGAAGGATTGAACCCTATCAGACTCTTCGTCGATGACGCGGCCATCGGCGCCATGGCAGCCACGCATCTGCACGAAGCCGGTTATCGTGGCGTCGTGCTCATCGGCAATGATTCAGGACCGCCCATCCGGGAACGGCGGTTCGCGGCCTGCCAGGCGGCCTGTGCCAATCTGGGGCTGGCCTGCTGGCGGATCACCCCGGAGACCATCCCCGGGGGTGGTTCCTCCAGTGCTGCCGAAGCCGAATCGGCGCTGGTAGCCCATCTCCGGAATCTCCCGGGACCGTTGGCTGCCTTCTTCCATCAGGACCAAGCCGCCGACTGGTTCCGCAATGTGTGTCTCTACAACGGTTTCCAGGTACCGGAGTCCTTGGGCATCCTCGGTGTGGACGACGCTCCGCGTTGCGTTTCCCGTCATCCCACCCTTTCAAGCGTGCAGACCCCCTATGGTTACCTGGGGTACAGGGCGGGGCTCGAACTGCATCGCCAGTTCAGCGGACATCGGCCGCCGACTGAGCCCATCATCCTGCATCCGCTGCGGGTGGTCGCGCGCGAATCCACCGCCCTGCGGAAATGCACGGGTGATGCGCTGGTGGATGGTCTCATCGCTGACTGGGCTGCAGCGGCAGCCCCTTCCGTGGCACAACTGCTCTCCAGAACCGAAGTGTCGTCACCAACCCTGAGACGTCGTTTTCTAGCCGCGACCGGTCTTCCGCCCCGGCGCTGGTTCGTCCAACGGCAATTGGACCGTTTTGCCGCCGACCTTGTCGCCAGCGGAGATGACGTTGCCGACCTGGTTGCGCGGCACGGGTTCGGAACCCGGCGCAGCCTGGAACGGCAGTTCCGGCAACGCTTTGGGCTCAGCCCGGGCGAATTCCGCTCCCGGGCGCGCCTGCATTGAGCCTACCTGGTTCTGGCCGCCATCATCGACCATCGTTCGCCGCCCAGGGCGCCTCGAACCGGTAAACCCCTGAGCCCACTTCGCAGACGCTGGTTCCGGTCAGCACGCCGGATTCGCTGACCCGGGCGGGGTCGCAGGTGGGGACATGGATGGTCGCGGTGACATGGGCAGGCAGGTTAACTTCCAGGGTCATGCGGTCACCGGTAAGATGCCAGTGGACCGAGATCGGACCACGGATCGAGTCATAGGTGGCCTTGACCCAGGTGAGGTCGCCAGCCGGTCGGGGCCGGATGATGACATGCCGGAACCCCGGCCGTTCCTCGTCGGGATGGATGCCGACCAGTTCGCGCCACATCCATTCCCCGACCGAACCCAGGGCATAATGGTTGAACGAATTCATCCCCGGATCCTGGAAGCCACGACCGGCCACGTAACCATCCCAGCGTTCCCAGATGGTGGTGGCCCCCTGATCTATCGAATAGCCCCACGAAGGGGCATCGCGCAGGGTCGCCAGCCGGTAGGCCAGCTCGTGCTGACCGTTGGCTGACAGTTCCAGCAGCATCCGGTGGGTGGCCTGGATCCCGGTGGAGGCGTGGCCGTGGTACCGGGTGATGGCGGTCAGCAGGTGCGACAGCGCCTGGGGCCGCTGATCCGGGGTCAGCAGCCCGAAATGCAGGGCGAGAGCGTAACCGGCCTGGGTATCGCCGCGGATCCTGGTCTCGGCATCGACATAGGCGGAGCGGAAGGCCGCAGCGATATCCCGATGCAGGCGTGCGAACCGGACGGCATCCTCGCTCCGTCCCAGCACCCGCGCCATGCGGGCGACCAGATCGGCCGAATGGGCGAAGAAGGCCGTCGCCAGGACGGCCTTGGGTACTTCGCTGATCCCTTGCGGGAATCCAGCGATCTTGACCACATCGCCGTTGAGCCAGTCGCCGTAGTCGTTGCCGCGCTCATGTTCCCACAGCAGGCCAGGGTTGAGCTGGTGGATGATGTCGACCCAGCGCCGGGCGGCGGTGAAATGCTCGGCCAGCAGACGGGGATCGGCATAGTTGACGTAGGCCCGCCAGGGGACCACCGTGCCTGCATCGCCCCAGGCCGGCACCCCGGCGAAGATCCCCCGCCAGGGCGGAAGATTCCGATAGGGCTTGCCGACATCGGCGAAGCTGGGCGCGAAATCCGGGAAGCGGCCATCGGCCGCCTGGCTGTCGCGCAGGTCGGCGAGCCACTTGGTGAAAAAGGCGCCCAGATCCATGGTGAAGATGGCTGTCTGGGCGAATGCATGGATGTCGCCGCACCATCCCAGCCGCTCATCACGCTGGGGGCAATCGGTGGGCATGCCAAGCAGGTTGCCGCGCTGGGTCCATACGATGTTGTCCATCAGGCGGGTGAGCAGCGGATGGGAACAGGCGAAACGGCCCGTCATCGCCGCATCCGAATGGACGACGCGGGCGACCAGCGCCCCTGCGGTCAGGGCACCGGGCCAGCCGGTCACCTCGACATACCGGAAGCCATGATAGGTGAAACGTGGTTCCCAGACCTCGGGGCCACCGCCACGCAGGATGTAGGAGTCCTCCTGTCTCGCTCCCCGCAGATTGCGCGTATAGACGTTGCCCTCGTCCAGCATTTCACCGTGGCGGAGCGTGATCGTCGTACCGGCCGGCCCGGTGACCGCCAGTCGGCACCAGCCCACGAGATTCTGGCCGAAGTCGATGACGTAGGTTCCTGAACCTCGCTCGACCACCTGGATCGGCAGGATCTCCTGGGTGACGCGGATCGGCTCATTGGGCTGGGCCACCAGCCGTGCGTCCGGCGGCGGATCCACGATCCGCGCCTGCGCCCAGCCTTCGGCGACGAAATCCGCCTGGTGCCAGCCGGCCTCTTCCCGCCGGGCATCGTAGGTTTCGCCAGCGTAGATCCCGGATTTCACCAGCGGGCCGCCGGTTTTGACCCGCCAGGAGGAGTCGGTGACCACCGTTTCGGTGTGGCCATCAGGGCGTTCCATTTCCAACTGAGCCAGCAGGCACAACGGGCTGCCAGGTGCTCCATCGCGCAGGAATACCGTGCCAGCATACCAACCCTCAGCCAAATACGCCGTCAGGACGTTGATCCCCGGGTGTAGCAGGCGGGTCACATCGTAGGACTGGTACTGGATGCGTTTGCGATACAGCGTGCATTCTGGAGCCAACCGGGCATCACCGATTCGCCGACCATTCAGATGCAATTCGTAGAGCCCCAGGCCGGAGGAATGGATCATCGCGCGGCGGAGGGGACCCTGGACGCTGAAATCACGCCGCAGCATCACCGGTTCGGGATCATCAGTGCTGGTCGCTGCGATCCATTGCGCTTGCCAGTCGCTTGCCGCCAACAGCCCCATTCTCCAGGTCGCTGGCCCACTCCAGGGCGAGGGCTGACCGTCCTGATCCCACACCTGCACCTTCCACCAGCATTGCTGCCGGCTGGACAGGGCCTGGCCAGCGTAGGGAATGTGCAGCGTCTGGTCAGAGACGACCCGGCCGGAATCCCAGAGATCGGCGTGGTCAGTCTCCAGCGTTTCCAGGCTGCTGGCCACCAGGATGCGATAGGCGGTCTGGGCCTGCCGACGGCGGGACGACACCAGCACCCAGCTCAGCCGTGGCGGCACCGCCTCGATCGCCAGCGGATCGCTGCGGTACTCGCAGCGCAGGCGTTCGATGCGCAGGGATACCGAAGCGCCCGGGGGCAGGTGGTTGGTTCGCATGCGTTTCCTCGTTCAATGATACCGGGTGCGGTTGCCGATCCGGGGGAACCCGGGGGAACCCGGGTCCACGGTGGTGCCGACCGTCACACGCGAGGTCTCGGAGATCTATTCCAGGACGGGGAGAGCGTACCACCTGATGGAGGAGCCGTATGCGGGCAACCCGGCCGCACGGACCTGGGCCGGCGAACTCACGGCGGGACGGGCTTCGCCGCAGCGGCCGGTCCGATCAGCTGCCGCAGGACTGGTTCCAGCGTCTCGGCCATGCGTTGCGCGCCGAGATCGTTCGGGTGCGAACCGTCCACGCTGCCATCGACGCCGAAGAAATCCCGGCCCGGGAGCAGGCGCGGACCGCGCAAGCCGGCCACGGCCTGGGCCAGCGCGGCATTCTTGCGCCGGAAGGATTCCTCCCGCTCGGGCAGGAACGCGGCGTCTCCGAACAAGCGGTCGCCGATGAAGAGGATGGGAACGGTGGGCCGTCGTTCCTGCACGATGCGCACCAGGGCAGGCACCCGCTCGGTGATCTGTTCGGGCGACATGTTGGGCAGGCAGTCGACGACATAGGCCGCCGCATCGATCTCCGCTACAAATGCCGCCACTTCAGGATCCATCCGGCCGTTGCCCGAGAATCCGAGATTGATCAGCGGATGATCGAGTCGACGCGCGGCGATCGCCAGCCAGCTCATGCCGGGGCGGCTGGCCCGGGCCCCATGCATGATCGAGGTCCCCCAGCAGACCAGCGGTTTGCGCGCGTCAGTGGCGGCCGGTTCGCACATCGATCCTGCCGGCACGCCGAGTTCCAGACGGGTGACGGGCATCGTGAGCGGCAGATAGAGGCGGTATTCGCGCCGACCCGGGGCAAGCGGCTCGGCGGTCAGCCGTGCCTCCGATGCCCCCGTGAGGGCTGGTCTGCCGAATCCGGTGAACCGCCAGATGCCGTCGGGATCACGGCCGTACAGGTCCAGGCCACCACAGCGCAGGGCCGAGTCGGTCTGGTCGAAGAGCATGGCACCGTCGAATTCCCAACGAGCGAAGAGGACTGGGGCATCACTCCAGAAGCGCAGGCTCAGACCCGCCGGCTGGCGCGACAGCTGCCAGACATTGGCCGGCACCGTGGTCTCGGCCCGGGCCGGCAGCCGGTCGAAGGGTCGGGCGAGCAGATGCGGTGAAAAACCGCGCCCCTCCACCGGCCAATGGGTCGTATGCTGCCAGGTCAGATCTTCGCTTGCCGTCATTGGATTCATGTGGTCATTCGGGTGCGGGTGTTGATGTGACGCAGGCGTCCTGCCCCTGATGCGGGTCTGTGTACGGGCATGCTTGCACCGCGTTGAATGATTTCCGAGGCGAAGGCCTCTTCCGGACCGGTCACGACCACCGGCGCAGGGCGCAACCGGGGCCGACCAGGTCCGTGATCCGTCTTCCCATCCGTTATCCGATGACGGCGTTCGCTGTCGTCGGCCTGACCGCCGGCGCCTTCGCGGGCGAAGTGCCGCTGGTCAGCATCGGCAAGACCGATGGCCCGATGCTGGCCATGTTCAGGCCCATGATGATCGCGCCGTTGGACGCTTCCCGCTGGAAAGAATGCCAGACACGCGCGAGTCCTTGCTTATCTCTGGTCGCGCCCAGAGGATTCCAGCACATTCCCATGCGGAATGTGCGATGGCGGGTCGGTACGCTGGAACCAGCGGTCGGCCCATTGGCGCTGGTGGCCTTTGAGCGCGGCTGAATCACGGGTCCGGATGGCTGCAGCGGCGGCCGCGCGGGATTTCGGGCCGATTCCAGGCAGGCAATCAGCCATCCAGGGTTGGCAGAGCGCAGCTGGGATGAGGGCAGGGGCGGTGCGAGGCGTGGGGGAATGGATCCAGGCGCAAAAGGATGCGAACAGCACAAGGCCAGAAGCCGCGCAACCGGCGGCCAAGCGCTGGTCTGAAGATAAGACGATGGCAGGGCGTGATCGCGTGGATTCCGGCTCCCGTAGCCGGACAGCGGTCACCGATGCGGCGGGGGGCGTGGCTCTGGCGTCCTGGAATCCCGCCGTGCGCTTCATGGCATGTGGATCTCGGTGAAGCGTTCCTTGCCCGCCCCGTCGCGGTGGGTTCGGGCGATCAGCTTGGCGGCGGTCGCCAATTCCGCGATCGCGCCGGCGTGGTTGTCGGCGTGTTCCAGCCACAACTGACCGCCTGGAGCGAGCAAACGCGACGTGTCGGCCACCAATTCGGCGATCAGGTTCAGGCCATCGTACCCGGAATACAACGCCTGTGCCGGTTCGAAGGCCAGTTCCGGATCGCAACGATGGCGTTGGCTTTCGCCGATGTAGGGCAGGTTGGCGACGAGGCGGTGCCAGTCACCGCCGAGATGCGTGGCAAGGTGGCCGTGATGGAAGGTGATCGGGAGTTTGAGGCGTTCGGCGTTCGCGCGTGCCACGGCAAGGGCTTCGGCGCTGATGTCGCTGGCTTCCACCAGGGAATCCGGGCGTTCGTGCTTGATGGCGCAGGCGATCGCACCACTGCCGGTGCCGATGTCGAGCACCCGCGCCCCGGGCGGCAGACCCGTGAGGACGAGGCCGACCAGCTCCTCGGTTTCCGGTCGCGGCACCAGCACCGCCGGAGTAACCGTGAGCGTGATCTGGCGGAACGGCTGGTTCCCCAGGATGTAGGCGAGCGGCTCGCGTCTTCCCCGCCTGGAGACCAGGCCGCGCAGCCGTGCCACGTCGGCCGCCTCGATCGGCATGTCATGGCGGGTGTAGAGGCCGATGCGGTCCAGTCCCAGCGTTTCAGCGAATATCCATTCGGTTTCACGGCGGGCATTGGCGATACCGCGCGCCGCCAGCCAGGTGGCACTCTTGCCGAGAAGCTCCATGAGGGTCGGCAGCGCGGTCGGGTCCGTCATGTCAGCACGCTGTTGCGCAGATCGTTGATGCGCTTCGCCAGGGAGCGGTTGGTGCTCACCTTGGCGAGTCCGTCCAGGGCGTCGACGAGCTCGCCTTTGAGCGCTGGGGGGCAATCGGGGATGGCTTGCAGCAGGGGGATCTCGATCCGGTCCCAGGCTCGCTGCCGTGCATCTGCAGGGTCCGACGCGAGTCGACGCAGCAGCGCCGGGGCCAGGAGGCAGCGGCGAGGACCGGCGGCGCCCAGGAACGCGGCGGTAAGGGATTCAGCCTGCCGGCGTCGGCTGGTCCAGAACAGCAGTCCGGCGCCGGAAATCCCCAGGGATCCATACAGGACGAAATCGACCCAACCTGGAAAAGGCGCCGACCATCCCTGGACGATGAGCAGCGCTCCTGCCAGGAGGGCGATGGATATGCAGACGACGATCCCGGTTCGACGGTTCACCCGTGCGATGCTGGTCTGGAACAGGAGTGGTCAAGCCGTGCCCGAGGCATCCGCCTCCGCGCCCAGCGGGTCGGTCCTGGACCGATCAGGTGCGCGGCAGCTTCGCCTGTTCGTGGAAGAAGCGGATGGCCATATCCTCGGTTTCGACCTCCAGCATGAAGACATCGAGCCCGACCACGCGCAGCATGGCGCGGATTCGTTGGTTCGGTCCAAGCACCAGGACCTGGCCCTTATGATCGGTGGCGGCCTTGAAGAATTCCATCAGGGTGCCGAAGACGCTGGATGACAAGTACTGGCACTGACGCAGATCGATGATCGCACGCGGCGGTTCTCGCCCATCCATCAGATGGGCGAAGCGGTCGCAGAATTCATCAGGGATCGGTTGCAGCACCCGGCCAGTGACGACCAGGAAGAGGCATCCGCCGCGCTCATCGAGCCGGATGGTATAGTTGGGATCAACGATCGCCTGACCGCCTGATCCGGCAAGGAGCCGCTCCAGTTCGTCGTTGCCGAGTTCATCCGCCATGGGCAAGGCTACCCCAGGAATAGCGGCATCGCCAGCCTCGCTGATCCAGCGTGCATCCACGCATCCACCCTGGGCTGGGGTCATGGCGCATCGACCCCCCCCGGTGGTGTCAGGTCTTTGCCAGGACGTGGCTTGGAGCCTTCTTCATGCGAATCACCCGGGATCTTCACCCACGCCTTGCGATCCCCGGGGTCTCCGCTAGGGTGCCGCCGACTTCCGGCCTGGGTGCGGTCCAGACCGCGTCGATGCCGCCGACAAACCCGTGGAGCGCTGCATGGATCCCCAAATCATGGTTGTGCCAGGCATTTTTGGCGACCTGTCCGGTTGGCACATGCTGATCATCCTCTTCGTGGCGCTCCTGCTGTTCGGGCACAAATTGCCGGATGTGATGCGCAACCTGGGGGGCAGCATGCGCGAGTTCAAGAAGGGCATGAATTCCGAGGATCCGCCCAAGCCCGCCGCCCCGCCCGCTCCCGTGTCGCCCGCGATCCCCGATGCCGCGGCGCATCGCGATGCCGCCACTCCCCCGTCCCCCAAGTGAGCAAAGCGACCACATGACGGAATCCTCGGAAAAGATCGCCAAAGTCCGCGCCTACCTGACCCAGCACAAGCTCGACGGCATCGTTCTCAATACCCGTCCCAACTTCGCCTGGCTGTCGGGTGGCGGGGACAACCACGTCGTGAGCCAGTCCGAACGCGGTTTTGGCGCCCTGGTGGTGACCGCGCGCTCGGCCTGGCTGCTTGCGAATCGGATCGAGGTCGACCGCCTGCACACCGAAGAGCATCTCACGGCATTCACGCCAAAGACCTTCGCCTGGACGGAATCCATCGGTGACGCGGCCATCAAGCTCATCGGCGACAAGGCGAAGGCCAAGCGCTTCGCAACCGACGATCCCGAGGCCATCCCGCTCCAGAAGCTGCCTGGCGATTTCAATGACGAGGTGCGTGCCCGGCTGTGCGAGGCCGAGATCCGTCGCTTCAAGGGGCTCGGCCGCGATTGCGCCGTGGTGATCGAGACCGTGGCGCGCCAGCTCAATCCCGGCGACAGCGAACACCAGGCCGAGGCCGATCTCGCCAAGCATCTGCTCGCACGCGGCATCCAGCCGCATGTGCTGCTGATCGCGTTCGACGAGCGTATCCGCCGCTACCGCCATCCGACGCCGGTGCAGAACCACCTGCGCAAGTGCGCGATGCTGGTGGTCTGCGGCCAGCGCCACGGCCTCATCGCCAGCCTTACCCGCCTGGTCCATTTCGGCGCGCTCCCGGCGGACCTCGCCCAGCGGCATGAGAAGGTCTGCGAGGTCGAAGCCGCGTTGTGGCAGGCCACGGTGCCCGGCACCGCCTGGGGCAAGGTTCTGCAGGCGGGCATCGACGCCTACAAGAAGGCCGGTTTCGCCAAGGAATGGGAACTCCACCATCAAGGCGGGCCGACCGGCTACAGTGGCCGCGACTTCTGCGTCATCCCGGATGAGAAGCGCAAGGTGCAGGACTTCCAGGCGGTCGCCTGGAACCCATCGATCACCGGCACCAAGACCGAGGACACGTTCATCCTTGAAAACGGCCAGCGCTCGGTGGTTACCGCGTGTTCACCCGAATGGCCGTCGCTCAAGATCGGCAGCGGCAAGGACCAGATCGTCCGTCCGGGGATCCTGGTCCGCTGAGGTGAGATCCGCCGCTCCTGCTGTCAGCTGCCGGCTGTGCCCCGGGCAGACGCCCCTGCTTGAGCCGCCGGTTTGGTTTCCGAGCATGCATTGATGCGACTTCCCTTCCTTTTGCGTTCGGCGCAGGCCGCTGTCGTCTTTCTTGGCCTGGTCGCCCTGAGCGGTTGCCCAGAGCAAGAACGCAAGCCGATTCCGATCATCACCATCATCGTGCAGGACGATGGCAGCTACCGCCTTGCGGGGAAGCGCTACGACCGTGATCTGCTGTTCAGCGAGATCACCCGCCTTGCGATCGAGCATCGCAACGGCACCAGCGACGCCCGCGCCATCGTCGAGGTCCGCACCCAGCCCGGGGCGAGCTTCAGCCGGGCCCAGGACGTGATCAGCCACTGCGTCAGCGCCGGGTTCAGCGACACGAGATCCGCCACGGGGAATTGACCATGTTCGCCATCGGTTGCCTGACGATCTTCGCATTGATCGGCGTGCTCGCGCTGGAAGTGTGGGGCTACATCCTGGTCTCGCAGTGGCTGCGGCAATTCCCCCAAGTCGGCACCGGTTATCTGGAAGCCGCCATCCTCCTGGTCCTGCTGATGTTCATCGGCTGGCGCATCTTCAAGTATCACATGGCGGCGATCCCGCCGACCCTGGTCGCGGCCTTCACCGGCCAGGGCGGTTACCAGGGCGGACGCCACATGGTCGGCATGGTCGCCGGCATCCTCCTGGTCTTCCCCGGATTCTTCACTTCGGCGCTCGGCCTGCTGCTTATCCTCCCTCCCGTGCCGTACCTCCTCGCGCCGCTCGCCCAGCGCTTCGCGATCAGCATGGCCAAGCGCACCTTCCAGAAGATGATGGCGCAGGGCGGCATTCCCGGAATGCCCGGTTTCCCTGGCGCGGGCGGGATCCCACCGGGCGCATTTCCCGGAGGCTTTCCCGGCGGATTTCCTGGTGCCCCGGATGACCGGGTGTTCAAGCCGCGACCCAAGACGCGCACCTTCGACACGACGGCCGAGCGGGCCGATGGCAGCGACAAGCTCGGCAGGCCGGACGGCAAGTGAGCGACGCGATGCTGCCGTATGCGCCCCAGACCGTGGCCGAAGCGCTCCTCGCCCACCTGGATCGGGCGGCGATGGCGCGTGGCCGCGCGACCTTGGCGATCCCCGGCGGCCGTTCCCCGGGACCGGTGCTGACCGCCCTGGCGGAGCTTGTCGAACCGTGGCTGTGCGCCCGCCTGCACCTGCTCTGGCTCGATGAACGTGCGGTGCCGGTCGGCCATGCCGACCGCTGCGACCGCCCGACCCTGGCAGCCTGGCAGGCCGGCGGGGCGCTGCCTGCGCATGTCCATCCGATGCCGGCCGAGGACGCGGATCTAGATGCCGCCGCCGCGCGCTACGCCGCGACGCTGCACGCTGCCTGCGCCGGGAATCCGCTCGACGCCTGTTTGATCGGCATCGGCGAGGACGGGCATCTCGCCAGCCTTTTCCCCGGCCACCCGGGGTTGAAGGAGCTCGCTGAGGTCTTCGCCGTCCGCGACAGCCCCAAGCCGCCCGCGCAGAGGCTCACCCTCGGCCTGCCGGTCATCCACCGGGCCAGCCTGCGCGTGGTGCTGATCCTCGGAGCCGACAAGGGCCGCGTCTTCGCACGCGCCCGGCGCGGCCCGGATCCGGCCTTGCCGGTCAGCCTGCTGCCGCGCGAAAACACCGTGTGGTACCTGGATGACGCGGCAGCGGCGGTTACCGGCTGAGAACCCCGGTCGTCAGTGCTTGTCGTCGGCCTCGCCGTGGGCCTGGCTGAGATCCGGCAGCTCGATCGGCTTGTTGGCGTGCCACCACAGCAGGATTCCGACGAATAGCCCTGCACATCCTGATAGCAGGAGCATGCCAGGGATGAAGAAGGTGCCAAAGCCGAACGGATAAGGGACCTGTGAATTGAACCAGGCGCCGGGCAGGAATTGGAACGGCAGGACGATGATTTTCGGATCCGCCGGATCGTACCAGATGCGGATGGTGGCAGGAAGCCCATCGGCATCGCGGTATGGATGCAGCGGCTTCAGGGTGCAGCCGATGGGTGAACGCGCCTCGACCTCCCGCCCATCGGCCGTGGTGAAGCGGTACTCGATCCAGAACGAGGTCGAACGGTCCTTGTTGCTGGTGAACCGCTTTTCAGCGTCGATCACGTCCACCTGCTGGGTCAGGACGGTCTCCAATCCACCGGAATCGACGAGCACGACGCGGGCTGACTCTGCGCGGGCGGATTCGCCTGCGTATGCGAGCCGCAACACGGTTCCAAACTTCGTGAACGAGAGCGCGATCAACGCCAGCCCGAACAGGGCCAGCAACAGCTTCAGCAGGCGGAATCCGGGTACATACACGCGCTCGGCTGGCATGCCGGATGGGGTTGGTCCGCGATCGCTCATCGGGTCGCCTCCGCCTCAATGACACCCAGTTTGGTGACCCGACCGGTCTTGACCATGTAGATGAAGATGAAGATCACACCCACCCCCAGGAGCTGGACCACGAACACCGCTACGTAGCCCGCGAGGTAATCGTATTGCTGCTTGGCAACGGTCGCCTCGACCACCGGTCTGGCGATGGTCAGGCGACCCTCCTTGGTGGCCCGCACCGCGACCGCATACAGCCCAGCGGCGCGGGCGATGTCAGGCTCATCGAGTTTGCTGAAACGGGCCAGCACCGCAGGCGTCGGTCGTTCCGCAGGCTTGGGGCGATCGTCCTTGGCATCGCCTGACTCGGTGCCGGGGAGGAATCCGGCTGGCACCTGGCCCACCACGGCGGTGATGCGCACCGATCGCTCATCGGCGGCGGTCGTGCGGGCACTGACATGCTCGATCCATCCTGCCCGGCGCAGGCCCCTGCCGACGGCCCGAAGCCGCCTTTCCGGATCATGACGGCCGATCAACCAACCGAGCACCGATTCCAGGCCACGATTGATCGGGGATGGGTGTCGATCCAGGGGGTCTTCAAAGGTGCGCAGATCAAGGGTGATCGCCCTTTCCGTGCGGTGGGTTGGGATCGCGCCCGGTTTGAGGCTTGCGATCAGTCCAGGTGCTGCGGATTGGCGGACGGCAGAGACGATTGCCGTGCCGGATTCATCGTTCTGGGCCAGAACGCTGATCTCGAGCGTCCGGGGCGGGTCGCCGGTCAATCGCATGTCAATCAGGCCAGGTTGCGAACGGCGCAGCGTGTCCAGGGTGGATTCGATGTCCTCCACGGCAGGACGTCGGTGCAAGGGCAGGGACACGATCACCGCCTGGGCGGTATCGACGCCCAGGACCTGATCCCCATCCGGCATGATCAGCGGGGCCAGATTGGCTTCGACCTGGCGGCGAAAGGCATCGGCCCGGCGTTGCAGCTCCGCTTCGATCTTGGCGACAATGGCCTTGTTCTCATCGACGATGACCTGTTCTCGATCCGCCTCGGCTGCGTACTTGGCGGCGAGGGCCCCCATTGACCCGGAGGCGTTCTTGCGGGCATAGGATAAACGGGCCTGGGCCGCCGATCGTTTCCCGTCCGCAGCGTCCCGCTGCTTGCGCAGCAGGCTGCTGTCCTCGTTGCCGAGGCGGATCTCGTAACCATATCCATGATCAAGGCGGGCCCCGGTGGCATAGACCGGTCGCGCGGTGAGGTTCGGCTTGGCCAGCGTTTGCTGCGAGGTGCCAGCCGGGTCGATCCAAGGCGCGGCTTTCACCGCTTTCTCCACCTGGGACTGGGGCAGATCCTGACGCAAGGCGATGTAACTAGACTCCCCAGCCGGGGCCAGGAACGCGGCCGCATACCAGACGACGAAGTTGCCGATCAGAACGGTCAGGAGCGAGTCGAGTCCGCGCCGTATCAGCCCGGAACCGGAGGCGTATACACCCAGCTCGTTGCGCGAGATGTAATCATAGATCAGCGGCACCAGGGCGATCGAGGTCAGGATGCCGAGGATCGAGAAGACCTCGCCGAAAACCACCATCTCGAGGATCGTGGGTCGGCCATCGTACAACACGAATTCGAAGTAGAAATAGCGCGTGATGTTAAGGACGATGCCAAGCGCTATCAGGGTGACATAGACGCGGAATCGGCCGGTTCGATTGGCGACCATGCCGATCAGCGGAATGAGCAGGAGGTTGAGGGCTCCACCGATGGCGATGTTGTTGCCGACATCCTGATTGGTGTAGCCCCACTGCTCAGTCAGCAGAAGGTAGTCATTGAAGCCGATGCCGACACCGGTGAATACCGTCGAGAAGGTCAGGATGTAGAGCGGCCAGATGTGGTTGGAGAACAATCCTCGGAAGAAATCGAAGAAGCCGAATTTCCCCTTGTGACGGCTATGGGGGTTGGTCTCGCGGATGCCCAGCATCAGGAAGCAGAGCATGACCACCATCGCAATGGCGACGGTCCAGAAGAGTCCTTGCTGGCCGGTGACCGGCCCTCCGAGGAAATCCTGGACTTCATCGAAACGACCGAGTGCGACCCAGAAATAGATGATCACGCCGACCTGGTTCACCCAATGCACCACCGCGGTGCTGACCGGCCGCTGGGCGGGAGGGACGATTTCCATCTTCAGGCTTTCTGCCGGCGCTCCAAAATCATTGCAGATGACGAATAGTACGTACAGCGTGGTCAGGATGGCGAAACTCGGTGCCAGCGGCATGAGGGTGATGCAGGTGACGGTGCCTATCCAGGCGACCACGATGAACGGCTTGCGCCGCCCCCACCGCGTCCAGATGCGATCCCCGAAAAAATTCACCAGGGTAGGAACGAGCAGCGAGATCAACGGGGCCAAGCCAAGGACGAAACTCAGTTCACGGGGGTTGTCGACAAATTTCAGCATCGACGCCGTGAACGCCGCACCCATCAGCTTGTCCTTGAAGAGCATCGCCACCCAGGGCAGGGCGGCGAGGACGATCCAGAGGAAGCTGATGCGTTTCTTGCAGGTGATGATCATAGGGTGCCAGGGCGGGGGATCGTGAGGCGGTCGCTGTGGACACAAGCCCTCCAGCAGCCGGGATGTCCGTACGCTCTGAGCCACCGTACGATGACGCATGGCGCAACCTGACCAGGCCCTTGGTCGGGCGGGTCATGCGGATAGCCTGCGCGTGCCTCTGCTGCGTTCGAGTTCCGGCCGCAAGCCCCTGACCTTTCATTCCCCCAGGGGGCCGACGCCGGCGCAGGCCATGCCTGCTATGGGCGGCTCCCACCTGAACCACAGGGTTCAGGGCACGCCGCTGGATACGGCGCGAGCGGAGGCGTTTTTTTTTCGGCCCGAGCGGCCCGGAGGGGGTTCGCGCCTAGTGTCGCGCCGTCACCGGCGCTGACGCCGGCACTGGGCCCTGATGCGCGGCGATCCGGCGTAGGGCGGTGGCGCAGCGCTCGAAGCGGTCCTCGTCGAAGGCATGCAGATCGCAGCGTCGACCCAGGCCGGCGGGCATGGCGAACGACAGGTCACCGCCCAGGTGCTCGCGGAAGCGGGCGAGGCCCGCCAGCACCTGCCGCCGGCCGGTGGCGTCGCGCAGATCCAGCACCTCGTCCCACAACCTGAATCCGCAGGTCATCAATGCCGCCAGGATCGGCTGGACCTGCGCCCGCTCAATGAGGCCCAGGTCGGCGGCGTAGAGCAGGTCGAGCGCCACGCCGATCGCGACCGCCTCGCCGTGCTGCAACCGGTGCTGGCTGAGGATCTCGATCTGGTGCGCCGACCAGTGGCCGAAGTCGAGTGGACGCGAACTGCCGCGCTCGAAGGGGTCGCCGCCCTGGGTGATGTGGTCGAGGTGGAGGCGGGCGCAGCGTTCGATCAGCCGGGCCATGCCGGCGGGATCGCGGGCGGCCAGACCGGGGGCGGCTTCGATCAGACCCGCCAGGAAAGCCGCGTCCTTGATGATGGCGACCTTGAACGCCTCGCTGATCCCCGCCCGCCAGGAACGGGCATCGAGGGTGTCGAGGAAGCGGGCGTCGTTGATGATCGCCCAGGGCGGGGTGAAGGTGCCGAGGAAGTTCTTCTGGCCGCAGCCATTGATCGCGTTCTTGACCCCAAGACCGGCATCGCACTGGGCGAGGGTGGTGGTGGGCAGGCGCACCTGGCGCACGCCGCGATGGATGAGCGAGGCGGCGAAGCCGACCGCATCCAGCACCGCGCCACCGCCGATGATGATGATGAAGCTGTGGCGGCACAGACCGACCTCGGCAGCGCGCCGGCCGACCCGTTCAACGATCGACAGGTCGAGTTTGCCGTCTTCACCGCCAGCCACGATCTCGGGCACGGCGGCCAGGGCCAGGCCGCGCTGCTCATGCAGGCCGAACCAGGCGTGGATGCGCCGTGGCAGGTCGGGCGCACGCTCGACCACCCCCTGGTCGAGGTAGACCAGGGCTCGCGCCGGGCGCGTACCGGGACGCGCATCCGCCAGCACCCGGGCCAGGAGATCGTGGTCGGGAGCGAAGCAATCGCTGGTGAAATGGAGGTCGAAACGATAGTCGACGGTGAAGGACTGGCTGATCGTGGTCATGGCGACCCCCTTGGCGTAGCCGGCATCCATGTCGTGACCATGCCCAAGGACCGGCCGCGCCCGCCGGTGAACTGATCACCGGTTGGACAATTGCGGCAGGTCGTGCGCACGTCATAAGCTGGAATCGTCATCTCAGGGGGATGGGCGGAACCCTTCGGTGAAGGAGTCTTCATCAAACGCACATTGTACCTTAATTAAACATTTGCGCGCGGGTTCTGAGCACCTATATCCTGCGCTCATCAACGGTCAGGCATCCAACCCGGCGTACTCAGCCGACCGACCGCCTGACCTCCGGCCACCCATCCCGGGCGCCGGTCACCACCAGACCTTCCCTAGGAGGCCTTCGTGAAACTTCGCTCCCTCGTGCCCATCCTCGGCGTCCTCGCCGCACCCCTCATCGCTGGCGAGAGCGTCGTGACCGTCGCCGACGGCACCAAGCTCAAGCTGTCGGGCTGGGTGGACACCACCTTCACCGCGTCTGACACCACCAATGACAAGGTGCAGGCCGCCAACATGGACACCGGCTTCTACGCCAAGGCCAGCCTCAAGGCTGAAGTCACCTTCGAGAAGGTCCGCGTCTACACCAACCTGTGGATCGATCCGGACAACAGCAATCTGACCACCCGTGAGGCCTACATCGCCCTGTCGCTGCCGAATTCCCTCACCTTGACCACCGGCAAGTACATCGACCACCTCGGCTGGATCGCGGCTGAACCGACCGGCCTCTACACCGTCAACGCCTCGACGATCGGCTACACCGGTGCCTACGGCAACGACGTGGTCGGCGCCAAGCTGAACTGGACCAGCAAGACGGTCGACGTGCAGCTCGACATCACCAACGGCTACTTCACCGGATCTGATGCCTACAGCCGCAGCACCGCTCCTGCCGGCCGTTCGCGTTCGGGTCTCGGCTATGGCGCCGATGTCGTTGTCCGTCCGCCGGTCGATGGCCTGAGCCTCAACGCCGAATGGGCCTATGATCAGACCAGCGGCAACGCCGCAGCGAATACCACCGGCGGCGACATCTGGCAGGTCGGCGTCAACGCCACCTATGCCGGTAAGGACACCAAGGTCGAAGCCCTCAAGCCGATCACCATCGGTGCCGAATACATCCACCGCAGCGCGCTGGGCAGCAGCACCACCACGGGCACCAATATTGACCGCAACAAGGACGCGGCGGTCTGGAATCAGGGCATGTTCCTGATCAATTACACCCTGCCGGCGGAGAAGCTGCCCTTCCCGATGGCTCTGACCGGCATGGTCCAGTACATCAACAAGGCGATGGAGGCCGGCGCCGATACCAACAAGAGCCGCTCCACCGAAGTCGCCCTCGCCCTGATGACCAACCCGTTCAAGGTCAGCAACCTGGGGGTGAACTTCGAACTCGCCTGGAACGATCAGAAGGATACCGACGGCGCTTCCAAGGTCGAGACCAAGAAGAAGGGTCCCACCGCGACCTTCGAGGTCTTCGCCTCGTTCTGAGCAGCCCTCAGGCTGCTCACGGGGGAGCGCCGAAGGCGCGTTACGGGGGCGGGCAGCCCCCGGACAAACAAGAGAACTTGAGACGGCGAATCCGACTCTGCCGGCACAGCCGGAACCCCGCGCAGCGGGGAAGTTCTTTGGAAGCCCTGCGTCAACCTGGTTGACCGAGAACCCCGGCGGATTTCCGCCGGGGTTCTTCCGTCCCCTCACGGACGGCGGCGATTGGCCGGTGTGTGACACTGAGGATCGCGACGGCTGGGGCCCTGTGCGACACCGGAGTCACATGCCGGGCGTTGCCGTGGTTTTCCACTGGCACCACCAGGGCGGTGGGCAACCATGCCAGGGAAACCGTGGAACCCGTTGGTGCCACGCAGATGCCCAGTGACGTGCAAGGAGACCCATCATGTCGATCCTGAACCGGCTCATCCCCTCGCTGCTCCTCATCCCGGTGCTCGGCGCGGCGGATCTGGTCAGCGATCGCGCCCAGCTCCAGGCGCGGGTGCCCGGGGTGAAGGTCGATCTCAATGTGCATCAGGATGCGGCGTCGTGGGTGATCTCGGCCGATGGCCGCATCACCGGGGCTGGCGGGGTCGGCAAGGCGCTGCCCGCTGATCCCGGAAGCTTCGATAATCGCGATGGTCTCGGCGTCGTCCGACGTTTCCTGGCCGCCTACCCTGAACTGTTCGGCGGCGGTCCCGAACTCATCCAGGATGCGGAAAAGATCATGGATGGCACGAATGGTCTGTCCAAGATCCGCACCGTGATCTGGCGTCAGCGCATCGATGGGGTGCCGGTCGATGGCGGACTGATCAAGGCCAACCTCGCCGGCGATGGGGCGCTGATCGCCATCGGCAGCCAGTTCGTGCCGCGTCCGGCGGCGCTCGCCGGCAAGGTGGCGAAGCGGGCGGCTTTATTGAAGAATCCGAGGATTTCCGCAGCGGAAGCCGTGTCCGCCGCCTTGCGCAGGCTGGACCCGGGCGCACCGGCCGATGCGCCGGCCACGTTGTCCGATCCGTTCGGTGCCAGCAAGGAGCAGGTGATCACCGCCAAGGGGCTGATGCATCCGGCCGAGGCCGAACTGATGTGGGTCCGCAACGCCGCCGGCGACCTCCGCCTGACCTGGCATTGCGCCGTGCCCGTCGAGGCCTGGCTTGAGACCCACGATGTCCATGTCGATGCGGAAGACGGCTCCATCCTCAAATCCGTCAGGCGTACGCACTGGTTCCGTGAACCACCCGCCGACCGCAAGCCGATCCGGTCGGGCAAGGCCGCCCCCGGATTGACGGAGCATCAGCAGAAGCGGCTCGTGGCCCGGGCGAATCCGGCTCCAGCGATCGCGCCCAGATCGGTCGTGCCGCGCGCTGCCGGCGGCGGATTCAGCATGATGGTATTCGATCGCGAAAGTCCGACGCCGATGCTGCCTGGTTTGCCGGCACCATCCACGGCGCAGGCCGACCAGGTTCCCCGGGTGGAGATCACCGACGCGGTGCTGGATTCGACACCCGCCGCGAACGGATACGATCCTTCCCCGGCCGGCTGGATCGACAGCAATCTGACCCAGGGCAACAACGTCGACGCCTTCACCTACTTCGGCGGAACCTACTTCACCACGTCCGTCTCGGGTTCCAATCCGACGCGGGCTTCGGGAACGGGTTCGGCGCCGGTCGTCTTCGACTTCCCGCTCGATCTCTCCCAGGCGCCCAATGCCGGGACGAATGCCCAGGCGGCGACGGTCAATATCTTCTACTGGCTCAACCGCTATCACGATCGCATGTACCGCTATGGTTTCGATGAGGTGCATGGCAATTACCAGATGGACAACTTCAGCCGTGGCGGCACCGCCGGCGACGCCCTCAAGGCCTGCGTCCTCTACGGCTATGATACGGGTTTGCGCAACAACGCCTTCTGGACCTGGGAGGGCCTGAATGCCCAGGATGGATCGCAGAACTTCATCGCCATGTTCGCGTGGGATGCGCCGAAGCCCAATCGGGATGGCGACTTCGATGCGACGATCATCCTGCATGAAGCCACCCATGGGACGACCTGGCGCATGGTCGGCAATGGGCTTGGCGGCCTCTACACGCTCCAGGGCGGTGGATTGGGTGAAGGCTGGTCGGATTTCGTGGCATTGGCTCTGACTGCACCCACGGATCCCAGCCTGACCTCAAAGTCGTACCCGGTCGCATCGTATTCCTCCTATGGGTTGGTCTCCGACAACTATTTCCGTGGCCTGCGTCGATTCCCGTATTCGACCGACAAGAAGCTCAACGGTCAGATCCTGAGCGGCATCAACAACAATCTGCCGGAAGTCCATGACATGGGCGAGATATGGGCTTCGTGCCTGTGGGATCTGCGCTGCGCCCTGGTCAACAAGTACGGTGGTGATGGCAGGACCGGCAATGACCGGGCCATGACCCTGCTGGTCAATGGACTCGCCCTCACCCCGACCGAGCCGACCTACATCCAGGCGCGCGACGCCATGATCCAGGCCAGCATGAGCACCAACTTCGGCAATGGCTATGGCGCCGATGTCGGTGAGATCTGGTTGGCCTTCACCGGGCGCGGATTCGGCTTGAACGCCTCGGTTCCGACCGATCCGAACGCTTCATCTCCGGTCAAGGCCGACACCACGCCCTACATCGTCAAGGTCGGTCTCGGCGCCCAGACGTATACGGTCAGGAAGTCGGCGGGATCGATCGACATCCCGGTCTCCTTCAGCAAGGCGACCCAATGGCAGACCTCGGTGAACTACACCACGGTGGCGGTAAGCGCGCTTGAATCCATCGACTTCACTCCGACTTCGGGAAGCCTGATCTTCGGATCGGGAACGTCGACCGGACTGTACAAGATCAACGTGCCGATCGTGAACAACTCGCTGGTGCAGGGTCCGGTGCATTTCAAGGTCGTCCTGTCCTCGCCCAGCGCCGGTCTGGTGCTCGATACCAATGCCACCACCGACGTGACCATCACCGATGTGAATGGGCCGTCTGTCGGCGTCGTCGCGATCGATCCGCCCACCTACCGGGTGAATGAAGGCTCGACCGCCCGTGTCGGCGTCGTCCGCGCCGTCGGCACCACCGGGCCGACCTCGGTGACCTGGACGGCCGCGCCAGGCACAGCGGGCGAGTTGGACTTCATGGCAAGTTCGGGAACGATCTTCTTCAACTCGGGTGAGGCCGGACCCAAGTACATCGACATCCCCATCCTGGCGGATCTCATCTTCGAGGATGATGAGCAGTTCACGATCACCTTGTCGAATCCGACCCAGGGCGCGGTTCTCGGCGTGCAGTCCGTCGGCACCATCACCATCGCGAACGTGGCTCCCGCTCCGGGCGATGGAGACAGCACCACCAGCACCTCCTTCGGCTGCGGCAATGGCACCACGATCGCCCTGGTCGGGATGCTGACCATCTTCCTGATCCGCCGCCGTCGCACGAACTGACCTGACCTGGACGGATCTGTTCCGGCAACGCCCCTGGATCGATGCCTGGGGCGTTCAGGAGTCATGCATTCCAAGAGAGTGCAGGCACGAGGCGAGGTCGCCGCTTGCACCCCGCCTGGGCTTCCAAACTGCCCCAGCGAACCACCCGGGAAACCCTCCATGGCCAAACTCTCCATCGACCGCCTCAGCCTCGCCGGCAAACGCGTCCTCATCCGCGTCGACTTCAACGTCCCGCAGGACAAGAAGACCGGCGCGGTGACCAACACCCAGCGCATCGACGCCGCCCTGCCGACCATCCGCTATGCGCTTGATCATGGCGCCTCGGTGGTGCTGATGTCGCACCTCGGCCGTCCTGATGGCAAGGTTGTGGCCAAGTACAGCCTGAAGCCGGTCGCCGAAGTCGTGGCCGCGAAGCTCGGTCGGCCGGTGCAGTTCCTCGCCGACTGTGTCGGCGCCGAGACCGAGAAGGCCTGCGCCGCGCTGAAGCCCGGCCAGGTCGTGCTGCTTGAGAACCTGCGCTTCCACCTGGAGGAGGAGGGCAAGGTCAAGGTCAAGAACGCCGACGGCACCGAGACCTCGGTCAAAGCGGAAAAGCCCGCCATCGAGGCCTTCCGCGCCTCGCTGTCGAAGCTGGGTGACGTGTACGTGAACGACGCCTTCGGTACCGCCCACCGCGCCCATTCGTCGATGGTCGGTTGCGCCCTGCCGCAGAAGGCAGCCGGCTTCCTGATGAAGAAGGAGCTCGATGCCTTCGCCGCCGTGCTCGACAATCCCAAGCGCCCGCTGCTGGCGATCCTCGGCGGCGCCAAGGTCGCCGACAAGATCCAGCTCATCAACAACCTGCTCGACAAGGCGGACGAGATCATCATCGGCGGCGGGATGGCCTACACCTTCCTCAAGGTGCGCGACAACATGGAGATCGGTGGTTCGATCTTCGACGCTGAAGGCGCCAAGATCGTTCCCGAATTGCTCAAGAAGGCCCAGGAGAAGGGCAAGAAGATCCATCTGCCGACCGACTGGATCATCGCCGACAAGTTCCCTGGAGATGGTCCCGGCACCGGGGTCGCAACCGGCTCTGCCACGATCAAGGGCGGCATCGCCACCGGCTGGATGGGGCTCGACATCGGCCCCGAGTCGACCAAGCAGTTCATCAGCGTCATCCAGCGCGCCAAGACCATCATCTGGAACGGCCCTGCGGGCGTCTTCGAGTGCGTGAAGTTCGAGGCCGCGACCAAGGCGATGGCAGCGGCGATCGCGGAGGTCACCAAGTCCGGAGCGATCACCGTGATCGGCGGTGGCGACACCGCGACGGCGGCCGAGAAGTACGGCGTCGCCGACAAGGTGACCCATTGCTCGACCGGCGGTGGCGCCTCGCTCGAACTGCTCGAAGGCAAGGTGCTGCCCGGCATCGCCGCGTTGTCCGACGCCTGATGCCGCAGCGGGCCAGCGTCCGTCCGGCAGCATCATTCCGCTTGCGCCCGGGGCCGAAGGCCCCGGGCGTCGGCGTTGCTGGACAGAGCGCTGCGCACCTGCTCACCGGTCCGGCGACCACGGCCGCGCCGGCGCTCATCGGCTGGCGGATGGTGATGGGTGGCCAGGTGGCGGAGATCACCGAGACCGAAGCCTACCAGGGCGTCGAGGACCGTGCCTGCCACGCCAGCAAGGGCCGCACCCCGCGCACTGCGACGCTGTTCGGCCCTTCCGGCACGCTCTACATCTATCTGTGCTATGGCATACACCACCTGCTGAACCTGGTCTGCGACGGGGAGGGCGTGCCGGCGGCGGTGCTGATCCGATCCGTGTCCATTCCCGGTCTTGATCCACGTCGAACCAACGGCCCAGGCAAGGTCTGCGCCGTGCTCGGCCTGGACCGCCGGCAGCACGGCCTGCACCTGGACGATTCCGCCTGCCCGCTCGCGCTGCAGCCGCCGGAAGGCGGACCGGCGAGGATCCGCTGCGGAAAACGCATCGGCGTCGGCTACGCCGGCGCCTGGTCGCATCGGCGCTGGCGCTGGTGGCGCGAGGGCTTCCCGGTCGTGCCCGAGCCGGAATACTGACCGCTTCACCGAACGAGGAGTTCAGCGATGGCGACGATCCTGGTCACCGGCGGCGCCGGCTACATCGGCACCCACACCAGCGTGGAGCTGCTTGCCGCCGGCCATGAGGTCGTGGTGGTCGACAACCTCTGCAACAGCAGCCGCGAGGCGCTGGCGCGGGTCGCGGCCATCGCCGGCCGGGCGCCGGTCTTCCATCAGGTCGATCTCTGCGACCGCGCCGCCCTGGCTGGCGTCTTCGCAGCGCACCGCTTCGACGCGGCGATCCACTTCGCGGCGCTCAAGGCGGTGGGCGAGTCCGTGCAGATCCCGCTGACCTACTACCGCAACAACCTCACCGCCACGCTCAACCTGCTTGACGCGATGCGGGCGCAGGGCTGCAAGCGGCTGGTGTTCTCGTCCTCGGCGACGGTGTACGGCAAGGCGGAACGCATGCCGCTCAACGAGGACGCGCCGCTGGGCGCGACCAATCCCTACGGTCGCACGAAACTCATGATCGAGGACATGCTGCGCGATCTCGCGTTGGCCGAGCCGGACTGGCGCATCGCCCTGCTGCGCTACTTCAACCCGGTCGGCGCGCACCCGTCCGGCACCATCGGGGAAGACCCCAAGGGCCTGCCCAACAACCTGATGCCGTACTTGCTGCAGGTCGCGGTCGGCCGCCTGCCGACCATCGGTGTCTACGGCAACGACTGGCCGACGCCCGATGGCACCGGCGTGCGCGACTACATCCACGTCGTCGATCTGGCGAAGGGCCATCTCGCCGCGCTGTCCGCCCTCGACCGCCTGGGCGGCTGCCATGCGGTCAACCTCGGTACCGGGCGCGGCGTGTCGGTGCTGGAGATGATCCAGGCCCTGGGCAAGGCCGTCGGCCGTGACCTGCCCTTCCGCATCCTGCCGCGCCGCAGCGGCGACGTGGCGGTCAGCTACGCCGATCCTTCCCGTGCCCGCGACCTCCTGCATTGGCAGGCGACGCTCGGCCTGACCGACATCTGTCGCGATGCATGGAACTGGCAGTCGCGCAACCCGCAGGGGTATGCGGCCTCAGCGACGGCGTAGGAAGCCACGCGGGCGCGGAAGGCGATGCCTCCGCACCACCGCTCCGACCGGCTCTCGTCGCGGCGGCAGCCGAGCGTCCTGATGCCCACCTCTCGTGCGCGGGCGCGAGATCCGCAGGGGTTGTGCGCGGCTTTGCCCACGCGCTCCCCGCATCGGGACGGGTGCGATATGCAGACGTCTGGCAGGTTGCCCATTCCGGCCGTATGCGGGTCGGGTGGTATTCCAGGCTGGACGGACGATGCGGCGCATGGGCGGACAGCGGTGGGCTATCGGCCTCGATCCACGGCCGCTTTCTCCATCTGGATGGCACCGGCACCGCCGGCAGCGCGTCTGCGATAGATCGTCGCACCCATCTCGCGGCAGGCCGAGACCAGTTCCGGATAGGGCCGATCGGTGATGTCGACGAGGCCGAACTGGGCGTTCTCGCCGTCGGAGGTGCGCCCGGTCACGGGTTCATCGACGTACATGAAGTAATGGGCGCCGACGTAGCGGGGATCGGCGAGGATCTCTCCCAGGAAGCGGCGCAGGCAGGCCGCGCGGGCCTCCTGGCTGCCGACCCGGGTGAGGTTGGCCAGGCCGTGGCCGCGCTCGCTGCTGCCGAAACTGTATTCGCTGATCAGCAGCGGTTTGCTGATGCGGTCGAAGCGGTACCCTTCGAAGTGGATGTTCGACGTGCGGTATTCGTACATGTTGATGCTCACCACGTCGCAGTGCCTGGCCGCGGCTTCCAGGACGACGGCATTGCTCCAGCACAGCCGGTCGCCGAGATACAGCTGGTTCGGTGCCGCACGTTTGATCTCTTCTTTGCAGACCCGGTAATAGGTGTCGGCGAGCAGCGCGTAGAAGGCGTCGAAATCGGCCTTGCGGGCCGGCACGGACCAGTCGAGCCGGTCACGACGATCCAGAAAGGCCTCCCAGCTGGCGTAATCCATCTTCCACGCGGCATTCAGTTCCGCGATGCCGGCATGGCGCTGGCGCAGGAAGGTCGCCATGGCCTGCTTCGCCGGCTGGGCCGGCCCGCTGCCGAGGATGTTCCGGACCTGGCACAGGCGGTTGCCCTTGGCGTCGATCGCGGCGCCCCAGGACTGCTCATTGGCGAGAAAATAGCCGATGCACCAGGGATCACCGATACTGGTCCACTTGGCCGACTCCTTCGTCATCTCATTCCGGACCGCTTGGCGGAAGGCATCTGAGAACGGGTCCGGCAGGCTACGCCAGATGCCGGTGGCGCCTTCGAACGAGATGGGCGGTTGCTGAACGTGGAGCGCAACCGTGTACGGCGTCCGGCGTGCCGCCATGATCGAACGCGACGACCACGCCCCGATGCTGTTGAAGCCCCAGCTCTGCAGGCGGCGCAGGGTGTTCTCTTCATGCACCGACTGCCAGGTCGACCCGTATTTGCGTTTGAGGTTCGCCTGGTAGTGGTCAAAGGTCTCACGTTGTCCGTTCTTGGCATAGCAATCGGCAAAGTCGCCCGTTTTCGCCGGCAGGTCGGCAAAGCATTTCTCCCGCCCGCTGACGACGGTCTCCTGCGCGGCTCCACCACGGACGCAGCACAGGGCATTGGACCAGAACAACCGGCCATCGGGATCGACCAGCCACCATTTCCCGGCGTGCATCGCGGTGCGGAAGAACCCGGTGGCCTCCAGCAGAGGGCCGTCCTTCCAGCCACCCCAACGGTCCCGGTCGTCCGCCGGCGGGGTTGCGGCGAGATCGCGCTCCTCGCTGATCGCCTGGGCGGTGAAATCCTCGTCGCGCGCGACCTTCGTCGCCCAATCGGTGTGGATGTACTGGCCATAGCGATCGACGAGCGGGAAAAAGGCGACCGGCTCCCGGCGCGGTCGGCCGGTCGCCAGCATGCGCTGGACGACGAACGATGCCCGGTGCGCCGGATCGATCATGGATACCGCCAGGCGCACCACGTGGCTCGTATCGAGATGGAGCAGGGCAGGGCGCGCGGACTCCTTCACGATGCCGGGAATGACGGCATCGGTTTCAACGATCTCGGCCTTCGACCGCAGCGGAATGATGATCGTGCCGGTTGCCCCTGCCTCCAGCCTGACCGATCCGGTGGTCATGCCCAGCTGCCGATAGGTGTCGACCGCGGCATCCTCCAGCCGGCCATGGACGGTGAGCGCGGTCGGCCCGCTGTTGTGCACTTCGACCTCGACCTGCCCATATGCCGACAGATCCCAGCCCTTGTCCGGAGCATGGACCACCAGCGTCGGATCCGCCGGGAGGTCCGGGGCCGACACCGACATCCCCGGCGACCCCGCACCTTCGGTCAGCGACTGCACATGGGCCTGGACGGATTCGATCGCGCCCTTGCGGATCTTGTCTCCACGCAGGTGGACATCCAGCGGTAGCGGAGCGAACGGTGGCTGCGAAGCGTTCTGCGGCGCGGTCGCCTGGGGCGCGGCCTGCCGGTCGCCCGGCCCGCATCCGGACAGGGCGAGAAGGATCAGGACGGATGGCAGGATGCGGGGCATCAGTTTCACCTGGTTGCACGATGCGGAGGGGTTGGGGTGCGGCTTCAGGGTGACGGTAGCGGAGGAACCGGGATGGACGCCGGCCGGGATGCAGGGTTCCAGTCGTAGGGAACCTTCGGATCGCCGATGCAGTAGAGATTCTCGTGGGTACGGATCACCAGGCGGTTGCCGCTGAAGAACGGATAGCCTTGGTTGTTGGTGAAGCGGCGCTTGGCCATCGCGATCGGCGCTCCGGTCAGATCCTCGTCCTGCAGCAGGATGTTCACCTGAACCGCGGACTTTGCCCCTGGGGCCCCGGGAACTTCGGTGGTGGCGGTCGCACTGCCGCGCATGAGGAAGATCGTCTGACCCGCCAAGGTGGTGGAGGGATATCCGCTCCAGCCGCCCGCCTTCGCATTGCCACCACGTTGGAAGCCGGGGAAGGCGGTGAGCAATTTTCCGGTGGCTGCGTCATAGACCGCCTCGCCGCCCTTGTCGTGGGAGATGCTGTAGAGCTCTCCGTCGTGGTAGGCCGGCCCCCGGTTCGCACCGCCGGCGCTGGTCGCTCCCTGCGGGAGCATGCGGGTCTTCCACAGGGTCTTCCAGGCGAGTCTGCCGTCCGGGCCGGATTCCACCTGGATGGCATGCAGGTGATAGGCCTGGGGATGCTTGCTGGCTCCGCCATCCGGACAGATGGCGAGGTAGAAGACGTCGCGCCGATCGCGGTCCAGCACCGGTGAGGCGTGCGCCTCCGACCACAGGATATCGTCGATCAGGACGGCTCCGGTCAGCGGATCATAGCATTCGCCAGCGCTGCTGCTGTACATGACCGTCCGTGGTTTGCCGGCTACGTTCACCACCAGCGGGCAGTCCTCGCCCGTCGCCGCGCCATGGGTGCTGTGGTTGCGCTGCTCCCGCTCCCACAATTTCCTCCCGGTCCGCTTGTCGAAACCAGCCAGGCGGAGCGTTGGTGTCTGACGCCAGGAACCGTCGTTGGCATCGCCGAGATCGACGATCAGCACCTCGCCCACCAGGACCGGCGATTTGCAGTGGCCATAGCTGAGTCCCCGGTTGGTCAGCTTGTAATCCCAGGTGGCCCAGCGGCGCTTCCCTGCAAGATCGTAGCACACCACCATGCAATTGCGGAAGGTGGCCCAGATGTATTCGCCATCGCTGACCGGGGTCTGGTACGCATGGCCGGTATACGTGAATACATGCTCCCCCCAGTTGAGCGGGTATTTGACTCCAAGCGCGTTCAATTTTCGCAATGCGGCGGGGACATCCGACGAGTCGAAGGTGCCGCCGGCGGCCTTGTCCTTGGACTTGAAGGCCTCCAGCCACAGCTTCCAGGGATCCTGGGCCAGCAGGCTCAAAGCCTCAACCTTGTTTTCCGCAGGCATCGCCTCGAAATGGCTGCAATCGGCGCGCCAGCGTTCCTTGCCGGTGTTCATGTCGTAAACGTAGAGGAAATACGGATCGGCGGTGGTCACCACGAGATCGCCGATGATCACCGGTCCGGCGCTGCTCTGACCTTCGAACTGGACTGGGCAGACCCCCCGATAGGGGATGTCCGGACGGGGGATCGGCGTCTTCCAGACGATGTTGACCGGGGTTTCCGACTGCCAGGTCCACTTGCCGCCTTGGTCCGTCTGCACATAGCCCAGTCCGGTCCGTTCGGCCCAACCGGCCACCGGAGTGGCTCCGGGAAACGCAGCCGATCCGTCTCCCCGATACCCGACCGGATGATCCGGCGAGGGGTAGAAGTCCTTGTGGCCAAGAAGCGATTCACCAGCAAATATGCTGGGAAAACCCAGGATGAGGACTAGCGACGAACGGACGCGTCTGGGAAGGGGGGCGAGGGACATGGGGCGGCTCCGTACCAGGACCCGGGCCGCGGCTCGGGCGGGGTCGCTGATGCCTATTCTACCACACCCGGGCCATATGCGTTCTATGCGCCCATGTGCTCAGGATGCTTCGTTCGCCCGTCCCCGGGCACAACCCTGCCCCACATGACTGACGACCAACGCAGCAGGTGGGGCGCTCTTGCGATTTTACAGAGGATCCAGCAACAGGTTGACGGATAGAACCTGGATCGGCGGGCCTCGGCCCGCACGCATTTCCGGTTGTTACCTGGAGATCACTCTCTCGCGGCCACCGGAACCGTACCTGGGTTCGTCAACCTGGTGGTGAATCCTCAGCAATGCTCAATCCCGGCTGGAACTCGGCCATTCCCCGAAGCACGTCCGGTAACCGTTCGCAAAGGCGGAATAGCTGGCGTAGCCGCAGGCCCGCGCGACCGCTTGGCAATCCAGACTGGTGGTGGCCAGCAGCCGTCTGGCGCGATCGAAGCGGCAGCGACGGAGGAAATCCCGCGGTGCCTGGCCGTGCCGCTGATGGAAATTCCGGCTGAAGTGCGACCTGCTCTGGCCCGAGAACCGGACGAGATCGGCGACCGTGACGCCCCGTTCCAGGCGCTCTTCCACGAATGCCGTCAGTTCCTCCATGCTGAAGGGGAACGGACCTGGGCTGGGCGAACCGAGGCGCAAAGCCGTCCAATGCGCCAGGAGGTCGCCCAGAAGACGATTGCCTTCGAAGCGTTCGCGATCCCCCTGCCACCAGATCGCCGTGATGCGATGCAGCAGGGGGAGCACCAGTTCGATCTCCTGCGGCGGCAACACCTCCGGCAGATCGCAGCCCCAGACCTCCTGCGGCTGCGGGTCGAGCGCCAGCGTCCCCAGACGCATGTCCAGGTGATAGAGGCTGGGATCCGGCAAGGCGCGCACGCTGAAACTGCATGAAGCGACGCGTAGGCCAGGGCCTGGGTCGAGGTGGTAATCCACCCCCGGAAGCAGCAGGAGGATCTGTCCGGGACGCACGACCTGTTCGCGGCCGGCGGTCCTGGTTCGCAAGGTGCCCTGCTCGATCAGGATGATCCGGTGGATGGTGCAGCGCGACGGCGGATCGATGAGCGGAAAGCGCCTTGCGTTGCGATTCGCCGTCGCAACCCAGGGAGCGTAGCAGGGCGTGGAACAGAACAGCATGGGTTCGAGTCAGCCGGGAAGCGGGTGGGGCTCACGTCGTGAGCAGGGATCCTGCCGGGGAATCCCCGCGATCGCAGGCGCGGCTGCACGCGGTGGCAGGGATGCCGGTCGCCGCGCCAGGCCGGCGATGGCGCGCAGGCGTGCGGTCGGGTTCGTCCTGCTGGCCATGCCCGATGCTCGTCACGAGGCCGTCGCGTCCAGTTCCATTCCAGCGTGCAACCCGGGGCGCCTTCCAAAGAACATGCCGCAATTTGTTGCGGCACAGTGTGTGGCCACAACGAGCACAAAGGCCACAAATTGCCAGCCGGTGTGATCCTTGTGCTCTCTGTGGCAATCCCCCTGCGTTTCCCAAGGAACACGGCGGATTCGTTCAGCCCACGCGGCAGATGAGCAGTTTCTTCGGTGGACGGTCAGGGCGAAGCGCCGATAATGGCGCTCAAAAGTCGCCACCCCGGATCGCGGAGATCTCGTCTGCATGGGAAATGCGCGTGCGCAGCACGCCGCCACCCGACTTTTGCGGTGCCCCGGCGTGGATCCGCCCTGCATGTGCGGCGGTGGATGGCCGACTTGCCGCACCTGGCGCCGTCCCTAACCTGGAAACCTGGAAAATACCATGCAAACCATCATCCTGCTGCGCCACGGCTATCCGACCTCATGGGATCTGAAGGACAAGACGCGGGCCACGGCGACCCACCTGCGTCAGGATCCTGGGCTGGCCGAGATCGGAACCCGTCAGGCCAGGGCGAGCGCGGCTGCGATCGCGCACGCCGGCGGGGCCGAGGTCGTGTGGTCGTCGCCTTTTCGCGCCTGCCTCGAAACCGCCGACCTCGTCGCCGCCGCCTGCCAGGTGGAGGTGCAGCCGGATTGGAAGCTCGGCGAGGTTCTCCTGTCGCAGGTGCTCGGCAGCCCGTTCAGCCCCACCGGTGCGATGGATCCCGATTGGGAGGACCGTCGCCGAGGTGCCGGGAAGCCATCCCATCCGGAATCGGACCAGACCGTCCAGGACCGGGTCGCACGCACGGTGCTCGCCCTCAAGAGTCGCAAGCCGTTCGCCCAGCGGATCGTCATCGTGTCGCACGCGATCATCCTGCAGAAGCTGTGCCAGGCCATGACCGGGCGCGCCTTCGGGGTGGATTGGCATCCGGGCGCGCTGACCACCCTGCAACGCGCGAAACCCATGGATCGCCAATGGCGGCTCGCCGGCGAACCGGCCGGCTTCGCCCACCTCGGACCTGACGATCGGCCGGAACCGGCGGATCGGATCGAGGTGAAGTACCATCCGCTCGACAGCCGCAGCTGAATCGCCGCGATCCCTGCCGACGTGCCCCGCATCTGGTGCGCGGCGCGGTGCCGGCAGAGCGCGTCATTCCTTCGGGGCGAATCCCCGGAAATGGACCCCGATCGGCACCGCGGTCGCCGGGAAGCCGAACCACTCGATCGATTCGAGAGGCAGGACGACGATGCCGGCCTCCAGTTCGTCGTCGCCGTAAACCTCGAGCGAGACCTGGCAGGTGTCGAGGTCGATGCCGGTCAGGGATTTGACGCAGAAGGACTGGGCGCCGACCAGGTTGGCGTGGACGAAGCAGCTGCCGGCAGGGAAGACCTCGTCCGGCAGCTTCCCGGCGATCTCGGCGAGCTTGAGCACGCGCTGGTATTGCAGCCACAGCTGCGGCCGGTCCTCGCGGAAGCGGTCGAGCGCCAGCTGGCGCTGGAATTCGTTGTAGTGCTGGTCGCGCAGGGTCTCTTCGGGGTCCGGATCGGATTCGTCCATGGGGGCCTCTTCGCGAACCGTAGCGGGATCGGTCTTGGGGAAAATGCTCGAATGCTCGAATGCTTGAATGTCGAGGGACATTATCCCGCCTGGTCCATGGAATCCCTCGGGGAAATACTCGGATGATCGATCCTCGACGGGCAAAAACCCGCTTGGTCCAGGGAATCCTGGCAGGGATGGGGGCAATGGCCCGACGGAAGTCATCTCGGACCAACGCATTCGAGCATTCGAGCATTTAAGCATTTTTCCTGCCTCCAGGCAGCATTCCCGCATAAGAGCATTTCCCTGCCGCAATCCCCCCCTAGTCTCAAAGACATGACCCGACGCAGCATCCGGATCGCCGGCAATGTCCGCAACCTGCCTGGCCCGTTGTGGGATTCGGCCTTCCTGCGCACCTGCCGGGGCGAACCTGCGGCGCATACGCCGGTGTGGCTGATGCGCCAGGCCGGGCGCTACATGAAGGAATACCGCGAGGTGCGCGGCAAGGCGTCGTTCCTGGAATTGTGCAAGGATCCGGCCCTGGCCTGCGAGGTCACCCTGTTCGCGCGCCAGTTCCTGGGGGTCGATGCGGCGATCATCTTCAGCGACATCCTGCTGATCCTGGAAACCCTCGGCCTGCCGCTGGTGTTTTCGCCCGACGATGGGCCGCAGCTGACCCGGCCGATCCGCTCCCCGGTGCAGATCGAGCAGCTCGGCGATCCGAACCAGGCGGCGGCGGATCTCGATGTCGTCTACCGTGCCTGCCGCCTGACCGCGCTGGGGCTGCCGGCCGACATCCCGCTCATCGGATTCTGCGGCGCGCCGTTCACCCTCGCATCCTATGCCATCGAAGGCCACAGTCCGAAGCAGTCGGCCCAGACCCGGCGCTTCATGTACCGGAATGAGGACGCCTGGCATCGCCTGCTGCGCATCCTGGTCGATGCGCTCAGTGCGACGCTCAAACGCCAGATCGAGGCTGGCGCGTCGTGCGTGCAGATCTTCGATTCCTGGGTCGGCGGCCTGACCCGCACCGATTTCGCCACCTACGTGCAGCCGCACCTCAGCCGCCTGGTCGCGCAGGTGCCCGAGGGCATCCCGGTGATCCTCTTCGGCACCAGCACCGGGCACCTCGTCGACCTCATCGCGGCCTGCGGTGCTGACGTGATCGGCATCGATACCACCACCGATCTGGTCGAGGCCTGGGCGCGCACCGGCGGGCCGGAGCGCATCGCGGTGCAGGGCAACCTGGATCCCGGTCTTCTCCTTGCTGATCGCGACCGCGTGCTGGCCGGGGCGGACGTGGTACTGGGCGCCGCCGCAGGCCGGCCGGGTCACATCTTCAACCTCGGCCATGGCGTGCTGAAGGAGAGCGATCCTGAACTCGCCAAGGCCCTGGTCGATCACGTCCACGCGGCCAGCGCCCGTCGGCGGTGAACCCAGCGATGTCCGGACCGGCGCCCCACATCCTGGTGATCGGCGGCGGCAGCGGCGGACTGGCCACCGCGTTCCGCCTGCGCCGACGCCTGCCGCACGCGCGCCTCACGATCATCGAGGCGAACCGCTGGGGCGGCGTCACCGGCACCAGCGTGCGCGATGGCTTCGTGCTCGAACATGGCCCCGATTCGATCATCCGGGTGAAGCCCGCCGGCATGCGGTTGATCGCGGATCTCGGCTTGATGGATCAGGTGCAATCCACCGCCCCTGCCGCGCGGCACGGCCTGATCGCGCGCGGCGACCGCCTGATCCCGATTCCGGAGGGGCTGTACCTGATGGCCCCGGGGAAGATCGGGCCGTTCCTGCGTTCGCCGCTGATGACCTGGCCGGGCAAGCTGCGCATGGCCTGCGATCTGGTGCTGCCGCGCCGGAGCGAGTTCGCCGCCGAGGACGAATCGCTCGGTCGTTTCGTGCGCCGCCGCCTGGGTCGCGAGGCGCTGGAGCGCATCGCCCAGCCGCTGGTCGGAGGCATCTACACCGCCGATCCGGAAGAACTCAGCGTCGCCGCGACGATGCCGCAATTCCTGGAGATGGAGCAGACCCACGGCAGCCTGATCCGCGCCATGATGGAACGCTCGCGCCAGGCGGCGCTGGCGGCGGGCAGCCCCGCTGGCGGACGGACTGGGGCTGGTGGCGAGAACAGCGCGAGCGGCCCCCGTTACGGCCTGTTCGCCAGCCTCAACGGCGGTCTGCAACGACTCGTCGATCGCCTGGTCGAGATGCTTGCCGCCGATTGCGGGCTGCGCCTGGGCGTGCGCGCCACCGGGCTGGAGCGGACGGCCCAGGGCGGCTGGACGGTCGCCACCAGCGCCGGGCCGATCGCGGCGGATGCGCTCGCCCTCGCCCTGCCCGCGCATGCGGCGGCGGAACTCCTGACGCCGGCGGATCCCGCTCTGGCCGGATTGCTGCAAACGATCCCCTACGCGTCGGTCGCCACGGTGAATCTCGCCTTTTCCGCGGCGGATGCGCCGGGCGTGCCGCAGGCCGCCGGATTCGTGGTGCCCGAGGTCGAGCACCGCACCGTTCTCGCCTGCACCATCGCGAGCGCGAAGTACGCGGATCGCTCGCCGCCCGGCACCGTGCTGCTGCGCGCCTTCGTCGGTGGCGCCCGGCACGAAGATGCCCTGAACGTCGACGATGACTCCCTGGTGCGCTCCTGTCTGACCGATCTGCGCCGCTGGTTCCCCCTCGGCAGCCCGCGATTCACCGTCGTCCATCGCTGGCCGAAGGCGATGGCGCAGTACACCGTGGCCGGCGGCGGGCATCTCGCCCGGGTCGCCCGCATCCGTGCCCGCGAAGCGGCGCTGCCCGGCTTCGCCCTGGTCGGCAACGGCTATGAGGGGGTCGGCATCCCCGATCTCGCGGCCCAGGGCGAGGCGGCGGCGGAGCGCCTTGCGCGCAGCCTGCCGGGCTGAATCCGTCAGGCGCGGTCGCTCCGCAGCAGATAGCAGGCGATCGAACCGGCGACGCCGGCGTTGAGGCTCTCGGTGCCGCCCGGCATCGGCAGGGTGATGCGTTCGGAGCAGTGCGTCAGCCAGGATTCCGGAACGCCATGGGCCTCGCTGCCCACGATCAGCCAACGCGGACGATGCGGCAGGCGCTCCGGTTCCTGGCCCCCGGACACGACCAGAGCGCAGGACGGCGCGCTGGACGGACTCCTCAGCGCCAAGGGGAAAACGTCCTCCTTGGCGTCGTACAGGTTGAGCCTGCCCAGGGTGCCGGCGCAGGCCGCGATGGATTTCGGCCCCAGCGGATCGCAGCCGCCGCAGACCACGACCTGCTCCCAGGCGAAGGCGGCGGCGCTGCGCACCAGGGTGCCCAGGTTGCCGGGGTCGCTGATTCCGGCGAGGACCAGGCCGCCACGCGCGGGTTCTGGCGGAGTCGGCGGTGGAACGGGGAAGACCGCCAGATACCCGGACGCCGTGCTGGCCTGGGACAGGCGCTGGGCGACCCGCTCCGCCACCTGAACCAGCGGATCCTGCGGCCAGGAGGGGGGCGGCTCGAGTCCTTCGGTCAGGAGCAGGTGGATCGGCACCCACCCGGCGGAGATGAGGTCGGCGATGGCCCGGCGTCCTTCGACCAGGATCGCCGGATCGCCACGTCGGCGGCGGTGCAGGGCGAGGACCTCTTTCACCAGGGGATTGTCGGTGGAGGCGATCCGGCGCATGGCCGCAGCGAAAGCGTTTCCCGCCCTGGCACAAGCCGACGGTCAAGACCGTCGCCCAGGGAGCGGGATCGGGGGGAGTCGGTTGACGGGGGGCGCGATCAATCGTAGCGTGTGTTACGGATTGACCGACTCGTCCGCATCTTACGCCAGGACGCCATGACCGCACCCGTCGCCGCTCCCCGCATGTCCCAGGTGATCGTCGCCAAGGCATTCACCGAGCTTCCGCCGCAGGTCGACAAGCGGACGGCGATCGGACTGGTCGCTGGCGGACTGGTGAAGGCCAAGCTGATCCCGCCCCAGAACCTGGACGGCATCGTCGAGGAGGCGATGAAGCGCGAGGTCATCGGCTCGACCGGCATCGGCCATGGCATCGGCATCCCGCACTGTCGCACGCAATTGGTGAAGGAGATCATCTGCGCCTACGGCCACAGCGCGGATGGGATCGACTTCGACAGCCTGGATGGCGAGCCGGTGCACAGCGTCTTCCTGCTGCTCACCCCGCCGGACCAACGCGAACAGCACCTCCATCTGATGCGTTCCTTCGCGAGCCAGATCCGGAAGGAGCACTTCTGCGAATTCCTGCACGAGGTGAAGACGCATCAGGGGCTGGTCGATCTCCTGGCGGAATTCGAAGGCCGGTAGCGTCGAGCGTCATTCCATGCGGAAAGACGCCATGTTCCCGACGCGGAGGTCCGCTTCCCGCGTCCGCCCCTCCTGGGCCGCTCGGCCATGACACCGCTTAGCCGGCTTGACATCGGCCGTTGGCTGGCACCCGAGCGGGTCATCCGCTTCCCTGCCGGCACTCCGCGCCGCAATGCGGTGATGGAGCTCGCCACGGTCACCGTTCATGGCTGGGAGCTGGAACGGCAGCAGGCCTTCATCCAGGCCATCATCGACCGCGAAAATGTCGCCACCACCGCGATCGGCGGCGGCGCCGCCATTCCGCACGCCCGTCTGGCCGGACTGCCCGAGGCGCGGATCTCCCTCGGACTCTGCCCGGAAGGCCTGGAATGGACCGGCCCCGACCATCAGCCGGTGCGGATCATGACGTTGATCGCCACCCGCGACGAGGACCACGCCGAGCACCTGCGCATCCTCGCCGCCCTGGCGGGGCGCCTGCGCGATGCGATCCGCATCCAGCGCACCATCGCCGCGACCGACCCGCTCCAGGCCATCGCCCTGCTGGCGAATGGTTGAGCGTCCGACGAGCAGGGCGGCGGTTCAGGTCTCGATGCGCGCGATGCGCCAGACCAGCTGCGACCCGTAGGGGAACGGCGTCGCGTCGAAGCTGAGCCAGCCGCGCGCAATGTCCTGCTGGAAGGCGAGATCCCCGGCCGCGTCCGTCCAGGAGATGCGCTTCACCGCCGGCAGCGCACCCGTCACGGTGCGCAGGCCGGCGCCGCTTTCGCCCTGGTGCAGATGGGTGTTGCCCTGGATCGGCAGGTTGCGGCAGAAATAGTAGAACGTGGCGCCGTGGCGCAGGACGAAATCCCCGTTGCGGCAGTCGAGGTCGGTCGGTTCCGCATCGTAGACCGCCTCCGGGCTGAGCGCGGTCCAGCGGCCGACCAGGGCGAGCAGCTCCGCCTCGTAGCCGGGCAGGGCGCCCTGCGCGGTCGGACCGATGTTCATCAGGTAGTTCGCGCCGTAACGGCGGCAGGCGCAGATCCGGTCGATGACCTCGGCCGGACTCTTGTGCGAGAGGTCGCGGGCGCCGATGCCCCAGTGGCTGTTGATGGTGTCGCACATTTCGGCAGCGAGCCACTTCGGCTTGCCGGCGCGGTTCGGCCGGGTCGGCCGACCCTGCTCGAAGGTGCGCACGTCGACCTCCGGGTGGCCTTCGGCGCCCAACGCCCCGGTGCTGGAATTGTTGACGATGATGGTGTCCGGCTGCAAGCGTCGGATCAGGGCATACAGCGCGGATTCCCGCCAATCGCGATCCTTGCGCGCCCAGTTGCCATCGAACCACAGGCCGTCGACGCGGCCGTAATGGGTGCAGAGCACCTCGACCGAGGCGTTGAGATAGGCGAGGTAGGCGTCCCAGCGGCCGGGCGCGTCGAAGTCCGGATGCCACCAGTCGAGCGTCGTGTGGTAGAAGAACTTGCCCACGCCGTGGCGTTCGCAGGCGGCGGAGAACTCCTGCACCAGGTCGCGCTTCGCCGCGCTATGCGGTGCATCGTAGGTATTCAGTCCACGGGTGTCGTAGAGGCTGAATCCTTCGTGATGGCGGGTGGTCAGGCAGAGGTAGCGCACCCCGCCGGCCTTGGCGGTGCGCACCAGGCGATCGGCGTCGAAGTCGGCGGCGGTGAAGCTGTCGGCCAGCTTCGCATAGTCCTGGCGCAGATGCGGATGGTAGGTCCAGGCCCACTCGCCCTGGCCGAGCTGGGAATACAGCCCCCAATGCAGAAAAAGGCCGAATCCGCGGCGTTCGAAGGCGCGGATGCGGGGCAGAGGGACGGGAGAGGGAGCGGCCGCGACCGGAGTTGACATGGGCGGGCACTCTGGGCCTCTGCCGCGGAAGGGAACTCCGGGCTGCGGCTGCCGGATCCCGAGCATGGGTCGCGAGCGGTTCATCCTCGGGCCGTTCCTGGGCGACGACCGGAATTGACTCCTCCAGCCAGAGCGGAACATGGCCCCATCGCTCCCATGGCCGCCTACCATGTCACCCTCCACCGTTGTCCTGAAGAAGGGCGCGACCAGATAGCCGGGTTCCTGGGCAAGGCGTTCAGCCTCAAGGAATCCACCTGCGGGTCGATCGCCGCATCCACGCCCATCGTCCTCCTCAACAACCTGACCCGCGAGGAGGCCGCCGCCGCCTTCATCCTGCTCAGCGGCCTGAGCCGGCTCGGAGCGGAAGTCGAGTTCACCACCGAGGACCGCGGCGACCTGCCCAAGATCGACTGGCCCAAGCGGCCGTTGCTGTTCAAGCGCGACCTGGCCGAGCACATCGCCGATCTCCAGATGACGGTGCGGGCCGGCAGCGCCTCGGTCTCGATCCTGGACCTGATCCAGAACCAGCTGCTCGACGGCATGCCGGGAACGGGCGGCGCCCTGCCGACGCCGCCCGGCACTCCCGTCGCGGATCCGACGCGGAATGAATTCCGCGGCATCCAGCTGCCCGAGATCACCCCGTTCTCGAATCCGGTCCTGCCGCCCAGCCCCCAGGAGGCGCAGGCGCCGGATCCGATGTCCCGTCTCAACGAGCTGTTCCCCGAGAACGACAGCGGCTTCATCCCCAACAACCAGGACATCAGCAGCATCCTCAACCGTCTGCTGCCGGATGAACCGGCGGGAGCGCCGCCTGGCGGCGCCGGCACCCCGATCGGAACGCCGATCAATGGCGCAGCCCCGCCGATGCCCGCAGGTTATGCCGTCTTCCTGGCCAAGATCGCGGACGAGGCCCGTCGCGCCAAGGCGGTGCCGCTCATCGCGGAACTCGCGAAGATCTCGACCGAGGAAGCCGAGGCCCTGTCGAAGAAGGTGATCATCCCGGTGCTCAAGGGCGTCAGCAAGGATGAGGCCGAGGCGGCGAAGCAGAAGTTCGCGAAGATCAGCATCCTGGCCCGCGTCAAAGCGCCCGAGTAGCTGTAAAAATCGCAATTGCACCCCATCTGCGGCGTTGGTCGTCAGTCATTGGGCGCTGCCCAACTCCTTATTCCCGCCTTGCCGATGGGGCGCACTTGCGATTTTTGAGAAAACTCCTGTATCGCAGCTGGGCTCAACGTTCGTAGGGCCGGCCGCCGCGCTTTTCCACAAAGTTGATCAGCGCCCGGTTGCAGACGCGGAAGCCGCCCGGGGTGGGGTAGTCGCCGGTGAAGTACCAGTCGCCGTTGTGGTTCGGGATGGCCCAGCGCAGGCCCTGCACGGTCTGGAAGACGACCTCGACCTCGCCATCCCACTCGACCCCGTCAGGCTTGACCAGCGCGGCGATGCGGCGGCTGATCTCCTCATCGCTGAAGGGGGCATAGATGGCCTTGACGTGGTTGACCGGGGCCGGGTTTGCGCGCGCCTCCTCCGCCTTGCAGGCGGCGTAGGCGTCGTCGATCACCTGCTTCATCCCGCGTTCGTGCAAGAGGGCCACCGCCGCCTCGAAGGCGATGAAGCGGCCGAGTTCGGACATGTCGATGCCGTAGCAGTCCGGGTAGCGGATCTGCGGCGCGCTCGACAGCACCACGATCTTCTTCGGCCCCAGGCGCGAGAGCATGCGCAGGATGCTGCGCCTGAGCGTCGTCCCGCGCACGATCGAATCGTCGATCACCACCAAGTTGTCGACCCCGGCGCGCAGCACGCCCCGGGTGACATCGTAGGCATGCGCGACGAGTTCACCGCGGCCGGCGTCGTCGGCGATGAAGGTGCGCAGCTTGGCGTCTTTCAGCGTGGCCTTTTCCTGCCACGGCCGCACCCCCAGGATCTCGCGCAAGGCGGCGGTGGTCAGGGTGCCGGATTCCTGCAGGCGCAGGATCTCGCGTTCCTTCCATTCCGCGAGCCAGGCCTCGATGCCTTCGATGAGGCCATAGTAGGCCGACTCGGCGGTGTTGGGGATGAAGCTGAACACCGTGTGTTCCAGCTCATGGTCGACCGCCTTGAGCGCCGCCGCCGCGAGTTCGCGCCCGAGCGCCTTGCGTTCGCGGTAGATGTCGGCGTCGTTGCCGCGCGAGAAATAGATGCGCTCGAAGGTGCAATGGCGCGGCGTCGCTGGCGGCAGCACCTCCTGCTCGCTCGCCTCGCCACGGTGGTTGATGATCAGGGCGCAGCCGGGGGTGACCTCGCGCACCGCCTCGGCCGGCACGTTGAAGCAGGTCATCAGGGCGACGCGTTCGCTCGCCACCGCCACCACCTCGTCGGTCTGGTACCACCAGCCGGGCCGGATGCCGTTGGGATCGCGCAGCGCGAACGAGGCGCCGTGGCCGACGCAGCCGATCATGAAGTAGCCGCCGTCCCACGAGCGCACGGCGCGGCGCAGCACCCGCGCCAGGTTCAATTCATCCGCGATGCGGGCCATCATCTCGACGCCCTTGATGCCCTTGGCCTCCATCTGGCGGGTCAGCGCCTCGATCGCGTTGTCGAGGAAATGCCCGATCTTCTCCATCGCGGTGGCGGTGTCGGCATCGCCCACCGGATGCTGGCCGAGGTTGACCAGCATGTCGAACAGCTCCGGCGTGTTGGTCAGGTTGAAGTTGCCGGCCAGCGACAGCATCCGGCTCGGCCAGTTGCTCGCGCGCAGGTAGGGATGGCAGACCTCGACCCCGTTGCCGGAATGGGTGCCGTAGCGCAGGTGCCCGAGGTAGACCTCGCCCAGCCAGGGGGAGACGCGCTTGAGCGCCTCGGCGTCGCTGCCGTCGAGCGCATGGTCGCGCAGGGTGAGCTGGATGTCCTCGTGGATGCCGTGCCACATGCGGTCGAGGCAGTTGCCGCCGACTTCCCGCGCGCGCTGGTAGTACGCCTGCCCGAACGGCATGCCCTGGCGCAGGACGCCGACGCCGGCGCCGTCCTGGCCGCGGTTGCGCTGCTTTTCCATCAGCAGGTAGAGCTTGTTCAGGCCCCACAGGGCGGTGCCATGCTTTTCCCGGTAATGCGCCAGCGGCTTGGTCAGCCGCACGATGGCGACGCCGCATTCGTGCCCGATGGGGTCGCTCATGGGGTCGTCCGCCGGGCTTTGCTGCTCAGGCCGCGTGGGCCGCTGACGATCATTTCCTGATCCTGTCCAGACCGCCCAGGTACGGCCGCAGCACGGGCGGGATGGCCACGCTGCCGTCGGCCTGCTGGTAGGTTTCCAGGAGCGCGATCAGGCAGCGCGGCAGGGCCAGCGCGGAACCGTTGAGCGTATGCACGAACTGCGGTTTGCCGCCCTTGTCGCGGAAGCGCAGGTTGGCGCGGCGGGCCTGGAAGTCGGTGAAGGTCGAGCAGCTCGACACCTCCAGCCAGGCGTTGGCGCCCGGTGCCCAGACCTCCAGGTCGAAGGTGCGGGCCGAACCGAATCCCGTGTCACCGGTACACAGATCCAGCACCCGGTAATGCAGGCCCAACTGCTGCAACAGCCATTCCGCGTGGCCGCGCAGGGTCAGGAGATCGGCCTCCGACGTTTCCGGCCGGGTCAGCCAGACCACCTCGACCTTGTCGAACTGGTGCACCCGGGTCATGCCCCGGGTGCCGACGCCGGCCGCGCCGGCCTCGCGGCGGAAGCACGGCGTGTGCGCGGTGTATTTGCGCGGCAGGGTCTCCGCATCCAGGATCTCGCCGGCGTGCAGGTTGGTGACCGGGACTTCAGCGGTGGGGATCAGCACCAGGTCATCGTCGCGGCAGGCGTAGAACTGGTCCCGGAACTTGGGCAGCTGGCCGGTGCCGACCATCTGCTGCGTGTTCACCAGATAGGGCGGCGCCCACTCGGTATAGCCGTTCGTCAGCGTGTGGGTGTCGAGGAACCAGCTGATCAAGGCGCGCGACAGGCGTGCTCCGGCGCCCTTGAGCGCGACGAAGCCCGAACCTGACAATTTCGCGGCGCGATCGAAGTCCATGATGTCGAGCGCCGGCGCGAGATCCCAGTGCGCCTTGGGCGTGAAGGGGAACTGCGGCTTCTCGCCCCAGGTCGCGCTGACCACGTTGGCGCCGGCATCGGCGCCCTTGGGCACCGAGGGCAGGCAGAGGTTCGGCAGGATGAGCAGCTTGTCGGTCAGCTGCCGTTCCAGCGCTTCGCGCTCGGCGTCGATCGCCTTCGCCTGGTCGCCGAGCTCGCGCGCCTTGGCCTTGGCGGCTTCCAGCGCCGCCGCGCCCTGCTTGGCCACGGCGCCGATCGCCTTCGAGGCCGCGTTGACCTCGGCGCGCAGACCTTCGGCTTTCACCTTGGATTCGCGCACTTTCGCGTCGAGCGCCAGGAGCGCATCGACGTCGATGGATTCGCCCCGATCCTGCCAGGCGTTGCGGAAGCGCTGGGGGTCAGCGCGGAGGGCGTTGAGGTCGATCATGGGGAGCGCGGAGTTTAGGGCAGAGGTCGGCTGAGCAAGGGTACCAGCACGCCCGTCGCAGGCGCGGACGCCGCTGCCAGCCGGGGCCTGGATCCAGGCTTGCCGCGGGTCCGGCCAGGCCCAGCCTGCCTCCATGCAGATCGCGCTCCTCACCGACGCCGGGGGGTTGACCCTCGCTCCGTTCCGTTCCGGTTCCCACATCGTCGTCGGCGAGGTCGTCTCGGGCCGCATCGGCGCCCGCCGCACCCTCGCGGCGCAGGCCGACGCCTGCTGCGAGACCCTGCGCGCCTCGGTCGCCGGCTGCCAGACCGTCCTCTGCACCGGCATCAGCGACAACAACGCGCGCGAGCTCGCTGCCGCCGGCATCGAGATCGTGGTCGTCGAGGGCGAACCCGCCCCTACGGTGGAGGAAGTCGTCGGGGCCTACGATCACGACGCCCTGCGCGCCGCCGCCTGCGGCGCGGACGGGGCCTGCGGTGAGGATGCAGGCTGCGGTGACCACGGATCCGACGCTGGCGGTTGCGGCGGGCACCAGGGCTGCTGCGGCCGGCACCAGCATTGACCACCGGGGATCTCACGTCGGCGCGAGGATCGGCTCCAGATCCTGATAGGTCCGGCGCAGCCACACCTTGACCCGTTGACGCTCCAGCAGCCCCAGCGCCCCAGGGCCGTCGCTGCGGTTGATGGCGGCCCAGAAGCTGGTGCTGTGCAGGTCGATCTTGCGCATCGACGCCTCGTGCAGGCGCTGGAGGTGGACCACCTGCGCTCCCAGGTTCTTCGCGGTCTCGAGCTGCGGCGAGCCATCGACGTGGGCGAAGGTGCTGCCGCGTCCGTGATTGAGCACCACCACGTAGGACGCGCCCGGGCCGAAGGCCTCGACCACGTCTCCCAGGGTGGCGAGCGAATCCATGCTGTCATCACAGACGTGCCAGAACACGGCGCGATGCTGGTGTTCCGCGAGGATCTCGCTCATGCCCGAGGCGTCGCTCCAGGCTTTGAGCGGGCGCAGGGTCTGCGCCGCAAGATCGACCAGGGCATGCTTGCCGGGTTCCTCTGCCAGCTTTTCGACCACCCGGTCGAGGCTGGAGAAATCGTCGATCAGCACCGGTGCGGCGAAGTCCGCGTAGAAGCGGCGGAACGAGCCATGCGAACGATCGCTGTCGTAGCCGATGAACGGGATCTTGCGGTCGATCTGGTACTGCGCGACCACCCGCGCCAGCAGCGACTTGCCGACTCCGCCCTTTTCGCCGCCGATGAAATGGAGATTCGCCATGCGGAGATCCTTATGCGCAGCAAACTGGACTCGCCAGGAAGGACGGCAACTGCTGCGTCGCGCACCATCGGCGTCTGGGCCATCAGGCGGTGCTTCCGGGTCGCATCGATCATCGGCGGAACCCTGGGCGGGATCCACCCACCGCTTCCTGGCCGCCCGGGCTGACCAGGCGAAGATCCGGAACCGGCCAGGGATCGCCCGAAATGCGGGACGGCAATCCCGTGTCATCGCGTTTCCATCTGCGCGAGCGCCGGCGCTGGATTGCGCATCCCATGCGAACGGCGGCAGGTTCGCGCGCTTTTCCTTGCCACGGTTCTGCTTCCGGGCTAAAAGGCCCGTCCCATGAGCACCACCACCCTTTCCGCAGCCGTCGAGACCGAACTGGTCAAGTACGCCTCCACCGTCCAGGCCCTGCACGCCGGGGCGATCGATCCTGACAAGGTCTTCAAGCCCTACCGCCTGGTGCATGGCGTCTACGGCCAGCGCCAGGGCGGCGAGAACCAGATGGTGCGGATCAAGCTGAAGTACGGCAAGGTGACGCCGAACCAGATGCGGGCGTTGGCGGATCTGAGTGAAAAACATGCGAACGGCATCAGCCACATCACCACTCGCCAGGCGATCCAGTACCACTACGTGCAGCTCGACAGCACGCCCGCCCTGCTGCGCAGCCTGGAAGAGGTCGGCCTGACCGCGCGCGAGGCCTGCGGCAACGCGGTGCGCGCCGTCTGCGGCAGCCCGAATGCCGGCACCCGCGTCGATGAGCCCTTCGCGATCGAACCCTACGCCGAGGCGGTCTTCCAGCATTTCCTCCGGGGTCCGCTGAGTTCGACCCTGCCGCGCAAGTTCAAGATCGCGCTCTCGGCCTCCGACGCCGATCCCTTGCAGCAGGTCAACATCCAGGACATCGGCATCACGGCGGTGGTGAAGGACGGCAAGCAGGGCTTCCGCGTCGTCGCCGGTGCCGGCCTGGGTTCCATGCCGGTCGCGCCATGCCTCATCGCCGATTGCCTGGCGAAAGAGGACCTGATCCCGCTGTGCGACGCCGTGGTGCGCGTGCACCACAAGCACGGCGACCGCCAGAACCGCGCCAAGGCCCGCCTGAAGTTCGTCCTGAAGGCCAAGGGCGAAGACGGCTTCCGCGCGTTGATCGCCGAGGAGCTCGCCAACGCCCGCGCCGCCGGCATCAAGGGCGCCGCCCTGCCCGACGTGTTGCCGCCCGCCAACCCGACCCCGATCCCGCCCGCCACCGGAGCGGAGGGCCTGTGGCGGCGCGACAACGTGCGCCCGCATCGCGAGGCCGGACTCGCCGTGGTCAGCGTCTGCATCCCGCGCGGCGACCTGCCGGCGGCGCAGCTGCGTACCCTTGCCACCCTGGCGGAAAAATTCAGCGAAGGCGATGTCCGTTCGACCAACGACCAGAACCTGGTCTTCCGCCGCGTCGCGCACCGGCACCTGGGCGAACTCCACCGCGCGCTGGCTGAACTCGGCTATACCCGTCCCGCCCACAGCCTGACCGACGTGCTGAGCTGCCCCGGCGCCAGCACCTGCCAGCTCGGCATCACCCTGTCGAAGAACCTGGCCAAGGAACTCGAAGTCAAGCTGCTCGAGAAGGGCCTGGACCCCTTCACCATCGGCGGCCGCATCAACATCAGCGGCTGCCCGAACTCCTGCGGCCAGCACCACATCGGCACCATCGGCCTGCACGGCGCATCCTCGAAGATCGGCGACAAGCTGGTGCCGCACTACGTGCTGCTGGTCGGCGGCGGCGATGAAGGCGACAAGGTGCACTTCTCGTCGATGATCTGCCGCATCCCCGCGCGCAAGGTCGCCGACGTGATCGCCGCCATCGGCGGCTGGTACCTGAAGGAACGCACCGCCGCGACGCAGTCGCTGGCGCAGTGGCTGCGCGTCCAGGCCGGCGCCGGTCTCGACAAGGACGCCGCCCGCAAGGCCAAGGACGCCTTCAAGGCCCGCATCGAACCGCTGTGCGCGATCAAGCCGGACCAGCTCGTCGACGCCGACCTGCGCGACCTCGGCTCCGACAAGCTGTTCAGCCTGGATGAACTCGGCGCGGGCGAGTGCATGTCCTGAGCGGCTGCGCCGCCGTCGACCAGCTCCGTTCCAGGGTCAGCCAATACGCGCCGGTGGCGATTCCCAGCAGCCCGCCGAGGTAGCTGAAGTTGTGCATCGTGCCCGCCCGCATGAAGGCGACCGGGTCGGTGATTGGCCGATCGAACCGCGTCACCACCCCCACGGTGGTAGGATCCAGTGCGGCGTGGGCATACGCCAGCGCGCCCAGGCCGACCGCCAAAGCGGTCAAGGCCACGATCCCATACGCCCGCAGGACGGCGACCACGTAACCCCGGGTGCCGGGAACGATGGTGCCGATCGGCACGATGAAGAGGCCGATCAGCAGCCCCATCCACCAGGAGGCATGCCAGCCCACCAGGGAGGCGCCGATCCGGTTCTGCCACGCCGGATCGATGCGGAACTGGATGAACTTGAACTGGTGGAAATAATCCGGGGAAACCGTGTAGCTGAGCTGATTGTGCACCATGCCGTAGAGGCCGGCGACCAGGCATCCAAGGGCGAGCAGGGGTGCGATCAGGAGAACCGTCTTCATGGTCGAAGGCTCCCATCAGGGTCCGGGGATCAACGAGGTCATCGCGCGAAGGTTCTCGGCCACGGTGGAGTCTTGTCCTGAGCAGCCCTCAGGCTGCTCACGGGGGAGCGCCGAAGGCGCGTTACGGGGGCGGGCAGCCCCCGGACAAACAGGAACGTGAGACGGCGAAGCCGACTCTTCCGGCGCAGCCGGAACCCCGCGCAGCGGGGAAGTTCTTTGGAAGCAGCCCTCAGGCTGCTCACGGGGGAGCGCCGAAGGCGCGTTACGGGGGGCGGGCAGCCCCCGGACAAACAAGAACGTGAGACGGCGAAGCCGACTCTTCCGGCGCAGCCGGAACCCCGCGCAGCGGGGAAGTTCTTTGGAAGGCCGGGAACGCGACCAACCGATTTCCATCGCCACCACCGCGCCCAGGATGCACCCATGCCCATCGCCATCCGTCCCATCCGCACCGGCGGACCTGAAGTCCTGGTTGCCGCAGAGATTCCCGCCCCGGCCCTCGCAGCGGATCAGATCCGCGTGCGAACCGAGGCGATCGGCGTCAATTTCATCGATATCTACCAGCGTTCCGGCCAGTATCCCCTGCCGCTGCCGTTGCCGCTCGGCCAGGAGGGGGCCGGCCTCATCGTCGAGGTCGGTGCGGCGGTGACGGCGCTCAAGGTCGGCCAGCGCGTCGCCTGGGCCGGGGTCGGCGGGTCATATGCCAGCGAGGTGGTGCTGCCGGCCGCCCGCGCGGTGCCGGTGCCGGAAGGCGTCGCGGCGCAGACGGCGGCGGCGCTGATCATGCAGGGACTGACCGCGCATTACCTGGCGCACAGCACCTTCGCCTTGCGCCCCGGCCACACGGCACTCATCCATGCGGCGGCTGGCGGAGTGGGTCTGCTCCTGGTCCAGCTCGCCAAGCGGTCCGGCGCGACCGTGTTCGCGACCACCTCGACCGCCGACAAGACCGCGCTGGTGCGTGCCCAGGGCGCCGACCACGTGATCCCCTATGCCGGTTTCGCGGCCGAGGTGCGCCGGCTGAACGGCGGGCGCGGGGTCGACGTGGTCTACGATTCGGTCGGCAAGGATACCTGGGCCGGCAGCCTCGAATGCCTGGCCCCGCGCGGGATGCTCGCCCTGTTCGGCCAGTCGAGCGGCGCGGTGCCGGCCTTCGATCCGCAGATCCTCGCGGCCAAGGGCTCGCTGTTCCTCACCCGGCCGACGCTGAAGGACTACATCCAGGACCGCGCCGAGCTCATCCAGCGCAGCCAGGCGCTGTTCACCCTCGTCCAGGCAGGACGACTGGACGTGCGGATCGACTCCTCCCTGCCCCTCGCGGATGCGGCCGAGGCGCACCGGCGGCTCGCCGCGCGCACCACCGCCGGCAAGGTGCTGCTCATCCCGTGAGGCGGTGATAGCGCCGCAGCCGATCCAGGATCGGCGCGTTGGCCTTGGGAAAATCCAAGGCGATGAAGGCGGCGGGTTCGAGCCAGCGCAGCTCGTCGGCAGCGAGCGGCTGGACGCTGGCGGGATCGAACAGGCGCACCCGGAAGAGATGGAAGGTCAGGTAGCGGCTGCCGGCGTCGTGGGTCCAGGTCAGCAGATGGCGGGCGGCCAGCACCTCGGCGCCGAGTTCTTCGCGCACCTCGCGCGCGAGGGCGACGCGCTCGCTCTCGCCGGGTTCGCGTTTGCCCCCGGGCAGTTCCCACATTCCGGCGCAGTCGCCGGAATCGCGCCGGCGCGCAGCGAGATACCGGCCGTCGTGGTGGATCAGCGCGAGCACGATGTGCTGGCGCGGACGGCTGCGGTCGAGGGTCTGCACGCCGTAGCGCACCTTCTCAGCCGGTACCTTGAGCGGATTCGCGGTGGCTTGCTGGAGATCAGCCCGGTCGCGCGCACGGCAGCGGTGGGCCCAGGGGCAGCGGTCGCAGTGGGCGATGCGGGCGGTGCAGATGGTCGCGCCCAGATCCATCAGGGCGTTGGTGCTGGCGATGGGGTCGTCGCGATCGAGTTCGCGCCCGGCGTGCGCCCACACGAGGTCCTTGGCGAGCGGCAGCGGCAGGCCGTCGCGGCGGGCGTAGATGCGTGCGATGTTGGTGTCGACCACCGCGACCGCCTTGCCGAAGGCGAATACCGACACCGACGCGGCGGTGTACGGCCCGATGCCGGGCAGTTCGATGAGGCCAACCTCGTCGTCAGGCCAGCGGCCACGGGCGAGCACCGCCTGCACGGCGGCGCGCAGGCGCTCGACCCGGCTGGGGTAGCCGAGGCCCTTCCAGGCGCGATGGATCGCCTCGGTGGATGCGGCTGCCAGGGCGGCTTCATCGGGGAAAAGCTCGAGGAAACGCAGGTAGAACGGCAGCACGCGATCGACCTGGGTCTGCTGCAGCATGACTTCGCTGACCAGCACCCGGTAGGGATCGCGGGTGCGGCGCCAGGGCAGGTCGCGGCCGTGGACGCGATACCAGGCGAGGAGTTCCTGCTGCGGGGTGTCCGCCGGCCGCCTAGGCATCGTTGGCGAGCCCCTCGGGCAGATCCCCGGCCCAGGGCAGGAATTCGATCTCGGTGCGTTCGTCAGCCTTGGGCACCTGGAACTGGTGGTAATCGCAGAAGAACCAGCGAGGGCTGTCGTCCTTGATCCAGCCCAGGCGTTGCAGCGCATCCGGGATCGGTTTCGCGCCACCGACCAGGTTGGCGAAGTCGACGAGCCGCGTGCGGTAGCTGCGCAGGGCGATGCGCACCGGTTCCGCGACCGGCTGGGCGAGCGGCGGCAGCTGCGAACGGATGAGCAGGAACCAGGCGTCGCGTTCCCTGGCGTAGGCGCTCCAGTGCCTGTATTGGCTCCGGTTCTGGCTCGGCACCCGGCGCTTGATGATGATCAGCCTAGCAGGCATGGCCGACCTGGCGTGCTGAGGGAGCGACGAAACGCGGTTGGGTCAGGGCGGAGTCATCACCCGAACGCACCGCGAGGCGGACGTAGCCCTCGTCCCCGCGATCGGTCCAGCGCCCGCTGCGGCCGGTCTGGCGTGAGATCGGGAAGCCGCCGCGCGCGATGATTTCGGCCTGGGCGTCGTCGCGGGCGCATGACCAGCTCACGCCGGTGCGGGTCTCCTCGATCCGGTCGAGCCGCAGGCCGTCTTCGGCGTGGAAGCAGCCGAAGATCAGCGCACCGAGGACGGACTGGGCATCGGCGCGGGCGGTCTCGGCCACCAGCCTGCCGCGCGCGCCCCACACCGGCACGCTGCGGGTCAGCAGGGCGTCCCAGCAGCGCTCGTCGGCCTCGTCGGCCAGGGCGAAGATGCGCATGCCCTCGGCGAAGGCGATGCGATCCGGAGTGAAGGTGCGGCCGGGATGGTGCAGGATCGTCACCGCGCGCACGCCGGCGAGGGCTGAGGCGATGCGGGCGATCGCGCCCGGCGCGGGTTCGCTCGGTTCCGGATGCGGCAGCGGCACGGCCTCGGCCGCGAGCACCTGCACCCGCAGCGGTTCGCCGGCGCAGCGCCAATCCAGGCGGGCGCTCCAGAGATCGAAGGCGGGACTTCCGTCGCGGGTCACCGCCACGCGATCGCCGTCGCCGCCGAGCGGATCCAGGTCCAGGCGCATGGCGGGAGGTTAGCCCGCAGCGGGAAATTCACACCGTGTCCGGCCATCGGGGCGAACGCGGGGAGGCAATCCGAGGGGTGCAGCGGCGTTCAGTCGTGCCCGCTGGCGTCGCAGCGGCGTTCAGTCGTGCCCGCTGGCGTCGCAGCGGCGGCGATACTCGCCCGGGGACAGGCCGATCTGCTGCTGGAACATGGCGGAGGTCCTGTGGATGCAGAAGGCCCTCGGCAATGCCGAAGGCCCCAACCTTGCGGTCTTTTCCGGGCGTCTGTATGGCGTCAATGTCAAGCGGTCGGGCTTTGCCGCGATCGATCCGGTCAGCGGCGCGGTCGGGCCCACCGGCCCCGCCTTCGGATCGTGGAGCGTCGGCTGGGCGATCTCGCGCGACGGAGCCGCCGTCTACAAGAGCGGCATCAACGGAAGGACCATCGGCTTCACGCTGATCCAGCTTCCTGACCTGAAGGTGCTCGGTACGGGGACGCTCGATGACAGCCCATCGGCCAGGCAGCGCGAGCACAACATCGGCATGCTCGGTCAGCCCGAGGTCAACGTCGGACCGGCCGGGGTCACCGCCTTCGGCAATCGCATCTTCTACCGGTCGAACCAGCATCTCTGGTGCATCGGCGACCCCAAGGCCGCGTGGGTTCCGCCCGAGACGGCTGGCGTCGCCCCGTAGCCGCGTCCCTGCTGCCGATCCTGCTGCCGAAGAACGTCCCCGCTACGCGGGGTTCCGGCTGCGCCGGAAGGGCAGGCTTCGCCGACCCGGGTTCTTGTCTGCCCGGGGGCTGTCGCCCTCGTAACGCGTCTTCGGCGCTCCCCGTGAGCAGCCTGACGACCAGGCTCAGCACAGCGTCGCGGCCTGGCGCGTGCGTGCTCATCCCGCGCGGTAGTCGGTGGCGAGGATCCGGGCCACCCGGCCCAGCATGGCGGCATGACCGGCATCGATGCGCCGCTGCGCCTGGGCCACCCTGGCCAGGGCGGTCGGGCGGTCGTGGTCGATGGCGAGCAGGGCGGCCAGCGGTTCTTCGCCGGTGATCTGGTCGATCTCGAACATCCAATCCTGCAGGCCGAGATCGCGCCACATCTGGCCCTTGGCGGTGTCCTCGATCTGACGGATGTGGATGGCGGGGACGCCTTGGCGCTGGGCCAGCACGGGCGAGTGCATCTTCATGCTGACCACCGCCACCGCCTGGCGATACAGGCTTGCAGCCTGGTCGGTGCACCACCAGTCGCGGACGACCACGGTCTTGGCCTTCACATCATCCGGCAGCATGTGGTAGAGCAGCGGATCGGCATCATCGAGCTGGTAGATCATCTCGGGGCAGATCACGGCCTGCTTGCCGGTGGCGCGCACCCAACCGGTGATGACCCGGCGCAGCTTGGCGTGGTCCGGTTCGGCGGTGGCGGCGTTGAGCCGTTCTCCGGCGGCGATCGCCTCGTCGCTCGGGCGGTACCATTGCGGCATCCGGTGGAAGGGCGGGAAGCGCAGCCGGCCGATGAAGCAGGCGTAGCCGCCCGGCACCAGGCCGTGCTGCCGCTGGAAGGCGTGCGCCCAGGCGTCATCGCGCACGTCGCTGGCGAAGGCCGCGTCGGGACCGAAGAAGGTGCGGCCGGCGGCCAGGCGCTCGCCCTCGACGAAGCCCAGCGACACCGTGTCGCGGCAGAACAGCGCCGACGCGCCATCCAGCAGGTCGCGGTGGTCCAGGCTCCACTTCGGCACGGTGATGCCGCCGACGACCACCGGCTTGCCGGTGAGTTCCACCCATTGCCGCCATTGCTCGACGGCCATGGGATTGGGCCCCGAACCGTGCAGGTAGAGATCGCACCGCCGACCCAGGTCGCGCACGGCGGCCGCCTCCACGGCCCGATGCGTGCGCAGTTCAGGCGCAACGATGTCCAGCCCGGGGAAACGCCGCCGCAGCATGGTCTCGACCGGCGGATTGCAGACGATGGGCCACCAGAGGACCCGGACCTGGGGCAGGTGGCGTTCGATCAGGGCCAGCATGCCCGGCGTGTGCGCGACATCACCGATGTTGACGGTCTGCCAGCCGGATTTGAGCAGGATGGTGGGGGGGTGCATGGCGGGATCCTAGACGAGACGGCGTGCGGGGACCATGGACGGTCTGCTCGTCATTTGCATGATCTGTGCATGCGTGATGCAAGCCTGATGATCTATATGGCCGGGTTCGACTCCGCTTGCGTGGAACAGGAAGCCAAGACTTACCGCTATTTCGCTCTGCATCTGGTGATCGCAGGAAGCATCCAGCTCCGCTGGAGCCCGACTGGAACCTGGACGGAATATCGAGCCCCAGTGGCCTGGGCCGGCTGGCCTGGGCAGTATCTGGCCTGGCGCTCGGCGGCCCCACGCGCCCACTACCGCACCGCCATCGTCGGCGAGACGCCGGCCGCCTGGCTGGAGGAGGGCCTTCTGCCGCCCCGGCCGGTGGCGGTGGACGATGCTCCTCAGGCCGTGACCCACTGGAACCGCTACCTGGCGGTGTGCGCAGCCGCCACCCTGCGCGAACGGCGGCTGGCGGCGCATGCCCTGGAGGGCTTCCTGCTGGATCTGTCGGATCCCTGTCCCGCAGGCCAGGCCGACTGCGTGGCCAGCCTGCGCGCCGCGATCGACGCCGAGCCGCTGGCCACGCCGGACTACGCCGGATGGGCGCGAGGTGCGCGCTGCTCGCTGGCCACCCTGCGGCGGCGCTTCCAGGCCTCGGTGGGCCTGCCGGTGCACCGTTACGTGCTGGAACGCCGCATCGCCCTCGCCCGACAGAGGCTGGCGGCCAGCGATGAGCCCCTGGAGCGGATCGCCGCCGGCCTCGGCTATCGCGATGTCTTCTATTTCACGCGCCAGTTCCGTCGCCTGGTCGGCCTGCCACCGGCCGCCTTCCGCCGCACCCTGCGCGGTCACCGCTGAGCCCAGAAGTCGCATTCCAACCCGCACCGACCCGATCCGTGCGGAAGTTTGACCTCCCGCGTCCGATTCGCTTCAGTCAAGGAGCCTCAAGGCGGCAACCAGCCCAAAGAAATCCAGGAGACCCACCCGATGGGTGAAGGGCGCGACATCCCGGATATGGCTTTCGTCGTCCGCTGAATTCCTGCCTGGTCGACCATTTCCCCGGAAATTTCCTTGGGAAAAATCGCAAGTGCGCCCCAGATGCAAGGAGGGACGAGGGATTTGGGCAGCGCCCAATGACCGACGGCCAGCGCAGCGGGTGGGGCGCTATTGCGATTTTTGGATCACACCCGGTCCGGCACCCCGGGCGAACTCAGGCGGGCGATCTTGGCCAACACGTCGTCGCTGGAGTCCAGGCATTTCACCGTGTAGTCGTCGGCGCCCAGGCGGTAGGCGCGCTGGATGTCGTCGGGTTCGCCCATCACCGAGAACACGATCACCGGGATGCCGCCGGTGACCTCATCCGCGCGCAGCCGGTGCAGCAGCTCGAATCCGTCGCAGACCGGCATCACCAGATCGAGCAGGATGAGGTCGGGCCGCAGCATGCGCGCGAGCTCGTAGCCGCTCGCGCCGTCATCGGCTTCGACGAGTTCGTACCCGGCGGTCTCCAGCAGTTCGCGATAGATCCGGCGGAAACCCGGGTGGTCCTCGACCATCAGGATGACGGGTCGGACGGCGGGCATGTCAGCCGGCTGCAGCTTCGGCGGGGACGCGCATCCCCAGGCGGCCGAGGAGGAACTCGCCGAGATGATCGACGCCCTGGCGCAGGCGCGACAGGCCGGCATGCCAGACCAGGCCGGGCAGGCTGTCGGGATCGGTGACGCCATCGCTGGAGACGACGACCTCGGCGCCGGCCTGGTGCAGGCGCTGGCAGCCGCGCAGGCCGTCCTGGCCGAGGCCGGACAGCACCAGCGCGAGCGAACGTCCGTTCCAGACATCGACGGCGGTGTTGAAGAGCACGTCGAGGGTCATCGGCGCACCGACCTCGGGCGGAACCGGAAAACCGCCCAGATGCACGGTTTTCCCCATGCGGACCAGCATCCAGGCCTGATCGTTGGTGACGATCCCGACCTGGCCCGGAACGAGGGAGTCGCCATTGGCGAGGGCGCGCACCGGCAGGCGGGTGAGGCGCGCGAGGCGCTCGACGAACATGCCCTGGCACGCGGCCGGCATCTGCTGCACCGCCAGGATCGGCACCGGGAAATGGGAGGGGAGCTGGCAGAGCATGCGGCCCAGCGTCGCCGGTGATGGATCCGAGCACGCGACGAGCACCGCCTCGGGCCGGGTGCTGGTGATCGCGGTGAGGGCGTCGGTCGGCGCGGCGCGGCCGGATTTGGCGTCCTTCACCCGCGGCAGGAGTTCGCGGCGCAGGTGCTCGATCACCGCCTGCATGCTGCCGGCGGCGACCGGCTTGGTCACCACCGCGTCGGGCGCCGGTTCGGCGGCGAGGGCGTCCTCGGGATGGGCGGTGAAGGCGATGAGATGCAGGTGCGGCCAGCCCTGGCGCAGCTGGCGCACGGTCTCGGCGCCGTCCATCTCGGGCATCTGCCAGTCGACGATCACCACGTCGGGATCGAGGGCGGCGATGCGCGACATGGCGATGCGGCCGTTGGCGGCGGTGCCGACGACTTCCAGCTCGGAATCGGTGGAGATGATCTGCCCGAGCATCCGGCGGATGATCGGGGCGTCATCGATGATCAGGACGCGGAGTCGACTCACGCCGTAGTATGTCATCGAAAACCTAGTGGCGCAAATGCCGGTTTGACGGTTGCGCCCGCTGCGGCGGCCGCCGGGGATCAGCCGGGATCGGCGATCCGCCGATGCTTGCGCATCGCCCAGTCGCCCAGGCCGGGGCAGAGCGTGGCGAGGCCGGCGAGCCAGCGCGAGGGCCGGTGCGGCCAGACCTCGGCGCGCGGCCGGCGGATGGCCTCGGCGATGGCCCGGGCGACCCGTTCCGGCGCCTGCTGCGGCATCGGGCTGGGGGTCGACGCGTAGCGCCGGCCGGAAATCCGCTCGCTGGTGGCGAAGAATTCGGTGCTGGTGCCGATGGGATGCACGCTGCTCACCGCGATGCGGTCGGCGTGCAGCTCGACCCGGGCGGACTCGGCCAAGGCCAGCTGCGCCGCCTTGGTGGCGCAATAGGCGGCGACATCCGGCGCGCCCCGGCGGGCGAGGATCGACGACACGATGACGATCTGGCCGCGCCAGCCGTCGCGCAGCGGCTGCGCGCGCAGGAGCGGCACCGCCGCGCGCAGGCATGCAGCGGTGCCGAGCAGGTTCACCGCCAGGATCCGCCGCCAGTCTTCCGGCGTGGTGTCCTCGACCCGGCGCAGCAGGCCGTAGCCGGCGTTGCAGACCACGGTGTCGAGCCGGCCGAGCCGTTGCTGCGCGTCGGCGATGAAGCGGTGGCACTGATCCGGATCGGACACATCTGCCGCGATGGCGTGGTGGGCGGGACCGAGTTCCACCGCGAGCGCCTGCAAGCGGTCGAGCCGGCGCGCGCCCAGGCACAGCCGCGCACCGCTGCGGGCGAGGGTGCGCGCGAGCGCCGCGCCGATGCCGGCGCTCGCGCCGGTGATCGCCACGGCCATGCCATCGAGGTTCCGTGGCATGGTGGCGGGATCGGATTCAGACCAGGGTGAGGATGAACGCCTTCAGCGCGGTGCGCTGGCGCGGGTTCAGCCGGTCGAGCAGTTCGACCAGTTCGTCGGTGCTGGGCGAGCCGGAATGGGCGGACGCCGATGGGGCCAGGACCTCATCGTCCTCCACCGGCCGCGCCGCCGTGGGCGTGGCGTTCATCGCGTCGATGGCGGCGCGCGAATCATCGAGCAGGCGGCGGTAGTCGGCCTCGGTCAGCCCGAGCAGGCTGCGCAGCTTCTCATGCGTGGTGGCGCGGCCCGGCAGTTCGCCGCGCTTGAGCAGCCGCGCGGCGGTGAGCACGCTGAGGTCGGCGGCCTCGGCGAAGGCCTTCATGGTCATCTTGCGGTCCTGCACGACCTTGAGCAGCGCGGCCTGGAGGGGGGTCACATCCTGCGCCGGCTCAGGCGTCACCCCCGGCGTCGGATGGGCGCGGCTGGCTTCGAGCGCGGCCTCGAATTCCTCGTCGCTCAGGCCCAGCGCCTTCTGCAGGGGGTCGAGGGCGGATTTGCGGCGCGGCGGCTCGCCGGTCTTGATCAGCTGGGCCAGGCTGATGTAGGGGATGCCATGCACGCGCGCGAAGGCGGCCATGCTCGCTCCGGCGGTGTGCACAGCTTCAATGGCGAGCTGGGCGAGATTCTGTTCGGGATCGGTCACGTCGTCCTCCTGGAGTTCGGTTGGCGGAATGGAAAGGGAATCGAGGCCGCTGGCGTCGCGCAGCATGCGGCGATCCAGTCCGAGTCGATCCGCGATGCGGTCGAGGATCGCCACGTCGGCGGGTACGTGCCCGGCCAGGATCTGATCGAGCTGCCCGGCCGGGATGCCGGTCATCGCCGCGAAGCTGTGCCCGGCCAGACCCTGGCTGGCGAGGGCCGAGGAGACGAACTGGGCGAGGGCGGATCGCGTCCGGGCGGTGGCCATGGGTCGCGGCAGAATGGCTGGAGGGGCGCGGTGGCAAGTTATTCCTTCGCCGTGGTCGTGCGCGGTCGCAGGTCGCCAGGGGGAAACCACGCAGGCGACGCCGCTTGCTTGCCGTGCGCGAGGCCGGCCTGAACATGCCCGGCATGCCAGCGCCACGCCGCCCGATCGCAGCCAGTCCGAGCCTCGTCGTCCTGGGCGCGTTGATGCTGGGCGCCTCCTCCGGCGTCCTTTCGGCCGCCACGGTGGAGGAGGAGCGCCAGCAGCGCCATGTCGAGGGCATGGACCTCATCCCGGCGGTGAAAGCGATCAATCGCGCCATCCGCGGTACGGATCCGGCCAAGCCGTGGGCCGGCGATCTCGCCGCCCTGACCGATCCCAGCCCGGGCACCTACAATGGCGCCATCCGCGCGCTCATCGCGACCGGCTCACGCTGCCTGCCGGATCTCGGCGTCCTCGCCGACGATCGCAACGGCGAGATCCGCCAGCGCGTCGCCCTGGTGGCCGCCGGCATCGGCAACGAAGCCCAGGCCCTGCTCCTGCGCCTGAGCCGCGACCGCGATCTGGCGGTGCGGAGACTCGCGGTCTACGGTCTCGGCCGCTGCCGGGGGGACGAGGCCTTCCAGCGCCTGGTGCAGCTTGCCGGCGATCTCGATTCCAGCATGCGCCACGCCGCCGCGCAAAGCCTCGGCGCGGTCGCCCGGGTCGAGGCGATCGCGCTGCTCGCGGCGCACGGTCAGGACTCCGACGATCTCGCCCGCCGTGCCAAGGCCGAGGCGCTCGACCGCATCGTGCAGCAGCCGGCGGCGGTGCCCGAGCTCATCCGCCTGCTGGAGGGCGGCATCGGGTCCGGCCGCGATGAGGAGCGCGCCGCCCTGATCAGCGTCGCCGGTCGCACCCGCGATCCGCGCCTGGCCCCGGTGCTGACGGCGCAGCTCGCCCGGCCCGAGGCCTGGACGGTGCTGCTCGCCATCGAATCCCTCGCCACCTGCGGCGATTCGCGCTGCCTGGAAGCCCTCATCCGCATCGCGGTCGGCCATCCCAGCCCGGATCTCGCGACCGCCGCCGCGCGGACGCTGTCGACCCTCACCGGCTACCGTGCCGGACCCGGCCAGGCCTGGACGATCTGGTGGGCCGATCATGCGGCCGAGGTGAACACCCGCGCCGAACGCGACCGCTTCCTCGCCGCGCTCCACGATCCCCGGCGCAATGCCACCCGCGACGAGCTCGCGCGCTTCACCCCGGCCGAACTCGCGCCGCTCCTGGAATGCAGCCTGGGCGCGGGCGAGTCGCGCTGCGCCGCCTGGTTCCCGCCGCGTGCCGTCGCCGCGCTGCTCGCCGACGACGGTCGTCGCTGGGTCGAACCGGTCCGCGCCAGCCTCGACCAGACCTCCGACCCGGCCACCCGCGCCGAGCTGGTGGTCCTCCTCGACCGTCTCGCCGGCCAGGACCAGCTCGCGGTGTTCACCGCCTTGAACGATGAGCTCGCCAAGCTGTGCAAGCGCGAGGCCGAGGCCGCCGCCAAGGCGCAGTTCCCGCCGCCGAACCGCGGCGGCGAGCGCCTCGCGCTCCAGCTCGCGATCTCGCGTCGGCGCTGACGGCCCTGTCCGTCGCCTACGGGACCCCGACCACCTCGCAGCGGCCGCGCAGGCCGCAGAGGATGTCGTAGGGGATCGTCTTCGCGAGGCGGGCGAGGTCGGCGACGGCGAGGTGCTCGCCGCCCTGGCTGCCGAACAGGACCACCGGTTCACCCGGATTCGGCGGCGTCGGCAGGTCGGTGCAGTCGACGATGCAGTAGTCCATCGTGACCCGGCCGAGGATCGGGCAGCGCCGGCCCTGGATGAGCACCGCCCCCTGGTTCGACAGGGCGATGGGATAGCCGTCGGCGTAGCCGACCGGGACGATGCCGACCAGGCTGTCGCGGGTGAGGACATGGGTGTGGTTGTAGCTGATCCCGTGTCCGGCGGGCAGGCGCTTGGTCAGGCTGAGCGACGACACCCAGCGCACGGCCTGGACGACGCCCGGATCGGCGCAGCCGTCGGGAACGACCCCGGTCAGCAGCAGCCCGACGCGCACCGCGTTGGTCGGGCCGACCGGCCGGGCGAGCAGGCCCTCGCTCGCCGCCAGGTGGACGAGGCAGTCGGACGGCAGCGGCGGCAGGCGCGCGATGAGGGCGGCGAAGGCGGCTTCCTGCTGTCCGGCGGTGGGCTCATGCAGGGCCATCGGATAGTGGCTGGCGAGGCCGGCGAGGCGCAGGGTGTTCCACGAGAGCACCTCGCGCACCAGCTTCTCGGCCTCGGCGGGCACCGCGCCGAAGCGGCCCATGCCGGTGTCGACCAGGACGTGGATCGGATGCGGCGCGCGCGGGCTGGCGAGGTGGGCGAACTCCTGCACCTCGTCGAGCGCGGAGCAGCAGACCTCGTAGCCGCTCGCGACCACCGCCGGGCGCTCCTCGGGCAGCGGCGACGACAGCAGCAGCACGCGCGCCTCGGGCACCGCCGAGCGCACGGTGTCGGCCTCCGACAGCGCCGCGACGGCGAGACCGGCGATCCCGGATTCGTGGTAGATGCGGGCGCAGCGTTCAAGGCCGAGTCCGTACGCGCCGGCCTTGATGACGGCGATCACCTGCCGGCCGCCGGCCGCCGCGATCACCGCCGCGACGTTGGCGCGCAGTTGTCCGTAACTCACCTCGACCCGGTTGCGCCACGCCATGCGGGCGGTCGAGGCTAGACCCGAGCGCGGCGCTGCAACACCGGGGACGGTTCCTGATGGTACGCCGGCAGCAGGCGGTCCCACGACATCGCCGGTGCGCCGCGCGCCGCGCGGGCGACGCCGCGCGCATCCGGTGGCGCGGCGCTGCCCAGCGCGACGCCGGGGCACCAGCGGCGGGCGAGCTCCGGTTTCGCCGCCACCGCCGGGCCGATCGCGACCGCGTGCGCGGTGAGCGGATGCAGCGTGGGCGCGCCGGCATCCAGGTCGGCGGCCGTCGCGGCGAGGACATCGACCCCGCCGGAAGCGACCCGGAACAAGCCGTGGAAGGTGGTGTCGCGCTTGAGCGGCAGGAGCACCCACCACAGCCCATCGCCGGCCTGGGCGGCGCAGGCGGCGAGGCTGTCGACCGCGTGCACCGGCAGCCGGTCCATCCAGGCCAGGGTGCGCGCCGCGACGATGCCGACGCGGATGCCGGTGAAGCTGCCCGGCCCGGCCGCCACCGCGAGCGCCGATGGCAGGCCATGCCGGTCGATCAGCCCGCCGAGCATCCGCACCAGGCCGATCTCGGCCTCGGCCCCGGCGAGATCGGCGAATCCCAGTTCGCGTCCGGAATCATCGATGACGCAGGCCGAGGCGGTGCGGGTGACGGTTTCGAAGCTCAGGAGCATGGTGTTCCGGGCATGCTTGACCGCGATTCGGGCGGCGCAATCGGATGCCCATGCTGGTTGTCTGGCGCCTTTGTTCAGGATTCACCTGCAGGTTGACGTATAGAGCCTGGGTTCGTCAACCTGTTGGTGCATCCCCAGGAGGGGAGTCGCGCCCAGAAGATCGGGCGCCGTGTCCGGGTCTGAACATGGCGGTTCTGCGGAGGAATGGATCGGGCCGCGCTTGCACCGGCGCCTTTTCCGGGCTATCAAACGCACTGAAACCCCGTCCCCCAGTCCCTGGGAAGGAACACTCCATGAGGAAACTCCTCCTCGTCCCCGCCACCGCACTTCTCGCCGGCGTCGCCGGCGCCTCGGAAATGCGCGACAACGTCGGTGTCGGCCTCGGCACGATGCTCTGGGAACCGGCCGGCGATGGCCTGCTGTCCCAGATCTGCGCCGCGACCACCAACGCCTCGTTCGGCAACCAGACCTTCGCGATCACCTCGGGCACGTCGAATGCCAAGAAGCCCAGCAATATCACCAGCAACAAGCTCTACCGTGAGTTCATCCACGACAACATGGACAAGCTGGCGCGCGACATCTCGACCGGTTCCGGAGAGACCCTCGAGGCCCTGGCCGAGATCGCCGCCATCCCGCAGGACAAGCGCGATTCCTTCGCCCGCACCCTGCAGAGCAACTACGGCAAGATCTACACCTCGGCCAAGGTCACCGACAAGGAGGTCGCGGTGAATCTGGCCCAGTTCGTCCCTGCGGCCTGAGCGATTCCCAATCCTGTGCTGCCCGAGCAGGCGGTGCCGATCGGCACCGCCTGCTTTCGTAGGCAGACCTCCGACTGGACGCCGGACCCCGACCCGGCCACGCTCCGCCCATCCATGCGTCGTTTCTCCCGCCTGTTCATCGCTGCCGGTCTCACCCTCGCCGGCTGGACCATGCCCGGTCTTGCCGCTGCGGATCCGGTCGGACCGCCGCTGCCGGTCTATTCGCCCGCCGAGCGCGCCGAGATCCTCGCCAGGGCCGAACGCCTGCGTCTGGCCGACGACGGCGTCTGGCTGACCCTGATCCATTGGGCGCCGTGCTGGCGCGGGGCGCGCAGCCAGGTCGATGACGAACGGTTCTTCCTCGCCCCGGGCGGCAAGGACGACGCCCGTGCCGAGCTGCTGGCGACCCTGGCCGCGATCCTGCGCGGGGCGGGGCTTGCGAGCGAATCCGCAGCCTGGCGCTTTCCCGCGCGCCTGGAGTTCCTGGTCGAAAGGCTGGGGCTGGATCGCGAGCGGCTGCCGGTGCCGGGCAATGCCGAGTTCGAAGCGGCTTTCGCCGGCCTCGGGCCGCAGAGCGCCTGGCTGATGTTCCCGTCGGCCTACATGAACACGCCGGCCTCGATGTTCGGCCACACCCTGGTGGTGATCCGCAGCCAGCACAAGAGCGCCCTCCTGAGCCAGTCGGTCAACTACGCGGCGGTGACCGAGGAATCCAACGGCATCGTCTACGCCCTGCGCGGCATGGCCGGCCTCTATCCCGGCCACTACAGCCTCATGCCCTACTGGCGGCTGGTGCAGGAATACGGCGACATCGACCAGCGCGACGTGTGGGAATACGAACTCGACCTCACCCCGGCCGAGATCCGGCGCATGCTGCTGCACGTGTGGGAGATGCGCGAGGCCTGGTCGCGCTACTTCTTCTTCGACGAGAACTGCTCCTACAACCTGCTCTACCTGCTCGATGCCGCGCGGCCCGGGCTCGACCTGCGGCTCAAGGTCGGCTGGTGGGTGATCCCGCTCGACACCGTGCGCCTGGTGCGCGAGATCGGCATGGTGAAGCAGTGCCGCTTCCGTCCCAGCCGGGCCGCGCGGGTGCGGGAGCTGTCGCGTGGCGTCCCGCCCGAAGCGCGCACCGCCGCGCACGCCATCGCCAAGGGCACCGCTCCGGCGACCGCCCTGGCGCAGATCGGGGATCCGAAGACCCGGGCGCGCACCCTGGATCTCGCCAGCGAATACCTGCAATCCCTGCGTGGGCGCAAGCGGCTCAGCCAGGACGAGTACCAGCCGCGTTTCTTCGCCACCATGCAGGAGCGCAGCACGATCGCGGTGCCGGCCATGCCGGACGAGGAGGTACCGGTGCCGCCGCGGCCGGATCTCGGGCATGCGAGCGGCCGGCTGTCGCTCGGCGGCGGGATCGACAAGTCCGGCGTCTTCGCCCTGGCCGGTTGGCGACCGGCCTATCACGACCTGCTCGATCCCGGGGAAGGCTATCTCCCGGGTTCGCAGATTGAGTTCACCCACCTGCAATTGCGCTGGCATGAGGGCCGACGTCCGGAACTCGACCGCTTCGACGCCCTGCAGCTGCGTTCGTTCTCGGTCCGCGACGACTTCTTCGCCTCGCCGTCGTGGACGGCCAGCATCGGCCTGCTGCGTCAGCCGGTCGCCGACGACGTGCGCCACGACGCCTACGGCCAGGTCGGGGTCGGCGGCACCTGGGATCTCGGGCGCATCGGTCAGGCCACGGCGCTGGTCGAGGCCCAGGCGCGCGCCTTCCAGGACCGGCCTCATTATGCCCTGGGTCTGGGTCCGGCCGCCTATCTGTACACCCCGCTCGGCGGACGCTGCATGCTCGCCACCGAGGTGCATCGCACCTGGTACCTGCTCGGCGCCGAGGCCGCCAACTGGGAGGGCCGCCTCGGCCTGCGCACCACCCTCGGGCGCTCCGTCGCCGCCGTGGTCTCGACCGCCGCGCACCAGACCTGGAACGACCGCGACCGCGATCTGCGGCTGCGCCTGGATTTTTTCTACTGACAGATGATCCAACCCCGTCGTCGGGCGGAATCCCGGCAGCGAGAGACCGCGCATGCCCGCTACCCCCATCCGACCATTCCACCGTGCCACGGCCCAGTGGCTTGCCGGTGAACGCAGTCCCAATCAGTTCCTTGTCCTGCGTGCGGTCCTTCCTGCCGGCGACCGCGGAAGCAGCGAACTCCTGGTGGCGGCGGCCTCGTCGTACCGGGTGCGGGTGGACGGGGCCTTTCTCGGACATGGGCCGGCACGCACGGCTCATGGCTGGGCCAAGGTGGACCGCTGGCGGCTTCCCGCATCGGCGCGGGTCGTGGTCATCGAGGTGTGCGGCAGCCAGGCCAACGGGTATGCCCAGATCGATCAGCCGGCCTTCGTGCAGGCCGAGATCGTGCAGGCCGGACGGGTGGTGGCCGCGACCGGCGGGCAGGGATTCACCGCCCTGGTTCCCGGCCACAAGATCCAACGGGTGCAGCGGTATTCCTTCCAGCGGTCCTTCATCGAGGTGTACGACCTCGGCCCCGGTTTCGACACCTGGAGCGTGGATCCCGATTGCCGCCTGCCGGAGGCGTCCCTGAGCGCCTGCGCCGCGCCTGCCTTCCTGGAGCGCGATGTCCCGTATCCGGAATTCCTCTGCCTGAGCCCGCTCAACGTGGTCGGACGCGGCCGCATCCACCACCGGGAGCCGGCGGCGCCCTGGCGCGACCGGTCATTGGTGCTGGTCGGCCCGCGCTGGATGGGGCCGCCAGAGCATGCGGTCGAGATCGTCATCGGCTATCCGCTGGAGACGCTGGACGAATGCGTCAGCGACGAACTCGGCGCGACGGTCTCCAGCCCGTCGGACGCACCGGCTGCGCCGATGGGCGACGGCCTCGCCATTCCCGCCGACGCCTACGCCATCCTCGATCTTGCCGGGATGCGCAGCGGGTTCCTGGGTGTCGAGGTCGAGACCGCGGCCTCGGCCGTCCTGGACGTGACGTTCGATGGCGTGCTTGAGCAGGGCGATGTGCTTTCGCCTGGAAAAGATCAGTGCAATGCCATGCGGCTGCATCTGTCTCCGGGCCGTCATCGCCTGGAATCCCTGGAACCCTATGGTCTGCGGTTCGCCAAGGTGATCGCCCGGGGTTCAGCCGTGCACCTGCACCGGATGTGGCTGCGGGAACTGGCCGGCCCGGCTGAATCCCTGCAGTGCAGCACCCCTGATCCTGGTCTGGCGCAGCTGTTGGCGGCGGGCCGGCAGACCTTCCGGCAGAACGTGGTCGATCTGCCCATGGACTGCCCCAACCGGGAACGCGCCCCGTGGTTCTGCGATTCGTTCTTCATGGCCCGGGTCGAACCGTGGCTGACCGGAGCGAGCCGGGTCGAGCACGCCCACCTGGAAGCGGTCCTCCTGGGTGGAGATCGTCCGAAGCTGCCTGCCGGCATGTTCGCCATGGTCTATCCCGGCGACCATCCCGGTGGTCGTTTCATCCCCAACTGGGCGCTTTTCCTGGTCCTGCAGCTGGCCGAGTACCATGAGCGCACCGGCGATCGCGGACTGGTCGACGACCTGCGTCCGCGCATCGATGCCCTGTTCGCCTGGTTCGACTCCAACCGAGGTCCGGGTGGACTGCTGGCCCGCCTGCCGGGTTGGATCTTCGTCGAGTGGTCGAAGGCCAACGACCTGGTCCAGGACATCAATGCGCCGACCAACATGCTGTATGCCGCCGCTCTCTGCAGTGCAGGCAGGCTGTACCAGGTTCCGGCCTGGACGGTCGCGGGCGAGGCGCTGCATCATACCAATCCACTTTCAAAGGCATAATAACCAGCATGCTGGCCGCCGGAGATC
>CAZZJC010000030.1:0-69462 GCA_964654285.1 uncultured Candidatus Kuenenia sp.
CTCTGCGGGTTCGATTGGATAGTTATTATGGCTTTGAAAGTGGATTAGTATCAGGCCGTGCGCCAGGCCAGCTTCGATGGGAGCTATTTCCGCGACCGTGCGTGCATCGGGGCGGATGGGATCGCGGTCTGGTCGCCTGACCGCACCGAGGTGTGCCAGTATTACGCCTTTTTCACCGGCACCGCGAGCCCGGAAGCGTTCGCGCCGCTCGCCCGGCGCCTGGCGGACGATTGCCGGCCTGGTCGTCCCCTGCCCGACGGCCTGCATCCGGCCAATGCCTTCATCGGCTTCTATCTGCGGCTCGAACTGCTCAGCCGGATGCGCCGCCGGCGTCAGATCCTGGAGGAGATGCTGGCGTTCTTCCTGCCCATGGCCGAGATCACCGGAACCCTCTGGGAGAACGCGTTGCCGACCTCCTCGGTGAACCACGGCTTCGCCAGCCACGTCATCCACCTCGCGATGCGTGATGTTCTGGGGCTTTGCGTCGATCGCGCCCGCCGCGTCCTCACCCTCGATCTGCGCCAGCCGCCGCTGCCCTGGTGCCAGGTGCAGGTGGCCATCGCCGGCGCCAGCCTGGAGATCGCCTGGCGGGTGGAGGACGGCGGCGTCAGGGAACGGACCAGCGGCCTGCCGGCCGGATGGCGCCTCGAGGTCGTGCGCTGAGACTTCAGCCGGATCAGGTCAATGCAGGGTGTGCAGCACCGCCAGGCCTGCCTGGTTCATCGAGGCCAGCACCACCCCGATGAAGGCCACCGCCATCGGCAGGCAGGCCCACAGCACGAGCAGCGACAGCACGATCTTCACCGCGAAGCTGACGTGCATGATGTTCATCTGCGGCACCGCACGGGTCATCAGGCCTTCGACGATGGTGATCGCCAGGACGATGCTCAGCACCGGGGCGCTCAGGGCCATGGCGATGATGTTGAGCTGGTTCATGCCGGCGCTGAGCTGGCTGAGGTAGCCGGCGGTGATCGTCCAGGTGCCGATCGGCACCTGATCATAGGACCTGACCATCATGGCGATGAGGTGGTGGTGGCAGTTGGTGAGCAGGAACATCAGTACCGCGGCGAAATACAGCAGGTCGCCCATCGGTCCGTTGCCGAGGTCGGTGGCGGGATCGAAGTTCTCGGCCGCGCTGAACCCGGCGTAGCGGTTCATCAGATCTCCGCCCATGCGGATGCCCTCGATGAAGAGGGTCAGGACGAAACCGATCGCGAGGCCGACCATGACCTCCTGGGTGATGAGGACGAAGTAGGTGAGGTCGAGCGGGATCGGCGTGGGATGCTTCGCCGCCAGGACCGGAGCGAGGATGAGCGACACCGCGATCGACAGCAGCGCCTTGACGTGCGTCGGCACCAGGCCTCCGCCGATGATCGGCGCCGCGAGGACGAGCGCGCCGATGCGGGCCAGGATGAGGGCGAACAGGGGGACCTGCTCGAACAGGCGCGTCAGCTGCCCGGTATCCATCGTCGGCCTACAACGCTCCGAAACGTGGCATCGCGTTCATGATCTCGGCCGTGTATTCGACCAGGGTCCGCGTCATCCAAGGACCGAACAGCGCCAAGGTCACCGCGATCGCCGCCACCTTGGGCACGAACGACAGGGTCTGCTCCTGGATCGAGGTGATGGCCTGGATCAGGCCGATGATGAGGCCAACCACCAGCGCCACCCCCAGCGCCGGCAGCGACAGCAGGATGCTGATCCAGAGCATCTTCCGCAGCGCCTCGATGAAGATGTCGTCAGCCATGGCGGGTTCCTGAATGGATTGGCGCTGATGTAACGGCTCGTTGTCTGATCTTCCTAGTCCTCCCCACGGTAGCGATCCTCCTTCGGCGGTGGGGTCCAGGGGCGAAGGCCCCTGGCGGGGAGATGGGGCAGCGCCCCATGGCAACGAGCGGGGCGAAGGCCCCTGGCGGGGAGATGGGGCAGCGCCCCGTTGGAAAAGGAGATGTCGTCAGCCATGGCGAGTTCCCGTCAACGATACGAAGCGACGAGTCCTTGCATCAACAGCGTCCAGCCGTCGACGAGGACGAAGAGCAGGATCTTGAATGGCATCGAGATGACGATGGGCGGCAGCATCATCATGCCGAGCGACATCAGCACTGCCGAGACCACCAGATCGATGACCAGGAACGGCAGGAAGATGATGAATCCCATCTGGAAGGCGGTCTTGAGTTCCGAGGTGGCAAAGGCCGGCACCAGGGTGATGAACGACACATCGGCGGCGGTGCGCGGGCGCTGCTCGCCGGAGAGGCGGATGAACAACGCGAGATCGCTCTTGCGGGTCTGCTTGAGCATGAAGTCCTTCACCGCGTCCTTGGCGCGGTCGAGGGCGACCTCCTGGGTCACCTGGTCGGCGAGGTACGGCTGCAGCGCCTGCTCGTTCACCCGTTTGATGGTGGGCGACATGATGAACAGCGACAGGAACAGCGCGAGGCCGAGCATGACCTGGTTCGGCGGCAGGGTCTGGGTGCCGAGGGCGCGGCGGACGAAGCCCAGGACGATGATCACCCGGGTGAAGCAGGTCATCATCATGATGAAGGCCGGGGCGATCGAGAGCGCGGTGATGAGCAGGAAGAGCTGCACCGCTGCGCTCGTCCCGCCCTTGCCGGTGCCGGTGTTGAGGCTGATCACCAGACCGGGGCCTGCGCCCGATTTGTCCGAGCCGGAACTGGCGCCGGGCGTGGTCAGGTCGGTGCGCGGAGTGGCGATTGGGCCAGGGGCGGCCAGCGGCGCGGTGGTCGGCCCGGCCGGGGTGTCCATCGCCGGAGGGGCGATCGGCGGATTTTCCGCCGCGAATCCGCAGGCGGATGCCAGCAGCAGGAAGATGATGACGCGGCCGATCACGGGCGCTTCCCCATCATGCCGGCCAGGAGCTGGCCGAACCGCGATGGCGGTGCCAGTTCAGGGGCGAGGGGGGTGGCTGGCGCCGCCGTCTGCGGGGCGGCCGGCGCGGCAGGGGCGCCTGCGGGTGTCAGCACCGATGCGGGCAGGGTGCCGAGGTTGCTCAGTTCATGTTCGCCCTGGCCGACGAGCACCAGGTGGTCTCCGACCCGCAGCAGGGTGACCGAGCGCTTGTAGCCGATCGGGATGGTTTCGAGGACTTCGCCATGCCGGCCCCGGCCGGCGAAGACGCGCTTCGCCCCGACCCGTTTGGCGAGCCAGCCGAGGCCGACCGCGAGGCCGATCACCACCACCAGCGAGACCAGCATCGGCACCACCGCCGAGGTCGCGGCCGCGCTGGAATCCGCCGGGGCGCCGCTCTTCCGGCTGCGATCCCAGTCGGCGTCCGGGATCAGTTCGGGCACCGGTGCCGGTACCGACACCGGTGCCGGGTTCGTCGCTGAAGCGGGAGGGGGGGATTCCACCGCCAGGGCCGTCGTGGCGAGCAGGATCGGCAGCAGCATGCGCAGCATCGTGGCATCCTTCGACAGGCGCGTCGCACCCCGCTACAAGCGATCGGTGCCCGTACCCGTCCGTCCCTGTCCAGGCGGCGGTCATGCCAAGCCGGCGGTTCGTGCGATCTGGCCGGGTCTTGCGTTCGTCGACCCGGCCGGGAAACCGCCCCGGCATGCCGACCGATCCGCGCGAGCACCTGCGCCAGTGGCTGCCCCACATCTGCCTGCTGGCGCTCGCGCTGGCCGCCGGCGGCTGGCTGGTCTGGGTGCTGCTGCCGCTGGCGGGCGCGATGCTGCTCGCCGGAGCGTTGGCGGCCCTGACCTATCCGGTGCTCTATGCGCCGATGGCGGATCACCTGCCACGCTGGCTGCCTGGATTGTCGGATGCGACCCGCCGCCAGCTGGCCGCCCTCATCGCGGTGGTGCTCCTGGTCGCGGTCGGAGCGGCCCTGCTCCTGGCGGTGCTCCTGGCGGTGTTCGGCGACCTGGGCGCGACCGTGCGCGCGATCCTCGCCGTCGCCTTCCAGGATGAGAAGGGCATCAGCCTGATCGCGGACCAGGTCCAGGCCAAGGTGAAGCTGATGGCGGAGCAGTACAGCCTGAACGGGGTCTCGCGCCTGCCGTTCACGCCCGAGGACGCGCGCTCGGTGGTGCTGCAGATCCTCCAGCGCACGCAGCTTGGGCCCGAGGCGCTCAAGTTCCTGGTCACCGGCACCGGTTCGCATCTGGCCGAGGGCGCATTGACCGTGGTGACCCTGTTCTACCTCTATGCCGAAGGACCGGTGGTGACCAGCGCCCTCACCGCCTGGCTGCCGTTGTCCCCGGATCAGCGCGCCAACCTGACTGCGCGCTACCGCGCCATCGCCACCCATCTGCTGGCCGGCACCATCGCCCGTGCCGCCGTGACCGGGGCGGGCATCGGCATCCTGGCCTGGCTGATCGGCGGCATCAATCCGATCCTGTCCGGCCTGTTCGCGGCGGTGGTCGCGCTGCTGCCCCTGGTCGGCCCGGCCCTGGCCTGGCTGCCGCTCGCGCTGGTCGAATGGTCGCACGGCAACTGGCTCGCGGCGAGCCTCCTGGCCGTGCTCTGCCTCGCCTGGACCTGGATGGTGGGGTACAGCGCCGGGCGGCTGGCCTCGCGCCTGGGCACCGATTCGCTGTGGATCGGCTTCCTGATCTTCCTCGCCCTCGTCGGCGGGGTGATCACCTTCGGTCTGCGCGGAGCGATCCTCGGGCCCGCCGCCGTCCTGGCGGTGGTGGTCGCGGCGAGTTTCCTGCCCCCGCTCTACGGGATGCGCGCCTTCGGGTCGGGGGTCGGCCAGGAAACCGATCGCGAATCGGCTGATACCAACCCTCGCGGTGGCACTGATTGATCCGCTTGGACGGCTGCGGGCGATTTCACGCGCGATCGCGGTGGCGTTTCCAACATCGTGGCTAGCCTGCGGTCTCCACCGCAGCGCCCCGCCCCTGGACGACGATCATGCCGAGCGCCTACCTCCAGACCTGCCCGGCCTGCCGCCACGAGTTCCTCGCTCCGGAACACCTGGTCGGCCGCAGCATGCACTGCCCGCACTGCCGGCGGGTGCTGGAGATCCAGGCCACCGAGGCCAAACGCGATCTGCTCATCGGCCAGGTGGTCGGCGGCCAGCGCATGCTCGAACGCATCGGCGCCGGCGCGTTCGGCGTCGTCTACCGCTGCGAGGACATCGCCGACGGTTCGCCGTCCGCGATCAAGCTGATCTCGCAGAAGGGCGCCGCGCGCGGCCATGTCCTCGAACGCTTCCACCGCGAGGCCGAACTCGGTGGCAAGATCGACAACCCGCACGTCGTGGCGCACCGCAAGATGGGCCTGGAAAAAGGCGTGCATTACCTGGTGATGGAATACGTCGACGGCCCCAACCTGGCCACCGTCATCGACGAGGGCGGCCCGCTGGAATGGCAGGCCGCGTGCTCGCGCATCCTGGAAACCGCCTACGGCCTCAAGGCGGTGCACGCGCTCGACATCATCCACCGCGATCTCAAGCCGTCGAACATCCTGGTCAGCTCCGCCGGGGTGGCGAAACTCGCGGATCTCGGCCTGGCCAAGCAGCTGGAACCGGGCGAGGGCGATGATCCGTCCGGCCTCACGATGCAGGGCGTGCCCCTGGGCTCGCCCGCGTTCATGGCGCCGGAGCAGGTCCGCAGCGCCCGCGATGCGACCTCCCAGGCCGACGTCTACGGCCTGGGAGCGACGCTGTACTACCTGATCAGCGGCGAACCTCCGTTCGACGGCCGCAGCAGCATCGAGATCATGAGCAAGGTGATCAGCGAACCGGTCCGCCCGTTGCAGGAACTGGTCCCCGATCTGCCCGCCGGCGTGACGAGCCTGGTCGAACGCATGCTGGACAAGGATCCCGCCCGCCGGCCGCTGGGCGCCGACGAGGTCATCCGCCTGCTCGAACAGGTGCTCGCCGCGCCCGACGTGGCGATCGCGGCCCCGGCGGCGGCGAGGACCGAATCCGCTTCCGGCACGGTGCTGTGGCTGGTCCTGGGCGGTCTTGCCGTCGCGGTCGCCGGGGTGCTGACCTGGCTCTGGTTCAGGTAGGCGACCGCCGCATCGCTTTCACCTCGCGCACGTAGGCGGCGGCGAAGGCATCGATCTCGGCCGCCGTCGTGGCGGGGCCGGCCGAAACCCGCACCGCAGAACGCGCAAGATCCGCCGGCAATCCGAGGGCGAGCAGGACGTGGCTGGGTTCGCCGCGCGCCGCCATGCAGGCGGCCCCGGTCGAGACGCAGAACCCGGCGAGGTCGAGGCGGGCGACCAGCGCCTCGCCGGACACCCCGGGATGGACGAGCGACAGCACGCTGGCGAGCCGGTCGCCCCCGCCGCACCGTCCGGCTTCGGGCAGTTCGCGCCGGATGCGCTGCCAGGCGGCGTCCAGCCAGCCGCGCAGGCGCTCATCCACCGCCTCGGCATGCTCCAGCGCCTGCGCCAGGGCGGCGGCCAGGGCGCACACGGCGGCGGCGTCCTCGGTGCCGGAGCGCCGGTCCTGCTGCTGCCGGCCGCCGGCGATCAGCGGGTTCAGGCGGACGCCGGTGCGGACGTACAGCAGTCCGACGCCTTTGGGTGCGCCGAACTTGTGTCCGGCGAAGCTGGCGAGATCGACGCCCAGTGCGGCGAGATCGAACCGGCGCTTGCCGGCGCCCTGGGCGCAATCGAGCAGCACCAGCGCCTGCGGCGCGCGTTCACGCACCAGCGCGACCAGGGCGGGCACGTCCTGCACCGTGCCGATCTCGTTGTTGGCGAACTGGAAGCAGACCAGGCCGGCGTCCGCAGCGAGCACCGCGCCCAGGGTCGCCGCGGTCAGCCGCCCGGTCGCCTCGACCGCAGCGATCCGCACCGGCCGCCCGCTCGCGGCGGCGTTGCGCAGCACCGAGCTGTGTTCGATCGCGCTGACCACGATGGCGGCCTGGGGGCGGTCGGCGCCCGCGCCCCGGATGGCGAGGGCGTTCGCCTCGCTGCCGCCCGAGGTCGCCACCAGTTCGTGCGCCCGGCATCCGAGCAGCCGCGCGAGGTCGGCCTTGGCGCGATCGAGGCGGTGCCGCGCCGCCTGGCCGCGCGCGTGCACCGAGGTCGGGTTGCCCCAGGCCGACGCCTGCGCCTCCAGCCAGGCCGCCCGGGCGGCATCCGACAGCGGCGCGGTGGCGTTCCAGTCCAGATAGACGGGGTCGGGGGCCATGGTTTTCCTGCGGGTTCCTTGATCCAGGCGGGGAGGAAGGGTGGGTTCTCCACCTGCGAAGCAAGCCGCCCGCCGGCCGAAACCCGTCGGAACCCGTCGAATCAGGCCTTGGCTGCGGGTATCAGCGCCGGCACCGGCAACCATGCGGCGGTTGCGGCGGGTTCGTGGCAGGAGTATCCTTCCGCCATGTCTCCGAACACCGATGCCATGACGGGTGCCATCCGGCGCACCACCGTCGACCTCATGCCGATCGAGCGCGATCCGCGCACGATGTCGCACTTCGCCCTGGTCACGGCGGAATACCACCGGCCCACCGACCACCTCGACAAGCGCTTCGAGCGCTTCGATGTCGCCAAGGCCGCGCTGCCACGCTTCGACGCCCGCCTGGGCCGCATGGTGCCGACGATGGCGGCGTTCGACCTCGAAGACCAGACCGCGACCTGTTATGCGATCCGCAGCCAGGAGTTCGGCCGCTTCGGCGTGCGCAGCGACAAGTCGGCGGTCGGCCCCCAGGTGCTGGTCGGCGAGATCGACGGCCCCGACGCCAGCCAGTGGTCGTTCCCGTTCTCCAACGTCTACAAGACCGCCCTGGCCGGCCACCGCCCGGTGCGCTCGGAACTGTCAGCCGAGCTCGGGAAGCTCGCGCTGTGCGCCCTCGCCTGCGGCATCGCCGCCACGCTGGTGGTGCTCGGCAACCAGCTCCCCGAATGGTGGATCGCCGCCGGCGCCGGATCCGGCATCGGCCTGTGGATGCTCGTGCGCCTGCTCGCGGTCGAATGGGCCGGGGCGCGCTACCACACCTACCTCCACGCCCGTTTCCGGGGCGCCATCCCGGACGAGGTCCGCGCCCGCATCCTGCTCGAACGCGCCCAGTTCGATCGCGTGTTCATCTTCTCCGAGGCGCAGCGCTGGTCGGTCGGATCGGTCGATGATTCGCAGCTTTCCGAGGCCATCGCGGTCGGCTACCGCCGCACCAATGACGGCGACCGCTTCTGGGTCATCGCCCGCTTCGAACCGGTCAAGGCCGACACCTGGGCCGCCAAGCACATCAAGCCCAGCCACCCCGAACCCAGGACCGACGCCAAGCCGATGAAGCAGGTCAAGACCGATGCGGTCTCGCGCTCGGCCCCGATCGCCGAGGAGCTGGCCGGGGATCCGGATCTGCCGCCGAGCGATCCTCCGGCAGCGGACGCCCCTGGATCCAAGCCCTGAGGCGCAGGTTCAGCCCTGATGCTCCTTGTCGTCGCGCCGCAACCCAGGAGACGACATGCACACCATCACCTGGGTTCCGGCCTTCAGCGTCGGCTATGAACCGATCGACCGGCAGCACCAGGTCATCGTCGATCTGTACAACGGGCTGTGCGCCGATCTGAGCGGATCCACCATGGATTCCGCCGAGAAGAAGCTGGGCGACTACATCGACGGGCATTTCCGGTTCGAGGACGTGCTCATGGAGCGGACGGGATATGCCAAGCGGATGGCGCACCTCGCCGACCATCGCCGCCTGATCGACATGTACCGGGTCATCCAGGCCAGGGACGAGAACAAGTCGACGGTGATGAAGATCGTGGTCTACAAATGGTTCGTCGAACACGTCGTCAGCGATGAGATGGACCGCGATCTGGGGCGCTTCCTCGCGGGACAGCCGCTCGTTGAACCGCCGCCGGCCGGTCAGGCGGCGGCTACAACCCCTCCGGACGCCGGAACCCCATCCCGCTGATCAGCAGCGATCCCGGCGCGCGGCCGTTGTGGATCAGGACCTGGATCGCCTTGATGTCGCCCAGGTTGTCGATCCTGCCGGTCTTCGCGTAGTTGTTGGCCTTGCAGCCGTAGATCGCGGCCCGCAGGTCGAAGCGGACCGGGACGAAGGTCTGGCCCGGCGCGACATCCACCGGGGCTGACTCGTAGAAATCCCAGCTCGAACCGGTCTTGAAGGCGACCCCGAGCTTGATCGGCTGCTTTTCCTGGTTCAGGACGTGGAATTCCAGGACCGAGTCCGAGGTCAGGGCCCAGCTCACCCGGCGTTCGAGGGCGGCCTTGAACTGTTCGCCACCCGCGTAATCGATCTTGAGCACCTCGCGCTGGGCCTGGCCGTCGCGGATGCGTACGACCTCGGTCTTCGACGGGTTGCTCCACTTCGGGTTGTCGGCCTCCCAGCCCCGGATCTCGAAGCCGGGTTGCGAGACCGGCACCTTGAGCGGTCCCGGACCGGCGGCGGTCGTCGCGGCGACGCTGGCGGGATCGAGGCCGCCGGTCCGCGCCTCGTAGTCGGCGAGGGTCTGCTGCAGGAGCTTGAGGCGCGCCAGCGGCGCCGGATCCGTGCCGCCCTTGTCGCGGTATTCCACGTAGTACGGGATCGCCTCGCGCGGGCCCTTCGCGCGGTCGTTGCGTTCGATCGCGTCCGCCAGCTGCGCCAGCCCGGCCAGGTCGAGGGTGCCGTCCTCGTGCAGCTGCTTGAGCAGCCGCACCGCATCGCCGAAGCGCTTGTTCGCGAGGTACCAGCGCGCCAGGCCCAGGCAGGCGGCGAGATCCTTGGGGTTGTCGCGCACGAACGCCTCGCGCGATTTCAGGCTGGCGTGGATCTCCTTCACCCGCTGGCGGGCGATGGTGAACACCCCTTTGCCGGTGCTGATGCGGACCTCGTTGCGCTGCTCGTCGATCTCGGCGTTGCCGACGATGCGGTGCTCGTTGTCGAGCACGACGAGGTCGAGTTCGAGCGCCGGCTCATCCGCCGCTGCCGGCGGGGCGGCCGATGCGGTGGCGGCGTGCAGGCTGCCTCCGCAGCAGGCGAGTCCGGTCAGGAACGGGACGAGGAGGAGGCGCACGCCGGCAATCTACGGCGGATTCGCGCTATTTGCCAGCGTCCCCCGCAGGGGTCGGAACCGCTGCGGCGGGCGGTGTCTCCCTGGCCGGGACGAGCACGAGCAGGGCGTTGGCGCTGCCACCATGGATGGGGGTCGGCCGCGCCGGATCACACCACAGGGGCGGATTCGCCTCCAGGTGGTCGGCCAGGGCGAGGGCCTCGTCGCGGCTGGGCAGGCGGCTGGGCGGCCCGGCCCAGTCCAGCACCGCGGCGACCAGGGCGGGATCGAGGCGGATCGCCGGCTGCTCCGGTCGCTCGCGCTGGCGCATCCAGGCGTCGCTCGCGGTGAGGTGCTTGCGCAGGCGGGCGAGGTCGGCCTCCCACCAGCTCACGACGTGGTGCGGCGGGCAGCGGCGGCCGTCGTCGCGCACCGACCGCCACCAGGCGCCGCCGTCGGGCGCGGCTCGCGTCGATTCCTGGCCGGGCTGTTCGCGCCCGACCGCATTGATGACCCAGGTGCGCTCGCGCCAGGATCCGGCGACGAAGCGGCCCAGGGTCCAGGTGCCGGCCTCCTTGACCAGCGCCGCCGGTTCGAGGCCGAAGGCCCGGCCGTTGAGGAAGAGCATGCCGTCGCCGGCGAGTTCCAGCCGTTCCGGCTGGGGCAGGCGGACCTGCGCCAGCTCGACCCGGCGTTCGAGGTTCGCTCCTGCCGCGAGCTCGAGTTCGCCGTGCCAGTACCACAGCGGACCATCCTGGTCGGCGCGCACCTCGACCACGCGCCTGCCCGCCTTGAGCGTGAGCGGGGCGGAGGTCAGCGGAGTCCAGCCGCCATGGTCGAGGCGCAGCTGGGCGCGTTCGTGCCGGACGCGCAGGACGAGGGTCGCGTCGGCGACCTGGGTCGTGGTGGATGCGGCGGGTGCGGGGCGCGACGCGAGCCAGAACCAGGCGGCGGTGGCGAGGCCGGCCACCGCGAGCGACGCCACGGTCAGCGACAGGATCAGGCCGCGGCTGGCCGAGGCGTGCATCAGGTCGGATCTTCCCAGCAGATCGGCGACCTCGACCGCGCTCGGCCGGCGTTCCGGCTGCTTCGCGAGGCAGCGATCGACCAGCTGCACCAGGCCCGACGGCACCTGCGGCGCCAGTTCGCCGATCGGCCGCGGCCGGTCCTCCAGGTGCGCGCGCATGACCTCGTAGGCGCTCTGCGAATCGAAGGGCGGCTGCCCGGTCAGCATGTGGTAGAGCGTCGCGCCCAGGCTGTACACGTCGGCGGGCTGGCCGATGTGCTGCGGATCGCGGATGGCCTCGGGCGCGACGTAGAGCGGCGTGCCGACCACCATGCCGGTGCCGGTCAGGCGGATGAGGTCCGGGTCGTCGAGCTGCTTGGCGAGTCCGAGATCGGTGATCTTCACCGCCTTGTCGGCGCCGATCAGGACGTTGTCGGGCTTGATGTCGCGGTGGACGATGCCCTTGGCGTGGATGGCGGCGAGGCCGAGCGCCATGCCGACGCCCAGGCGCATCACCACCGCCGGTTCGAGCGCGCCGGTCCCGTTCCTGGCCTTCATCTGGTCGAGGATGTGGCCGATCGAATGGCCGTTCACCAGTTCGAGCACCAGATAGGCCATGCCGTCGATCTCGCCCGCATCCATGACCTGGACGACGTTGTCGTGCCGCACCATCGCGGCGGCGCGGCCTTCGCGCAGGAAGCGCTCCTTGTAGGCGCCCTTCGCCGCGCCGGGCTTGAGCAGCTTGACCGCGACCTCCTTGGCGAAGCGGTCGTGCCAGGCGCGGTAGACCCGGCCCATCGCCCCCTGGCCGAGGAGCGCGGTGAGGCGAACGTTGCCGAATTGGCGGCCGATCAGCGGATCGTTGGACACGGGGGATTGTACCCCGTTGCTGACCAGGACGCAAAAGGCGGGGGGATGCGTGTCGGCGGTCGGATGGTACACCACCCCACGATGCTCGTTCTCGCCTCAGCCGACCTGCCGGGTACCGGCGGCACCTGCGCCCCGCACCAGCGCCGCTGCACGGAAATGCTCCGCGACAAGCCGGGCGGCGAGGGCCATTGGTGGCTCCAGGTCGCCTGCGACCGCCTGCCCAACGCGCAGGTGCGGGCCGCGATCGCCCGCGCCGCGCACTGCCCGGTCGAGGACGTCTCCGACGCCGGCAGCCGCGACCGCCACGCGCCCTGCCTGCGCTGGCTCAGCGTGCCCGACGGGCCGGTCGAGCACCCGAACCAGCTCAAGCTCGCCGGCGCCTACGGGAAGATGAAGGTGATGCAGGTCCAGCCGGCCAACCGCCCGGTTTCGCCCGACGACATCGTGCGCCTGAAATGGGAGATCTTCATCCACGAACCGCCCGCCGGGGCCTACGACCGCGCGCGCGCGGTGATGGACCGCCTGCGCCGGGGCGGCCTGCCCAACTACTTCGATCCGCATGGATTCGGTCGCGCCGGCGAGCTCGCGCGCTGGGGCCTGATGCTGCTCAGCGGTGCCCGCCTGCCCGAGGCCGCGCGCCGGGCGGATGCGCACCGATTGCGCCGCGCGGCCCAGGAATGGCTGTTCAACCGCTGGCTCGCCGACCGCGTCGCGGCAGGACTGCTCGGCCGCTGCGTCCTCGGCGACCACATCGCCGGCGCCGACGGCCGCATCCGGACGGTGGAGGACGCGGAACTCTGGCAGCGCCGTCTGGACAGTTTCGGCGCCCAGGTCTTCGGGCCGCTGTTCGGCCAGGGCTGCCCGCCGGCCTCCGCCGCCGCCGCTGCGGCGGAAGCGTCGGTCCTGGCAGGAGAGAACCTGGTGGCTGACGCGCTTGGCGGTCTGCGCGGCGGCCTGCGCCCGGCCCGGGTGCAACCCCAGGCGGTGATGGTCGATGTCGAGCGCAGCGGCGCGGTGACGGTGCGCCTGGAACTGCCGCCTGAGACGCGTATCGGGGTGCTGCTTGCGGAAGTCGTGAAGACGGATCACCCTGAACCAGGAACCGACGATGACTGAACTCCAGACCGCATTCCTGGGCACGCCCGATATTGCGGTGCCGGCCTTGCGCATCCTCGCCAGGCGGACCCGGGTCCGGGTGGTGATCACCCAGCCCGACCGGCCGGCCGGTCGGGGCAACAAGCTCCAGGCCCCGGCCGTGAAGGTCGCGGCGGAACAGCTCGGCCTGCCGGTGTGGCAGCCTGAACGCCTGCGCGACCACGTGGCCGATGCGCGCCTGGCCGGACTCGATCTCTTCATCGTCATGGCCTTCGGCGAGATCTTCCCCAAGGCGGTGCTCGATCTGCCGCGCCTGGGCTGCGTCAACCTGCATGCCTCGCTGCTGCCGCGCTGGCGCGGTGCGAGCCCGCTCCAGGCCGCGATCCGCGCCGGCGACACCCAGAGCGGGGTCACCGTGATGCGCCTGGCGGTCGGCGTCGATGCCGGTCCGGTCTTCAACCGCGAGATCGTGCCGATCGGCCCGCGCACCCGCCTGCCTGAGCTGCACGATGCCATCGCCGAGGCCGCCGCGCGGGCGCTCGATGCCTACCTCGATCTCGATGAGGCCACCGTCCCCAACCTGCAGGACGAGTTCGAGGCCACCCATTGCCGCAAGCTGACGACCGCGGACGGGCAGCTCGATTTCAGCCATAGCGGGGTGGAACTCGACCGCTGGGTGCGCGCCTACACGCCGTCGCCCGGCTGCTGGACCCTCGCCGCCATGCCCGATCGCGAACACCACATGCGCCTGCGCATCCACGACCTGGAACCGCGCCCGGCTGTGAAAAACCTTGCGATTGGCGCTGTCTCTGTCAGCGGTGGCGAACTCCTGGTTGGTTGCGGCGATGGCGCGGTGGCCGTGCTGCGCCTGCAGGCCCCGGATCGCGCGGTGATGGACGCGGCGGCCTTCCTGAACGGGAACCCGGCACCGACCCGCTTCGCCTCGCCGCCGGCGGCGACGGCGTGCTGAAGGATTCCTGACGGCGAGCGGGGCGCTGCCCCAGCCCTGCGGGCATAATAGGGGCATCGCCCCGCTGTGCTCTTTGCTGCAGGGGCTTCGCCGGCTTCGCCCCCGCACCCCCGGATCCTAGACGAACTCGATGGCCGGGTTCTCGCGCAGCTGCGCGGCCAGGTTGTCGTCGGCGGTGATGGTGAGTTCGCCGTGGGTCTCGTCCCAGCGTTCGCTGAGCACGGCGGCCTTGCGGCGGATGAAGGCGGCGATGGCGCCGTCGGCCACCGGGACGCGCAGTTTGATGGTGCGGACGCGCGCGAGCACGGCGGATTCCAGGCTGGTGCGCAGGTGATCCAGGCCGTCGCCGGTGATCGCGCTGACCGCCACCGACGGGCCGCAATGCTTGCGGAACGATCCCAGAAGCGTGCGCGAGTGCGGCCGGTCGGTCTTGTTGAAGACGTTGATGCGCGGCACCTCGGCGGCGCCGATCTGGGTCAGGACCTCCTCGACCGAGGCGACCTGTTCCGCCATCACCGGGCTGGCGGCGTCGATGACGTGCAGGAGCAGATCCGCCTCGCGCACCTCGGCCAGGGTGGCATGGAAGCTGGCGATCAGGGTCGGCGGCAGGTTGCGGATGAAGCCGACGGTGTCGGACAGGACGACATCGACGGATCGGCCGACGCCTTCGAGGAACAGGCGGTGGCTGCGGGTGTCGAGGGTCGCGAACAGGCGGTCCTCGGCGAGCACCCCGGCGCGGGTGAGCGCGTTCATCAGCGTGCTCTTGCCCGCGTTGGTGTAGCCGACCAGGCAGATGTTGAAGCAGTTCGCGCGCTTCTGCACCTTCCGATCGGTGCGCTCGCTGATCTCGTCGAGTTCGCGCTTCAGGGTCAGGATGCGCTTGCGGACCAGGCGGCGGTCCATCTCGATCTGCTTTTCGCCCGTGCCGGTCAGGCCGCCCGAGGTTCCCCCCAGGCTGCCGCTGAACGACTGGCGGTCGAGATGGCTCCACAGGCGCTTGAGCCGGGTCTTGGTGTATTCCATGCGCGCGAGTTCGACCGCGAGGGTCGCCTGGTGCGTGCGCGCGTTGCGGGCGAAGATGTCGATGATCAGCTCGTCGTAGTCGATGACCTTGACCCCGACGCCTTCCTCCAGGTTGCGCTGCTGGCTCGGCGACAGCGACACGTCGAAGGCGACCTCCTGCGCCCCGTGCGCGACGGCCAGCTCGGCCAGTTCCTTGATCTTGCCCGAGCCGATGTAGGTGGCGGCGTGCGGCCGTTGCAGGTGCTGGCGCAGCACGTTCTGGACGCTGCGACCGCCGGTGTCGAGGAGCGAGCGCATCTCCTCTTCGCGCTGGGCCTCCTGGTCGCGTTCCTGCGGATGGACGGTCAGGACGAGGATGACGGGGATGACATCCGAAAGCGTGGCATGGGACTTGGGCTTCATGCCTGGGCGTCGATGTCGCGGCGGATGGTTCGCATGGGTTCTGCGATCCTGTACTCGGGAAACCAGGCGAGCACAAGCGCCCGGCGGTGATCCGTGCCCCGCCGTCAGGTCCGCCGCGGCTGCGCGCGCCGGCAGACGCTTCCCAATGCGCTCCGTCGCCGCAGCATTCCGCCTCCCGTGACCTGGCTCCATCCACGCGTCTGTGCCAGCCTGCTCGCCCTCGCTGCCGCCACGGCGGGCGAGTCGCCGGTGACCTTCGACGGCCCCAACCCGCACACCGATCCGCGCGACGGTGCCGTGGTGCTTCTGCAAGGCGGCGTCGTGCGCTGGAAAGACCTGCGCATCGTCGCCGATGCCGTGCGCTACCTGCCGCCCTCCACCGGCAGCCACTCCGGCGGCGATCTCTACGCCACGGGATCGATCCTGGTCACCCAGCCGGGCCTGCGCCTCGAATGCGAGCGTCTCGGCCTGCACACCGTCGCCGAGACCGGCAAGGCCTGGAAGGTGAAGGTGCTGGTCGAACCCGAGGCCGTGACCGCAGGCAAGCCGGGCGCGGCCAAGCCCGCGACGACCTCTGACGCGGTGACCGGCAACCGCCTGCACATCGCGCCCAAGGCCGAGACCGACGGCCTGCGTCCGGCCGCCGACCGCAGCCTGCGCATCGAGGCCGAGACCGCCGACTTCGCCCGCGACCGCATCGTCCTGCACGACTGCACCGCCGATTTCGGGCACGGATCCGTGCTCGGGATGATCATCCCGCGCATCACGATCTGGCTGCAGGAAGAGGATCATGGTCGCGATTTCGCCCCGCGCGAGAAGGCGCTGCAGGCCGAGATCAAGGCGATCCAGGCGCGCATCGCGACGGAGCGGAGGCGGGTCGCCGCCGCCGATGCCCGACCCGCGCCCGGCGCGGCGGAAGAGCTCGCGCGATTGCAGGCGGAGCTGGATGGGAAGGTCTCGGCCCTGGAGAAACTGCAGCGGGAATACTTCTTCGAGCCCGGCCGGAGCGGTTTCCGCCGCTACGTCGCGGCGATCTCGGCGACGTCCCCGGTCACCACCTTCGCCGAGATTCCGATCTTCTGGCTGCCCTACGTCTACCGCGATTTCCGCTACTGGTGGCCCTGGTCGCAGGCGGCGGCGGGAACCAGCCAGCGCCAAGGCACCTGGATCCGCTACTGGGCCGGCAGCGATCTGCCGACCTACGCAGGCTGGAAGACCCGCATCGCCGTGCGCGGCGACAACAACACGTTCTCGGGCCCCGGCTATGGCGCCTACGGCCGCTGGTTCCACGACCGTTTCGGCAAGGGCCAGGCTGAATGGTTCGAAATGCCGCGCGAGGTCGTGACCAGCACCAGCGGCGACGGCCGCGATGGCATCGCCACCCGCCACGCCCGCGCGGTGACGGTCGATCATCAGGTCCAGTTTCCCGGCGGCGCGCTCGCGCTGCAATGGGACCAGCTGCCCGCCGGCGATCCGCGCGCACCCGGCGACACGACTCCGCCGGATGAGCGTTTCCGCGCGGATTACATGCGGAAGAACCTGAATGAGCGTCCGTTGGCGCGCAAGGGTGCGACCGCGTCGTATGGCACCAGCCTGGGCACGGTGGTGGTCGACGCCGAGCGCAATCCCTATCCCGACCGGCCGGACACCGAACGCTGGCTCGGGGTGCAGATGTCGGCCCCGCGCACGACCCTGGTCGGTCCGGTGCGGTTGGAAGCCGACGGTTGGATGGAAAGCCTGCACCGCGACCTGGAAGGCAGCCGCGCCGACCGCCTGTCCTATCGAACCGGTCTCGCCGCCACGAAATGGCTGGGCGGCATCGCGCTGGATATCGACGGCGGGGTGCGCGGGGTGAATTACTACAACGGCGTGCTGCGCGGCAGCGACCGCCCCAATGTGGAGGAGCGCCACGTCGCCTATGGCGATGCCGGCGTGTCGCTGCGCATGGAAGGCGATTTCGGCGAGGCCGGCCGGCCGCTCACCAACACCATCACGCCCACCGTCGGCGTGCAGGTGCTCGGCGCCGGTCGCGGCGATCCGCTGCCCGGCTACGGATTCGGCGATTCCCGCGACACCCTGGACGAGGACCGCCGCTATCTGGTGACCGGGGCGAGCACCAGCCTGGCCACTTCGCGCCAGCTGTTCAGCGCCAGCGCCACCGCGCGCTGGGGCCTGCGCAGGGAGGACCGCCGCTGGACCGATGGTTCCGGCACCGAGCAGTACGGCCGGGGCGCCCTGGCCGACCTCTCCCTGTTCGCCGATGGCGCACCGCTCAAGGATGTCGTGGTGGCGTTGTCGGCCCTCTACGACCATCGTCCGCGCGAATGGCAGAACTTCGACGGATCCGCCCGGTGGATGGTGCATGAACGCGTGGTGCTGCGCTGGCGTGGATCGATGATCCCGGTCGCCATCGACGGTTCCCGGCAATGGAGCCAGGAACCCGGCCTGACCCTGGTCGGCAACCGCTACCGCGTCGACGCGCATCTGACCATCCGCCCCAACGGCGCGCCTCTGGACAGCTGGTACGTCGGCGCCAGCCGGCGCATGGCGGAAGGTGATGCCATGGCCACCTATCAGGTCATCCGCGATCCCGGGGCCAGGAAGGCGGACCACCGTTTCGGCCTCGGCTTCAGCCTCGGCGGCGGACCGGCCGATGATCCGACCGCCGAGCTGCCGTCCCCCCATTCCTGGACCATGTACTGACCATGGCCGGGAACCTCCTGCGTCTTGCGATCATCGCCGGCTGGATGGTCCTGCTCGGCCTCCAGTTCCGCGCCCATGCCCTGCCGGCGCTCGGTCTCGCCGCGACCGATGCCGATCTGCGCCCGGTCTTCAAGGCGCAGCTCGGCCGCACCCTGCGCTACGACCTCAGCCAGGCCGGCAACCGCATCGGCGGCGCGACGCTCGCCTTCGCCGCGCATGAGACGGGATTCCGCCAGAACCTCGATCTGCGCCTCGATCCCGGAGGTCCGCTCGCGCCCGTCCTCGGCCACCTCGCCACCGTGCTGACCCAGGACGACGCGCCGACCCGCGTGGCGTTCAACCTGGCGGCCGAGATCCGCTTCGACGACCGCCTGCGCCCGGTCGGCGGCGACATCGTGGGCAACCTCGGCCGGTTGCAGGTCCAGGCCGACGCGGTGCTCGACCATCGCGGCCTGGTCGGGGGCTATCGGATGGGAACGGCCGAACGCGTTCCGTTCAGCGTGGCCTCCGTCTCGGCCGAGGGCATCGCCAGCATCGATCTCGCCCCGTGCCTGCCGCCCGGCCTCGAACCCGGGCGCACGGTCGCCAGCCAGGTGCTGGGGTTCAACGGAACCGGTCTGACGCGTCGGACCCAGATCCTGCGTCCGATCCAGCGCGAAACCATGGTCACCAAGGCCGGCAGGCTGGACCTGCTGCGGGTCGACATCGAATCGGACCAGCGTTCCGTCGGCACCGCCTGGTGCGATGGCACCGGCACGATCTACCGCCTGGAGCAGGTCGACGGGACGCTGGTCGCCGACCTCATCGAACTGCGCGATGCCAGCGGGGTGGTCTGGCCGCCGAAGCCGGCGACGGCAGCCGCAGCGGTGAAGCCGGCCACCCAATCGGTGCTGCCATGAGCAGACGCAGACCCGTGACCCCGCCCGAGCCCGTGCCGGGCCAGGAGCATGCCTACTGCCGCGGCATGCTGCCGCAGGTCTCGCGCACCTTCGCCGCCTGCATCCGCCTGCTGCCGCCCCGGCTGGAGCACGCGGTGCTGGTCGCCTATCTGCTCTGCCGCATCGCGGATACGTGCGAGGACACCGCCGACCTGCCGTTGGAGCGCAAGCATGCGCTGCTCGCCCGGTTCCGCTCCTGCCTGGACGAGTCCGGCCCCGACGCCGCGCCGTTGCGCGAGACCTTCTCGGCCCTGCGCGCCGGCGGCCCGGCGCGCATCCCGGACGAGCACCTGGCCGAGCACGCCGACACGACCTTGTCCGAGTACCGCCGCCTGCCCGCCGCCGCGCGCGCCGCCATCCGGCCCTGGGTGCAGGAGATGTGCGACGGCATGGCCGCGTTCGCGACCATGCAGGAGCAGTGCGCGCCCGGCCGCCTGATCGCCCTCGAAGACGAGGCCGCGCTCGACCGCTACTGCTGGTACGTCGCCGGCACCGTCGGCCACCTGCTCACCGATCTCTTCGCCTGGCATCACCCGCGCATGACCAAGGCGAGCCGGCGGCGGCTCGACACCCTGGCGACCAGCTTCGGCCTCGGCCTGCAGCTGACCAACATCATCAAGGACGTGGCCGACGACCGCCAGCGCGGCTGGAGCTTCGTCCCGCGCCAGCTCTGCGAGAGCGCCGGCATCGATCCGGCGGCGCTGCTCGACCCCGAGCGCGCCGCCGCCGCGCGCACGGTGATGGACGCGCTCGTCGCGAAGACCCGCAGCCACCTCGAAGACGCGCTCGACTACTGCTGCGTCCTGCCGCGGCCGGCCTACCGCATCCGCCTGTTCTGCCTCGCGCCGCTGTTCTTCGCCGTGCGCACCCTGGCCGTCGCCGCCCGCGATCCGCGTCTGCTGGATCCCGGCCACAAGGTCAAGATCAGCCGCGGCGAGGTCTACCGCATCCTCTGCGCCTGCCATCTCGTCGCGCCCAGCAACCACCTCATCCGCGCCTATTTCCGCCAGCTGGAGCGCAAACGCGCGCGCGACTGAGCGGGTGGAGCCGGGCGGGCGTCGCCAGGCCAGGATCCGCGGCAGCCACCCCGCTCACCCCGATACCGCGCCCTTGATCGCATAGACCTGGCCGTGCCCCGGCAACGTCACGGTGTCGGCGTAGAAATGCCGGCGCACGATGAGCTGGAACTGCGCGGCTGCGGCGAGATCCGCGACGCCACGGGATGCCGAATAGAGCGATGCCGCCAGGCGGGTGGCGTTGGGCACATCGGCGGGAACCACCGCCACGCCGGCGGTCAGGCCGTCGGAGGCGGCCACGTGGGTGAGCATCGCCAGGCCGGCACGCAGGGCCTGTTCGCCCGAAGCCAGGGTCTCCCCGGGGAAATGCGCGACGAATCCGCTGCCGAGAACCCCTTCGACCGTGCCGCCGAGACTGCGCACGCTGGCCACCAGCCGAGGCATGGTGAGGGCGAGCAGATTGGTGCCGGGCTTGAGATCGAGTCCGAGATAGAGCACCGCCCCGGATCCGGCACTGAGGTTCAATTCGCCCGCCACCCCGCCGGACAGCACCCGTTCGAGGGCCGCACGCACCGCCGCGGCTTCGCGCAGTTCCTGCACCAGGTGGTGCAGGGATTGCGTAAGCAGGCCGAATTCATCGCGCCCGGGCGGGGGCAGCGGCGCATCGAGATCGCCCTGGGCGATGGCGAGCATGGCCTTGCGCAGCGCCTGCACGGGACGGTTGAAGCGGCGGGCGATCAGCAGCGCGGCGGTGAGAAAGGCGAGCAGCAGGCAGCCTTGCAGGATGAGCTGCTGGATCCACACGGAGCGGCGCAGCGCATCGATGCGCGAGGCGTCGATGTCGACGCCGATCAGGCCGGCGCAGGAGCCATCGGCGCGTCGTATCGGTGCGTAGCCTGACAGCACCGTGCCCCATTGATCGCTGTTGGGCTCGTCATCGCAGACCGGGTTTGCGAAACCGTCGAGCATGCGCGGGGAAGCCTTCGTCGAATAGGGCTTGCCGGGCCAGGCGGGTTCCTCGTCGGGATCGATGACGCCGTTGTGGTTGGCGTCCTCGGCGATCTGGGTGTCGAGGATGAACTCCACCACCTGGGTCTTGGCGGAATCGGCACGATTCCGCATCGCATACAGGAAGCGCACATCCGGATTGGCGGCCTTGAGCTGGCGCAGGGCGGCGATCTCCCGCTGATACGCAGGCGTCTGGGCGTCTTCGCGCTGCCGGAATCCGTCGAGATCGGCCGGGTGCACGAGTTGGGCGGCGGCGCCGGCGGTGAGCAGCAGTTCGCTGCGCAGGTTGGCGAGCTGCCGGTCGAGGGCGATCTGGCTGGTGATGAAGCCGGTCACCCCGGTGCCGATCGAGGCCACCAGCCACAACGCGAGCGCGAGCCGGCCGGAGAAACCGAAGCGCACGGGCTTGGCGCCCGCGTGGACGCGCGGTGCCGCTGCCGGCACCGTCGGGCGGAGGGTGCTCACGGTGCCGGTCGTCGAAAGGCTCGGTCGGCCTGCCGTCAGCGAGGCCGTGGGATCGGTGCTGTCGTTGGCCGCTCGCAGAACCAGCGGCCGCGTGCCTCCGGGCGGCAGCCCCAGCTCATCCAGGGCAGCGAGCGCACTCGCGGCCGAGGCGAAGCGGTTCTCCGGACGTTCCGCGATCAGCCGATCCAGCCATTGGATGAGCTGAGGCGGCAGACCCGGACACCAGGTGGAGGCCGATCCGGGGCCGGTGAGGACCAGCGCATGCAGGGCGGTGCCCTGGACCTTGCCGTAGGGAGGGGTTCCGCTCGCCGCCTCGCCCAGGATCAGGCCAAGCGAAAACAGGTCGGAACGCTGGTCGTGGGGCACGCCGATGAACGATTCGGGCGCCATGTAGCGCACCGTTCCCAGAAGTGCGGACTTGCTGGTGAGATCCTGGCTTGGGCCAAGCTGGGCCAGGCCGAAGTCGGCGAGTTTGTACTGGCCTTGCAGGCCGATGAGGATGTTGGCTGGCTTGAGATCGCGATGCAGGATCCCGGCGCGGTGCGCCGCGACCAGGGCGTCCAGCAATTGCGCCGCGAGATCCCTGAGCCGGTGGACATCGAACGGGCCGTGGCGCCGCAGATGGGTGCCGAGATCGCCGCCGGGCAGCATCTCCATGACCAGATAGGCCGGATCGCCGCTGAAGTCCATGTCGTGGATCTGCACCACATGCGGACTCGACAGGCGCGCCAGGGCCCGGGCTTCCGCCTGGAATCGGGCCAGGGCCGATGCTTCAGCGACCCGCGTCCGGCGCATGGTCTTGATCGCCACCTCGCGCTCGAGTTGCGGATCCCAGGCGAGGTGGACCTCGCCCATGCCGCCGTGGCCCAGCAGTCTGCGCAATTGGTAACGACCGACCGTGGCATCCATCGCGGGGAGGATCGCGGAGAGATCCTGCGGATCAATCCCGCAAACGCAGCCCGTCGTAACTTCTCAACGGTGCCGCACAGGAGGCGACACCGTCAGCCGTCAACCCAGGGCTTTTCGCAGCCGAGGCAGCACATCGGCGAGCGCCGCGTCGAGGTTTCCCGGGAAGGTGCAGCCCGCCGCCTGCTGGTGCCCGCCGCCGCCGAAGGCCTCGGCCACCGGGGCGACCGCATACGGAGGATTGGAACGCAGGCTGATCCTGACCGCGCTGCGATCCGGACGTTCGCGCATCAGATAGGCGATCTGGTTGCCGGTCAGCGAACGCGGGAACTCGACCAGGTCGCCCCAGTCCTCCGGTTCGCCCACGGCGGCGATGGCGGCGGCGGGTAGGGCGATGCCGGCGAGTGTCGGGGCCTTGGCGTCGACGGTCAGATGTTCCAGGCCCAGTTGCATGATCTTGAGGTCGTGCGGGGTGCGCGTGTAGGTCAGCGCCCGGTTGAGCGCCGCCGCATCGATGCCGGTGTCGACCAGGGTCGCGGCGAAGCGCAGGCTGGCGGCGGTGGTGTTGCTGTGCATGAAGCGGCCGGTGTCGAAGACCACCGTGACGTACAGGCATGCGGCCGTCGGCTTGTCGAGCTTAACGCCCAGCTTTTTCAGCAGATTCCACGCCACGACGCCGGATGACGCCGCGTCGACGTCGACCAGGTTCACGTCGCCGAAGCGGTCGTTGGTGCTGTGGTGGTCGAGATTGACCAGCACCCCGCCCTTGGCGCGGGTCTTGGCTACCAGGGCGGACATCGGCCCCAGCCGGGCCAGGTCGCCGGCATCGCACGACACGATCGCGTCCGGCGCGGGCAGCCTGCGCGCCTGGGCTTCGTCCATCACCGCCGCGATGCGCGCGAAGCCGGGCAGGAAGCCATAGATCGAGGCCGGTCTTCCGGGGCAGCAGAAGCGCACCCGCTTGCCCAGGGCGGTCAGGCTGCGGACCAGCGCGAGTCCGGTGCCGAGACCGTCGCCGTCCGGGTTGAGGTGGGTGGTCACCACCACGGTGGTGGCGGAGCGCAGGGCCTTGGCGGCGGCAGCGTAGGTCATGGCCGGGATGCTGCGCCCTGGGCCGAGGTGTCCAGGCGTCGGCGCGCAGCGTCCGTCGGGCTTCATAAAGTTGGCCTTCCTGGAGCGCCGGCGTCTCGCCGGCCGAAAAAGCAGCATCCCCAGGATGCTACCAACCGACTTTTGCGGCAGGCTGAGCCGACTTTCGAGGCGCGCATTGACCTGTCGCAGGCGCAGCGTCAGCATCCGGCATGGATGCTGATTCCCGACCTTTGTGGCGACGCCTGTTGTATCCGCAGACCTGGGCCGTGCGGGCGGTTCGCCTGGTGGCGATCCTCCTGTTCGCGCCGGTGCTGGTTCTCCTGGGCTGCCAGCATCGGCTGATCTACCATCCGCCGCGCTATCCCGAATCGGTCCAGGTGCCGACTGGGGTGGTGACGTTCCACTTCCAGACCGGCGAAGGCCAGCAGGCGGCGTATTGGATGCCGCCGAGAACCGGCGCAGAACCGCAGCGGATCTGGATGGTGTGCAGCGGCAACGCCACCGCTGCGCTGCAATGGCCGGACTGGTTGGCGACGGTGCCCGACGCCTCGGCCGGATTCCTGCTCATCGACTATCCCGGCTACGGCGCCAACGAAGGCAGCCCGGATCCGGCCCGCATCCTCGCGGTGACCGAGGCGGCGGTGCGCGCGTTGGCGGAGCACCTGCGACTCACGCCGGAGGCGGTGGAGGCCCGCCTGGGCCTGTTCGGCCACTCGCTCGGCTGCGCCAGCGCGCTCCAGCACGCGGCCCGGCATCCGGTGCGGCGGATCGTCCTGGTGGCCCCATTCACCACCATGCTCGCCATGGCCCGCCGCATGGTCGGCTGGCCGCTCTGCCACGTGCTGTTGCACCGCTTCGACAACGAAGCCCGCCTGGCGGAACTCGCCGCAACCACCAAGCCGCCACCGATCGTCATCTTCCACGGCGACCGCGACCAGGTCATCCCGGTGGAGATGGGTCGCGCCCTGGCGCAGGCGCATCCGGGTTTCGTGACCTGTCATGAGATCGCCGGTGCAGACCACGACGGCATCCTGGAAGTCGCGCGCACGGCGATCCAGCGCGCCCTGGCCGAGCGCTGACCCCGAAAGGTCGGACGCGGGTCTCAGCCGGAAGTCAGGAAGTTGCCGAGCAGTTGCAGTCCGAAACGGCCGCTTTTTTCCGGGTGGAACTGCACCGCGACCAGATTCCCGGCGCGGATGCCGGCGCAGAAGCGTCCGCCGTGGTCGGCGGTGCAGATGGTGGCGACCCCGGGCCCAGGCACCGGGTGGTAGCTGTGCACGAAGTAGAACTCGGCCTGCGGCGGGATGCCGTGCGCGATGGGCTCCTCCGGCGTCCAGGCGACCTGGTTCCAGCCCATGTGCGGGATCTTGATCGCCGGATCCGTCGACCGGAAGCGCACCACCTGGCCGGGCACCAGCCCCAGGCAGGGGGTGCCGCCATCCTCTTCGCTCGTCTCGAAAAGCAGTTGCAGGCCGACGCAGATGCTCAGCACCGGCTTGCCCGCCGCGATCGCCGCGCGCAGGGCCTGGTCCATGCCGCGACCCTTCAGGTTGCCCATGCAGGTTCCCGCCGCGCCGACGCCGGGGAAGATGATCCGGTCGGCCGCCGCCACGCGCCCGGGATCGGCGGTGATCTCCGCCGCCTGTCCCAGATGGGCGAGCGCACGCTGGACCGAGGTCTGGTTGCCGGCGTCGTAGTCGATGATCGCGATGCGCACGGCGGCGATGCTAGAGCCGGCCGCGCCTGGTCCAGGCACCGGCCGCCGCCCGACGCTGGCCTGGGCCGCGTAGGCGGCCGTGCCGCGTTCCCGCGCTGATCTGCGTTACGACCTCAGTATTCCTGCCCGAGCTTCCGCCGCACGAGTTCGCGCTGGGCGCCGGCGGCGATGACGCGGATGAGCTCTTCACCCCCGGGCAGGTTGGCCGCGGCGAGGTGGAAGCAGACCGCCTGGACCTGGGTCTCGGCGTGGAGGTAGGTCGCCACCGTGTTCCAGAGGTGCTCCTCGTGGATGTAGGTGCGGCACCAGGTCAGGCCCTCCTTGTAGACCATGCGGCTGGCAAGGCGCTTGGCGAGGATGGCGACGCGGTGCGGGCGCGGGATGGCCTTGGCCAGGCGCTCGCGGGCGCGTTCGACCAGGACGTGCGGGCAGTGCGCCTCCAGGTGCTGGCGCCAGGTGTCGCGCAGCTCGTCGGCGTCGAGGTGGCCGGCGATCACCGGTTCCAGCAGACCGCTGACGCGGTTGATCTCTTCGCTGAGCTGCGCCGACAACTCGCTCAGGCGGACCTGGCGGTTGCGGCGCTTCCAGCCGCTCAGGAGCGCCTTCGCCTCGGCCTGGGCGTGCGAGCGGATCAGCTCGATGACATCGTGGACGTAGCGCGGTTTGAGGGAGCGGAACTCGTCGTCGCCGAGGACCAGGCCGGCGAGCACCTCGTAGGAGGAGCAGATCACCCCGCCCTTGTTGGCGCTGGAGTCGCGGATCACCACCAGGCCGCGATCCTCGAGCGCGGCGCGGGCGGCGTCGGTGATGAAGATGTTGGCGCCCTCGACCATCGCCTTGGCGCTGGGCTTGCCCTTGTCGGTGAGGAACTGCGGCCAGGCGCGGTCGTCGATCGTCCATGGCCGGCCGCCGCAGGGCATGAACAGGTCCGCGACGACATCGAGGTGCAGGCGGTTGCGGCGTTCCTCGCCGCGCTTGTCGCTCGCGGGGGCGACCCAGGCGCCGGATCCGGCCAGTTTGGCGGGATCGAAGGCGGCGATGCCCTTGCCGGCGCGGACCAGGCGCAGCAGTTCGTCCCAGTCCAGGCCGGAGGGGTCGTAGGCGGCGCCGCCGCCGTCGGCGATCGCGACCACGCGCGCGCGCGTCCCGTGCTCGCGGTGGAGGATCCTGAGCAGGTTGCCGGCCACGTCGCCATCCGGGCCGCCGGTCATCTTGACCGTGTAGGGCTGGTCCAGGCCGATGCCGACGATGGGCAGCACCTCGCTGATCCAGGTGAACAGGCCCTCGCTGGTGACGCCGAACTCCTTGTGGTTGATGCCGGCGTCGGGCTTGGACGAGATCAGGGTCGCGTAGTTGGGCAGCTGGCGCCGGCGCGCGCGTTCGGCGATCCATTGGATGCGCGCGGGCGTCATGTTCTCGTCGGGGCCGAGGAAGATCAGGGCGGATTCGTGCGCGCCGCCGAACGGTCCGACGACCTCGGGCGCCAGCTCCGTAGGCAGCAGGAGGTCGATCAGGCTGTCGGCGATCTGCTTCACCGCCGCGTCGGCGTCGCGGCCGGGTTCGACCAGGGCGATGCACTTGGCGCCGCCCTCGGGGATGTCCTTGTTCTTCAGCTGCTGCGCCCAGGCGAGGTCGTAGACCTCTTGCAGCTGGCGGTCGCGTCCGCGCACGTACTGGCCCGGATTGGCCGGGATGACCAGACGCAGTCCGCCGCGTGCCGAGGGGCGGAAGCGGATGTGCAGTCCGCGCGCGTGCGGCCCGCTGAACAGGATGATGCCGAAGGGGCGGTGCGGGAAGCGCGTCGCCGGCAGCCAGGCGGGATCGAGTTTCAGCGCCGTCCCCAGCCGGCCGGGACGGAAGGCGTTGGTCAGGCGCACCGCCGCCGCGACCGCGTGCATGGCCTCCAGCATCGCGGCCTGGCTGCGCGGTTCGACCGCATGCAGCGCGCTGGTGAGCTCGCGGTCGAGGCGCTCCCATTCCGCCGGCGCGACGGTCGCCCCGGGCCGGAAGCGCGCCGCCACCAGATGGCAGAGCCGGCGGCAGAGGTCGCTCTGGTCGGCCAGCACCTCGGCGGCGGTGTCGTCGACATCCAGGAAGGGCTGATCCAGGCCGAGCAGCAGCCCTGCCCCGCTGATCAGGGCCTGGAGGAGATCCAGCTCATCGTGGGAATAGGTGCCATCCAGCCAGCGCGCGGCCCGGCGGTCGTCCCAGGCGCGGTGGACGGCGGCGAGATCGCCGGCGAGCTCGGCCGCCTGGTGGTCGCTCGGACGGCTCAGCGTGGCCTTCGCCCCCTGGCCGGCGGTGGCAAGGTAGGCGGTGGTGACGATGGCCTGGACATCGCCCTCGACCGCCGGCACGAGATCGAGGTATCCCCGCGTCAGCGCGAGCGGGTGGCGCGCGAGCACGCGCGCGAGCTGGGTGAGCGCATCCCACGGGCCGAGGTCGCCGGTGGCCAGGGTCAGGCGCACGCTGGTCGGGTCCTCGGCCGAGACATCCGCCATCACGACCACGTCCTCGGCGACCTCCAGCCGCGACCAGGCCCGGATGTGGCGGGTGATGCGGTGCACGTTCGAGCGCGCGAGGTAGCCCTGGTCGACGGCATCCAGGTAGCGTTTCGCCTTCATTTCGCACTTGAGGTCGCGGTCGCAGACATCGGCGATGATGGCCCGGCGGTGGGCCGCGAGATCGATGTGCTCGGGCATGGTGCCCGGCCCGTAGCAGAACGCCCACAGGAACAGGCTGCGGTCGCGGGTGGTGGTGAGTTCGACCCGGTGGATGGGCTTCGCCGCCATGCCCGGAGTCGCCCGGATCATACGGATGACATCGAGCAGCCGGTGGCGTTCCGGCCGGCCGATGACCAGCAGCTTGCCGGCGGCGCCGTCGTCGGTGAGCGACAGCGGGTCGCCGTCGCCACGCGCCACCGCCCGGCGCACCGCATGCAGGAGCTCCAGGTGGCGGTCGCGCTCGTCGGCGGTGGTGGTCTTGAAGTAGAACGCCGGCATCGCACCCAGGTACCAGCGCGCGGTTTCGGCGAGGTCGGCCAGGATGCGGTCGCGCACATGGGCGACGAGGTTCGCGGCGTCGGGACTGCTGGGGCTGGCGGTGCTCATGGTGGCGCAGCGTAATGCCCAGGACCGTCCGCCACCAAGGGAAAATCCGGATGCTCCGATTGATGCACCGGGCGCAGCCGGCTCCGGGTTGTCTGCCGCAGCCTGCCCGGCATGGTCGCGCCATGCTGCTCGCCGTCCTGTTCGCCAGCATCGTCGCCGGGCTGCTCCTCTTCGCCGGGACCATCCTGGCCGGTCAGCGCCTGGTGCACCGCCTCGGCCTCGCCCCGGAACTGCCGGAAGGGCCGTCCTACGAAGTCCCTCCACCGCCGGCCGTGGTCGCCGCCGCCGGCGCCTCCGAGCGCCGGGCCCACCGCGGGCGCATCCAGGCCCTCGGCCAGGCCGCCTACGCCTGCCTCGGCTCACGGTGCGAATGCGAAGCCTACGTCGCCGCCGCCGAGGCGCTGATGCAGCACCCGGATGCCGCGCCGATGGCCGAAAAGGCCCTGCCCGGCCTGCGTTCGGCCGCCACCCGCGCCCGCAGCGCAAGCGAGGCCGCCGACGCCGCCTGGTCGGGGCTGCGCCAGGCGGTCGCCACCGGCCAGGATTCGCTGGAGCAGATCACCGCTGCCGCGCGCGAGATCGCGGCGCAGACCGTTGTCGCCACCACCGCGACCGCCGAGGCGCGCGCCCTGGCCGAACCGCTGCCCGATCCGGCGGATGCACGCCAGCGCCGCCTGATGATCATGCTGATCCTCGCCCTGGTGCTCTGCCTGGGCTGCGTCGCGATCATGGCGCAGCGCTGGAATCAGCCGCTGTGAGCGACCGCCAGGCCACGGCCGGACTGGCTGCCTGGATCGCCCAGCGCGGCGAACCTGCCCGGCGCGCGCTGGCCACCGCCGTGGCGATCGACGCGCCGACCGTCGAGGCGCTGACGCGCGCCGGCATCCCGCACTGGGACGCCCTGGAACTGTCACGCCGCCTGACCGGTGCCGGCGAGGTCGGCCCTGGCGGCTGGGAAGGGCCGGCGCGCGAGGCCTATGCCACCATCCTCGCCGCCCCGGCGTCCACCGCCGCCGCGCCCCGCCGCGCGTCGCCCCAGGTCGGCAGCCTGCCGGTGCAGGAACGCCCGCGCGAAAAGGCGCTCGCCTCCGGCATCGAGGCGCTCGACGACCACGAACTGCTCGCGCTGCTCCTGCGCACCGGCAGCGCCGATGAAGGCGTGCTCACCCTCGCCCAGCGGCTCATCCACGAGCACGACGGCCTGGTCGGCCTGTCGCGCTGCGAGGTCGGCTCGCTGGCGGAACTCGATGGCCTCGGCCCGGCCAAGGCGGCCGAGATCGCCGCTGCGTTCGAGCTCGCGCGTCGGCTCGCCTCGGCCGCGATGCGTGAACGGCCGAAACTCAACGAGGCCGCCGCCGTCGCGCTGCTCATCGGGCCGCTGATGGTGCAGCTGCCGCACGAGGAGCTGTGGTGCCTGCCGCTCGATCCGCGCTGCGGCCTGATCGGCGAACCGCGCGTCATCAGCCGGGGCGATGTCGACGGCACCGACGCCTGCGTGCGGGCGTTCTTCCGCGCCGCCCTGCGCGCCGGGGCCACGTCGTGCATCGCGGTGCACAACCATCCCAGCGGCGATCCGACCCCGAGCGGCGGCGACCGCGCCGTCACCGCCCGCCTGGTCGCGGCCGGGCGCACGGTCGAACTGCCGCTGAGCGATCACCTGGTCATCGGCGCCGGCGGGGCGTTCGCGTCGATCCGGCGCGCGCATCCGGACTGCTTCCGGTAGATCCAACCGCCGGATCGGATCATTTCCCAGCGGGTGGCGGCACCGCGCCTTCGTTCTTCGGCGATCCGGCGCTCCGGGCGGCGGCGATCTCTTTCTGCATGTCCTGCCGCCGCTTGCGCAGATCCGCGATCTGCTGTTCAAGCCCCGCGCTTTCGCCGGCCAGGGCCGCGTCCTGGGTGCGCAGGGCGGCGACGGCGGAACGCGTGTCCGAGGCTTCGGCGCGGACGCGGTTGAGTTCCTGCTGCCGGGCCGCCATCTCGGTTTCGAGCTGCACCAGGCGGGCGCTGGAGCCATTGCCGCCGGCGCGGCGGTCGCGATCGAGTTCGGCCTGGTAGGCGAGCCTGGCGGCGTCCAGGGCGGCGCGGGCGAGGCTGTACTGGTCCTTGCCGCCGCCGGCCTGCTGGTCGGCGATCTGCTTGGCGAGCTTCGCCCGTTCCGCCTTGATCTCCTGCTGGCGACGTTCGGCCTTGGCGATGTCCTTGTCGATGGCGGCGATGGAGGTCTCTTTCCTGACGATCGCCGTGTCCTGCTTGTCGCGTTCCTTGAGCTTCTGCGCCTCGGCGGCGGTCATGACCTCGCCCTTGTAGCGCACCTTGCCGTTCTCGGCCAGCCAGACGTCCTCCTTCACCCAGGCGCCGTCGACCTTGATCCAGCCGAGTTCATCGAGCAGCCGCGTCGCGCCGGGCAAATCGTCCTTCTGCTTGAGCGCCGCGATGGCGAGCTCAGCGCTGCGCGCCCCCATGCCGCGTTCGCGGCACCACTGCGCCAGCGCGAGCAGCTGCGCGGCGGTCTTGGCCTCGGCCTTGCGCGCGGCGTAGGCGGTCTCGGGGTCGGGGGACAGTTCGTAACCGGTGATCTCGCTGCGATCGAGCCGCCATTCGAGGTAGGACGTGCCCTGCTTGCCGACCCAGGTCTGGCGGATCCGCAGCACGGTGCCGTCGTCGCTGATCAGCTCGCCGCTGATCTTCTGCTGGTCGCGTACGCGGATGACCTCGATCTGCTGCGCGGCGGCGGCAGGGGGCGCGAGGACCGCCGTGGCAGCGGCGACGATGGCGCAGGCAGGGCGGCAGGTGACGGTCAGACGCATCGCAACCTCACGGGTCCGGATCCGACCGCGAACCGGGGCCGGAAATCGGGTAGCGGCAAAATAGCGGAGGCTGGCGCGGAACCAGGGCCGTGGCCGAGGCCGCAGGCCGGGTGTACCAGCGGGATGTGCCTTCAGGTGGTCATCGATCGCCGAGCCTTCCCGGCGCCTGGCCGGGATCGCCGTGCGGTGATGGCGCAGCATGGCGGATGCGTCCATAGCCGTCTCGGCATGCGCAGTGGCGCGGGCGGTTCCCAGCGCTACAAGCACGCCGCGCCGCCAGACGGCCGCGCCCACCACCCTCCCGGGCGACCGGGGCGTGGCGGGCGAGGAAAGTCCGGGCTCCGCAGGGCATGGTGGCTGCCAAATGCAGCCGGCTTCCGTGGCGGGAGGCTAGGGAAAGTGCAACAGAAAGCAGACCGCCCCGGGTGGCGACATCCGGGGTAAGGGCGAAACGGCGGGGTAAGAGCCCACCGCGGGGACCGCAAGGCGACCGGCACGGCAAACCCCACCAGGAGCAAGCCCAGACCGCGCGAGGTGCTGCCCGCACCGCCTGAGCGCGAATCGGGTGCTACAGGACCGCAGGCGACTGCGGACCGCAGAGAAATGGCCGTCCACGACAGGACCCGGCTTATCGACGGCCTCCGCCACCACCCGACCCCGACCGCAAGGCCGGGGTCGGGTGCTTTGGGGGGTGGGGCAACCTGGTCGCCGCGCACGTCGACCTCCTGGGATCGCCGGCATCCCGCCGGCCGAAAACGCAGCGTCACGGAGTCCTGGAGCACTCATTGCCGAAGCCTGGACTTCCCCCGCAACGCCGAGCGGGACACTGCCGCGCCATGAGCCAACCGCACCACCTCGATGATCCGACCTGCCCGCGTGGGGGCGGTTGGATCATACCCGCCGTCTTCCTGCTCTTCATCGCCGGGGCGCTGGCGGCAGGCGAACCAGCGACCTATCACCATCGCGGTTGGCTCTGGGAAGGTCCAGGGTGGATGAATGCCGTGTTGTTTGACGGCTTCATCCGCCTCACCGGCTGGAAGATCCTCGGTTTCACCGGGGCGGGGATGTTCGCGGCGCGCTGGTTCGTCCAGGCCTGGCACCGCAAGCGCCACGGCAGCGCCGCCATGCCCACCCTGTTCTGGGTCATGAGCCTGGCCGGCGCGGGATTGACCACGCTCTACTTCATCTTCGGCAAGAACGACAGCGTCGGCATCCTGCAGAACGCGCTGCCGGCCGGGGTTTCCGCCTATAATCTCTGGCTCGACCTGAAAGCGCGTGGCAAGACGCCGGGGGCGGCCGGCGCCGGTTGATCCCGGCGGCCGGTGTCAGCCGGCGGCGGAGGCGCAGGGCATCGCCGAGGACGCAGCGGTGGCGACCGCATAGGCCTCGTCGAGCATCGCCACGATGTTTTCCGCCGGCACGTCGCCCATGATGTTGTGGACCTGGTTGAAGACCATGCCGCCGCCAGCGCCGAGGATGCCGGCGAGATGCCGGACATTGGCGCGGACCTGCTCCGGCGTGCCGCGGTCGAGCACGCCTTGGGTGGCGCAGCCGCCGCCCCAGAAGATCAGGCGGTCGCCATGGCGTTGTTTCAGCACGGCGGGATCCATGTTGGCGGCGGTGATCTGGACCGGGTTGAGGATGTCGATGCCGGCGTCGATCAGATGGGGAATGAGCGGCTGGATCGAACCGCAACTGTGGATGAAGACCTTCCAGTCCGAGTTGCGGTGGACGAAGTCGCAGAAGCGCTTCATGTAGGGCTGCGAGATCCGGCACCAGGATTTCGGCCCGATGAACGGACCGCGTTGCGAGCCCAGGTCGCTGTTGATCTCGACCACCTGCACGAGATCGCCAAGCGTGTCGATCAGCCGGCCGAGCCGGGCGAGCTGTTCGCCCAGCGAGCGTTCGTTGTCGGCGCAGACCTGCCCGGGGTCTTCGGCGCTGCGCATCAGCCAGTCGGGATGCTCGGAGGCGAAACCCCAGAATCCCCCCATCAGCAGGATGCCCGGATCGTCGCGTCCGCGCAGGCGGCGTGCCTCCTGGGCCAGGCTCGCGCAACGTTCGGATTCGGTCCGCTCGTCGAAATCGATCCAGGCGCCGTCAAAGAAGAATCCGCCATCGGGCATGCGGGCCTGCTGCGTCCCCTTGCGTACCACCCAGGTCCCGTCGGCCAGGCGTTCCGATCCGGCGACGAATGCCGCCGGCACGGTGAAATGGTGCGAACCACGCGGGTTCCAGCGCGCGGTCGCGCGCCAGCCGATATGGAGCGGGGCGACATCGAGATGGAACCGGTCGCGCACGTCGTCATCGACCCGGGCGAGGAACCAGATGGGGTCGGCGACTTCGATCCGACCGGTGTCCAGGCCGATCTGGCGGCGCAGGTTTTCATAGGCGAAGGCGCTGATCCCGGTCGAGAAATGCGAACCGAGATCGATCGGGAAACGATCGACGGGTTCGCGGCGCAGGGTGCGGATCAGGCGTTGGCGACCGGTCAGCATGGTGGCATCCTTCATTGGCCGGCTTTGCTGCGGGTCATGCGGGGATTGGTGCCGCAGAGCAGGAAGCGGCTGTCGTAGTGGTGCGGACCGGGAAGCGGTTCCGCCGTGGCATCGTACACCTGGGCGAGCACGGTCTTGCGCACGTCGCGAGGATGGGTGTTCACACCTGATCCGTGCACGGTCAGGCAGTGGAAGAACACCACGTCGCCGGGCTGGCACAGGACCGGTGTCGCCGTCTCCAGGGGATGGCGACGCTGGAGTTCGGTCAGATCGCCATCGCCCTTCGCGTCGACGATGCGGCCGTCGCGGTGGCTGCCGGGCACGATGCGCAGGCAGCCCATCGCCGCATCGGCGCGCGAGACGTGGACGATCGCCGCCAGGCAGCGGTCGCCTTCGACCGGGAAGTAGCCCCAGTCCTGATGCATCGGGAAGGCGGCGCCGCGTTCGGCGGGTTTCTGGAAGAGCTTGGTGTGGTGCAGCGCCAGATTGGGGCCCAGGAAGGCCCGGCAGAGATCCAGGAAGGACGGCTCGTACCACAGGGTCGCCCAGAGCGCATCGTACATCTGCACGTTGTGGGTGTGGGTGACCACCCGGCGGCTGGCGCCGTTGACCTGGTCGCTGGCGGCTCCGCCCCAGCGGGCGTTGGTGTTCTCGCCCGCACCGCTGATCTGGGCGACGATGCGGTCGAAGGATCGTTCCAGGGCGGGAATGCGGTCGGCGAAGAGGCCCTTCGCGACGAAGAACCCGTCCTGGGCGAAAGCGGTGGCGGGGCTGCGGCTCGCCGTCCTGCTGCCGCGGCTCGCCGTCCTGCTGATGCGGGGCGGGGACTTTCGGGCCCGCGCCGGCGGATCGGTCCTGGTCTGGGAGGTGCGAGATGCGGCAGCGGTAGGCATGTCGGCAGCCTAGGCGGCCGGGATGCTTCCGGGCTGGCAGCGGTCGAGTAGCCTGTGGTATGGATTCGCTAGACTTGGCGCTTTCCGTTCCGACGGTGCTCATCGCCGGGCGCTTCCCCCTGGATCAGATCGGCTTCGCGCACCAGTACATCCATCGGTCTTCGCATGCGCTCCATCTGCATGATTCCACCGGCCGCTGGCGCTGCGCTGGTACGGAATATCCGCTCGAACCGGGAATCATCACCCTGTCGCCCAACCGGTTCGAGACCAGCTACGACCTCGCAGCGCCCGGCCGGCACTGGTGCGTCCATTTCAGCGTCGAACCGCTCACGGGCGACCGGTTGCGCCTGCCGCTGTGGATGAAGGCAGGACCGGCGGCGACCTATGCCCGCGAACGGATGGCGCGCATCGCCACCCTGCACGATCGCGCCCGGGCGGGTCTGCGCCCGGAGGCGGTGGCGGCGGGCGCGGCGCTGCTCGAACTGCTGGTCTGGTTGCGTGCGCTCGGTGATCGGGCCCGCCATGGCGACCGGGGCGGGGGCGCGACCGATCGTGCCGCCGCGCTGGTGCGCAACCAGCCCGACCGGGCCTGGACCACCGCCGAGCTGGCCCGGCGCACCGGCGTCAGCACCGCCTGGCTCGCGCTCGGATTCCGCCGCCGCTTCGCGATGACGGTGGCGCGCTACGTCCTCGTCCAGCGCATCGAACGGGCGCGGGTGCTCCTGGCGACCAGCGCCCTGCCGGTGGCGGAGATCGGCCGTCTGGTCGGTTTCGATGATCCGCAGCATTTCAACAAGCGTTTCCGCGCCATCATCGGCCAGGCCCCGTCCGCGTGCCGGGGCCGGCTGGACCAGCGGGATTGAGCCGTGCCAGGCCGCCGCCATCGCGGTTGAGCCGGGGAGCGGTCGCGCGACCATGCGCGCCATGATCATCCGCGGCCGCGCGCTTCCGCTGACCACCTACCGCCGCCGCCGGCACGCGGCCGCCCGCCTCGCGGGGGAGCACCTCTTCGGCGCCGTGCCGCTGCTGCTCATCGGCTGCGACGAGCACCGCCTGCGCCGCGAACGCCAGGATCCGTGGTTCGACTATTACACCGGCTGCCATGAACCCGATGCGGCGCTGCTCATCCTGCCGAACGGGGAAAGCACGCTGTTTCTCGATCCCGGCGATCCCAAGCGGGTGGTCTGGGACGGCCCGCGCCTCAAGCCCGGCCAGGGGCGCGCGGTGTTCGGGGTCGACCGGTCGTTGCCGCGCGAGCACCTGGACGACGCGGTGCAGGCGGCCGCCCGTGCGGCGGGTGGTCGCATCGCGATGTGCACCCGGCGCAGCGAGCCCGGCTTCCAGGCCCAGGCGATGGCAGAGTGGAAGACGAAGCTGGCGCCGGAGATCCGCATCGGCAACGCCGAGCCGGCGCTCATCCGCCAGCGCATGATCAAGGATGCGGACGAGGTCGCCTGGCATCGCGAGGCGATCCGCCGCACCCGTGACGGTTCGCTCGCGGTGTGGCCGCGCATCCCGCGCCTGACCAACGAATCCGAAGTCGCCGCCGCCCTGGAAGCCGAATACCGCCGCCACGACCAGGCGCCGCTGGCCTTCCCATCCATCGTCGGTTCGGCGGTGAACGGCGCGACCCTGCACTATCCGCACAATGACCAGCCGCTGGTCGCGGCCGCGCCGCTGCTCATCGACTCGGGAGCCACCGCCGGCGGTTATTGCGCCGATGTCACCCGCACCATCCCGCAGAACGGCCGCTTCGGCCGTGGCCTGTTCCGCGAGGTGTATTCCTTGGTGCTGGCCTCGAACCAGGCGGTGCGCGCGGCCGCGAAGCCGGGTGTGACCCTGGCGCAGCTCAACGAGATCGCATGGAAGCCGATCATCGACGCCGGCTACACCCGGCATCACGGGGTCAGCCACCACATCGGTCTCGATGTCCACGACCCCAGCGACCGCGACGCGCCGCTCGCGCCGGGCATGATCATCTCGAACGAACCCGGCATCTACCTGCCCAAGGAAGGCTTCGGCGTGCGCATCGAGGACGACCTGCTCATCACCGCCGACGGCTGCGAGGAGCTCACCGCCGCGATCCCCAAGGACATCGCCGCTGTCGAGGCGGCGATGCGCGGGCGCTGACGCGGTCTGATCGGTTACAGTGCGATCACCGCGTCGATCTCGACCCGGCCGCCTTTAGGCAGGGCCGAGACCTGCACCGTGGCGCGGGCCGGGAAGGGGGCCTCGAACCAGCGTGCGTAGACCGCGTTCATGGCGGCGAACTCGCCGAGATCGACCAGGTACACGGTCAGGCGCAGCGCCTTGTTGAGCGCGGTGCCGGCCTCGCGGGCGATGGCATCGAGGTTGCGCAGGGCCTGCTCGGTCTGCTCGGCGGTGCCGCCGGCGACGAACTGGCCGGTGGCGGGGACGAGGCCGAGCTGGCCCGAGCACCACAGGAGATCGCCCTGGCGCACGGCTTGGCTGTAGGGGCCGATCGCGGCCGGGGCGTCAGGGGTCGAGATGGAGGTGGGCATGGCGGTTCCAGGTGGTGCGGGGTGGGGCGCGCGCGTGATGGCGGCAGGTCGAGCCGGCCGCAGTGCCGGCTTTGCCCGCGCGGGATGCGGTGTAGCCTGCCCCGCCGATGCGCAACTCCTCCACCGGTGCAAAGCTCGGCAACAACGATCCCTGCTGGTGCGGGTCGGGCCAGAAATACAAACGCTGCCACCAGAGCCGCGATCTCCTGGCCAAGCTCCAGGGCGAGGAGCCGGGCAAGCCGAGCTCCTTCCGGCCGGTGAAGCCGGGCGTCATTTCCGCGCCGCGAACGGTTCCGGAGCGCATCCCGCGCCCGGAATACGCGCTCACCGGCAAACCGGGCTCGCGGATCAAGGACGTGATCAAGACGCCCGACCAGATCGCGCGCATGCGCCTGGCCTGCCGCGCCGCGCGCGAGGTGCTGGGAATCGCCAAGCGGGCGGTGAAGCCCGGCATCACCACCGACGCGCTCGACGCCCTTGCGCATCAGGCCTGCATCGACCTCGGCGGCTATCCGTCGCCGCTGAACTACATGGGATTCCCCAAGTCGCTGTGCACCTCGGTCAATGAAGTCATCTGCCACGGAATCCCCGACTCCCGTCCGCTGGCTGAAGGCGACATCGTCAACCTGGACGTGACCATCTACCTCCACGGCATGCACGGCGACTGCTCCGAGACGGTCGGAGTCGGTGCCATCGATCCCGCGTCCCAGAAGCTCATCGACGACACCCGCGCCTGCATGCTGGCGGGCATCGGCGCGGTGCGGCCGGGCTACATGATCCGCGACATCGGTCGCGCCATCGACGCGCGCGCCGCGAAAGACGGCTACGGCGTGGTGCGCGCCTTCGTCGGCCACGGCATCGGCGAGCGCTTCCACCAGGATCCGCAGGTGCCGCACTACTACGATCCGTCCGCCACCTTCGCCATGGTGCCCGGCATCACCTTCACGGTCGAGCCGATGATCAACCTCGGCACCTGGAAGCACTCATCCTGGGAGGACGGCTGGACCGCCGTCACCGCCGATCTGAAGCGCAGCGCCCAGCACGAGCACACCGTGCTGGTGACCGAACGCGGGGTCGAGATCCTGACGTTGGCCGAAGGCGAACCCCAGCCGTTCCCGTTTTAACTTTTGCAGCGGGGCTCTGCCCCGCCACGCCCCGCCAGGGCTCTGCCCTGGACCCGGATTGCCCGGAAGAACCTTTTCACCGCGTCCTCGCGTTGGTGAAACCTATTGCCCGGGATGGGCACGCAGGGGCGCTTCGCTGTCTGCGTGCCTGGGGTCGTGACGATGATCGGGCATCAATCAGTCTGAAGAAATGAAAACGTCGCCCCAAATGGGCAACCGGCTGGCTAACGGAAGGACGCGGAATAAAGCCCTTCCGGGCAACCACGGGGTCCAGGGGCCATTGGCCCCTGGCAGGGCGTGGCGGGACGGCGTCCCGCTGAAAACGGCTGGCGGGACAGCGTCCCGCTGCAAAAGCCCTTACTTCACGCCGGGGATCGCGGGTGCCGGGCCGGCGGTGACCTTGATCAGTTCGACCTCGAAGATGAGCAGCGAATTCGGCGGGATGCCGCGGTTGCCGCGTTCGCCGTAGGCGAGGTCGGACGGGATGTAGAGCTTCCAGCGGTCGCCTTCCTTCATCATCGGGATGGCTTCGAGCCAGCCCTGGATGAGGCCGCCCGGGTTGAGCGGGAAGTCGGCGGGCTGGCCGCGCTTCACCGACGAGTCGAACTCGGTGCCGTCGAGCATGGTGCCGGTGTAGTGGACGGTCACGGTCTTGCCCATCGCGGCCTGCTGACCTGCGCCGGTGGCGAGGACTTCATACTGGAGGCCGCTGGCGGTGGTCTTCACGCCGGGCTTCTTGCCGTTTTCGGCCAGCCAGGCCACATTGGTGCCTTTGCGGTCGCCGGCGCGCTTGGCCTCGGCCGCCTGCATGTCCTGCTGGAACTTCTGCATGACCTGCGCTTCCTCCTGGGGCGAGAACGGCGACGGCCGGCCGCCCAGGGCGTCCTTGAGGGCCAGCAGGACCAGTTCGGGTTCGATCTCGTCCTTGATCTGCTTGAGGCTCTTGCCCATCTGGATGCCGATGAGGTAGCTGGCCTTCTGCTTCTGCGTCCACGGGGTGTCCGGGGTTATCGTCGGGATGCCAGGAGCAGCGGGAGGGGGGATCACGGCGGGTTTGACCTCGGGCGCGGTCTCGCCGGCCTGGATGGAGTGGACGGAGGGAAGCACCGCGCAGAGAGCGGCGGTGACGATGGCGGTGCGGAACATGGGCGCTCCTGGAGTGCGCGGGATCGGCGGAAGGGGGGAAGACTGCATGACAGCCCACGCATCCACAATGGGAAATCCGATTTCCGGCGGTCGCTGTGGCGCTTCTGAACGTTGGCGTGGGCGGAACCGGATCCGACGCCGAAGACAAGCCGGTGCGTGACTTGCCGGTCCTGTCCGTGCGTCGATGCTCCGCCCTCGCCACCAAGGCCAGCAATGGCCCCTAGCCGCCGAGGAATCCCATGCGCAGCGACCAGATCAAAAAAGGCTTCGACCGCACCCCGCACCGCAGCCTCCTGCGCGCGACCGGCCTGAAGGATGGGGACTTCTCCAAGCCCTTCATCGCGGTGTGCTCCTCCCACGTCGAGATCATCCCCGGCCACGTCCATCTCGATGAGGTCGCCGAGATCGTCTCGGCCGCGATCCGCGCCGCCGGCGGCGTGCCCTTCATCTTCAACACCATCGGCGTCGATGACGGCATCGCGATGGGCCATGATGGCATGCTGTGGTCGCTGCCCTCGCGCGAGATCATCGCCGACAGCGTCGAGACGATGGTGAACGCGCACTGCTTCGACGGCATGGTCTGCATCCCCAACTGCGACAAGATCGTGCCCGGCATGCTGATGGGCACCATGCGCTGCAACATCCCGACGGTGTTCGTCAGCGGCGGACCGATGAAGGCCGGCGCCGACGCTGAAGGCAAGCCGATCGACCTGATCACCGCCTTCGCCGCGGTGGCCGAGTTCAATGCCGGCAAGATCGATGAGAAGCGGCTGAAGGATGTCGAGGTCAACGCCTGTCCGACCTGCGGCTCGTGCTCCGGCATGTTCACCGCCAACAGCATGAACTGCCTGAGCGAAGCGCTCGGCCTCGCCCTGCCCGGCAACGGCACCATCCTCGCGGGCGAAGGCCCCGGCAAGCTGTCGCCCGAACGCAACGCGCTCTACCAGGCCGCCGCGCGCCAGGTGATGAAGCTGGTCGAGTGGGACCTCAAGCCGCTCGACTTCGTGAACCTGGCGGCGTTCGACAACGCGGTCGCGCTCGACATCGCCATGGGCGGCAGCACCAACACCGTGCTGCACCTGCTCGCGATCGCGCGCGAAGCCGGCATCCCCTACGACTGCCGCCGCATCGACGCGATCTCGAAGAAGGTCCCCTGCCTGGCCAAGCTCGCGCCCAACGGCCACCACCACATCGAGGACTGCCACCGCGCCGGCGGCATCTACGCCATCCTCGGCGAACTCCTGGCTGCCGGGCTCATCGACGGCTCGGCGCGCAACGTGCTCAACCAGACCTTCGCCGAATCGCTGCGCGGCGTGCGCACGCGCGATGCGACGGTGATCCGCCCGGTGGCCAACCCCTACACCAAGGACGGCGGCCTGTGCATCCTCACCGGCAATCTGGCCGTCGACGGCGCGGTGGTGAAGACCGCCGGCGTGCTGCCGGAAATGCTCGCCTTCGAGGGCGAGGCCATCGTCTTCGACAGCCAGAACGACGCCTGCGCCGGCATCCTGTCCGGCAAGGTCAAGCCCGGCCATGTCGTCGTCATCCGCTACGAAGGCCCCAAGGGCGGTCCCGGCATGCAGGAGATGCTCGCGCCGACCAGCTACATCAAGGGCCAGGGCCTGTCCGGCAAGGTCGCCCTGATCACCGATGGCCGCTTCTCCGGCGGCACCAGCGGCGCGTCGATCGGCCACATCAGCCCCGAGGCCGCCGCCGGCGGCACCATCGCGCTGGTGAAAGATGGCGATCGCATCCGCTACGACATCGGCAAGCGATCGCTCGAACTGCTGGTCGGCGCGGAGGAACTCGCCCGGCGCAAGGCGGCCTGGAAGCCGCTCGTCAAGGCGGTGAAGGGCTCGTGGCTCAAGCGCTACCAGTGGCTGGCGACCTCGGCCGATACCGGCGCCATCCTGCGCGTGCCGACGGCCTGACTCGGGCTGGCGCAGCTGCACCACGGCGCAGCACCGCACGACGGCGCAGCCCTGGCGCCCGCGATCGTGGGCGTACCCTGGGCCAACGATGAACCAGCCTTTGCGCATGCATCCTGAACCGGGAGCGCGGATCGTCCGTCACGTGGGCGACCAGGTGCGGGTCCGCCTCGATGGACCGACCGCGCCGGGCTGGCGGGCGCTGCTGCGCACCACCATCGGCCGGGCCAGGGTCGCGCGCGACGAGGTGGTGGCGACGCTGGGCGGGGACAGCTCCTTCGCCGGGCATGCCTGGCGCGACGTGGCGATGGACCGCGTCGACGGCGGCTGGCAGGTCGATCTCGCTCTGGCCGAGGTGGGCTGGTTCAGAGCCAAGGCGTTCGTGGTCGATCCTGCGGGCCGCCAGCATTGGCCGGACGGCGATGATCTCGGGGTGTCGGTCAATCCCGACGACTACCGCTCGGCGAACACGATCTATTGCGCCTTTCCCCGCATGTTCGGCTCCAGCAAGACCGCGACCGGCACCCGGGTGCCGCCGCTCGACGACCAGCTCGCCGCGCTCGACCGCCATGGCTACACGGTGATCCCGCCTTCGGGCACGTTGCGCGGGTTGGCGAAGGAGGTGCCGCACATCCTCGACCGCCTGGGCTGCCGCATCCTGCACCTGCTGCCGGTCAACGTGGTTCCGACCACCTTCGCCCGCATGGGCCGGTTCGGCAGTCCGTATGCCTGCCTCGATCTCACCGCCATCGATCCGGCCCTGGTCGAATTCGATCGCCGCACGACGGCGGTCGACCAGTTCCGGGAACTCGCCTATGCGGTGCATCTGCGTGGCGGGCGCGTCTTCCTCGACATCGTGATCAACCACACCGGCTGGGGCTCGCGCCTGATGGAGGAGCACCCGGAGTGGTTCAAGCGCAACCCGGACGGCACGTTCCACAGTCCGGGGGCGTGGGGGAACACCTGGGAGGATCTCGTCGAGCTCGACCATGGGCATCCGAAGCTGTGGTCCGAGATCGCCGATGCGCTCATCACCTGGTGCGGGCGCGGGGTCGACGGCTTCCGCTGCGATGCCGGCTACATGGTGCCGCTGCCGGTGTGGCGGCTGATCGTGGCGCGGGTGCGCCAGCGCCATCCCGAGGCGTGCTTCCTCCTCGAGGGGCTGGGCGGCGCGTGGTCGGCGACCGAAACGCTGCTCACCGAAGGCGGCATGCAGTGGGCCTATTCGGAACTCTTCCAGAACTACTCCGGTCCCGACGTGCATGGCTACCTCGGCCACTGCCTGCGCCAGTCGGAGCGGATCGGCACCCTGGTGCATTACAGCGAGACCCACGACAACAACCGCCTCGCCCAGGGCGGCCGCGCGTGGTCGCTCCTGCGCAACCGGCTGTGCGCCCTGACCTCGGTCGGGGGCGCGTTCGGGTTCACCAACGGCGTCGAATGGCTGGCCACCGAAAAGCTGGAGGTGCACCAGGCGCGGGCGCTCAACTGGGGCGCGGGCGAGAACCTGTGCGATGAACTCGCCCGCTTGAACCGCCTGATCAGCGACCACCCGTGCTTCCTCGATGGAGCGCAGCTCGCCATCCTGTCGGACCCGCGCGGGTCGGTGCTGGCACTGCGTCGCGACGCCGGGCCGGATCGGGTGCTGGTGCTGATCAACCTGGATCCCGCCGCGCCGGGGTTGCTGACCCTGGCGGCGGAAGCCGATCCGGGATCGTTGCCGGTCGATCTGCTGGGCCAGGCCGTCCCGCCGTTGCGCCGCGAGGCCGATGGCGCCCTGCACTGGATGCTGCCTCCTGGGGCCGCCTATTGCCTGGCCGCGACGGCGCAGCCGGCGGGGTTGGCGGGGGACGAGTACCGTCGCGCCCGTGCGCGCGTCGCCTTCGCCTACCAGGCCCTGGCCGAGGTGCTGGCGCCCGAGGACATCGGCCCGGGACCGGGTGGCTGGCAGGCGCTCGCGGCCTGGGTCGATGCGGATCCGGCCCGTTTCCTGGCCTGCCTGCCGCGCCTGGATCGGGTCGCGGCCCGCCGGGATGTGCTTGCGGCGCTGATGGCGGTGGCGGACGCCGAACGCTATCCTGCGGTGGTCCGCTGGACTCGCGCCGACCTCAACCGGGTGGTGCCCGTGCCCCCTGGGCATTGGATCCTGATCAGCGATGAAGCGGCCTTTTCCGTCACCTTGACCGCAGCGTCGTGCGATCGTTCGCGGCAGGCCCGTTCGATCGCCGCCGCCGGCGCCCAGATCGTCGCCTTCCCGCCCCTGACGGCAGGATCAGCGACCCTCATCCTGGAACGCTTCGCCGCCGACGGGACGCGGGCGACCGGAGCCCTGCTCGCACTCGGCTCCGGCGAGCGGATCGGCGGCACGGCCGCGCCCGAGGCCGGCGGCCACGGCACGGCGCTGCTCTGCAACGGCCGCGGTGGCATGGCCCGCATCGCGGCCGACCTGGGCAAGGTCAGTTCGAAATACGACTGCGCCCTGGGCGCGAACCTGCACCCCACCGCGCCCTGCGACCGCCACATCCTGGCCAAGCGGCTGCGGGCCTGGATCAATGCCGACGGCTTCATCACCCCGCTCGATCGCCAGAATCTGGCGCAGTTCGCCGCAGGTCCGCCGGCCAGGTGGATCTTCGTCGCCAACGCCGGGGATTCGCGCACGGTCGAGGTCCATCTCGACGCCGACATGCTGGACGGGGCCAACACCACCGTCTTCCGCTGGTCGCGCCCGGCCGCCGCCCCGCGCTGGGGCAATGCGCTGCCCGAGCAGTGCCAGGTCTCGGTGATCCTGCGCCTGGACATCGAGGACCGCAGCTTCCACAGCGAGACCCGCCGCGATCCGGCGTGCGAGCGCCATTTCGCCGGATCCTGCCGGGTGCTCGCGGATCGGCAGGGGTTCTGCTTCGCGCCCGCGCCGGATCGGGTGCTGCGGGCGTGGTGCGAGAATGGAGGCTACCACCACGAGGCCGAATGGTGCGAACGGATCCCCCATCCGGTCGAGGCCAGCCGCGGTCTGGCCGCCATGGGTGATGCCTACAGCCCCGGCTGGTTCGAATTCCCGCTCACCGGTGGGGCCGAAACCCTGTTCATCGCCACGGCCGAGGCCGGCGACCCGCCCAAGCCGCAGTTGCGGTCGTGGCTGCGCGATCGGACCAGGCGGGTGGCCGAGACCGGTGGCCGGGCCCGGTTGCCGCGCGACGACGCGTTCGGCCGGCGGCTCGCCGCGGCCCTGGATCCATTCGTCGTCCGCCGCGATGCCGGCCGCTCGGTGATCGCCGGCTATCCCTGGTTCCTCGACTGGGGACGCGACACCTTCATCGCCGCCCGTGGCCTGATCGCGGCCGGGCTGGGCGACGAGGTCAGGCGCATCCTGTTCACCTTCGCCCGGTTCGAGGAGCACGGCACGCTGCCCAACCTGCTCAATGGCGACCGCGCCGAGAACCGCGATACCAGCGACGCGCCCTTATGGTTCGGTCTCGCGGCCGACGACCTCGCCGTCGCCCAGGGCGACGACGTGCTGCGGGCCCGGATCCCCGATGATCCGCATGGCCGCACGCTGACCCAGGTGCTGACCGGCATCGCGACCGGGTACTGGAACGGCACCCCGAACGGCATCCGGGTCGATCACGCCAGCGGCCTGGTCTGGAGCCCGCCGCACTTCACCTGGATGGACACCAACCATCCCGCCTGCACCCCGCGCGAGGGCTACCCGATCGAGATCCAGGCCCTGTGGATCCGCCTCTGCCGGCTGCTGGCGCGCCTGGGCGTCGCCGGCCCGGGACCGGACTGGGGCGTCATCGCCGAACGTGCCGCCGGGTCGATCGATCGGTTCTGGCTTCCCCGGCACGGCTGGTTCGCGGACCAGCTCATCGCCGGCGGCGGCGTGCCTGCGGCGCAGGCGGTCGCGGATCCGGCCCTCAGGCCGAATCAGCTCCTGCTCATCACCCTGGGCCTGTGCCGGGGCGGCCCGGCCCGTTCCGTGGTGGAGGCCTGTGCGCGCCATCTGATCGTGCCCGGTGCGATCCGCAGCCTGGCGCCCTTGCCGCTGGATCCGCCTCTGCCCAACCGGGCGGCGGATGGCCGGCTGCTCAATGATCCGGCGCGGCCCTACTGGGGTTCCTATGCCGGGGATGAGGACACCCGGCGCAAGCCGGCCTACCACAACGGCACCGCCTGGGTCTGGCAGTTCCCTTCCTTCTGCGAGGCCCTGGTCCTGGCCTGGGAGGGTCAGCCCGAAGCCAGGGCCGCTGCGACCAGCCTGCTCGGTTCGCTCGCGGGGCTGCTCGACGGAGGCTGCCCCGGGCAGCTGCCCGAGATCGTCGACGGCGATGCGCCGCATGCGCAGCGCGGCTGCGACGCCCAGGCCTGGAGCGTGAGCGAGGCGCTGCGGGTGTGGAAATGGCTGCACGGCTCCGCCGGTTGAGTCCGCCCAGGCGGCCGACCGTCCGTCGCTGTTGATCGCCGGATGCGGAAGTGGCGATCGCATGGTATGATGAACCATGCGCGAGAATCTGCCCGTCACCGATCACGAACGCCAGGTCCCGGTAGGACAGTGGCTGGTCTCGCGCACGGATCCGCGCGGAGTCATCACCTTCGCCAACCGCTCCTTCACCGAGATCAGCGGCTACGGCGAAGCCGAACTGCTCGGCCAGCCGCACAATCTCGTGCGCCACCCCGACATGCCGGCAGCCGCGTTCGCGGACCTGTGGCAGACCCTCGCGGCGGGTCAGCCCTGGGTCGGGATCGTCAAGAACCGCTGCAAGGATGGCGGCTTCTATTGGGTGCGGGCGGCGGTGACCCCCGAGTTCGTCAATGAGAAACTGGTCGGCTACGTCTCGATCCGCACCCGTCCCGAGCCGGCCGAGGTCGCCGCCGCAACGGCGGCCTATGCCCGCATCAATGCAGGCTCGCGCACCCTGGGCGTGCGGGCCGGCCAGGTCTACCGACGCGGGATCCTCGCCGCCGTGGGGCGGTGGCTGGGCAGCATCTCGGCCAAGGTCACCCTCACCGCGCTGGTCCTGGTGCTGCTGATCGGCCTCTCCGGCGGGATCGCCCTCAGGGGCATCATCGGCAGCAACGACGCCCTGGCGACCATGTACCAGGATCGCCTGCTCTGCGCGCATCAGCTCGGTCGGATCGGCCAGCTCATGCGCGACAACTGGCAGGAGGTGATGGCCGCGGCGCAGCCGGGCGGCGATCACGCGGCCGCCCTGACGGCCATCGGCCGCCGCCGGTCGCAGATCGACGGGCTGTTCGCCGACTACCAGGCCACCAGGATGGATGCGGACGAGCAGGCCGACGTCGCGCTGCTCCAGGGCCAGCGCGAAGCCTTCGTCAAGGGATTCCTCGACAAGGCCATGGCCCTGATCGTCGAAGGCCGGCGCCAGGAGGCGGTCGCCCTCGCGCTCGGGCCCGGACGGGAATGCCTGGCCAAGGTCGGCGAGACCACCGGCCGATTGATGGATCTGCAGTCCCGGATCGGCAAGAGCATCATCGATGACCAGAACGAAGCGTATCGGATCCATGTCCTCGGCGTCGTCCTCGCCTCGGCTGCCGGGGTGCTGGCCGGGCTCGTCGCCGCCCTCGCCATCCCCTGGCTGATCCGCCGGCATGCGAGGCGGGTCGAGCAACACATGCTCGCCATCGCCCAGGGCGATTTCCGCTCCGCCATCGACCTGTCCTGCCGCAACGAATTCGGCCCGCTCATGCGCGGCCTGACCGCCCTCCAGACGCGCCTGGGCTACAGCCAGCTCTCGCACCAGGAGCAGCGGGTGAAGACCCTCGCCACCTTCGACCAGGGCGTGGGCGGCATCCTGGCCCAGGTTACGACCTCCATCGCCCAGCTGCGCGAGATCGCCCATACCCAATCCGCCGTCGCGACTCAGGTCGCCAGCAACGCCCAGACGGTGGCGGCGGCATCGAGCGAGCTGAACGCCTCGATCCATGAGATCTCGGCCCAGGCGTCCCTCGCCTCGGGCAAGGCCGAGGAGGCCCGCCAGCAGTCCGAGAGCGGCCGGGTCGCGATGGAACGCCTCGCCAAGGCGGCGGACGAGATCGGCGCGGTGGTCAAGCTGATCACCGACATTTCCGAGCAGACCAACCTGCTGGCCCTCAATGCCACCATCGAAGCCGCCCGCGCCGGCGAAATCGGCAAGGGCTTCGCCGTGGTCGCCGGCGAGGTCAAATCCCTCGCCAACCAGACCCACGAGGCGACCGACTCGATCGCCGCGCGCATCGCGGCGGTGCAGGCCGACGCCAAGGCTGTGGCCACCACCATCGCCGCCATCGTCGGTACCGTGTCGTCGCTCAACGAGACCGCGACCTCGATCGCCGCCGCCGTCGAGGAGCAGTCGGCCGCCACCGCCGAGATCGCCCGCAATGCCGAGCAGGCAGCTTCCGTCGCCGGGCAGACCGGCAAGGCGGCCGAACAGGTCGCGGCGACCTCGGAAACGCTCGCCCAGGGCAGCGCCGACCTGACCGGAGCGGTGGCGCAGTTCAAATCCGGCCTCGGCTCCGGCGGCTGACGCGGCAGCCCATTCCCAAACCTGCTTGCGGCGCGGCCTGGCGCAGGCGATACTCCATCCTCGACCGGAAGCGGGCTGGCACCCTTGCCGCACCCGTCCCGACCCCAGGAGCTGACCATGGCGCAGGCCAAATTCACCTACCTTGCCAAGGACGCCAACGGCAAGGATGTCCGCGGCACCATCGAGGCCAACTCCAAGGAGGACGCCTTCGCCCAGCTGAAGGGCCGGCAGCTCGCCCCGAGCAACGTCTCGCCCGCCGTCGAGCCCGCCGGCGGCCTGTTCGGCGTGCCACGCAAGGCCAGCACCGCCGAACTCGCCATGTTCACGCGCCAGCTCGCGACCATGATCGGCGCCGGCATCCCTCTCCTGGAATCGTTCGAGATCCTCGCGGAACAGACCAAGACCCAGAACAAGGGCTTCGGCCTGGGCCTGCAGGAGACCGCCGACAAGGTGCGTGGCGGCATGGAACTTTCCGAGGCGATGCACCAGTTCCCCATGATTTACCCTGAGATCTACATCAACATGGTGAAGGCGGGCGAGGCCTCCGGTGCGCTCGATGTCATCCTCAACCGCATGGCGGACTTCCTGGAGGCGAACGAGGCGCTGAAGAGCGAGATCAAATCAGCGATGACCTATCCGGTCATCTCATTGCTGTTGATCTTCGGCATCACGGCCTACTTGCTCATCGGCGTCGTCCCGAAGTTCGAAGGCATGTTCAAGATGCTGAAGAACAAAGACGGAACGCCAGGGCAATTGCCTGCCATCACGCAATATGTCAAGGCGGCGTCAGCCTTCCTGATAAATCACTGGGGCCTGCTGCTGGGAATAATCGCAGGCATCGTCGTGGCCTACATCCTGATCATGAGAAACCCCCAAGCCCAGCGAATTCGCGATCAGATCTGGCTGAAGATGCCAGTTTTTGGCCCGCTGTTCCAGAAAGTCGCCCTGTCCAGATTCTCGCGCACCTTCGCGACCCTGCTGTCCTCAGGTGTACCCATTCTTGGCGCCCTGGAGATCGTGGCCTCCACCTCGGGCAATCGGGTGATTGAAGACGTGCTCTATGAAACGCGGGAGACGGTGAAGAAAGGTGAGCCATTGTCGAGCTATCTGGCGACATCCTGGGTGTTCCCCCCCATGGTCACCAAGATGATCGCCATCGGTGAAAGATCTGGCGCATTGGAGCAGCTGCTGACCAAGATCTCCGATTTCTATGATCAGCAGGTGCACGCTACCGTGAAATCCCTCACCAGCCTGATCGAACCGATCATGCTGGTGGTGATGGGCACGGTCGTCGGGACGATCGTCGCTGCGATATTCCTGCCCATTCTCGATCTGCAGAAGTCGTTGATGAATAATTGACGGGACACGGCGTGCCTTCGCGCGAGTCGCCGCGGGCGATCCCGGTCCAGCGTCCCGCGACCCTGAGTTCGCAGGCGCGCCTGATCAGCCTGTTCCGGCTGCTGCTGGTCGTGCTCGCCCTCGGCGTCTGCGTCCTGTTCGTCAGCGGTCTGCGCGGCGCCAATCCGGGTCGGCTGCCGCTCGCCCTCGGCATCCTGGTGGTGGCGGTGGCCTGTTCCGCCGGCGCGATTGCGATGTGGTCGGCGTATATCCGCCATCGCTGGGTGCTGGCGTTCCACCTGGTGTTCGATCTGGCCTGGGTCGGCCTGGTGATCTACGGTACGGGCGGGGTCGCCTCTACCGGGGTGATCCTGCTCTTCGCGGTGGTGCTGATCGGCAATCTCGTGCTGCCCGGCGTCGCCCCGTTCCTGCTGCCGACGGTCGCCGGCCTGGTGCTGTCCTTGCAGGCGGCGTTGTACCTGGGCGACAACCACCCCATCCCGCATGAGGTCGCCGCCGCCCGGCCCGACCTCGTCGGCACCAATCGCATCCTCGGGAATCTCGCGCTCCAGGTCGGGGCGATCTTCGTCGTCGATCTGCTCGGGCAGTTCCTCGCCCGCCGCCTGCGCGAGCAGCAGCGTTACACCGGCGAGGTGCTCGATCAGCTCGGTGAAGGCGTGCTCGCGATCGATCGCTCCGGGATCGTGGTCTACGTCAACGCCGAGGCCGTGCGCCTCCTGGACCTGCATCGCCATGGGGATTCGCCGCTTGCCGACCTGACCGACCAGCCGGTCGAGCGCCTGCTGGCCGGCCAGGCCCTGGCGCCGGTGCTGGCCCTCGTACAGGGGGAACGCGTGCCGGCCCTGGAGCGTTTCGAGGGCTTCGCCGGACGCTCCCTGGTGCTGCGGGTCACCGGCCTGGTCGGCGCCAACGGACGGCCGCTCGGACGGACGCTGCTCATCGCCGACGAGACGCGGCTCAGGATCCTGGAGGAGAACGCCCGTCGCAGCGAGCATCTCGCCTCGCTGGGCGAGATGGCCGCCGGCATCGCCCACGAGGTGCGCAATCCCCTCACCAGCCTGCGCGGCTGCGCCCAGGAGGTCGCCGACATCTGCGCCAAGCTCGGCAATCCCGACGCCGCTGCGCTGGCCGGGATCATGGTCGATGAGAGCGACCGGCTCGGGCGCATCGTCGGGGATTTCCTGTCGTTGTCGCGCCTGCGGGATCCCAAGCGGGCGGAAGTCGATCTTGAACCGATCATCGCCTCGATCGAGCGGATGGCGCAGGCCCGTCGCGATCTGCCGCCCGGCATCGCCATGGTGTTCTCGGTGGCGCCCGACTGCCTGCCGCTCGACGCCGATGCCGACCAGGTGCGCCAGCTTCTCGCCAACCTGATCAACAATGCGCTCGATGCCGTGCGTGCCACGCCCCAGCCGCGCATCGAGTGCCGGGTGCAGATGGCCGACGAATCCGCCCTGAACGGCGCGGCGGTGCGCATCACCGTGTCCGACAACGGCATCGGCATTCCAGCGGAATTGCAGGAACGCATCTTCACGCCGTTCTTCAGCACCAAGGCCCAGGGTACCGGACTCGGACTCAGCCTGGTCAATCGCATCGTGCGGCAGCACGAGGGCGTCCTGGGGCTGAGCAGCCAGCCCGGGCAGGGGACGACGATCACCATCGACCTGCCGGCACGCACCGGTACCGCCGATTTCCGCCGCGCCCTCGGCGCGCAGTGATGAACGGGGACGAGATCGCATCGCCGGAGTCGGTAGCGCCGGCTTCAGTCGGCTGGGACGTCGGGCTTCAGCCCGACGATTGCGTCGACCGCGTGGGCTGAAGCCCACGCTCCGTGCCGGCTGAAGCCGGCGCTACAATGTACCAGGTGATTTGGCGCGAATCCTTACCAGGACTTCGGCGGTCGGCTTGATCATTCGGCGGCAAACGAATCTCATTGGCCACTGGTGCGGCCCGAAGTCACAGCGAATTCCGGGGCCGGCGTCCGGGGATCTGCTGAAGCGAACGGATTGCTTTCAACCGTTCCGGTCCACCATCCCGGCATGCAGCTCGAACGTGAGTTGGCAGTCGCCATCGCCGCCGCCCAGGCCGCCGGCCGGGTCGCGGCCCAGGCCCAGGCCACCACGCCGCGACGCGACAAGCCCGATGGTTCGCCCGTGTCCGACGCCGATGTCGCGGCCGAGACCGAGATCCGCCGCCATCTCGCATCGGCATTTCCACAGGATGCGATCCTGGGCGAGGAGACCGCCGATGATGCCCTGCGCCTTGGGAACCGCCGGCTGTGGATCACCGATCCGATCGATGGCACCCGCGACTTTCTGGCCGGACAGCGCGACTGGGCGGTGCAGTTGGCGCTGGCGATCGACGGCGAGCTGGCGCTGGGGGTCCTCGATCTGCCTGGATACGGGGCCTGCGTCGCCGGCATCGTCGGCGTGGGCGCCTTCCTCTGCGTCGGCGACCGGCGGGAAGCGCTGGTGCCCGCGCCGGTCCAGCGCAATCGCCTGATCTGCAGCCGCAGCGAACGCAACCGGGCCGGGGTCGAGGCGGTGCTGCGCGCCCTGCCCGAATTCACCTGGCTGCCGACCTCGTCGGTCGGGGCGAAGGTGTGGCTCATGTTGCGCGGCGAGGCCGACCTGTTCGTGCATCCGCGCCCGATCGCCGAATGGGATGTCGCCGCCCCGGCTGCGGTGCTGCGCGCGGCCGGTGGCATCGCCACCGATCTCGCGGGCGGCGCCTTGCGCTTCAACACCGCTTCCGGCAAATGCCCCGGTCTGTCCTTCAGCCGGCGCGACGACCACGCGGCCCTGGTCGCCCGCCTGGCCTCGGGTGGGGTGAGGGCCTAGAGCCAGGCGATGGGACGGTCGTCCATCCAACCGCCGCTGCCGGTTGCCCCGCGATCGACCGTCCGCCAGGGTCGGTCCATGCGGCTTGCCATGCTGGGTTTCGCGGTCCTGATCGTGTTGGCGGGGTGCCAATCCGGTCCGCGTGCCGCCTTCGACCAGACCGAAGCAGACGCCGTCGCCTGGTGGATCGAGGACGTGTCGCGCGGAGTCCCCCGCCGTCCCGGGGAACTCGAGCTGGACGACGCCAGCCCGGGCCTCCTTCGCCTCGCTGCCTGGGCCAAGGGGGCCGATACCGATGCCGGGTGGCAGCCGCCTGACCGGATCGCGGCCCGGCGCCGGCGATATGGTACCTTGCGCGCCGCATTCGCCCAGGGTTCGGTGGTGATGCAGCCGGGCACTGGTCTGGTCGCGCCCCGGCCGGGCTTGCCGGCCGGCGACGACCAGGCCGCCGCGGCGGTGGCCGACCGGGAAAACGATGATCGGCGCTACCTCGACGCCCTGGTGCTGGCGTTGGTCCAGGCCTCGCCCGGACCAGCCCGCATCTTCCGCGACGCCATGCGGAGGATCCGGCGCGAACTGGATCTTGCCGCCGGCGGCGGCGAATGGCTTCCGGCGGCGAAACCCGCGTCGCCCGACCGGTCGACCCCGCCAAGCCCGTCCACGCGCTGAACCGATTCCGGGATTCCCGTCCTGCATGGATGGGCAGTGCGCCGTGCTCGGGGTTGCCAAGCGCGGCGCGGCCCGATCCTCGCGCCGCATGACCGCCACCGCCACCCCGGACGCCGCCCTCGGCGCGTCCCTCCTCGAACTCATCCGCTCGACCTCGTGCGTGCTGCCTGCCGACGTGGTGCGGGCGGTCGCCGCCGGCAAGGCGGCGGAGACGGCGGGCAGCAACGCGGCCTACGCCCTGGACGTGGTCTGCGGCAACATCGACATGGCCAAGGCGAAGAGCCAGCCGCTCTGCCAGGACACCGGTTCGATCCTGGTCTACACCAGCCTGCCGCGCGGCTACGATGTGCACGCCTTCGAGACCGCCTTCATCGCGGCGGTGAAGCAGGCGACTAAGGTCGGCTACCTGCGCCAGAATTCGGTCGACGCGGTGACCGGCACGAACAGCGGCGACAACGTCGGCCCTGGCACGCCGAACTTCCACCACCATCAGGGTGCCGGCGACCACGTCGAGGTGCGCCTGATGCTCAAGGGAGGCGGCTGCGAGAACGTCGGCGCCCAGTACAGCCTGCCGCATCCCGACTGCGGCGGCCGCGACCTGAAGGGGGTCGAGAACGCCATCCTCGACGCCGTGCTCAAGGCCCAGGGCCAGGGCTGCGGCCCCGGCATCCTCGGCGTCTGCATCGGCGGCGACCGCGCCACCGGCTACGGCAATTCGAAAGAGCAGCTCCTGCGCCGGATCGATGACACCAACCCCGATCCGGTCCTGGCCGACCTGGAACAACGCATCGTCGCCAAGGCCAACCGCAGCGGCATCGGTCCGATGGGATTCGGCGGCGCGACGACGCTGCTCGGGTGCAAGATCGGCAAGCTCAACCGCGTGCCGGCCAGCTTCTTCGTCTCGATCAGCTACATGTGCTGGGCGTTCCGGCGCCAGGGCGTGGCGCTGGATGCCGCTGGCGGCATCAGCCGCTGGCTGTACTGAACTTCACGTTTTCCCTAGGACTCCGCCATGGCCGTCATCAGCATCACCACCCCCCTCGACGAGGCGACCGTCCGCGCCCTGAAGGTCGGCGACACGGTCGAACTCACCGGCCGGGTCTACACCGGCCGCGATGCGGCCCACCATCGCATGCATGCAGGCACCCCGCCGCCCGTCGACCTGCGCGGCGCCGTGATCTACCACTGCGGCCCGGTGATGGTGCAGGAGAACGGCCGCTGGGTCTGCAAGGCGGCCGGACCGACGACCTCCAGCCGCGAGGAGCCCTACCAGTGGGAGGTCATGCGCGACCACGGCATCCGCGGCGTGATCGGCAAGGGCGGCATGGGTCCGAAGACCCTGGACGGATGCAAAAAATACGGTTGCGTCTACCTGCACGCCATCGGTGGCGCGGCCCAGATCTGCGCCGAGCGCATCACCCGCGTCGACGGCGTCGACTGGATGGACCTCGGCAGCCCCGAAGCCGTCTGGCACCTCTGGGTCGTCAAATTCCCGGTCATCGTCACCATGGACAGCCACGGCGGTTCGCTGCACCAGCAGGTCTACGCCGACTCGGCCAAGGCATTGGCGGCGTTGAAGGCGTAGCAGGCCAGTTCACCTCAGGCAAAGAACGCCCCGACCCGGCACGCGAACCCTGGCAGGTCGGGTTCCCCGCGCAGTTCATCGTTCTCGCCAAATTCCTGCACCGGACGACCAAGTGCATGGACTTCGGCGGTGCGGGTGCCGGGGTCGACGATCCAGACCTGACGCACACCGAAGGCCAGCCAACCACGCACTTTCGCTTTGAGCTCTGACCACTCGTCGCTGGGCGAAACGACCTCGACCACCAGGACCGGGGCGCAGGTCAGAAAACCCCGCGTCGGGGCTGTGGCGGCCTGTTCGGCAGTGAGTACCGCGACATCGGGAGCGCGAACGGTGTGCTCGTCCCAGATGAAACCGGGGTCGCAAGTCAGAACGGTGAACCCACGATCCGCACACCAACGACCAAGTATCTGGACGATGTCGCTTGAGGACCGTCCATGTTCAAATCCGGTTGGCGACATGGTGATGATCTCTCCGTTGACGAGTTCGCACCGGCCTGAATGCCGTTCCAGGTCGGCGATGGTGGATAGTGCGGTTGCCGTGGTGGCCATGGTCGGACCTCGGGTGCATGATGACCAACTGATCGATCAGGGAAGCGCGGAGGTGCGCTTGCGCATGGGACCGCGGGCCACTGGCCCGCTCGCATGCGGCCCAGTGGGCCGCGATCGTGCGCCCATCAGCGCACGCATCCGTGGGGTGCGAGTCCCCACCCAGGCAGAGGCACTCCGGCCTGGTATCCGAGCCCAACTGCGGCGCCGCGAGGTTCCGTGGAGAACAGGGGGAGGAGAACTGGTGGCCCGTAGGAGGACGAACGTGGTACGGCCAGATGGTCCGGTGAGCAAGCGATCGGGGGCGAATCTGCCCAGGCGAAGCCTGATCTCCTTGGGGGGATCGATGCTGCACGACGACGGGTTGCCTGACAAGGCGTGCAGTGGGACCATCGGGTGGTTGACGACGGGACATCGGGAAGGTGCGTGTCGTGGACTGGGGATACCTGTCAGCGGCAGCGCCCCTTACGGGGAGCTGGCAGGAGACAGAGACGTCATAGTACCGAGGAAACCGGTGAAAGCCGATGGAGGGAAGGGCGTCAGGGAGATGACGAGACAGGAAGGCGTGTTGTGGAAATCATGGACGGCGGTGCGCCCAAGGCCGAACCCGTCCAAGAGGGAAACCGAACCACACGCGTTGCGCCTCCGCGCGTATCCTGCCTCAATGAGCACCCCGCGCCTGCGGCGGGACATGAAAGGAGGGGGTTTGCTGGCCCTTCTGAAGCACCACGCTCACCCCATGACTGGGGCATCAACTGGAGAGCCGTATGCGGGAAATCCGCCCGTACGGTTCGGAGGGAGGGGCGACCCGAAAGGGCCGTCCCTACCCCTCCCTACCCCTATCCGGGGAAATGATCCGCGCCGCTACCGCTTGCCTGGGGCGGATTCCGGCGACAAGTTCTGGCATGCCCGCCAAATCATCCTCCAGCAAGCTCATCACGATCATCATTCTCATTCCGGTGGCCATCGCGGCCTGGTTCATTGCACCATTTTTCCTTCCCGTCTGGCGTTGGACCCATGTGGATTGGGAGGTGTTGGCCAAGGAACATGGCGTCTCGGTCGAGGTCATGCGCAAACCCTTCGCCATGGTGGTGCGCCATGCTCCACGTGGAGAAGGAGATCCGCTCCCCTGGCAGATCGTCGAGTGCAAGCCGAAATATAATGAAGTATTTCCGCAAGAGGAAAGCGAGCATGAAGACAATTGGACCATGCTCGTCCGCTGCAACCTGATCAACGACCAATCCGGGAATCCCCCCAGCGCTTTGCTGCTTGGACCGATCCCCAATGAACGGTATTTCTCGGTCCAGGCGTATCGGATCAAACCGGGGACCAGTCTCAACCCGGGAAAGCGTCCGCTGGTGATCTACGAAGGCTCCAGCATCGACAAGATCGGATTCCAGCGGGCGAATGGACTAGACGAGACGATTCGGCAGGAAAATGCGAAATGGAGCAATGACGACGAGATGGAAGGCCGGGATGACGGCTATCGTGCACCTGGGAAGAATGCGGAATAGGGTCAGCCTTTGCCGGAGAGTTTCGTTGTCCCGGTTCTTCCGGTGCGAACGGCATCCTCACGATAGGCACCCCAGATCACCGCCATCTGGTTCACGAACTCCGCCGACCCGGGTGGTCGGACACCACTTTCAAACTGCTTTTCGAGTTGGGGGAACAGCTGTCGGCAGATGGGCCAGAGGTTCTTCCACCGGTTGCCAGGGATGTTTTTGGCGATGAGGTTTCCTTCGATCAGTACGCCGAAACCAGCGGTCAGGGCCCGCTGCCTGCCTTGGATGGATTGTATCGTGCTGACCGGATCGGTTGATCCTGCGATCAGCACCAGTTCACAGACTGAACTGATGTCCGCATAGCCCTGCACCAATGAAGTCAGGGCGGGAATCAGGGCCGGGGACATGCCATGATCGCTGAGATGACGGCGCAGGTGGACGGTGAGGGTTGCTGCCGATTCGAAGTCGGTGGCGAGCGGCAATTCGGATATCGGCAGGGGTTTGCGTCGACCGCAAACGACCTCGACCTTGTCGAGCCAGGCCTCGGGCAGCGCAGACTTCACCTCGGGGTGGCGGCGGATCTGCTTGTCCAGAGCGTAGTAGACGGTTTCTGAGAACGGATCTCGTCGGCCGGCTTCCAGGATAAGGGGGATGCAGGGCAGGCCCGAATGCAAGCGTCCAGCCACATCGGCAGCGTAACCGGCCATCAAACCATTGAGTCCGCCGATTTCGCGGGCCTGATCGAGGACCTTTTCCAATAGAACATCATCACGCTGTAGCAGGGCGAGCGCAGCGGCCTGGTAGGCAAAGCTCGTCTGCAACATGGGTTCGCGTGGATAAGCGGCGTATTTGGCCATCACCGCAGCAGGAGCCCCATTAAAAACCAGGACAGTACGGGACAGGTTGATTAACGTGACTAACCCTACACCGACTGCTAAGATCCCAGTCAGAACTGCTGGCAGCCATGGTTTTTGGGGCGATGCCACGGGGGAAACGGCAGCGTTTCCCCCTGGATTCAAGGCAAGACCAGCGGCCACGGCCCAGGACCAGTGCCCCATGGTGATGGCATTGGTGTTGTCGAAAAGTGCGATGGGGATCTGGGCCAACCAGATCGTGGACAGCACCAGACGCCATCGGGCGTCGGGATTGCGGCGGATGGCCAGGATCAGCACCACCCCCATTGCGATCCAGAGGATCAGACCGATAGGGCCTCCATCGATGGCGGCATCCAGGGGTTCGTTATGGGCGTGCGTAGCCCATGAATCCGTTGTCTTCGCCTGATGTCGGCAGGACTCGTAGTCAAGTTCCTGGGTTTTCAGCATGCCGTAATGTCCCCATCCCCAGGGGCTTCCAGCTAAGGCGACCTCGCTCGCGCTGTGGTAGAGTCGCCAGCGCAGGTTGCCGAAGACAGGGACGGATTCATAGGATCTGACAACCAACCAGGTCGCGGCAAGCATGGCCGTGGTAAGTACCACGACCACCGCCATGCGGTGGCCCCGACGCCATCCAACGATGAAAAGGATGCCCAGTAAGGCGCAGGCGATGGCAGCAAGAGCGCCACGACGTTGATCCCAAAGGATCAAGGTGAGCAGGGATCCAATACCCACGACAATGGAAACCGTATCAATATGCCGTCTGCGCACAGGAGAGGTCGCCCAGTCGAGGGTGAATCCTAGCAGCAGCGGGGTGAAAGTGTTGGCCAGATAATTCATGTTGCCAAAATCGATGATGAGCCAACCTGTTTTGGGGAAGAAGACGCGAGATGTCAATCCAAGTGCCAGCGCCCATGCACTGGCGATCGCAGCCAGTCGCAAAAGCGTTCGTGCCCGACTGATTGATCCGACGGCCCATATGGTAGTCAGGGTAAGAAGATCGAGACCGCTTCCCCACCAGGCTATCGGGAGAGCCGCGCGAGCCATCTGGACCAGGGCAATCCAGACGGTGAATGCTCCCAACAAGCCAACATACCATAGTAAAAATCTGTTGTTGGAGGAACTTTTTTTCAAACTCAAGCTGATAGTTGTCATTGCCAACAAAAACAAGAAATCGCTTGCGGTTATGGGAATGAAGCAATTCCCGATTCCAGCAAGTCCGTAAAGCAACGCAGCAATCAGAGGGGCAATGCCCAGAAATGCGGACGACGCGTCGAGACCTAGCCAAAACGAATCCACCGCGCAGGATCCCTGCGCGGTGGATTCGGAACAACCAGTAACCGTCTCAGCGGTCATTGCTTCTTGATGGTCGCATCCGAGCCTACGCCTGAATTCGATACCCAGGGGCAGGTAGCCCACATCTGAATATGATTGGCAGTGTTCACTGCGGCTTTGGTCCGAGTGGATCCATCGGCGTTGGTGAGAGTGGTGGCACCATAATTGCCATATGCTGCAAGCGATATCAGACTTGACGATATCACGGTTGCTTTTGTAGCGAGTGTCGTGCCATTCTGACTGATTGAGAAACCGCGACGTCCTTCATCAACCGAAACTGGTGCTGCAAAGGCTACCCAATACAACTCGTCGAAAAAGCAGGCAGACGGGGAGTTGGTTGGCACGGTACCCACAGAGGCGCTCAAATCCGTATCGACCTGGAAGGCATAGGCGCCGACAGCGACCCCATCCGCGACGTTAAAGGTTGCTGACATACTTTGGAATGGGCGAGTGGAGGCGTTGACACCAGTTGCAGCCGCGGAAGCGGTTGCGCCCGCCAGGTACTGAATATTAGTCGCGAATTCACCACGGCCGTTGCTGTCCATATCTGAATAAGTGCCGGCCGCAAACTGCGACTGGGCTGGGAAGACGCCCGCGCGCAAGCTGGCGGATGCCGCAGACTCATTGGCAGAGATCCGCGATTCGAGCATGCTCGGAATCGCGATCGCCGCGATGATGGCGATGATGGCGATCACGATCATCAGTTCGATGAGCGTGAAGCCTGAGGTGGTGGATGGGGTGCGCATGGCGGGCTCCTGGGTTGGGCCGGTGGACGGCCCGATCGGGCCGCAGTCAGTGTCACCCTTATAGCCGCTTATCATGCCACCCCGCAAGTCATCTCTGTTCTATAGCAATTTATTCTATTGAGGACAAAATTGCGTCAAAATGACACCTTTTTATCCGTTTGAATAGGTCACACCGCCAAACTTCGGCGGCACTGTTGACAAAATTTATCAACCCGGCCCATGCCAAGCGGCAGCGATGATTTCTTGCTGATCGTTTGGGTTGGAATACGCAGAAAAGTTCGTCGAGGTTTTGGAAGACCGATTCATCGAGCGCCAATGCCGAACAGCACCACCCGAACCGTGCGGGCGAGGATCCTGAGGTCGAGACCCAGCGAATGGTTCTTGAGGTAATACAGATCATATTCGAGTTTCCTAAGGCTATCCTCGATGGAGGCGCCGTAGCGGAAATTTATCTGGGCCCATCCGGTGAGGCCGGGTTTGACCAGATGCCGGAGGGCGAAATACGGAATCTGCTGCTGCAATTGGACCACGAGTTCCGGCCGCTCGGGTCGGGGTCCGATGAAGCTCATGTCTCCACGCAGGATGTTCCATAATTGCGGCAGTTCATCGGCGCGGGTGGTGCGCAGGATCCGTCCCAGCCAGGTCACGCGTGGATCGTGACTGGTGGCCCAGGTCGGTCCCGTGCGCGACTCGGCGTCCACCTGCATGGTGCGGAATTTGTAGATGATAAAGGGGCTTCCATGCAGGCCGGTGCGCACCTGGCGGTAGATGACCGGACCACGGCTCGACAGGCGCACGGCAAGAGCGATCAGGAGCATGAACCACGAAGTCACCAGGAGCACACTGCCCGCGACCAGCACATCGCCCACCCGTTTGACGCGCCAGGAGATCCGATCGTGCATCAGTTCGAAGCCGCCAGCAAAGGTGAACCAGGCATGATCGAGGTGATGCACCGGCACCTTGTGCCACATCGCTTCGGTGAAATCGGCGATGGTATAGACGCGCAAACCGGAGAGCCGGGCGTGCATCAGCTGTTCCATGCAGGAACGGCTCAGGTCTCTGGGATCGGTCAGCACCACTCCGGCCCAGTTTCCCTCCGGAATCGGTTCAGGCTGGGGCAGGTCCGTCGTGCCAGGTGCAATGGTGGATGGCGGTGGCCCCGCCCAGCAATGAATGGACTCCGGGGGGAAATGTGCGCGCAATTCCGCCCAGAAGGAAGCCAGCGCAGAAGCGTGTTCCTGGCCGATGATCAACCAGCGAACCTGGCTCCGCTGGCGGGCGAGCACGCGATGCAGGGCGAGGCGGATGGACACGGCCACGCAGGCCCAGGCGAGGAGCGTCGGCAATACCACCCCACGCCCCAGAAGGCTCTGCCCCCCGGACGTCCAAGCCAACGCGGTCAGGTAGAAGACGCCGGCGATCATCGTTCCAGCCAAAAGGGCGGCGACCAGAACACGTTGGGGGGAACGCCAGCGGGATGCCGATGGATCGATCCGCCAGGCATCAAGAAGGTAGATCGACGCGAGAACCGAAAACACCAGCAGCAGGTGACGGTTGCTGGTCAGGATCTCCGCGTTCCAGGAGCCCATGCGCACGACGTAGACGAATTGGTAGATCGTCACCAGCAGCAGGAAATCAAAGATGGCCACCAGATTCCCAACCCGGGCCGGGGTCAGCCAGAGGCGTGGGGCAAGGGTTGGCGGGGCAGTGTCGTTGGTCATGGATTCATGAAGGGAATGTGTGCGGATATTCTGGGCAAATGACTGAAGGCGCCAGTGCAAACAGTGCCTATATGACGAGTTTTCTGGTCAAGGGCAGAGACTTTCTGCATTGGGGTGGTGCTCAAACGACTGCATGGGATCTGGTGGTGATGAGTCGACGCGAGTTCCCATGTACCTGCGTTCATAGGCTAGCCACATCCTGTCTGCTGAAAAACGTTTGATGTAAACCTCGCGTGCAGCATTGGCGGCTGTGGCATGGTTTTCAGGCGAGCTGCAGAGCGCAGCGATCGCGGTGGCCATGGCCCCGGCCTCATTGGCTACTGACTTGCCATGCAGACCGAACACCGCTTCGCGCACGCCGCCGACATCAGACGCGACTACCGGGATGCCGGCGGCCAATGCCTCCAGGATGGACATCGGCAGCCCTTCGTAATCGGATGGCAGGAGCATGACGTGGAAATTCCGCAAATACCGGCGAGCATCTGGAATCTGACCCAGGCAATGCACGTGCGCAGGCAAACCCGTGATGGGCGTTCGATTGCCGATCCAGAAGAACTCGAACTGCGACGGCGGCATCAGGGATGCGGTCTGCACAAACAGATCGAAGCGTTTGGGCGCGTCAATCCGCGCCACAGTGATGATCCGCCATCGTGGTCGTGACTGGCTGACCAATGGAAAATCTGAGTAATCAGACTGATCTGATACCCCGTTGTGGATGGTTTCCGCCGCGGGAATCCCCTCAAGGAGCAGATTCTTCCGGTCGTAATCGCTGACGGGAACGGTGATGCCTCTGCGTCGACCCAACCACCGTTCGATCGGCAGGAAACGCCGATGGGCAGTACGGATGGAATCGAAACCATGCACGGTGTAAATGATCCGGGTGCGGGTGAAGGCGAGCGCCACCCGACCCCAGATGCCCGCCTTGGACGAGTGCAGGTGGACGACATCCGGGCGGAATCGGGAATGACATCTCAGGACTGCGGCAAGGGCTGCGACATCCCGGAGCGGGCACACGTTGCGTACAAACCACCTGGTGCGGAACTGCGTCACCTGCGGACAGAGCAGATCCCAAAGGCCAGGTTCATCGCGGGACATCACCGCGACCCGATGCCCGGCTGCGGCAGCCCGGTTTGCCAATTCGATCACCACGCTTTGTGCGCCCCCGGGTTCGGCGAGCGTGATGACATGGAGGATCCTCACGGAAAAAGGCCTTCGACCCAGAAGATAAACCGGCGTTTCATCCCCCCCATCGTACCCGCCATTCCTGGAACATCAGGATGTCCCATAAACGATAGGACTCATCACGTTGACCTGTCAGGTGCCTATCCCACAGGCGGCGGACCGATTCCGGTCGGAAAATGCCTTCGTCGCGCAAATGATGCTCATCCAACAGGGATTCAGCCCAGTCTCGCAAGGGTCCGCGCAACCAGGACCCCAAGGGGATGCCGAACCCCATTTTCGGTCGATCCACCAGGTTGCGTGGCACGTGACGGTAGAGGACCTGCCGAAGCACCCATTTGCCCTGACCTTTGCATACGCGCAAGCGCATGGGCAACCGGGCGGCGAACTCGACGACGCGATGATCGAGCATGGGGACCCTGGTCTCCAGACTGGCCGACATGGCCGCTCGATCGACCTTAACCAGGATGTCATCGGGCAGATAATCCACCAGATCGCGCCATTGCATGCGGGCGACGAATTCCCGCAGCTGACATGACGGGAATGGTGCATGGCCGCCGGATTCGTGTGTAAGCAGGCCCCAGGGATCGCCGGAGTGGCTGATCATGCGCTGATAGAAGGCATCACCATCGGGCATGTCCAGGAGTTCGGCAAGCCGCAGTGTCTTGTCGCCAAGGTGACGCCTTCCGGTGACAAGATCGACGCTCGGCCACCATATTGGCTTGGAAATGCGGATCGATTTTGCCAACCCACGACGCATCATCAGCGGCATCCAGCCGAGCGTGTTCCACAGACGCTTTGTCCAGAAATATCGGGAATAACCAGCGAATAATTCATCGCCACCGTCACCGGACAGGGCGACGGTGACGTGGTTGCGGGTGAGACGGGCCAGCAGGAGCGTTGGGATCTGGGAAGGATCCGCAAATGGTTCATCCCAGGCGTCAGCAAGGTGGGGAATGGTTGCGAGGGCGTCTGCCGGGGTCACGGTCAGGGTGGTATGATCCGTCCCCAGGTGTCGCGCCACAGCCGCAGCATGGGGCGATTCATCGTAACTGGTTTCAGCAAAGCCGATGCTGAACGTCCGAATGGGGCGTCGACTGTGCGCCTGCATCAGCGCGGCGATCGTGCTGCTATCGATCCCCCCTGACAAGAAGGCGCCGATCGGCACGTCGCTGATCATCTGACCGGCCACCGCCTGGTGCAACAGGCGTTCGAGCTCGTTTACCGCTTGGATGTCATCGCCAGGAAATGGGCTGGATTCGCCAGCGAGACCTGCGTCTGCAGCGCTCCAATAGGGGATTGGCACCTCGGATAACGGATCGTCGCCCGGGCGCAGGCGCAACCATGTACCTGGGGGCAGTTTGCGTGCCCCCCGCCAGATGCAATTCGCCCCTGGAACGTAACCGTGTCGTAGAAAGGCCGAAATTGCAATGGGATCAAAGGCATGGCAGCAGCCGGGCAGCAGGTGCAGGGACTTGAGTTCTGAGGCGAAGGCCAATCCGCCTTCCCAACCTCCCAGGTACAGCGGTTTTTCTCCAAGTCGGTCTCGGGCCAGCAATAGAACCCGTTCCTGGTCATCCCATACGGCAAAGGCGTACATCCCTACGAGTCGTGGCAGGGTTGCCGCCAGGCCCCAGGCGGCGATGGCTGCCAGCAGCGTTTCCGTGTCGCTGTGGCCACGCCAGGGACCAGCGAGTTCCCGGCGTAGGTCAAGATGGTTGTAGATCTCGCCATTGAACACCATGATCCAACGTCCGTCCGCGCTGGCCATGGGTTGTCGTCCCGCCGGAGACAAGTCGAGTATCGACAGCCGCCGATGAGCCATCGCCACGGGGCCATGGGACCAGACGTTACCATCGTCGGGACCGCGATGGCGGAGGCGATCCACCATGGTCATCACCATGGATGCATCTGCAGGTTTCGACCTGTTTAAAAGGCCGGCGATCCCGCACATGTTAACGGTTTTTCCAGGCGACCTGTCGCCAGACTGCATGGTATCGGCCTACCATCAGATCAAGCGAGAAGCGATCCTGGATCCGCTGTCGGCACATGTCCTGTCGACTGGCCCAGGTTTCCATGTTCTGCCTGGCGAACAACGCCTGCTGAATCGCCTGCGCGAGGGCTACAGGATCCCCGGGTGGCACGACCCATCCGGTATCACCGACAATCAATCCTGCGTCCCCCACTTGGGTGGTGACGCAGGGCGTTCCGCAGGCCATGGCCTCTGCCAGGACGTTTGGGAACGCCTCACCGAACTTCGAAGATAAGACATGAAGATCGAGGGCATTCATGATCCTTGGGATATCGTCGCAATGTCCAAGGGATATTACATGTTTCTCCAGACCATAATGTAAAATCAAATCACGCAATGCCCGATTGTCGCTGGTCATATCCTGACCGATCAACAGACAACGGAAGTCTCTGCCGAACGAAATCAATCGGGCCAGGGCAAGGCAGAGGCTGGAGTGATCCTTTTGCGGATCCCAGCGTGCCACCATGCCGATCAATGGTACATCGGCTGAGATGTTGAGGGCGCTGCGCATCTGCGTGCGAGCATTAATATCTCGATTGAATTTTGAAAAATCGTAACCATTAGGAATGATGGTGAAGAGTTTGGATGGATAGCCAAGTTCCTGGTGCACCAGCGCGGCATTTTGTGAGCAACTGACGATACCATTGGGTACATATCTGGAAATGCTGGCAAGAATCTTGACTACCATGCGGGTTGACCATGTTGTTTGAGACTGACTGAGATCCGAGTTACGAATACCCCACACGAGCGGTAATCGAAGAGTGCGAGCGGCCATTCCTCCAACCAAATCGGCATGATACATCCAGGTCTGAACCACATCTGGTCGGAAACGGGATAGGGTCCGAAGCAATCGCTGATATGATGAGAACCTGAATTGACCCTTGGGCATATTCAGCGCAGTGACGCCGATTCCTGCCGCAATGAGGCGGGCACCGTAGGCATCCAATCCGCGCAGGGATATCACATGGTGGCATATGCCTGGCTGATTGGGAGCGGTGCATAACCGGTACAGCACCGTTTCAGCGCCGCCTGACAAGAGGCTAGTGGTAATATGGATGACGGATAAGGGGTTAGACAATTGAATCTGGATCCGGATGGAAAGCGGGTGAATTTAAGTCTACGGTCAGTTGAACAATGACATTGGTTCTATCCGTGACAGAGCGTTCACTCTATGTTTTTCTAATTGCGCTTATTGAATGTGAATTTCGATTATCCCAGAGAAGAATTACGAATGCAATACTGAACATGAATGCACTGGACAGTGGAATTCCTATCAATCCGAATGCTGGCACCAACACGGTTAGCAGGGTGATTTTAATGATCAGATTGATTCCACAGAAGATGGCGTAGGTCGCATATCGACCTTGAGTGACTAGATCATTCACAAGAACAATGAATGGGAGGTAGAAAGGCACGATCAACAGGTTAAATCTAAATAATCTTGCAACGTTTGCGGAATCACTTGCCGAGAACGCACCCCTCTGGAACAGTTCCCGAACCACCCAGGGCGCTAACATCCACCCCACCACAGTTGCAATTATTCCAGCAAGCAACGTAATCCAGACCCATCTTTTTACCATTTGTCCTCGATGTTGGTTATTGAATTCAGAAATACTACCGAATACAGGGAGAACTGCTCGACTAATTGCTGTTGCACCCAATCCCAAAACCAACCAAAGAATTCTGTTTGCATATCCGAGAGAGGCGATGGATCCTTCGGAAAGTCGAGCAGCAAAGAATTGATCGCTTAAAATACCGACACTAAGTAGCGTTTGGGCGGCCAGTAAAATTATGAAGCCATGCCGAAAAGAGGGCCAGAACGAAGCCGTGAAACTAACTTGCGGGACTTCAATTTTGCCAGTCCTAGCTAGCGGCAGTGCTAGCAGCACAGCCTGGATTGCAAAGCCGCCAATAGTTCCCCACAACAGTACCTCACTTGCTGGAGCGAATATAAGAACCATGGCCAGAATAACTAGGGCTGGAATGCCCTCATAAAGAGTATTGCGATGTCCTCCGTGGGCCATGGTCCAGGTTGACCAAAGGGAGACCAGTAGCCCTATAGGAATTAATAAGGCGAAACCAGGAATGATTGCTAGTGCTGTATCATGGGCTTGTCCGGACAATCCAGCAGCACCACAATTGATGATAGTATGCACGCTCAGCCATGTAATAAAATAGCCAATTGCACCCAAGAGTAGGAAAAGTCCAAATAACTCTGCGCTAAATCGTTTCTTGTCTTGTGTCTCAATGGCATTGGCAGAAATTATGGGAACAAGGAAAAGAGTCAAAACATAGAAAAAAATTGCGATTGGGAATGATATGAGTTCAAAGACGAATAAGTAACCATCAACAACGCCGTTGGTCCCATAGCGCCATGCAATGGCCATCTCTTTGAGAGCGGAAACAGATTTTGTACACAGCACGAAAAATGATACTATAACTAAACTCGTTGCAATCCGACGATTATCGTTAACTGCCATTTGCCTGCGTTTTCGAAGCATCGATGGCCCTCTGGAATGTCTGTGTAATTTCCGAATAGTTCAAAATTTATAAGAAATAATCAGTCATATGAAGGTTATCTACTTGATTGTCATTTCTTGCGTTTCACTACGCGTTATTTGAGTGCAATGAAATGCGATATTACAGCTAATGAACGAAGCTCCATACCAGCCAAGGACTGATCGAATGACAGACAGCAAGAAGCCGCGAAATCCACAACCGCTAAATTTGACAAATGCACGTGTGGTGATCAGGTTAATTTTAAAATCATGATTAATAAGTAGACTGGACAATGATTGAATATTAAACGATTGATGATGTCCCCATCTGTGGAATTCCTTGTTGCAGGAAGGGCAATATACCATATTCAGTATAAGCTTCTCGTCGTTGGGCACGGTGCCCAAGAAATGACCCTTCGGCCTTAGCTTGGCATGAATCTGATTTATGGTCGTTTCCAGAGTGACGTCGTCAAGGTGCTCAAGGACTTCGGACATAATGATGTAGTCAAAAGATGAGTCTGGAAATGGAATATTTTCGCAGGATCCCATCTTTGCGTTGATTTTATTTCCGAACCTAGTTCGAATATTGGCGATCGTTTCCCGAGATGGATCCAAGCAGGAAAGTCTGACGCCATTATTTATTAATTGCATTTCCAAAAAGGCGTCACCTACACCAATGGTGAGAGTTTTGGCGCCTCGTGGAATTCTTTTCGCCAACCAAGATAGGCGCGGATGGGAGCCCTGGAATAATTCAGGTGCGTTCTCCTTATTTTGAAAATGGTCCCACATGCGCGTCTGATTGTTATCACTTTTGGCTTCCATGGTGTTTCCTGTTTGTTTCTTGGGTCATTTGGACAAGTCCGGTCCAACAGGCCGGCTTTGTCCATGGCAATAATCAACTAGATCAATTATTTGGAAATGCTGCATAGAGACTGACATATATCTATTCCCAGGTTATCGGGTTGTGGGGATTCGAGTTGGGTTTAAGAGTGATGTGTCTGGCCTGGAAAAAACATATTGATTACAACCGAGTTTCCCTCGACATGTTGACAATTCCTGCAGGATGAAACCACGGTCTCTGAAAAATCGGAAAATTACCTCCGGCGTGGCCACTTCAAATGGCAGCCCCCCAACCCAGTCGACGACATCTCTCCATGGGGACATGCCCCTGAGACTTTTGCGAGAATAGTTCCGCCAGGACCAGAATGGTCGTCCGAGCAGAAAATCACGAATTAGCGGTGGTCCCCAAAGATGTAGGATCGCTGGCCAGAGAATAATCCAGCGCAATCCCTTAGGGATCCGATTGTAAGCCTTTTTAACCAGCAGCCACAACTTGCTTGGTATTCCCTGGTCATTGTAGATTGAGATGAACAGTTTTCCCTCATTTTTCACCATCATTGCCGCATTCCCCAGTGCCCGATTCATATCGCCAGTATGGTGTAGGACACCCCAGGAATAGACAATGTCGAAGGCGCCCAATGAATTGAGATAATTTTCATCCAGGACCGAACCCAAATCGATTGTCCAATTTAAATCATTTCGCCAATATCTATCCTTCAATTCCTGTGTGCAAGCCACCGAAAGATGATCGTAATCAAAGGAATGCACCGTTGCCCCAAGATTCCTCGCTGCCAAACTGAATAACCCACTTCCTGAACCAATATCAAGAAAACTTTTTCCTTGTAAATCGTTGCATTGTAGCATGGATTGAAGGGACGCTGTGGCAAGTTTAATTCGTTCGTCATCAAGATCTTTTAGAAACTTCGTCCAGTTGGCACCGAAACCAAAGCGCTTACTTTGATTAATTTCAACTATACTGTCGTTTCGTGTTATTTTCATGGATGGACGTGTTTCGGGCGCGTTCCATTGAAATGGGGGGAAGTGGAGAGGAAAAGGAGCGGATCTGACATATTCATGGGTTTAACTCTAATTTATTGAAGGATATCCTGCCTACATTGCGATTGGTTTGATGCATATCTGTCGAATGTAGGTGGCCATTAATTCGCAGAGTGGATACATGTTCCATTATGTGGTGTAAGACGTAAGTTGGGAAACTCGCGGTAATAGTGGTCTGGACTACTTTCATCGGCTAGCGTTGTCACGGAAATGCCACCCGGATGATGACGAGGGAGTCACTTGGCTTTTTCGGTGACTGACCAGTGGAGGAGGGGTTTTAGTTCGGGGGTAGTGGTCATCATAGGCTCCGTGAAGTATACTCATCGCTCGAAGTTCGGAATCAACTGACTTAGAAAAATGGAACACTTTGACAAAACACTCTCCGCTTAAAATTGCGGTCGGAATTTCACTATGGTTATCAGTCACGATTGGGATAATTCCGATTTTAGGTTTTATTACTGATGCGGCGCAAAGTTTGATCGGGGCGGACTGGTGGCGCTCATCACTCGTTTCACTCAGGGGGTTTCTGTGCTGGAGGTCAGGGCCAAGGTTGAATCCGGGGTGATTAAAAATGGATATTGGATCTATTGGTTTAGGGTTTTCCCCCACGCTCCGCGCTCGTCGCCTGGGGTGTCCACGCTCAGCAGCGTGAACTTAGACATTGACTATGATGTGGTCAACAGCGCGCCCCCGGATGGACGAATGGTTTCTTGTCAACCCATGTTTGACTAATTGCACTAATTTTACGTTGTTCAATGACCATCTGTCTGCACTGGATCCTTGAACGGCCTATAGGGCTGTGTTCTGTCAGGAAAAAAGGCATCTGTACCGTCTCAAAACTCTGGGCTGGTCCACTGCGGCCGCTCGCATCCTGATCCGCCGGCTCGCCACGCGACCGGGATTGCTGCTGCGGTGGCTGAATCGGATCAACGCAAAAATAGCGTGAATCATTGCTGTCCAACTATAAGTCCAGAAATGACAACTGCTTGCCGATCTGAGGCT
>CAZZJC010000031.1:0-65880 GCA_964654285.1 uncultured Candidatus Kuenenia sp.
TGGAAATTACCAAGCGCTCAGACGAAACTCGGCTTCCTTAGTTGGACAGCAGTGGAAGCAACCGATTGTCGCATTCACGAGTGAAAGTGATCTCTATCTCTATCATCACACTCGTCACAACGATAAAAGCCTAGAACTTGTGTACTATGGCCACGAAGTGGACGACGACGATAAGTTCCCCACGTTGTCCGACCAGGATCCCGTCGCATGGTTCATGGCGGCACTGGCTCTTAAATGCGGCGAAGAGACTGACGATACCATTCGCGAAATTACCTACTGAAATATCCATGCCCGCTAAAATACTTTATGCGGAATCAGTTGCCCGCCTGGGACCGCCGGTTTCCAACCGGCAGGTTGTTCCGTTTCGTGCTTTCCCTGAAATTTCCGTGCTTTCTTGCCGGTTGAAAACCGGCGGTCCCAGGCGCAGGCGTTCACGCCACGCCGTTGCGTCCGTCCAGCTTGCCTGCCAACGCCACGATCATCGCAGCGCCTGCGGTTGTCCAGAACCGGCCAGGGCCACAACCCTGATAGGGGTAGGGACGGCCCTTTCGGGCCGCCCCTCCCTCCGAACCGTACTGGCGGATTTCCCGCATACGGCTCTCCAGTTGCCGGGCCTCAACAGGGTTGGAGGTACTGATCATGGGCTTCTTTGAGCGAGAAGAGTCCCTTTTCAGCGAAGAAGGCGTTGGTCCATCGGTTGTGGCATGTGCCGCTGCCCCAACTGGGCGTGCCTCGCCGTTTGGTGAGGATGGCGCGCAGGCGGCGGCGGGTGCTTTGGTCGATGCGGTGATGGATGGTGCGGTGGGCGCTGCGGAAGTAACCGAACCAGCCACGCAGGGCGGCATTGACGTTGCCGATGATTTCGGGCAGGCCGATGCCACTGGTGCGGCGGGTTCTGGTGCGGATCGATTCCATGATCTTGGCCAGGCTTTTTGGTCTGACCAGGCGCAGGATGCGATCCTTTCCGGTGCGTTCGTCCCGGTGCCGTTGCAGGCGGAAGCCCAGGAAATCAATGAAGTTCCCGGGGACGCTGAGGTCCACGATGCGGGTCTTGTCCGGGTGCAGGGTGAGACCGGCTTGCGCCGTCCAGGTCTGCACGTCGGTCAGGGCCCGTTGGGCGTCTGCTTCGCTCACGCACAGGATCACGAAGTCGTCGGCGTAGCGGATCATCTCCCAGCCTTTCCTCGCCATCAGGTGGTCGAGGTCGTTCAGGTAGATGTTCGCCAGCAAGGGGCTGATGACGCCGCCTTGCGGGCTGCCTGCCTCCGGTTCCGTGATCGCTCCGCTTTCCATGATCCCGGCCTTCAGGTACTGCTCGATCAGGCCGAGGATCCGGCGGTCGGTGACGCGGCGCTGCACGGCTTTCAGCAGCGGACCGTGCGGGATGCTGTCGAAGAAGCCTTGCAGATCCGCGTCCACCACCCAGACGTTCCCGGCGTTCAGGCTGCGCACCACTTCCATCAGCGCGTTCTGGGCTTTGCGCCCAGGACGGAAGCCATGGCTGCGGGCATGGAAGTCCATCTCGAAGATGGGCTCAAGCACCATCCGCAGTGCTGCCTGCACGACGCGGTCACGCACCGTCGGAATTCCGAGCGGGCGCTTGTCGTCGCTGCCGGGTTTGGGGATCCACACGCGCCGGACGGGTTGGGGGCAGAATCGTTCCGCTTTCCAATCCGCCAGGATGCGATCGGTCTCCTCGTCCAGGCGGTGTCCGAACACCTCCACCGTCACTCCATCGACACCTGGGGCGCCGCCGTTGGACGTTACCTGCGCGTACGCGACGCTCAGGGTCCGTCGGGCGAACACCTTGTCGTGGAGCCAATACCAACGTCCTCCTTCTGGCCCTCCCTTGCGGAGGGCCTCCAACATCCGGTCCGTCCACACCTGGCGTTCGACGAACCTCAACGGGTCCGCCGCTCCGGTCGGCACAGCCGCCTCATCGGCAGGCACTTCCTCCGGTCGATTCACCATGCGCAAACTCCCAGATCCGACTTCCTGGCGCCCTTCCCTCCACCGGCATTACCCGGTTTCAACGGTACTATGACGCCTCTGCCTCCTGCCGAGGTGGTGCTCCCACCGCTCGACCCGACAGGTATCCCCAGTCCACGCGCAACACCTTCCCAGCGTCCCGTCGTCAACCACCCGACGATTCTCCCAGGCCTCTTCACAGGCAACCCTTCGAGTCCGGGATCCTACGGTCCACGGCTTGCACCGTCCCCGGTTTGGGCTTCGTCATGTTCCGCAGACTCGCCTCCTCGTCTGGCCGTATCACGTTCGTCCTCCTACGGGCCACCAGTTCTCCTCCCCCTGCTTCCCACCCCGACCTCGCGGCCGACGCAGTTGGGTTCGGATACGGGGCCGGAATGCCTTCGCCCCGGTGGGGACTTCCACCCCACGAATGTCGCGCGCTGTTGGGCGCACGGACCGCCGGTTTCCAACCGGCAGGCTGTTCCGTTTCGTGCTTTCCCTGGAACTTCTCTGCTTTCTTGCCGGTTGAAAACCGGCGGTCCCAGGGTCGGCATTCCCACATGACCCGTTTCCTTCGCCGCTGGTCGTGGTTCCTGGTCTTCGCTCTCGCGGCGCTGGTGCCGCTAATCGATCTCGTCCTGCCGGCGCGGCTCAGGATCACCGGGATGCTGGTGCCGGTGGTGACCTATGCCCTGGTCGCGTTGGGGTTGAACATCGTGGTGGGGTTCACGGGGCTGCTGCATCTGGGTTCCGCCGCCTTCATGGCGGTGGGGGCGTATGCCTTCGCCATCCTCACCGCGCCGTGCTTTCCGGTCCAACTCGGCTTTTGGCCTGGTCTGGGCCTGGCCACCGTGGCGGGGGCGTTGGCGGGGTGGGCGTTGGCGCTGCCGACCATGCGCCTTCGCGGCGACTACCTGACCATCGTCACCTTGGGCTGCGGCGAGATCGTGCGCGAACTGCTGAAGAACCTGGAACCGCTCACGAAAGGCACGCAGGGCATCAACCCCCTCCCGCCACCGGCGCTGCCATGGGTGACCTTCACGGCGGCGCAGCCGATCCCGTTCTATCTGCTGTTCCTGGCCCTGCTCGCCGGGGCGGTGGTGGTCTGCCGCAATCTGCGCCACAGCGCGACCGGGCGGGCGTGGACGGCGGTGCGTGAGGATGAACTGGCGGCGAAATCGGTCGGAGTCCGCACCGATGCCGCCAAACGGTCGGCCTTCACCTGGGGTGCCGGCCTGTGCGCGCTGGGCGGGGCATTGGCGGCGTCGTACAGCACCGGGGTCGAGCCGTCGATCTACGACTTCCAGATGTCGGTGATCATCCTCTGCATCGTGGTCATCGGCGGCATGGGCTCGATCGCCGGCGTGCTGCTGGGCGCGGTGGTGATGATGGGCTTCAACCAGATCGGGGTGCCGCTGCTGACCGGACTGTTGGGAGGCGGAGCGGAGGCGCATCCGCTGCTGGACGCCAACAACTGGAAGTTCCTGATCTTCGGGCTCGCGCTGATCGTCGCCATGCGCCTCAGGCCCGAGGGCCTGCTGCCCGCGCGCGAGGTGCGGGCCGAACTGCACCACGATCCCGCCGAGTCCGATCCGGAAAGCGCACGCGTCGGAGATCTGCGATGAGCCCGGCCTCCCTGGATCTCCGCGAGGTCAGCGTGGCCTTCGGCGGCCTCACCGCCGTCGACCGGGTGTCGTTCGGTGTGCGCTCGGGCAGCATCGTCGCGGTGATCGGCCCCAACGGCGCGGGGAAGACCACGCTGTTCAACGCGATCACCGGCGTGCATGCCCCGACCGCCGGCCGCGTGCTGCTTGATGGCGAACCCATGGCGGCCGCCTGGGATCGGTCCGCGTGGCGGAACCTGGTCGCGACCGCAGGTGCGACCGGAGCCGGCGCCGCCCTGGCGGCCGGATTCCTGCCGGTGTGGACGGCGGCGACGGCGCAGGCGGGATTCGCGGCGATGTGCCAAGCTTTCACCCATGCGCCGGCCGTGCCCTGGGCCGCGCTGGCAGGCGGTGCGATCGGAGCTGCTGCCGGCCTTTTCGCGTGGCGGCAGGCCCGCCTCACCCCGGAGCGGGTCGCGCGGGCGGGGGTCAGCCGCACCTTCCAGAATCTGCGCCTCTTCCGCGACCTGTCGGTGTTCGACAACGTGCGCCTGGGCGCGCATCGGCATCTCAGCGCGCATTCGCTCGCCGCCGCCCTGCGCCTGCCGGCGCATGCGCGCGATGAGCACCTGGCGCGTCAGCGCGCCCACGCCGCGCTCAGGCTCGTGGGCCTCGACCATGCGGCGCACCGCCCCGCCGGGAACCTGGCCTATGGCCATCAGCGCCGGCTGGAGATCGCCCGCGCGCTCGCGCTCGGTCCGCGCCTGATCCTGCTCGACGAACCGGCCGCCGGCATGAACCCGGCCGAGGCCGAGGCGCTGATCCCGCTCATCCGCACCATCCGCGATCACGGCATCACGGTGCTGCTCATCGAACACCACATGCGCCTGGTCATGGGCGTGGCGGAGCGGGTGATCGTGCTCGCATCGGGCAGCGTCCTGGCCGATGGCACGCCGGCCGAGGTACGCGCCGATCCACGGGTGATCGAGGCGTACCTGGGGCGCGACGCCGGCCGTGCAGGCCAGGATGGGGCCACCCATGCCTGATCCCGCCCCGTCCCCCCCCGTCCTCGAACTCGCGCACCTCACCGCGCACTACGGCCGGATCCAGGTCTTGCGCGGCATCTCGCTGACCGTCATGCCGGGCGAACTGGTCTGCCTGCTCGGCAGCAACGGCGCAGGCAAGAGCACCACCCTGTTGTGCGCCTCTGCCATCCACCACGCCAGCGGCGGCAGCGTGCGTTTCCTGGGCGAAGACCTGACCCGCGCCGCCGCGCATGCCGTGGTCGCACGCGGCCTGGTGCACGTGCCCGAGGGCCGACGCATCTTCCCGAAACTCAGTATCGACGAGAACCTGACCATGGGCGCCTGGCTGCGCCACGACCGCGCCGGCATAGCCCGCGATCGCGCACGGGTGCTCGACCTCTTCCCCATCCTGCGCGACCGCCTGCGCCAGGCCGGCGGCACCCTGTCGGGAGGTGAACAGCAGATGCTCGCCCTCGGCCGCGCCCTGATGTCCGCGCCGAAGCTGCTCCTGCTCGATGAGCCCACCATGGGCATCGCCCCCCTCCTGGCCGAGCGCATCGCCGCGACCATCCAAAGCCTCAACCGCGACGGCCTGCCCATCCTGCTCGTCGAACAGAACGCCAGACTCGCCCTGCGTCTCGCCGCCCGCGCCTTCGTGCTGGAGAACGGCGCCATCTCCATGCATGGCCCCGCCGCCGAACTGGCGCACGACCCCCGCGTCACCGCCGCCTACCTCGGCGCCGAGGGCTGAATCCATCGCACCTGCGGACGGTGCCGGCCCGGCCGCCGGCCATCACCGGGAAACCACGGTGAATCCCTTCGATTTCCCCACAGTTGACCTTACGCATCCTGATTGCAGGATGCCGCCCCTCGCATGAGTGCCGTTTACCGGACTGTAGCTCAACCTGGATAGAGCGCTTCCTTGGGGTGGAAGAGGTTGCAGGTTCAAATCCTGTCAGTCCGACCAGATGAAAACCCGCGTCTGACGCGGGTTTTCTCGTTATGGCCGGTCCGCCAACGGCAACCACAGGCTGACGCAGGTTCCCTGGCCAGGCGCGCTGGCGATGCGCAGCGCACCGTGGTGTTCGACGATGCAGGCCTGCACGCTCGACAGGCCCAGTCCGGTGCCGCGTTCGCCCTTGGTGGTGAACAGCGGTTCGAGGCAGCGTGCCAGCACCGCCGGTTCCATGCCGGATCCCGTGTCGGTGATGGTCACGCGCAGGTATTCCCCGGCTGCCACCTGGAATGGCGCGAAAAGGACGGGGTCGGAGATGGGTTCGGTCGCGGTGGCGATGGTGAGGGTGCCGCCATCCGGCATCGCGTCCCGGGCGTTGATGCAGAGGTTGAGCAGCGAGCTCTGGAATTGTCCGGCGAAGCCGTGCAGGCGATGGCGCCTCGCGGCAAGGTCGCGGATCACCTCGATCTGGCCCGGCCGCGCCGCCTGGAAGAGATCGACCACCGCGGCGATGGCGTCGTGCGCGTCGAATGGCTCGGCGGTGGTCGCACCCTGTCGGGCGAAGGTGAGCAGGCGCGTGGTCAGCGTCGTCGCCTGCCCCACCGCGCCCGCGATGCGGTCGGCGAAATCGAGGACCGCCGGTTCGGTGGTACGCCGGCGCATCAGCTCGGTGTAGCCAAGCACGCCGGTGAGGACGTTGTTGAAGTCGTGGGCGACGCAGCCGGCGAGCTGGCCGAGCGATTCCATGCGCTGCGCCAGGCGCAGGCGTTCTTCAAGCCGGTTGCGTTCGGTGATGTCGAGCAGCACGCCCAGGATGCGCACTGGTCGTCCGGTGTCGTCGCGTACGACGGTGCTGCGGCGCAGGACGTGCCGCACCTCGCCGGTCGGGCGGATGATGCGGTAGTCGAAATCGCCCGGATCACGGCCCTCGGCTTCGGCCCGATGCACCGCCATCAGGCGTTCGCGGTCGCCGGCAGGCACCGCCTCGAGGAACGCGGCCAGGGTCAACGGACGATCCGGCGGCCAGCCGACGATGCGGCGCAGCTCCGGCGAGGTTTCCAACGCGCCATCGGCCAGATCGCGGATCCAGCTGCCCAGGTGGGCGATGCGCTGGGCCTCGGCCAGCTGCTCCTCGCGCTGGCGGCGCAGCGCGACCTCACGGGCGAGATCGCGAGTTCGCGCGGCGACCATGCGGCGCAGCTGGATGATGAACAGCAACAGGACGCTGGCGGCACCCAGCACCCACAGGGCGATGTCGAGCGGGCGCAGACCATGGTCGTAGCGCACCCTCAGCCAGCGCTGGCGAATCGTTTGACGTTCAGCATCGGGCATCTCGGCCAGGGCGCGATTGAGCAGGCCGATGAATTCGGGCCAGTCGCGGCGCACGCCCATGGCGAATTCCTCGTCGCCGTAGCCGGACGGAGCGACGACACCCAGGTTGACCAGACCGTGCTGTTCGATCAGCCAGGACGCGGTGGCGAGATTGCCCACGTAGGCGTCGGCGCGCCCTACCGACACGGCCTGGAGCGCTGGCAACGTGTCGTTGGGGGTGAGCAGCCGCGCTTGGGGAAGGTCCCGACGCAGCCACTCTTCCATGACGTAGGAATGCTCGACCGCCACGGTGGCCTGCTGCAGATCGGCAAGTCCGGAGATGAAGCGACGATGCCGGTCAGCAATGATCACCTGGGGGAATGAGAGATAACCCTTGGTGAGCAGCATCTGGCGTTCGCGTTCGGGGCTGCGCGTCACCGCCAGGATGAGGTCGAGGCCATCGCCGGTGGCGATGCCCGCCAGGGCCTTTTCCCAGGTGATCTCCTGAACCTCGACGCGGATGCCGATGCGCCTGCAGGCTGCCAGCAGGTGGTCGTAGGCCAGTCCCTGCCAACGGCCATCGCGGCGGAACTCGAACGGGGGCGAATCGTCGCCCATCTGGATGCGGACGACGGGATGGGCCGCTACCCAGGCCTGCTCCGATGGAGACAGGGCGAAGTCGTCCGCGCCCCAGGCCGCTGCGCTGGCGAGCAGGCAGACGAAGCCGAAAAACAGATGCACGCTTGGCGATTGCACCCATCCAGGCTAGCGGGACGACCTCGCCGTGGCAATTGCGGAGCATTGTCCCGGCAGCGGTGCCTGGTGGCGGGCTCCCTTGCACGGCGCACCCGCACGGTGCGCCCGGTTTTCCCGGGCTGTCGTCTCGCTCCACCTACGCCCGACTCGCCAGATTGCGCTCGCCGTCCAACCGCAGGATTCGTTCTCCCGCGTGGCGGTCCGGATTTGAGGAAACTCCGTGCTGCTTCAGGAACTGATCCGGAAGTGAATGCTGAAATCTGCAACAACGCCCAAATATTGCCCAGTGATTACCGAGGGTTGCTTACCGCCGCTGCAAACATGGGCCTAAGAGGATGCCGGCCTTCCTGGCACGATGGTGACTGATCAACGGCGACGCATCTCGTCACCCACGACCTCTCCGGTCGCGGTGTCCAACCCCGTCCGCCTCAGCGCGGCATCTGGAGCCTTCCATGACCCAACCCCGTTCACGTACTGCCTCTGCCATGCTCGCCGCTGGCTTGGCGCTGTCCGCCTGGACCGCCAACGCGGCTGAAGACCCGGTGAAGGTGGGCATCCTCCATTCGCTGTCGGGCACGATGGCGATCAGCGAAATCTCGTGCAAGGACGCCTCGGTGATGGCGATCGACGAGATCAACGCCAAGGGCGGGGTGCTCGGCCGGAAGATCGAAGCCGTGGTCGTGGACCCGAAATCCGACTGGCCCACCTTCACGGAAAAGGCCAAGGAGTTGGTGCTGACCCACAAGGTCGCCGCCATCTTCGGCTGCTGGACCTCGGTGTCGCGCAAGCACGTCCTGCCGGTGATCGAGGAATACAACAGCCTCCTCTACTACCCCGTGCAGTACGAAGGGGAGGAGCAGTCCCTCAACGTCTTCTACACCGCCGCCTCGCCCAACCAGCAGCTCGTGCCGGCGGCGGAATACATGCTGGAGCAGGGCTCGAAGAAGTTCGTCCTGCTGGGCACCGACTACGTCTTCCCGCGCACCGCCAACAAGGTGCTCAAGGCCTTCCTCAAGGCCAAGGGCATTCCCGACGCCAACGTGATCGAGGAGTACACCCCGTTCGGCCACAAGGACTACCAGACCATCGTCGCCAAGATCAAGGATCTCGCCAAGGGCGGCGGCGCCTGCGTCCTGTCGACCATCAACGGCGACAGCAACGTGCCGTTCTACAAGGAGTTCGCGAACCAGGGCCTGACCTCGGCCGACTGCCCGATCATGGCGTTCTCGGTCGCCGAGGACGAACTGCGCGCGATGGAGGTCCCCCCCCTGGTCGGCCACCTCGCGGCGTGGAACTACTTCATGTCGATCGACACGCCCGAGAACAAGGCGTTCGTGAGCGCGTTCCAGGCCAAGTACGGCAAGGACCGCGTGACCGACGATCCGATCGAAGCCGCCTACTACGGCGTCTACGTGTGGAAGGCCGCGGTTGAAAAGGCCGGCTCCTTCGATGTCGACAAGGTGCGCGCCGCGACCTACGGCCTCGAGTTCATGTCCCCCAGCGGCATGAAGAAGATGGACGAGAAGAACCAGCACACCTACAAGCCGGTCTTCATCGGCGAGATCAAGAAGGACGGCCAGTTCAAGATCGTGTGGAAGTCCAAGGGTCTGGTGAAGCCCGACAGCTACAGCGCCTACCTGTGGCCCAACGGCGGCTACCCCGCCCCCACCGGCGGCGGCAAGAAGAAGTGATCGCACCGCCGGCGCCGGCGCCACCCGCGCCACGCCGGCCCTGCTCTGCATCGCATTCGCCAGCGACGTGGTGAAGAGCAGCCGTCAGGCTGCTCACGACGAGCGCCGAAGGCGCGGTGCGGGGGCGGCAGCCCCCGGGCAAACAGGAACCCGGGTCGGCGAGGCCGGCCCTTCCGGTGCCGCCGGAACCCCGCGCAGCGGGGAGTTCTGTGCAAGCTGAGCCGCTGGCGCGTACCCGGGGAGGGGCGCGCCAGCGGAGCGGCCTGGCCCCTGCGCTGGCGCTTCCGCCCGTCTGGTCGCCGACCACCGATACCCCCCGCCCCGTCCGTCCGCCGGATCCATCGTCCGGCGCAACCGGCGCGGCCTGCCTCCCTGCTAAGGATCCATGCTATCCCACCTGCCCGTCGGTTCCCGTTGCGGCCATCGCGCGCTGATCCGCTGCCTGACCCTGATCTGCCTGCTCGCCATCGCCCCCATCGCCCTGGTCCGCCTGCATGCGGGCGACGCGGCTGCGCTGCTGCCCCGGCTCGCCTCGGAAGACCTGAAGGAGCGTGCCGCCGCCCTGGGTGAGCTGGCCCGGACGGGCGACCAGCGGCTGCTGCCCTTCCTCGAGGATTACCGCCAGGGATCGGGCTACGTGCTGGATGGGAAGATCGTGCTCGTCCCCGCCCTGCGCAACGGCCAGGGGATCCCGCTCGATCCCCTGACCCGCCTCGCGCTTGGACCGGCCGTGCCCGAGAAATCCCTCACCGAACTGCCCAAGACCCGCAAGGACATGGCCGCGGCGCAGGCTGCCGCCAACATCCTCCGCCTGGCCGATCCCCATCCCACCACCCGGCTCGCAGCCGTCATCTGCGCAGGCGACAACGTCAACGCCACCCCTTCCGACCGGGAGGCGCTCGCGCCGATCGCCAGCGCCGATCCCGATGCGCGCATCCGCCGGGCAGCGGCAGAAGGCGTGGCGATCATCGACCTGCGCTCGGACGACGAGGCCGCCCGCCGCGCCGCCTGCGCCACCCTGGGCGGCCTCGGCAGCGCCCGCGCGCGCGCCGCCCTCGCGGACCGGGCCGCCAACGATCCGGCCCCGGCCGTACGCGCTGCCGCCACCGCCGCGCTCGACCAGGTGCGCTCCTACCAGGCGACGGTACGCGGGGCCCAGACCGTGTTCAGCGGCCTCTCGCTGGGATCCATCCTGGTGGTCATGGCGCTGGGCCTCGCCATCACCTTCGGGCTGATGGGCGTCATCAACATGGCGCATGGCGAGATGCTGATGATCGGCGCCTACGCGACGCTGCTGGTGCAGTGGTTCTTCCACTGGGCGCTGCCGCCCACCCTGCTGCCCTGGTACTTCGTGGTCAGCCTGCCGGCCGGCTTCCTGGCTGCGGCGGCGATCGGCTGGCTGCTGGAACTGACCGTGATCCGCCACCTCTACGGCCGCCCGCTGGAAACCCTGCTCGCCACCATCGGCATCGGCCAGGTCATGATCTGGGCCATCCGGCGCGGGTTCGGCGACAGCCAGGCGGTGGTCGCCCCGGACTGGCTGACCGGCGGCTGGGAACCGGTGCCGGATCTCGTCCTGCCCTGGAACCGGCTGTTCATCATCGCGGTCACCATCGTCTCGGTCGTGGCGGTCTGGTTCCTGATGAACCGGACGCGCCTGGGCCTGCTGCTGCGCGCCACGGTGCAGAGCCGCCGCACGGCCGCGTCGCTGGGTGTCGACACCCGTCGCATCGACGGCCTGACCTTCGCCCTGGGGTCCGGCCTGGCCGGAGCCGCCGGCTGCGCCCTGACCCTGATCGGCGGGCTGAAGCCCGACATGGGCCAGGAATACATCATCGATTCCTTCCTGGTCGTGGCCGCCGGCGGGGTCGGCAACCTGTGGGGCGTGGTGTGGACGGGCCTCAGCCTGGGCGTGCTCAACAAGTTCCTCGAACCCTGGACCCAGGCGGTCTTCGCCAAGGTGATCATGCTCGCGATCGTCGTGCTCTTCCTGCAATGGAAGCCGTCGGGCCTGTTCCCGCCGAAAGGCAGGCTCGCCGATGGCTGACCTCACCCCCCTGCGCAGGGGCGGCATCCCTGCGGTCCGGACGGCCGGACGTCCGATGCCGCATCCCCTTCCTGCCGGCCTGAGCTCCGCATCCATCTTGACGCACGCGGCGGATCGGATCCCCACCCATGGCTGAATACCCCTTGGATCCACGCCAGTTCGCGCTGATGCGCGCGATCACGGCCGGGGGCTGGCAGGCCCCGGTGCTGTGGCTCGACCGGGCCGGGATCGCCCTGCTCGCGTTCGCCCTGCTCATCCTGGTGCCGGCCCTGCTCGCCACCGGACAGATCGACCTCGCCCTGGTGAGCCAGCTCGGGCGCTATGCCGCCCTGGCCCTGGTGGCGATCGGCCTCGACCTGGTCTGGGGCTACACGGGGATCCTCAGCCTGTGCCAGGCGATGTTCTTCACCCTGGGGGGCTATGCCCTGGGCATGTACATGTGCATGCACGGCCCGATGGACCCGCAGTCCGGCACCATCCCGATGCAGCTGTTCGTGGTCACCAGCGACCCCAAGCTGGTCCTGCCGGGATTCTGGAAGCCCTTCGGCGATCCCTGGTTCGCGCTGGGGATGATCGTGATCCTGCCGGCGATCGCGGCCTTCCTGGTCGGCTGGTTCGCCTTCCGAAGCCGGATCAAGGGCGTGTATTTTTCCATCATCACCCAGGCGATCACCATCGCCGCCTGGCTGCTGCTGTGCCGCAACGACCTGATGCTGTGCGGCACCAACGGACTGAGCGGCATCACCATGCTCGGCCCGTTCGACATGCGCGATCCGAACATGAAGGTCGCGATGTACCTGGTGAGCGTGCTGGCGATGCTCGCCTGCCTGATCGCCGCGCTGGCCCTCGTCCGCTCGCGCTTCGGCCGGATCCTGGTCGCGATCCGCGACAGCGAGTCGCGGGTGCGCTTCACCGGCCTGTCACCCGTGCGCTACAAGACCGCGGTGTTCGTCCTCGGCGCGATCCTGGCGGGCATCGGCGGGGCCCTGTACGCGCCCCAGACCGGCAACATCAACCCATCCAACATGGCGGCGATCGATTCGATCTGGGTCGTGGTGTGGGTGGCGGTCGGCGGCCGCGGCACCATCACCGGGGCCGTGGTCGGCTGCCTGGGCGTCAAGCTGCTGGAATCCTACCTGACCACCTACCACGCCCAATACTGGATGCTGGTCATCGGGGTGCTGTTCATCGTGGTGGTGATGTTCCTGCCCGATGGCCTGGTCGGCCGCTGGCGCTCCTTGGTCGGATTGGCGCGACGTGACGGACCTGTGCCGAGGGCGACCCCATGACCACCGAACAACGCGCCGACTGGCTGCAGCTGCAGGAGATCACCGCCGTGTTCGACGGCTTCAAGGCGCTCGACATCAAGCACCTCGGCGTCGACCGGGGCGAACTGCGCACGGTCATCGGGCCGAACGGGGCCGGCAAGACCACGATGTGCGACGTCATCAGCGGCAAGACGCGGCCGACCTCGGGCCGGGTGTTCATCGGCGACCAGGAGGTGACCGGCTGGGCCGACACCGCGATCGCCGCGCTGGGCGTCGGGCGCAAGTTCCAGACCCCTTCGGTTTTCGACAGCCTGAGCGTGTACGAGAACATGGAACTCGCCCTGCCGGGGCGGCGCGGGGTGTTCACCAACATCTTCCGGCGCGAATCCGCCGAGGAGCGCGACCGCATCGATGCGCTCCTGACCCGCGTCCACCTGATCGCCCGGCGCGACCAGCCGGCCCGCGACCTGTCGCATGGCCAGCGCCAGTGGCTGGAGATCAGCATGCTCATGGTCAGCGGGGCCAGGCTGCTGCTGGTCGATGAGCCCGCGGCCGGCCTGACCGACCATGAAACGGCGCTGACCGCGGATCTGCTGCTGGAACTCAAAGGCGAGCACACCCTGATCGTCATCGAGCACGACATGGAGTTCGTCCGCCGTCTCGGCGGCACGGTCACCGTGCTGTGTGAAGGCAAGGTGCTCGCCGAGGGCAGCCTGGATCAGGTGAGCGCCGACGAGCGCGTGCGCACCGCCTACCTCGGCCGGGCCGGGGAACGCAACGCATGACTCTTTCCAGCCTTGCCGTGGACAAACTCAACCACCGCTACGGCGCGGTGCAGGCCGTGCAGGATGCGAGCTTCACCGCCGTCGGCGGCCAGATCACCTGCATCATGGGCCGCAACGGCGTGGGCAAGACCACCCTGCTGCGCTCGGTGATGGGCCAGTTGAAGGCCAAGGGATCGGTGCGCCTGGGCGACCACGAGATCGGCGGCCTGCCCGCGCACCGCCGCGCCAGGCTCGGCCTGGCCCTGGTGCCGCAGGGACGCGAGATCTTCCCCAAGCTGACGGTGGAGGAGAACCTGCTCGTCGGCCTGGCGGCGCGCAGCGATGGGCGGCGGCAGGTGCCCGAGGTCGCCTACGAGACCTTCCCCATCCTGCGCGATTTCCGCCGCCGGATGGGTGGCGACCTGTCCGGCGGCCAGCAGCAGCAGCTGGCGATCGCGCGCGCGATGGTCGGCGATCCCAAGGTGCTGCTGCTCGACGAGCCCACCGAGGGCATCCAGCCCAACATCATCCAGGAGATCGGCCGCGTCCTGCGCCGGCTCGCCGGACAGGGCATGGCGATCGTCCTGGTCGAGCAGTACCTGGATTTCGTGCGCGAGATCGGCGACCGCTTCGCGATCATGGAACGGGGGCAGATCGTCGCAGCCGGGGCCACAGCGGAGTTGTCCCAGGATCTCGTGCACAAACACTTGAACGTGTGACCGTGCCTTCCGCGTCCGCGCTGACCGCCCCGCCTGACGCCAGCCGCCGCGCCCGCGGCCGCATCCGGGTCGAGCAGGTCGACGGCGCGAGCGCGCTGGTCGGCATCTGCGCCGGGACGCCCCTCAAACTGCTGCCGACCCGGCCGCGCGGGTCAGCGGCGTGGGTCCACGTCACCAGCTTCGGTGGCGGCCTGCTGCCCGGCGACGATCTGCGCCTGCGCCTGCGCGTCGGCCGCGAGGCGAGCCTGTTCGTCGGCTCGCCGGCGGCGACCAAGATCTTCAGGTCGGATGGCCGACCCAGCCGCAGTCGTATGCACGCGCGCATCGCCACCGGGGGTCTGCTGGTGTGGGCGCCAGATCCGGCGGCGCCGTTTGCCGGCAGCATCTTCTCTGCGCGTCAACGCATCGACCTCGATTCCGGCGCGTCCCTGGCGTTCGTCGATCTCCTGGCCGCCGGTCGGCCGGCGCGGGGTGAATGCTGGGCCGCGACGCGATTGTCGAGCCGCACCGTGGTGCTGCAGGACGGTCTTCCCCTGGTCAGCGAAGCGCTCGCGCTCGATCCCACCACCGGCGGCAGTCTCGCCCGCTGGGGCTGCCTGGGCACCGCCATCCTGGTCGGGCCGCGCGTGGCCGGCCTGGCCCAGGCGCTGCTGAACGAATGGTCCCGGCCGCCGGATTCCCGCGCCGTCCTGATCACCACCGCCAGTCCGCTGACCGGAGGCGTCCTTCTGCGCTGCGTCGGCCCGGCGGTGGAATCCGTCGCCACCGTGCTGCATGGCGCCCTGGCGCGCCTCGCCGCTGTCCTGGGCGGCGATCCCTGGGCGCACCGGTTCTGACCTCGTTCCTTCCTCCCCTTGCTGTGGAAGCCCCATGCACCTCGCCCCCCGTGATGTCGACAAGCTCATGCTGCATCAGGCCGGAACGCTGGCCCAGAAGCGCCTCGCGCGCGGACTGCGCCTGAACCAGCCCGAGGCGGTGGCACTGATCGCCGCCGTCGTGCTTGAACTGATCCGCGATGGCAGGCGCGTGGCGGAACTGATGCAGCTCGGCCGCACCCTGCTCGGCCGGCGCCAGGTCATGCCCGGCGTACCCGAACTGATCCATGAGGTGCAGGTCGAAGGGACCTTCCCCGACGGCACCAAGCTGGTGACCGTGCACGAGCCGATCGCGGCCGAGCATGGCGACCTCGCGCTGGCGCTCCACGGTTCGTTCCTGCCCGTGCCTGATCGCGCCCGATTCGCCGGCGACGCTGCCGAACTGCTGCCGGGCGAGGTCGCGACGGCCAGCGGCGAGATCGAGCTGAATCCGGGCCGGACGGCGATCGTCCTGAGCGTCACCAACGGCGCCGACCGGCCGATCCAGGTCGGCAGCCACTACCATTTCATCGAGGCGAATCCCTATCTGAAGTTCGATCGCGGCCTGGCCTACGGCCGTAGGCTCGACATCCCCGCCGGCACGGCGGTGCGCTTCGAGCCGGGCGAGACGCGCCGCGTGCGCCTGATCGAGATCAGCGGCGAGCGGATGATCCGTGGCGGCAACGGGCTGGCCGATGGCCCGGTCAGCGACCCCGGCCGCGCCGCCGCGCTCGCCCGCGTCCAGGCGCAGGGCTTCGCGCACGCCATCGATCCAGATGCCGGCAAGGGAGGCCAGCCATGAGCCTGCGCCTGACCCGGCCGCAATACGCGGCGCTCTACGGCCCGACCACCGGCGACCGCGTGCGCCTGGCCGACACCGACCTCTGGCTGGAAGTCGAACGCGATCTGACCAGCCCTGGCGACGAATGCTGCTTCGGCGGTGGCAAGGTCCTGCGTGATGGAGGCGGCCAGATGGCCGGCGTGGCGGCGCAGGACACCCTCGACGTGGTGATCACCAACGCGCTCATCGTCGACTGGACCGGCATCATCAAGGCCGATGTCGGGATCAAGGACGGCCGCATCGTCGGCATCGGCAAGGCGGGCAATCCCGATGTCATGCCCGGCGTCGGACCGGGCATGATCGTCGGCGTCACCACCGAGGTCATCGCGGGCGAGAACCTGATCCTCACCGCCGGCGGCATCGACAGCCACATCCACTGGATCTGCCCGCAGCAGGTCGACGAGGCGCTGGCGAGCGGCCTCACCACCATGTTCGGCGGCGGCACCGGGCCCGCGACCGGCACCTGCGCCACCACCTGCACCCCCAGCCCGCACGACCTGCGCCGCATGCTGGAGGCCGTCGACGACCTGCCGCTCAACGTCGGCTTCAGCGGCAAGGGCAACAGCTCGCGGCCCGATGGGATGGAGGACATCCTGCGGGCGGGCGCGGCGGGGCTGAAGCTGCACGAGGACTGGGGCACCACCCCGGCGACCATCGACACCTGCCTGGCCCTGGCCGAGCGCCACGACATCCAGGTCACCATCCATACCGACACCCTCAACGAATCCGGCGCGGTCGAGCATTCCATCGCCGCCTTCCAGGGCCGCACCATCCACGCCTACCACAGCGAAGGCGCCGGCGGGGGCCACGCGCCCGACATCCTGCGCGTCTGCGGCGAACCGAACGTCATCCCCTCGTCGACCAATCCCACCCGGCCCTACACCGTGAACACCATCGACGAGCACCTCGACATGCTCATGGTGTGCCACCACCTCGATCCGCGCATCCCCGAGGACGTCGCCTTCGCCGAGTCGCGCATCCGCGCCGAGACCATCGCCGCCGAGGACCGCCTGCACGATCTCGGTGCGATCTCGGTGATATCCTCCGACTCGCAGGCCATGGGCCGCATCGGCGAGGTCATCACCCGCACCTGGCAAACCGCGCACAAGATGAAGAGCCAGTTCGGCCGCCTCGCTGGCGAAGCAGGCGCCAACGACAACCTGCGCATCCGCCGTTACATCGCCAAGTACACGATCAATCCCGCCATCGCACACGGCATGGCGGACCACATCGGTTCGGTCGAGGTCGGCAAGCTGGCCGATCTCGTCCTCTGGCGGCCAGGGCTGTTCGGCATCCGGCCCGAACTCGTCGTGAAGGGCGGCTTCATCGCCTGGGCCCAGATGGGCGACGCCAACGCGTCGATCCCGACGCCGCAGCCGGTCATCATGCGCCCGATGTTCGGGGCTTACGGCCGCGCGGGCGCGCGCTCATCGATCGCCTTCGTCAGCCGCGCCGGCCTCGACTCCGGAACAGTGACCCGTTATGGCCTGAACAAACGCATCGTGGCCGTGCACGGCACTCGCGGCATCGGCAAGCGGGACATGAAGCTCAACGACGCCTGCCCGCGCATCACCGTCGATCCGGAATCCTACCTCGTCACCGCTGACGGCGTCGCGCTGACCTGCGAACCGGCCACTGTGCTGCCGCTGACGCAGCGGTACTCGTTGTTCTGATGCCTCCGCAAAGCCCACGTCCACGCCAGCACAACTGTCTGCCGCCTCCTGTAGCGCCGGCTTCAGCCGGCACGGACGGCAGGCTTCAGCCTGTAGCACCGGCTTCAGCCGGCACGGACGGCAGGCTTCAGCCTGCCGGGATGGACAGACGCAGGTCGAGGATGGGCAAAACCACTTCCCGATGCCGGCTAAAGCCGGCGCTACTGAAGACAACATGATCGTCGCCCGTCCGGTTGCAGCAAAGATGGCGTCCGACCTCCTGGTCTGGCAGCTTGCCGATTCCGCCTTCCCGACCGGGGCGTTTTCGCATTCGGCCGGATTGGAGGCGGCGTGGCGGCTGGGTCTGCTGCCGGATGCGTCCGCTCTCGAATGCTGGATCGCCGGCAGCATCGACCACGTCGGCGGCAGCGCGCTGCCGTTCGCCCTCGCCGCGCATCGCCACCCGGAGCTGCTGCCACGGCTCGACCGCTGGAGTGAAGCGATGACCACGGCTGCGGCTGCCAACCGGGCCAGCCGGCATCAGGGTCGAGCACTGATCATCGCTGCCGCCGCCGCTGCCCCCGCAGCCGGCCTCGATGATCTGCGCCATGAAGCTGGTCCGTGCCACCTCGCGCCGGTGTGGGGCGTCTGCCTGCGCCGCCTTGGCATCCCCCGTGGCACCTGCGGCCGGTTGCTGCTGTTCGCCCACGCCCGGGGGCTGGTCTCGGCCGCCGTGCGCCTCAACCGCATCGGACCGCTGGCGGCCCAGGGCATGCAGACGCGCCTCGCCCCGGCGATCGAATCCGCATGGCACAGACACCGCCGTCGTTCGTGGCGTTTGGCGGCGCAGACCTCGCCCCTGGTCGAACTCGCCCTCGCCACCCACGATCGGCTTGCGGCCCGCCTGTTCGCCAGTTGATGAAAATGGATGGCCACAAGGAACACAAAGAACACAAAAACAGCGCCAGCCCCTGATTTTTCCCTTTGCGACCCGTGTGCTCTTTGTAGCCATCCACCCTCTTTGTGGCCCCCTCCCCAGGAATCCCATGCACACCCATTCCCACGGTCATTCCCATTCCCACGACCATGACCACGGTCCCGGCAGCTTCGCCGATCGCGAGCAACCGCTGGTCCGCGACTTCTCGCGCCGCGCCTACACCGTCGGCGTCGGCGGGCCGGTGGGCAGCGGCAAGACCGCGCTCATGCTGCAGCTCTGCCGCGCGATGCGCGACCGCTTCAACCTCGCCGCGGTGACCAACGACATCTACACGCGCGAGGACGGCGAGTTCCTCATCCGCCATGAGGCCCTGCCGGCGGAACGCATCCGCGCGGTCGAAACCGGCGGCTGCCCGCACGCCGCGATCCGCGAGGACATCACCGCCAACCTGATGGCCCTGGAAGAACTGCACCACCTCTTCACGCCGCAGATCCTGCTCATCGAGTCCGGTGGCGACAACCTGGCGGCCAACTACAGCCGGGAACTTGCTGACTACATCATCTACGTCATCGACGTCGCCGGCGGCGACAAGGTGCCGCGCAAGGGCGGCCCCGGCATCACCCAGAGCGATCTGCTGGTGATCAACAAGACCGACCTCGCCCCGGCGGTCGGGGCGGATCTCGGCGTCATGGCGCGGGATGCGGCGAAGATGCGCGGCAACGGCCCCGTGGTCTTCGCCCAGGTGAAGCACGGCGTCGCGGTCGGCACCATCGTCGAGCACATCATCCACGCCTGGCAGCACGCCAGCGGCATCGACCACTGACCGGGAAGATCCCGATACCCATTGCAGACCCGATCCCATCAGCGGCAGTTGGAGACCGCATACCAGCATCGGCGAGATGGGTGCGTGGGAGGCGGGGCCTCTCCAGCCAAATCAGCGATGGAAGGACCATCCCAGCATCAAGAGCCCGATGGCTGCCAACCAGCTCCCCATCACGCGCAGCAGAATCAGCATCCATGGGCGCTGCATGCCCAGAACCTGGCCGGTGACGAGGGCGCTTGCCATCGCCACGGCGCTGACGATGCCGACTGCGGCCAGAAACCGGCTTGGGACCTGCATGATGTCCTGACCGTTGTTCACACCGTGCAGGATTCCGACGAGGGCGGCCAGGATGCCGATCAGGGCAGGCGAGCAGGGGCGGCCGGCGGCCACGAGGACGCCGACCAGGACCGTCAGCAGGATGGCGGGTGCCTCTGGGACCATGCAGGACGGCGCGAACGACATGCCCCCCGTCCAGGCCAAGGGCAGGATGATGAGCAACCAACGACCGGCCGAGGGTCCGCTCAATCCGGCGAGCAAGCCGAGTCCGAGGACCGCCATGATGTCCTGCGGCGATACGAGGGGATGGAGCAACCCGCCGTAGAAGGGACTGAAGGCGTCACCGACCAGATGGGCATGCGCCTCGGTGGCCAGGGCGCACAAGACCAGGATGGCCAACGGGCGGTGGATCCGCTTCATCCCAGCGCCCGCACGAGGAAGAGCAGACCGGCGATGCCGATGGCCCCGCCGGCCACGCGCAGGGCGATCCTCCCGGCCGGCCAATGATGGATGAAGCCGATGGCGATGCCGGACGCATGCAGCAATCCGGTCACGACGACGAATCCGATGCTGTAGGTCAGCCCGTTGGCACCCGCCGGCAGTTCGACCCCATGGGCGTGACCGTGGAAGATGGCGAAGAATCCCACCAGCACCGCTCCCAGCCACAGGGGTGGCCGCCAGGAGCAGGCCACCGAAGTCCCCAATGCCATGGCCGACAGGGCGATGGCGATCTCGACGCCGGGCAGATGCACCCCCAAGAGACCCAGCATGCCGCCCAAGGCCATGGCCATGGGGAAGGTCACCGGCAGCAGCCATATGGCTGGCGCACCGAGCTGCGCCCCCCACAGGCCGACAGCGATCATGGCCAGGATGTGGTCCAGTCCCGAGACGGGATGGTGCGCTCCGCTCAGGAAGCCGAGGGTTCCCCCCGCTTCGCTGTGGGCGGAGGCGGCATTGGCGAGCAGGAGGAGGACGACGACCGCGATGGGGCGTAGGGACATGGGATCACAGGCCCGGCGTCAGGAGGATGGCGACGCGCTGGATGGTCCAGAACGCCCCGAGGGAACCGATGGCATAACCCGGCAGGCGCTCCGCCCAGGCGTGCCAGCGGATCTCCAGCTGGCGGAAGGAGCGGCACAGCAGGAGCACGAGGCAGACGAACAGGATCTGGCCGGATTCCACCCCCAGATTGAAGCCGAGCAGCGCCAGGGGCAGGTCGGCGCGCGAAAGGCCCGCCTCGGCCAGGGCGCTGGACAATCCGAAGCCGTGCAGCAGGCCGAAGGCGAAGGCCACCAGCCACGGTTTGCGGATGGTGAGGCTGGTCCCGCCACGCCATTGCCGCACGATCTCCGGCCCGAGGAAGAGGATGCTGAGGGCTATGGCGGCATTCAACGGCGCCGCCGGCACGCTGGCGACCCCGAAGGTGGCGATGCCCAGGGTGATGGAATGGGCGACGGTGAAGGAGGTGATGGTCAGCAGCAGCATGCGGGGGCCCCGCACCAGCAGCAGCAGGCCGAAGACGAACAGCAGATGGTCGACGCCGAGCAGGATGTGCTCGATTCCCAGGCTGACGTAGACCCCGAGCGCGGTCAGATGGCCCTGGCGTTGCGGTATGGTCGTCGCCGGCTGCTGCGGCGTCAGGCGGTGGGTCCAGGCGGTCCCGTCGGCGAAGTCGCAGCGCACCAAGGCCTCGGTGGTGGTCGCCTCCAGGCCGAGGATGCGCACCATGCGGCCGCGCAGATCGCGGGTGCGCACGGTCCAGGTCTGCACGGCGGCTCCCGGCGACAGACGGGTCCTGATCGGGGTCGCCGGCTCCAGCCCCGAGATCTCCGGCGCCACCGCCAGGCGCATCTCGCCCCGCATGGGCGTCTTCCACAGCACGGTGAAATCGCCAGGAGCGGTCTCGCTCAGCCCGAGGAAGGCCGGCTGCATCTCGTGGCCCCGGCAGAGCGCCGCCTGCAGGACCAGGAACAGGATGGCCGCCAGCCGTCGGTTCATCGCCCCGGATTCCAGGGCGCGGCGAGCGGACCGATCAGCGGACGCACCGATTCGTCCGCGACGATCTCGTAGCGCTTCAGCAGTTCGGTGAAGTAGCGCTCCTGGGCCTGGCTGCGCTGACGGTCGAACCAGCGTTCGCGCACCTGCTCGCGGACCGCGGCGAATGGTCGTGGATGGCCGGCGCGCACCGACTGCACCAGGACGAGATGCAGGCCGTAACCGGAGGCGATGGGGCCGTGCCAGGTCCCTGCCGGCAGGGCGAACACCGCGTCGGCGAAGCGATCCCCGAACAGCTTGGCGACCTCGGTGGGGTCGGCGTCCGCATAGGCGGCATCAAGCGACAGGCGGTCGCCGACGGCGTCGGGGTCGGCTCCGCCGCGCAGAGCGGTCAGGGCCGCCATCGCCTGCTCGCGACGGGCGGTCGTGAAATAGACCTGGCGGAAGCTGCGCCAGGGGCCTGCGCTGAACAGGGCGGGATGCGCGGCATGGAAGGCGGTCAGGTCGGCTTCCGTCGGCTCGGCCGCATCCGAGGTGTCCTGGATGAGGAACTCCGCCTTCTGGGCCAGGCGGCGGCGGATGTAGGTGTCGTTGCGGTCCAGGCCCAGGGCCCGTGCTTCCCGCGACAGCAGCTCCTCGCGCAGGTGGTCCGTGACCAGGCCACGCAACTCGTCCGGGCTTGGCTGGCGCAACCAGCGCTTGGACCATGATTCCACCAGCCATTGCAGATCGCTGGCGGTCAGGCGGACCTGCTGTCGCTCGGGACCGGCGGTGGGTGCGGCCCCCTTGCCGAACCATGCGGACAGACCGAACAGCAGGGCGCCCAGCATCAGGAAGTGCAGCAGTGGTTCGGAGAAGAGGCGTCGCATGGTGGGCGTGGCGGTAGCCTGTGGTTTGCATGTGCGGGTAAAGCGCGACCGACGGCTGTCGCCGTGAAACGCGAACCCCCCGCCATGGGCGGAGGACATCGCTCTGGGCTCGGCTTCGCTCGGTCCGCCTCCGTCCTATCGTGCGGTCGCCGTCGACGTGAACACCTGGCTCCACTCAGCCGCCGTCATGTGCGACTTGAGTTCGAAGCGCAGATCCAGCATCCGCTCCTGGAAGGCGAACGCCTTGGCGCGTTCTGCCGTGATCATTGCGGAGAATCGGTCGACTGGGCTCGTCTGGTCATCAACCAATGTCTGCATTCGCGCCCGGTAGTCCGCCAGGGATTTGCCCCTCTCCGCCTCGACCGCGGTCATCTGCTCCAGGATGTCCAAAGCTTTGGCCCGTCGGGCCTTGTCCGGGACATGCTGTTTCACCAAGGACTCTGCCTGGTTCAAGGACATGGAGAAGGGTCGAATGGAATCGCCGCCGCCACCAAACAACCATATTGCGAGCAGGGCCCAGATCATGGTTGGCCTTGCGGAGCGGCGCGAAGCTCGCTGCGGATCCTGGCGAATCGATCCCATTCTTCGGGCGTCATTTCCGCAACGAAACGACCACGGAAAGCCAACGATGCCTGGATGAACCTGTCTTCGCTGGCGATCCGCTGCTCATACAACTCCTTGAATGCAGACCGTGTCGTCCCGTAATCGGCGTTCAGGGTGTCGAGGCGCTGCCGGAAAGCCGCGTTGATCTGAGACTGCTCTGCCACAAGCAGCCGCCACTCGTTGATCAGGCCGAGAATCCGGTCACTCCGTGCCGGATCCTTGAATATCCTGACAATCTGTTCGCGGAGTTCGGCCTGCTCGCGCTCAGCCGACTCCGCTGGACTCCGCGCTTGGTCACATGATGCCAAGGCCAGGGCAAGGGCAGCCGCGATCAGCAGTTCCCGAACATGCAACGTAGGCAGATTCCAGACATCGGTCATGTGCTTACTTCGCCGGCGTGTACCAGATCGGCGAGGTGTAGGCGCGCTCCTGCTGGGACATGGCGGTGCCGGGCAGCGGCTTGATGCCGAAGCGCTTGGCGTCGTAGGCGGTCCAGCGGGGGGTGGGGATCTCCAGCACGCGGACGTAGTAGAAGGCGCGCTGGCCGGCGTCGAAGGCCGGATCGGTCCACACCGTGATCAGCTCGGGGTCGCCGATGGTGTTGGTCCAGGTGGCATTCTCGATGTCGACCGTGCTGCCCACCGGCGGCAGCTTGCCGTCGGCGCCCGGCTTGCGCTTGTCGGCGTTGCCCCAGGCCACGTCGTAGATCTTCTCGTGCAGATCGCCCTTGGCGTCCATCCAGCCCTTGATCACCTGGATGCGGTCGAGGTTGGCGCCGAGGGGATCCTTGAGCGCCGCCACCAGGAAGGTCGGCGACCTGCCCTGGGGAGCGGCGCTCAGGTCGCCGCCCATGGGCACGCCCTTGGTGTAGCCGACATAGGCCGGCATGCGGCTCTGGGCATCGGCGGTGGTGAAGTCGTAACCGCCGAAGAAGCGCACCGCCATGCGGGTGCCGGTCGTGGCGTAGGTCTCGCGCCGCTGCATGGCATCGAAGATCGCCTCGCGGGTGTTCTCGTTCGCCCACACGGCCGCATAGCCGGAGGCCGCCACCTCCCAGTCCATGATCGTCACCCCGCTCTTGGGATGCTTGACGAAGGTCTTGGTCAGGCGTTCGGGGCTGGGTTCCTGCGGCGTGGTCTTGCCGAAGAAGTTCTCCTCTTCGACGGCGATGAGGCCGGTGTGGGAATCCGAGCTGCCGACCATGCCGAACTTGTAGGGGTTGACGCCCAGGGCGGCCTCCAGCTTGAGGCCGTCCTTGAGGGCCTGGCGGGCGTACTCGGTCTTGAGCATTTCCGGCGTCTTGGCGGTGCTGCCGTCGAGGTTGCCCTTGTCCCAGAGCTCGAAGTTGGCGAACTCGTCGTTGGGGGACAGCGAGGGATGGGCCTCGCCGGTGCCCTTGGACTGGGTCATTTCATAGAGCCGTTCCCACTTGATGCGGGTCTCGGCATAAGCCTTGTCGACCTTCGCGCCGAAGGTCTCGACCAGCGGGAACATCTGGCCGTTGCTGAGGTTGCCGTTGTGGGCGATGGCCAGCAGCTGGCAGCCCGTCTTCTCCTCGGCCGCGGTCATCCACTTCCACAGGTCGGCGGGGTTGTCGCTGCCCATGGGCTTGAAGGTCACGAACGGTTCGATGCGGCCGGCCTGATCGGCATTGCCGCGGAAGATGACGTTGCGGTGCAGGTTGTTGGCGTTGGTGTTGGAGGTCCACTCGAAGCCGATCAGGGCGGTGAAACGCCCCGGCTCGTTGGCGCCCTCGGCCGCCTTGAGGCTGTCCTGCCAGGCGGCGCGATAGGCAGGAACGCCAGGGAGGTAGACCAGTTCCTTGGGGAAGGTGCCCTTGCCGAAGGACATGATCATCTCGATGGCCGCTTCGCTGCCCTTGCCCGCCTGCATCAGCTCGTACCAGCGCCGCGCCATGGGGTTGGCCAGCAGTTCCGGCTTGCCGGCCACCAGGTCGGTGAACAGGCCCATGTTGTCGGAGTGGTCGGCGATCACCAGGTAATCGAGGGGACGCGAGAGCTTGATCTTCTGGCCGGACGAGGCGGTGATCTCCTCGCCGCGCGCCAGGCGGTAGGCATCCTTGGGCATGATGCGGCAGCCGAAGATGCCTGCATCGAAGGAGGCGGCGGTATGCAGGTGGGTGTCGCCGAACAGCGGCCGGGTGGGGAAGTTGCGACCGGCATAGGGCGAATAGCCGGGCTTCTGCGGGTACACCTTGGCAAGGGTGCCCTCGTCCGCATGTCCAACGCACCCTTCGTGGCCGGTCTCGGCCGCATAGGTCGAGGACAGGACGAGCAGGCCGCCGACGGCGATACGCAGGGATTGGACCATGTTGCTTGGCATATGATTCTCCAGATCGGAGAGCTTTGACCTCGGCAACGCAGTGTAAAGAGCCGATCCGCAGGCTGGCCAAACGATGAGCGTCAGGGCCTTCCATCCTAATCCCACATCAAGGACTTCGACGATCGGCAGCGGTCAGGTCGCCAAGGGCGTGGCCATCCCCTTCGGCCTGGTGGCCCTGGGGTCGAACGGCGATGTCACCGCCCTCGACGCGGCGGCGCAGCAGGCCGACGTGACGGCGAAGCAGATCACCACCTTCAGCCGGGTCGAAGACGGCGCGTGGGATCCTTCGGCTCCCGCCGATTTCTACTTCGTCACCACCGACCGTTTCGACACCGCCAAGAACGGCGGCAGCGGGGCGGCCACCGCCACCGTCGGTCGCAGCCGGCTCTGGCGCCTGCGCTTCACCGACATCAGCGCACCCGAAGCGGGCGGCACGGTGACCATGCTGATCGATGGCAGCGAGGACCCGGGCCCGCAGATGATGGACAACCTGGCCATCGACAAGCGCGGCCGGATCATCATCCAGGAGGACACCGGCAACCAGCTCGCCAGCGCCAGGATCTGGCTGTATTCCATCGCCAGCGGCGCCCTGATCGAATTGCTCAAGCACGATCCGGCCCGTTTCGGCGATCGCGTCGCCGGCACCACCACCGCGGCGACGGCGCCTTTCACCGCCGACGAGGAGTCCTCGGGCGTGATCGACGCCAGCGACCTGCTGGGCGCCGGCTGGTTCCTGCTCGATGTCCTGGCGCATGGCACCGGATCGGTGGTCGACGCCGAACTGATCGAAAGAGGCCAGCTGCTCGCCGTCAAGATTCCCGACAGCGGCAGCACCGCGGGCACCCCGATACCCGCCCCCGAGGACGACAGGAAGAGCGGCTTGGAGAAGTGCGGTAAAGGATCCTGGGCCGCCTTCATCGCCCTGGCCAGCGTCTTCGCCGGCTTGGCATTCTGGCGCCGCCGCCGCTGAGCGGTCCGGTCAGCCAGCACACCGGCTGCGGCCGGCATGGAAGCCATGCCGGCCGCTTTCATTCCTGCGCTGCGTCCAGGGCTGACCAGAAGCCTTGGAGCACGAGTTCGATCACCCGTGAATCCTGGATAGTTGATCTGCGTCATGGCCCCACCCCTCGCCATCGGCTAGGGTGCGAGCATGGAAACCCCCACCCCCCTCCTCCTGCTCGACGCCGCTCCCATCGTACCCGGCGCCAACGTCTCCCGTCCCATCCACGAGGCCAACGGCTGCAAGGTCGTCCTCTTCGCCATGGACGCCGGGCAGGCGATCAGCGCGCACACGGTCAAGTTCCCCGCCCTGGTCCAGGTCCTGGATGGCGTCCTTCAGGTCACCATCGGTGAGGCCACCCACGCGGTCGGGGCAGGACAGATCGTCCTGCTGCCCGATGGCCTGCCGCATGGTGTCCGCGCCGAGCAGCCCTCGCGGTGGCTGCTCACCATGATGCGGCCGGGGTAGCCCGGCCAGCGACCGGCGTTGCCTCGTCCGGCAGAGACCGACGCTGGGCCCATGCCTGCAGAGGTCGCCATCTTCCCGACCCCCTCCGGATGCGCGGTGCATGCGGGCGGCAGGTCGCGGATGCTGCCATGGACCGTGGCGGTGCCGCTCCTGGATGACCCGACCCTGGTCGTCCACACCATGGCTCCGGGTGAGTTGTCGCCATGGGACGGGGAACGGCTGCTTGCCGCGATCGCAGCCGACGATCCGGCGGCGCGGGCCATCCTGGCTGGGCCTTGGCCGCCACCACGTCTGCCGATCCAGGAACTGCCACGTCACCGCCGGCGGTGGCTGCGCACCATCGATCTCGGAGTCGTCATCGGGGATCTTGCAGGCGCCTGTTGCCGTTCCGGACTGGCGCTGCCAGGCGATGATCCCATGCGCACGGTCGCCGCCATCGCCTGGTTCGCCGAGCGCGAGCGCGCCGCGGTGGCGGTACGGCAACGCCTGCTGGACGACCATCCCTGGATCGGCGATTCCGCCTGGATGGCCTCGACCGGTCTGCTCGCGGAACAGGTCATCCTGCATGGCCTGCGCCGGGATCAGGTACGTCGGCCGGTGGCGGCGGCGAGCATGCCCGTCGCCACGTTGCTGGGGGATGCTGGACGTTTCCACGCCGATCGCGCTGATGTGGAAACGGCCATGCGGGCGCTGCTCGACGGCGAGGCGCGCTGGAACGAGCGCGGGCATCTCTCCGTGCGGCCGGTGGGCGGCTGGCACCTGGAAATCGGCGGCCTCGTGCTGACCAGCGGCGTCGGCGGCCTGCATTCGGCCGACCCGCCGGGCGTGCTCGATGGTCCGCTCACCGACCTCGATGTCGCCTCGTATTATCCCTCGCTGATCGCACGCGATGGCATCAGCCCACCGCAGCTGCCCGATTTCGCGACCCGCGTCGGCGCGCTCATGGCCCGGCGGATCAGCGCCAAGCGCGCCGGGGATCAGATCGTCAGCAATGCGCTCAAGTACGTCATCAACAGCCTGTACGGCCAGCTTGGCAACCGCCGCAGCGGATTGTTCTCGCCACCTGACGCGCTGCGCGTGGTCCTGACCGGGCAGTTGCGGCTGCTTGAGCTCATGGACGGCGTCCTTGCGGCCGGTGGGCGCATCGTGTCGGTGAACACCGATGGCGTGGTGGTCCAGGGCGAGGCGGAAAAGGCTGCTCGGGACTGGGAGGCACGTACCGGCCTGACCCTGGAGCGAACACCCTACCAGCGCCTCTGGCGCACCTCGGTCAACGACTACATCGCCACCGGACGCGATGGCGCCGTGGTCAAGACCAAGGGACGGTTCTCGGGCGGCGACGACGAGGACGCGACCCGGCGGGCCGCCGCGCCGATCGTGGCGCGAGCCGCCCTGGAGCACCTGGTGCATGGCCGCGCCATCGCGGCGGTGGTGGCGGAGGCGACGAACCTGACTGATTTCGCACTCTGGCGCCGGGCGCATCGCCTGAGCTGGGGTGGGCAGCCGGTCCGGCGCGAGGTCGTCCGTTGGGTGGTCGGCACCACCGGCCACCCGATCGTCCAGGAAACGGACGCGCGCACCCACAGCACGGTGGCCAGGCACGCCATCCCGGTCGACGACCCCGCGCTGGTCGACCTCGCCCTGGTGGACCGGTTGTGGTACGTGTCCGAAGCCCAGGATCTGGTCGACCGCGTCATGGGAACCATCCAGGGCAGCCGGCAGCTCTCGCTGCTGGAATAGCCCGATGGATCGCGAGCGCACCCCGTCCAGGTGCGGCACCGTCGCGGCCAACCCTCCGGATTCAGGCCTTCGCTTTCGCCCACTTCCCGGTCTTGCGCTCGGCCGGCTTGGGGTGGTTGGCGATCACCGCGAGGGACCGGCGCAGGTCCTCTTCCGGCAGGTGGTAGGCGGACAGTTCGCCAGCCATGTACTTCTGGTAGCCGACGAGGTCCATCAGGCCGTGGCCGGAATAGCAGAACAGGATGTCGGTCTGCCTGCCCTCCTCCTTCGCGCGCTTGGCTTCGGAGATGGCCGAGGCGATGGCGTGGCTGGTCTCGGGCGCAGGGATGGTGCCTTCCGTGCGCGCCCACTGGATCGCGGCTTCATAGCACGCGATCTGGTCCTGGGCCTGGGGTTCGAGCAGGCCCTCGACCGTCGCCTGGCTGACCAGCGGCGACATGCCGTGGTAGCGCAGGCCGCCGGCGTGGATGGCGGGCGGCACGAAGGCGTGGCCGAGCGAGTGCATGGGCATGAGCGGGGTCATCTTGGCGATGTCGCCATGGTCGTACACGAACGGGGCGCGGGTCAGCGTCGGGCACGACGCCGGTTCGACGGGAATGATGCGGATCTGCGCACCGTGGATCTTCTCCCGCACGAAGGGGAACGAGATGCCGGCGAAGTTCGACCCGCCGCCGGCGCAGCCGATGACCACGCCGGGGTTCTTCACGCCGGCGGCCTGCAACTGCTTCTGCGCTTCGAGACCGATGATGGTCTGGTGCAGCATGACGTGGTTGAGCACGCTGCCGAGCGCGTAGCGCGTGCTGCCGGTCGGATCGGTGACGGCCGCCTCGACCGCCTCGCTGATCGCGATGCCGAGGCTGCCCGGACTGGCCGGATCCTTTTCCAGGATGGCGCGGCCGGCCGCGGTCTCGGTCGAGGGGCTGGCGACGCAATTGCCGCCCCAGACCTGCATCATCAATTTGCGGAAGGGCTTCTGGTCGAAGCTGATCCGCACCATGAAGACCTTGCATTCGATGCCGAACAGGGCGCACGCGAACGACAGCGCGCTGCCCCACTGGCCGGCGCCGGTCTCGGTAGTGATGCGCGTGATGCCGGCCTGGCGGTTGTACCAGGCCTGGGCGACGGCGGTGTTCGGCTTGTGGCTGCCGGCGGGCGAGACGGATTCGTCCTTGTACCAGATCCGCGCCGGGGTGCCCAGGGCCTGCTCCAGCGCCCGCGCGCGCCGCAGCGGCGTCGGACGCCAGCGCAGGAGGATCTCCAGGATTTCTTCAGGTATGTCGATATAGCGCTGGGTCGAGACCTCTTGTTCGATGATGTTCATCGGGAACACCGGCGCGAGCATCTGCGGACTGATCGGCTGGCCATCGCCGCCCAGCGGGGGCAGCATCGGGGTCGGCAGATCGGCCGCGAGGTTGTACCACTGGCGCGGGATGTCGGCGGGAGAGAGCGGGAAGGAGATGGGCTGCATGGCGGTCCTCGGGGCGCCGGATGCTTGGGATCCGGTCCAGCCCGGCAAGCCGGTTGCTGTCCTGCGCCAAAGCGTGAGGCACGCTGCGCACGCCCAGCCTTCGACACCAGCACGCCGGGACAAACCGGACGCGGGCGGGCCGACCATGCTGCGGCGCACCGGAGCCACCCCGATGCCTGCCACCGCGAGCGCCCCCCTTCCCACGCCGGCACTGCGCCCCCTGCCGGACCGCCTGGTCGCCAGCTACCGTGAACGCGGTTTCTGCAAGATCGAAGGGCTGCTGACCCCTGACCAATGCGCGCGCTACCGCGCGGAATCCCTGCGCCTGGCCGGCGATGCCAGCCGATTGAACGGCAGCGCCGGCTACCAGCGCGTGCTGACCCAACGGGTCAACATCTGGCGCGACAGCGCGATCATGGCCGAACTGACGCTGCACCCGCAGCTCTGCGCCTGGGCGACGCAATTGGCCGGCGTGCCGCTGCGCCTGTGGCACGACCATGCCCTGATCAAGCAGCCGATGAACGGGGCCGCGACCGAGTTCCACCAGGACCAGCCGTACTGGCCGCACCGCGATTCGCGTGAGCCGATCTCGGCCTGGATCGCGTTGCAGGATGTCCCGGTCGAACGCGGCTGCATGACCTTCATCCCCGGAACGCAGCATCTGACCGACCTGCGCGCCACCGATCTCGCAGATGCCACCGGCCTGCTGTCCCTGCGCCCGGAACTCGCCTGGTCCGAGCGGGTGACCCTGCCGCTGCGCGCCGGTGATTTGACCTTCCACCACGGCCGCACCGCGCACATGGCCAACGCCAACGCCACGGACCAGCACCGGGTCGCCCACACCGTCATCTTCATACCGCGGACGACCAGGTTTTCAGGCGGGAATCATGTCTGCACCAATGGCAGTGGATGCAAACCGGGCGAGATCCTCGCGGGGGAGATGTTTCCTGAGGTGTGATCCGTCCGGCGCCTTCCGGCATCACCACCGGCAATCACGATGAAATGCCGCGATCACCCGATCCCGCGTGATCACAGGCAAGGCGAAGGCGCGGGCGGAGGCGACGATCAACCGGTCGGCCGGGTCGCGATGCTCCCATTCCAGATCGGCGGCATCCAGGCAGAGCTGCCCGGTGATCGGAAGTTCGCGGATCCCGATGCGGCGCAGGTCGGCGAAGAAGAGATCGCGGTTCGGCCCAAGATCCAACTGGCCGTTGCGGTGCTTCCAGGCGATCTCGCACCAGCTGATCGCGCTGGCCGCCCATGGGGCCGGCACCGGCGGTCGATAGCCGGCGAGCAGCAGGTCGAGCAGGGCGCAGGTGTCCAGCAGCGCGTTCACCTCAGTTCACCCCAGGCTGATGGCGGCAGCGGTTCAGTGGCGGTCGCCGCATCGTAGCGCACCGAACCTTCACCCAGACGACGACCCCAGGCGGCCTGGGTCTCGGCGAGGGCCTCATCCGCACGATACGGGATGATGCGTACCGCCGGACGGCCATGATCGGTGATGATCAGTTCCTCGCCGGTCTCCTCGACCTGACGCAGGTATTCCAAGGCCTTGGCCTTGAAGGCAGCCTTGGACAGGGGTTGTGCTACGGTGATCATGGTCACAGCCTATGACCACATCGAGTGATGCAAGTCCGTGAGCCAACTTTGCTCGGTCAAACGGCTGCCCGGCGAGCGTACTCCTCCAGCAGCCGCAGGTAGCAACGGTATTGCTCCAACGACACCCCGGGAGGCGTCTGGTGGTCCACCGATGGGATGAAGCGGCCCCGGCGCATGGCCGGCAGCAGGCGCTCGAACTCGGCGCGCATCGCGGCCTCGCCCTGGGGCATCGTCATCTTGTCGAAGTGGCCGATGAACAGGGTGCTGGGATGCGCCGCCTGCAACTGGTCGATGTCGACCTTCGACTGGCGTTCCAGGGGCAGGATGCCATCGATGCCGCCACGCAGGAACCAGGGCAGGCAGCGGGTGATGTCGCCATCGCTGTCAACGACGACCTTGATGCTGCGGTCCTTCAGCACCGGCACGACCTGCCGGTAATACGGCAGGAGCAGCGCGTTGAAGGAACGCTCCGACAGCATCGGCCCGTGGTTGTAGGACAGATCCTCGCCGAAGGTCATGAAGTCCGGGTGCGCGAAGCGGCAGATCTCCTCGATCGTCCGGATCATCCAGGCGGCGAGATCCGCGTTGATGGCGTGGATCAGTTCCGGGTTGTCGGCCAGGGCATAGAGATGGCCCTCGATGCCGAGCAGCACGCGCGGCCACCAGAAGAAGCCGGGGAAGGTGAACCAGCCGACATCGCCGGCTTCCAGGGTCGTGCGCCATCCGGCCCACGGACCCCCGTCGGCGCGCAGCGACGGATACAGGCTGGGCCGCAGGGCGCGATAATCGTCCATGGTGGCGATGAGCGCCGCCCCGTGATGGGCGGGTTTCGGCAGGTCGCGATGCGGGTTGACCCAGTCCTGCAGCCAGACGTCGAGGCCGAAATGGCGGGTGATCCCATCCCGGATGGGGGATTGGTAGCGATAGCCCGTGCCGACCGGAAGACCCTCTCCGCACCAGCGCGCGATCGTCGCATCCCACCAGGTCGCCCATTCGACCATCGGCAGGCGGTCGACCGGCAGGCCGGCGCAGACGGCCTGGAAGCGCTCATGGGCGGTCATCGGAACCGACCTGGGAACCCGTGCGACGGCGGCGGCGGATGACATGGCTGGCCTCCTGCGCGGCCAGCATGGTCAGCGGGTCGGCCAGGATTTGCCTTTACGTGCTGCCCACCGGGGCTGTCCGTGCGGCGGCGCGGTAGCGGGCCGGCGACACGCCGAAGGCGGCCTTGAAGCGGCGGCCGAAATGGCCGAGATCCTTGAACCCGCAGGTCACCGCCACCGCGACGACGGGTTCGTCGCAACTACGTAGACGCAAGGCTGCCTCGTGCAGGCGCAGGTCCATCAGGTGCGCCATCGGCGTACGCCCGGTGTAGGCCTGGAAGCGGCGCGAAGCGTGGAAACGCGACAGGCCGACCGCCCTGGCCAGGTCGTCAACCGCGATTTCATCGCTCAGATGCTCGGCCAGCCAGACGCAGGCCTGTTCCATCACCGGATCAGCATCCGCGGGGCCGCGCACCCCGGTCGCCAGCAATTGCCGGCCGACCAGCACGAGAATCTCGCGCAACAGGGATTCCATGATCGCCAGGTAACCGGGACCTCGCGCCTGCTGCTCATCCCACATCCTGGCAAGGATGCTGGAAAACCGTGCGGGATCGGCCAGCGAACAGGCGAGCAGCCGGTTGCGGCGATGGGCGAAGCCGGGGTGGACCGGGAACAGCCGTGCCACGGCTCCGCGCAGGTCGGCTGGCAGGGCAGGCATGGCGTGGCGGATCGGATCGAGGTAGAGGTTCCACACCGTGATCGGCCGGCTTCCGGTGCGGATGCGATGCGGCACATCCCATTGCACCACGGCCAGCGACCCGGCGACCTCGTCGAGTTGCTGATCACCGATGTCATGCCGGCAGCGACCGCGTGCCAGGAAGCTGGCGTAGAGCACATCGTGGGCATGGAAGATCGGATCGACCTGATGCGTGCAATACTGGGGGAATCCCTGCACCGCCACGCCGATCGCGGTCAACGTCGGCCAGTGCTCGCGCAGGCGGTGGCGGATCAGACGCATCGCTCTAGGGCTGGGCGGCGATGCGCAGATCCGGCAGGATGACGCCGGTCGGCAGGGCGGCGAGGGCGGCCGTCATCGCTGGCGGCGGATCGCTGCTGCGGCTGCTCGGACCGCGCAGGCGGATCCAGCGGGTGCGATCCTGGCTGGTGCCGGCGCGTGCCCGGTCGTCACGGAAATCCGCACGCTGCGAAATCGCGTGGGTGGCGAAGGCGATGGTGCCGAGATGGATGTATTCCAGGTTCTCGAAGACCAGGGTCTGCGAGACGCGGTCCAGGCGCGCGCTGTCGGCGCGGCCCATCAGCGGGCCGCCGCCCTGGATGCCGGCGAGATGCACCGGGCCGAGCAGCTCCAGCCGGCCGCCTTCGCCATGGGATCCGCGCTGACGCCAGAAGGCCTGGGGCGAGCGGATGCACAGCACCCCGCCGCCATTCCTCGCATCGATGGCGATGCGGATCAGCACCCACCGCAATTCGAGATCATCGAAGCGGATGCTGTGCGGACGCACCTCCTCGGCGAGGGCCTGATGCGGTTCGCCGCCGCCTTCCATCCACATCTGGAAGAGCGCACCGCCACGGGTGCCGGGCGGCGGCAATGGCGGCTTGCTGCCGCAGGAGGTCAGCATCAGGGCCAGGACGAGGCAGATGGCGATCAGACGCACGACCGCACCCTAACCGGATCGGCCCCCGACCCAACCCTCGCGACCGCGCGGCGCCATTCCTGGCGCCTACGCATCCGGCTCGGCCGTGCATTCGACGCCCGGACACAACCCCTCGATGCGGGTGAGGGTGCGCAGCTTCGTGCAGGCCAGGGCCGCATCCTCGGGCGTCAGGCCGCGCTTGGCGACCGCGCTGCCCTTGGTGTGCGCCTCGACCGCGACCATCTCGGCGACCTCGGCGCTCAGACCGGTGGCGCGTTGCAGGCCGTGGATGACCACGTCGAAGGGAGTCACGTCATCATTGAAGATGACGACCTTCCAGCCGTGATCCTGCAGGATCACGGTACCGGGATCGAGGACCGGAACCGGGCGGGATGCGGGATCGGGCACGACGCGGCAGGCTAGCGCGTCGGCGCGAACCACAACGGCGGCAGGCGGATCGGCGCGGCCAGCGCCAGGACATGCACGGACTCGGCCGCGTGCGGTCCGGCGGCCTGCATGAGCTCCGGCGCCACCGCGGCCGGGCCGGCCTTCACCCACGCGCGCAGGGCGGTGGACAGTTCACGTGGGGCGATGGCCAGGTGCCAGGCGGCCCAGGCCCAGGCCAGACGATCCTCGCCGGTCTTCAGCGCGACGCCGGTCTCGGCGTACAGCGCCTGGCGTTCGCGGCCGGGAATGCCGGTCTTCACCGGATCCTGACCCTGGACGAGCGCCAGGAGCCAGGGCCACGGCGGGGACTTCAAGGCTGAGCGCAGCGCGACCTGCTCGGCCGGCCGCTGCTCGGGCGGCAGGGCGGCGATCGCCCAGGCCTGCCAGGCGGGCACCTTGCCATCGGCCAGGAAGATGGCGATGGAGGCCACCTGGGACGCGGACAGGTCGCCCGCGTCGATCAGCGGGGCGGCGAGGAAGACGCGGGCGAGCGGCGGCAGGCCGACGAAACGGTCGATCTTCTGCCGCAGGAAGGCGCGCGCCTTCACCGCTGCGGCATCCACGGCCGCATCGCCTGGCAGGGCCTGGAGCGCACAGGCGGCGAGTCCGGTGGCGACGATCGGATCACCGCCCGGGAAGGATCCATCCGGCCTTTGGTCCGCCACGAGCGTGCGCTGGATCGCCGCGATCGCCGCCGCATCGCTGCCGATCCCGGCCAGGACGGTCCGGCCGGTCGTTGCCCGCACCGCCAGCGACGCGGGCAGCAGGACGATCGGAGCCGCGGCAGGATCGCCGGCCGGGGCCTCGGTCGGAATGAGCTGGGCGGGCACCGGCGCGACCGGTTCGGCGCGTGGCATCTTCGGCACGAGCAGGAAGCGGAAGATCAGGGCGCAGGCGAGGAAGAAGATGGCCAGATGGAGCAGGCTGCGGCCCCAGGACGAGACCCGGTCGGCGCGCTGGGCGGAACGCACGGTGTTCACCGACTGCGCGACCTGCTGGTAGGTGACGGTGATCTTCTCGCCGCAGCCCCGGCAGAAGCGCGTTCCGAGCGGATTGATCGTACCGCAGAGCGGACAGGGCAGCATCAGGGCCTGACCTCGCCGGAGAACACCGGCTTCGTCCCGAGGAGGATCTGGATCATCGGCGCCACCCCGGCTTTGGGCGGCAGGATGGCGACGACCAGGGTGCCCTGCCGGCTGATGTCGGACGGTGCCACGGGCACGCCGTCGACGCGCACCACCACCGGATCGGTGGGCACGGTGCCGAGGCGGTTGCTGAGATGGAAGCTGAGCAGGCCCTGATCGTTCACCGGGACGCTGACGCGCGGCTGGTGCTCGGGCTTCTGGTCGTCGGCGAGCTGGAGCAGCCGGCCTTCGCCGGACAGCAGGGCGACGCGCAGCCGCGCCTGCGACTCCTGCGGCAGGCCATCGTTGAGTTGGCGCGCCAGATCGGCCCGGCCGAGTTCCAGGCAGTGCCTGGCCAGGGTCTCGCGTTCGGCCGCCGGGCGGCTGGCGGCGTTGCCGACCCGCAGCGCCAGGGGATCGCCCACCGCCGCACCCGTGGGCAGACGCCCCGCCACCGTGCCTGAAGCGGCCACCGACGCGATGACCTCGGCGCGATCGGGCGCCATGACCGCCACCCGGCCGAGGATCATTTCGCGGCGAGGAGCGTCGGAGACGGATCTGGCGACCTGGAGCAGCCTGGCCTTGTCCCACCTGGCATCGAGCGCGGCGAGGACGAGTTGCAGCTCGTCGCGCTGCGGATGACGCGGCATGAGCAGGATCAGGGCCCCGGCGGCCTCGCGCACGAGGACCCGGTCGCCGGTCCGCCACGCCGTGGCGAGCAGGCGCGGCAGCGCGACGTGCATGGTGGCGGCGAAGGGCTGGTCGTCGCCGGTCGGCAGTTTCGGCGTGTCCGCCGCGGCCGCCTTCAACCAGGCCAGATCGGCGTCAGGGATCCCGTCCGGAAGCGGCTTGCCGAGCAACAGCGCATTGATCCCGCGCGCGGCGCCGACGGCGGCGCGATCCGGCGCCGGGCAGCGTTGGGCCAGGAAATCCAGCTCAGGGGCGGTCTCGGCGCTGGCGAGATCGCCCGCCGCCAGCACCGTCGCCGGCGATGACGGCATGAGATCGCGCGCATCGCGAGCGGACATCTGGGCGGCGGAGCGGTTGCCGCCCAGACGCAGCACGGTGGCGTGGTCGAGGGCGTTCCCGGCCCGCCAGCGCTGGATGCCGGACCAGGTGAAGCCGGCCGCGACCACGATCAGCACCCCGGCGGCGATCAGCTGCACCGCACCCCAGGACAACGACAGCCAGTTGCCCAGGCGCAGGCGCGACATGGTTTCGTCCGCGAGGGCGCCGGTCGGAGGAGCATTGCCGCTCGCGTTGGGCTTGGCGCTCATGGCAGCTCGCTCAGGCGGCCACGGATCGCCGCTTCCGGCAACGGACCGAAGGCGACCGAATCGAGCCGATGGTAGGAGCTCACGACATAGACGTGACCGGCCGGCACCTGCAACGGTCCGCTGTCGGGCTGGTTCGCGATGGGATTCTTCACCGCCGCGTCGTTGCCGTTCACCTTCAGCGCCCCACCGACGACGGAGACGCGGTCGCCCGGTTTCGCGACGATCCAGCCGAAGCAGGCCTGCTTGTCCGCATCCTGGCCAAGCCGGTAGCAGATGCCGTCGCCCGGGCGCAGCGCTTCGGGCGGGACGCCGACCTCCAGGCCATAGCTCTCGTAGGGCTTGAGACCTTCCAGATCGGTATAGTCCTGCGGCACGCTGACCCGTCGCGTGAACGGCACGACGTAGACCACGAAGGCCCAGACGGCGGCGATCAGGGCGGCGATGCCGAGCCAATGTTTGATGACGTCCACGGGGCGGACTCTCGTGCCATCCCCTCGGCTGAGAAGACCCAGCCCGGGCACCGGCGGCCGGCGTATCAACCTGGGCCGCGTATCGACCTGGGAGATGGCCCGGGATTGCCGCACGCCGGCGCGAAGTAGCTTGCCCTGCGATGGCCGAATACCCCTTCCTCCCCTCCCCGGCGCTGTTCATCGTCCTGTCCGGGCCCAGCGGCGCGGGCAAATCGACCCTGATGCGCCGCTTCCTGGAACGCAATCCCGGCGTCGACCGCTGCCTGTCGGTGACCACGCGCGCCCCGCGCGGCGCCGAGCGCGACGGCGTCGACTACCATTTCGTCGACGATGCGGAATTCACCCGCCGCCGCGACAACGACGAATTCCTCGAATGGGCCCAGGTCTTCGGCCGCCACGGCTACGCCACGCCCCGTGCCGGCGTCGTCGCCAGCCTGGGCGCCGGCCGCAGCGTCATCAAGGATGTGGACGTGCAGGGCGGAGCGCAGATCCGCCGGACCTTCCCCGCCGCCGTGCAGGTCTTCGTGGTGCCGAGTTCACGCGCCGAGATCGAACGTCGCCTGCGCACACGCGCCACCGACACCGAGGCCCAGATCGCCCGCCGCCTGGCCGAGGCCGACGCCGAACTGGCGCAGTGGCGCACCTACGACCACCTGATCCTCAGCGACGAATTGGAGGCGGCCACGCTGGACCTGGAAACGATCGTGCGCGCCGAACGGCTGCGGATCAGCCGGGCCGGCCCTACCGCGCCGGCGCCCGCGTCGCCAGCGGCACGCTGACCCACGCCGGTTCCGGATCGTAGGCGACCCGCTCCAGGCGCAGGCCCTCGGCCGGGGCGACGTTGGCGAACTTGACCGCGTTGCGGCCGGCGGCCATCAGGCGGCGGAAGTCCTCGACCGAGGCCCGGCCGCCGGCGACATGGACCATCGCGCCGACCAGGCCGCGGATCTGCTTGTAGAGAAAACCCGTGCCGCTCAGGCGCAGCGTCCATTCCTCGGCGCCGTCCAGGCGTGCCAGCGACCACTCCGCCGCTGTGATCGTGCGGACCGGATCCGCAGCGTCGGAATCGTTGTGGCGCAGGCAGGCGAAGCCGGACAGGTCGTGCCGGCCCCGGATCAGCGCGGCGAGTTCCGCGAGCCGCTCCGGATGGTCGAGTTCGCGCAACCACCACGCGGTGCGATCGAGCACCAGCCGCACCGGCCGCACTGACAACCGGTAGACATAGGTCTTGCCCGAGGCTGCGCCGATCGCATTGAATCCGGCCGCGACCGGGGCCACCGCGCGCACCGCCACGTCACGTGGCAGGTTTCCATTGAGCGCGCTGAGGATCAGGGCCGGATCGCGTTGCCGCCGCAACCGCACATCGGCGGTCAGCCACGAGGCCGACACGCCGGTATCGAGCCGGCTGGCGAGTCGCAGGTGGACCGGCGCTCCGTCAAGCCTTTCCACCGCGGCAGCGAGCACCGCATGCAGGGTGCGTTCGCCCTTGCCCTGGACCTGGGTGCCGCAGAAGCCGCCGCCGTCGAACTCGACCGCCAGGGCATAGGCATGCCCGGCCGGCGGGGCGGGGGCATGCACTGCCGACGGCGGGACGGCGGCGGAATCCATGGCCTCGGTTCAGGCCTCGCCGTCGTCCACCAGTTCCGGTTCGACGAACTCGGCGTCGTCTTCGACTTCCTCCGCCGCGCCATTGCGACCGTTGGGCAGGCGGCCGCCGCCGGTGCGGCCGCGGAAGCTGAAGATGTCGCGGCGGTCAGGCGAATCGGCGAGGCCGCCGATCTGGCTGCCGAGCGATTCGCGCGCGGTGATCCAGGTCTGGCGCACGGGATCGAGCTCCGGCAGCTGGCCGAAGGCCAGTTCGTGCACGCGCCAGGCCTGGTCGAACCATGGGCTGGAGGCGAACCGGCGCACCCGCTTGGACAGGTGGGCGAAGAACAGCAGATAAAGCTGCGCGCGCAGCAGCTCGACCACGGAATTGATCAGGCGCTTGGGCAGCTCCATCTTCAGGCCGAGTTCGCGCACCTCGGCGGTGACCCGGGCGGCGACCTGGTTGAAGTTGTCGCGGCCGACGTCGACGGTGTCCAGCAGCGGCACGAAGAGGCCGGTGGCGAGGATCTCGAGCGGGTAGAACCAGCCCTGTTCCGCCGCCTGGTCGACGTTGCGGAAGTACTCCAGGATCTGGGCGAAACCGTCTTCACCGATCCCCTTGACCCAGTCCGGGTAGAGCTGGTGCAGCATCCCCGACTGCCAGAGCAGGCGCAGGCCGTTCTCGCGGTTGGCCTGGATGATGATGCGGAAGATCTCCTCGGTGACCCGGAAGCGGCTCGCCTTGTGGATGTCCTCCAGGCTGGCGGCGAGGCCGACCGCGGTCTGGGTCTCGAAGTCGAAACCGAAGCGGGCGGCGAACTTGATCGCGCGCAGCATGCGCACCGGATCCTCCGCGAAGCGCGTCTTGGGATCGCCGATCGCGCGCACCAGGCGGTCGCGCACGTCCTCGACCCCTCCGGTGTAGTCGATCACGGCGAAGTCACGGATGTCGTAGTACAGCGAATTCACCGTGAAATCCCGGCGGAAGGCGTCGGATTCCAGGTCGCCCCACTGGTTGTCGTCGTCGATGTAGAGGTCGTCGCTGCCGTCCGGCGGTTCGATCGCGCTGCGCAGGGTCGCGACCTCGACGTTCTTCGGCCCGAAGAAGACGTGGATCAGGCGGAAGCGGCGGCCGACCTCGCGCGAGTTGCGGAACAGCCGGCGGAGATCGCGCGGCCGCGCGTTGGTGGCGACATCGAAGTCCTTGGGCTTCTTGCCCATCAGCAGATCGCGCACGGCACCGCCGACGAGGTACGCCTCGAAGCCGGCGTCCTTGAGCTTGTACATGACCTTCAGGGTGTCGTGGTCGATGTCCTTGCGTGAGATCGGATGGTCGGGGCGGGGGATGATGCGTGGCGTGGCCATGCGCGTCCTTGTCGGGATCGTTCCGGCCGCACCGTGGTCGCCATTTCAGGACGCTCTGGTGGGACCGGGGGAGGTTGTGAAAGGGAGGAAATTACCTGGTGGAGAGGCGAAAAGCCGGACGGTCGGCCGGCACGGGCGGGATCAACGATCCCGGCTGGTGATGAAGGAGGCGAGCTGGTGCAGGCGGTCGCGCGCCGTCCCGGACGGGAAGGCGGCGAGCGCATCGGTGGCGGTGCGGACGTGGACGCTGGCGGTGGCGAGGGCGCTGGCGATGCCGCCGCGCCGTTCGATCTCGGCCCGGCCCCAGGCGATGTCGGCGGCGAGGCGCTGGAAGAACTCCCTGCGTTCGGCCACCGGGGTCGCCGCCAGCGCGCGCAGCACCGGCAAGGTCATGCGGCCGCGTTCGAGGTCGGTGGTCAGGGTCTTGCCGATCTTCTGGGCGTCGCCGGACAGATCGAGGCAGTCGTCGACGATCTGGAAGGCCATGCCGCAGGCGCGTCCATAGGCCGCCGCCGAAGCGATCTGCGCCGGCGTTCCGCCGCTGGCGCCGAACTCGCTGGACAGCTCGCACAACGCGGCCGTCTTGGCGTAGATGATGCGATCGTATTCAGCCTCGCTGAGATCCTGATCGCGGGCGGTCAGCTGCTGATGCAGCTCGCCCCGGCACACCGCGTTGGTGGTGTCGGTCAGGCGCTGCATGAGGCGATGGCGCGAGTCCAAGGGCGCCAGGGCTTCGGGCAGGTTGGCGACGAGGTGGAAGGCCCGGGTGTAGAAGTAGTCGCCGAGCAGGACCGACGTGGTGTTGCCGAAGCGGACGTGGGCGGTCGGCTGGTTCCGGCGCTGCACCGCGTCATCGATCAGGTCATCGTGGATCAGGGTGGCGGTGTGGATGAGCTCCACCGCCGCGCCCAGGCGATGATGCAGGCCGGTCGTCCCCGTGCACGCTTCGGCCATCAGCAGGGTCAGGGCGGGACGCAGCATCTTGCCGTGGAAACGGCCGAGATCCGCGATCAGTCCGGTGATCCTGGGCTCGTCGTCGCTCAGGGCGGCGGCCATCGCCGTCTCGACCGCGGCGAAATGGCCGGCGAGAGGCGCGAACAGCTCCAGCATTCAACCCTTCTTGGCCTCGGGCGAAACCTGCTTGGCGATGTCCTGGAGGGTCTTGCCGAGCAGTTCCACGCTGACCGGCTTGCGCATCGACGCCACGATCTGCGGGTTGAGGCGGGCGAGCTCCTCGATGCGGTCGAACGGCTCGTAGGCCGACACCACGACCACCTTGCTGTCGGCAAGTTCGGGCCGACGCAGCAGCTCCTGCAGCACGGCGAAGCCGTCCATGCCGGGCATCATGATGTCGAGGAGCAGGATCTGCGGGTGGACGTTGCCGACCGCGATGCACGTATCGACGCCGTTGACCGCCTCGTGGATGGCCGCCTCGGGCAGGTAACGCTCGGTCACCTTGCGCAGCAGGAGCACCACGTCCGGGTGGTCGTCGGCGATCAGGACATTCAGCTTGTTGCTGACCGGCTTGCGGCGATGCGCAGACGCGCCCACGTCGGGGATGCCGAAGGTGCGGCAGAACTCATCCAGATCCTGGGGGCGCACGCGGAAATGTCCGCTCGGCAGGCTGTAGGCCTTCAGGTGCCCGCTGATGATCCAGCGGTAGACCGTGGTCCGGCTGACGTTGCAACGCTTGGCAACCTTGCCGAGGCTGAGATGTTCATCGAGGCTCATGGTGCGGAGGTATCCATGCTCAAGGGGAATGGGCCTTATAGCGGAGGCATCATGGGTCGCAAGGTCAGCGGGGCGCTGCCCGGTTCTCTGCAGCGGGACGCTGTCCCGCCACGCCCTGCCAGGGCCAATGGCGTTGTCAGCGGGACGCTGTCCCGCCACGCCCTGCCAGGGCCAATGGCCCTGGACCCGCCGTTTGCCCAGGATGACGGTTTCACCGTGTCCTTCCGTTTATCGGCCTGGTTGCCCGGGATGGGCGGGGGGCGCTGTTTGCAGCGGGACGCTGTCCCGCCAAGCCCTGCCAGGGCCAATGGCCCTGGACCCGCCGTTTGCCCAGCATGACGGTTTCACCGTGTCCTTCCGTTTACCATCCTGATTGCCCGGGGATGGGCGGGGGGCGCTGCGCTGCCCCGCCGGCGTTCTCTCTGGCAAGATCAGCGGGACGCTGTCCCGCCACGCCCTGCCAGGGCCAATGGCCCTGGACCCGCCGTTTGCCCAGCATGACGGTTTCACCGCATCCTTGCGATGAAGGGCGTGATTGCCCGGGATGGGCGGGGGGCGCTGCGCTGCCCCGCCGGCGTTCTCTCCAGCAAGGGCGGGGCGGGGTGGGGTGGGGACTCATGGCAGGGCGGGTTGCCAGCGGCGCAGACGAAGGCTGTTGCCGACGACGAGGAGCGACGAGGCACCCATCGCGGCGGCGGCGAGCATGGGGTCGAGGAGGCGGCCGGTGAGGGGCCACAGGACCCCGGCGGCGATCGGGATGGCGATGAGGTTGTAGCCGAAGGCCCACCAGAGATTGACATGGATGGTGGCGACGGTGCGGCGGCCGAGGTCGAGGGTGTCGGCGACGGCGAGCGGTCGCTGCACCACGGCGTGGCCGATGGCGGACAGCGCGTCGGCGCCACCAGCGACGGCAAGACCGAGATCGGCGGCGGCGAAGGCTGCCGCATCATTGAGGCCGTCGCCGACCATGGCGACCCGACGCCCCTGGCGACGCAGATCCTGGATGAGCGCGAGCTTCGCGGCCGGATCCACCCCGGCGTGGATCTCGCTGATGTCCAACCGGGCGGCCACGGCGGCGACGACGCCACGCGCGTCCCCGCTGGCGAGCAGGATGCGGATGCCCTGGGAACGCAGACGGGCGATCAGGGCGACGGCGTCAGGTCGCAGGGCGTCGTCGACCGCCAGCGACGCCCGATGGATTCCATCGATGGCGATCAGCACCGGCGTCGCGCCCATGGCGCTGCGGTCATCGAGTGTCGGATCGAGCGCGACACCGTGCTCAGCGAGATGCGCGGCATTGCCGACGAGCACGCGACGGCCCTCGACCTCGGCACTGATCCCCCGTCCGGCGCTGATCGCCACCTGCGACGCCACCGGGCCGGCCCCCGCTGGAGCGGAGCTGGCCGCCGCGGTGATCACCGCCCGCGCCAGGGGATGGACGCAGGCGGACTCGGCGGCGGCGGCCAGGCGCAGGATCGCCTCGCGCTCGGTTGCGGGCGCAAAGAGGGCTGCCACGACGGTCGGCCGGCCGACCGTCAGCGTGCCGGTCTTGTCGAGCACCACGGTGTCGATGCGGGCGGCGGTCTCCAACGCGGCCCCGTCGCGGATGAGGATGCCGGCCGAGGCCGCGCGACCGACCGCCACCGCGATCGCCGTCGGCGTGGCGAGGCCGAGCGCGCAGGGACAGCTCACCACCAGCACCGTGGCGGCGGCGATGAGGCCATGCACCAGGCCCCCCTCCCGATCCAGCAGGATCCAGGCGATTGCCGTCACGACGGCGATCAGCAGCGCCGCCGGAACAAACCGGGCGCTGATGGCGTCAGCGAGGCGCGCGATCGGCGGCTTCGCGGCCTGGGCCTGGCGTACCTGGTCCTCCAACCTGCCCAGCCACGCCTGGCCGCCGACGGCGGTGGCGGTGCATTCGGCAGAGCCCTCGATGACCAGCGTGCCGCCGACCACGGGCGCACCGATGTCGCGCCGCACCGGGGCGAGTTCGCCCGTCAGCAGGGATTCATCGATCCGGATGCCGCCCGCGACGATCGTCCCATCCACCGGAATGAGATCCCCCTGCCGCAGGCGCAGGCGATCGCCGGCGTGGATCTCGCTCAGCGGCACTTCGCGCCCATCGGCCAGCAGCGCCACGGCCGGACGACGGGCCCCCAGCAACCGCACGGCCTGGGTGACTCCGGTGCGGGCGCGGTCCTCGATCCAGCGGCCGAGCAGGACCACCGCGAGCACCATCGTCGCCGAGTCGAACCAGAGCTCGTGCCGACCCTGGGCCCACAGCGCGAGGCTCAAGCCGATCGACGCCAGAACCCCGAGGCCGACCAGCACATCCATGTCGAATCTGCGGCGCCACAAACCCAAGACGGCATTGCGGACAATGGTCCGTCCTGGCCAGGCGACGACGACCAGCGCCGAGATCGCCTGCACCCAGACGCCCCACGATCCGCCCAGGTGCCCCATGCCCAGGACGGCCGCTGGCAACCCCAGCACACCGGCGAGCAGCGCCGTCCTTCCAGGTGAATCCGGCGACCGCGAGCGAGAATCAGATGCGGTCGGGTTATCGGGAAGAATCGGATGGATCGTGAAGCCCGCCGCAGCCATGGCTGAGATCATCCGGTTCGCGTCGGGACCACCCTGAGCCACGTCCACGTGCAGACGACGTCCGACCAGATCAACCGTGCAGTCGGTGACGCTGGGCAGGGCGCGCACGGCTTTCGTCATCCGGGCGACGCAGCTGGCGCAATGCAGGCCCTCGGTCACGTCGAACGTCTGCGACCGGATCGGGTCAGTCGTGTTCATCATGGCGTTCTGCCTTCCCACCGTGGACGGCGAACGACGGGATCAACCCGGGAAGTCACCCAGCATCGACCCGGAGCGACACCCGCCGGTTTGCCTGCCGGCCCTCCGCCGTAGGTTCGCCTTCCGGAGCCAACCCATGCGTCGATTCATCCTGCCTACGATCTTCCTGGCCTGCGCCGCCCTCACTGCCGGCGAGGCCGTTCCAGCCACGCCAGCAGCCACCTCGCCCGCCACCACGGAAGTCCCGCTCGCCACCGGCGGGGTGACGCTGATGGCATCCGAGGGCATCAAGTGGAAACCGCAGATGAACAAGGCGGACAAGGTCTTCGCCCGCCTGGCGCCCAAGATCACCGACCCCGCCGATCCCAAGAAGAAGCTGGGCGAATTCACGATCCAGTTCGACATCGACGCGGGGAAGAGACCGAACGCCGAGGAGCTGGCCGAGAAGCGCGAGGACTACAAGAAGCGCCTGACCGTCGAGGATCCCAAGAAGCGCAGCTGGGAGGTGCTCGACGCCGGCGATGTCGACAACGGCTTCGCCTTCGCCCTGCGCTGCACCGATCCGTCCGTCTCGCAGCCGAACTACCTCATGTTCTGGGCCATGAGCTGGCCCACCGATGACCGCCAGATGACCTTCCAGATCCATGTCACCTACAAGGACGATCCCAAGGTCGACCTCGCCAAGATGCGCAAGGACATCGGACGGCTGCTTGCCAGCGTCCGCACCGGCGACCATTCGCCCTACGCCGCCTTCGCCGCCAAGGCCAAGAGCGACGCCTGGGTCGACAAGGCTGCGGCGAGCGGGAAGTAGCCGCCGTCAGGTGGCTCACGGGAGAGCGCCGGAAGCGAATCACCGGGGCGGGATGCCCTGGACAAACCAGGACCTGGGTGGGCGAAGCCGGTCTATCCGGCGCCGCCGGACTCCCGCGTGGCGGAGAAGCTTTTGGAAATGCTGCCGACGAGGCTGCATCGGTTGACCTGACCCGCGAACCTCGCGTTGACTCCGCCGCGTTCCGACGCTATCCCACGCTTGTCGAACGACCGCGCGGAGCGCCACCATGCAGGAAATCAGCTTCCTCACCAACTACCAGATCCTGCGTAAGATCGCCTCGGGCGGGATGGGATCGGTATACCTCGCCGAACAGCTGGGGGCCGACGGCTTCCGCAAGATCGTGGCGATCAAGACCATCAAGCGCGAATACCTCAAGAACAAGGAGAACGTCGACCTGTTCGTCGGCGAGGCCAAGCTCGTCGCCGACTTGATCCACGAGAACGTGCTCCAGGTTTACCAGCTCGGCCAGACCAAGGGCGTCTACTACATCGTGATGGAATACGCCCACGGCAAGAACGTCGCCGACCTGATCCGCGCCCACAAGGAGCTGCACAAGGTCACCAACGTCGACATCGGCGCCTTCATCGTCTCGCGCGTCTGCCGCGCCCTGCACTACGCCCACGAGGCCCACGACATGTCGGGCCGGCCGCTCAACATCGTGCACCGCGACGTGACCCCGTCGAACGTCATCATCACCTATGGTGGGGTGGTGAAGCTCACCGACTTCGGCATCGCCAAGGCCGTGATCATGAGCACCCCGGACGAGGCCGAGGTGATCATGGGCAAGCTGCCCTACATGTCGCCCGAACAGGCCAAGTTCCAGGGCACCACGCGCCAGAGCGACATCTTCAGCCTCGGCCTGGTGATGTACGAGCTCCTGACCAACACCGTGGTCTACAACGTCAACGACATCGACGACCTGGTCGACAAGATGGACAACTATTCGATCAAGGCGCCGCGCCGGCTGAACCCGCACATCCCGGAAAAGCTGGAAAAGATCATGCTCCGCGCGTTGGAGGTCAACCCGGCCAACCGCTACCAGACGGCGCGCGAGTTCAACCAGGACCTCGAACACTACATGTACGACGGCGGCTACGGCCCGACCAACGAGAAGCTGACCCGCTACCTCGCCCGGCTGTTCCCGGAAGAGAGCCAGATGCCGATCACCAACGTCAGCGGCTCCGGCTTCAGCCCGCAGTCCCCCGGCCATCCCCCCGCCGATCCGGGTTCGTCCTCGCTGCCCCAGGCCGGCCCCCCGCCGGTCCCCCCCGCCGCCCCGGCCTGAGGCCTTGCCGGCTGCGGCGGACCGCTACGTTTCCGCCGCAGCCAGACGAACGAACCTGCGCTCGTAGCTCAGCTGGATAGAGCGTCGCCCTCCGAAGGCGAAGGTCTGTGGTTCGAATCCACACGAGCGCGCCATGCGAAACCCCAGGTGAAAACCTGGGGTTTTTCTTAAGATCCTGCGCCTGATCGCCGTTCCCAGCGGGTTGGCAGGTTCCAGCATTGCCATCCGCTCTGTGCGGGCATGCTCGAAAACCAGCAGTCGTCTCCCCTCCCCCCTTCAAGGACAGCCCTATGCGCCATCTCATCGTCTGCGTCGTCCTGCTCCTGCTGACCAGCAGAACCTCTCTGATTACCGGCGAAGGTGCGGCCAACGCACATCCCTACCTCAAAGAGGCGGCGAAGTCGCTGGTCGGTGCCGATGGCAAGGCGTTCGAGCAGGCCAATCTGCTCAAACCCAAGTACGTCCTGATCTACTTCTCCGCCCATTGGTGCCCGCCCTGTCGGGCGTTCACCCCGAAACTCGTGAAGTATTACAACGAAAATGGGGGCGGGAAGGAGTTCGAGATCCTCTTCGTCTCGTCCGACAAGGATAGCACCAAGATGGGCGAGTACATGAAGGAGATGTCCATGCCCTGGCCCGCTCTGCGCTTCGGATCGAGCAAGACCGCTGAGATCAAGAAGAAATACGGCGGCAACGGCATCCCCTGCCTGACCGTGCTGGACGACAAGGATGAAGCCGTCCTGCGTAGCTACGTCAATGGCGAGTACGTCGGTCCCCAGCATGTGCTGAATGAATTCTCCAAGCTGATCAAGCAGGCGAAGTAGCCGGTCGAGCGGCTGCCGACGGACACGCGGCGCCTCTCTTGCGGCGATCCCTTCCGCGCTTCGACTCCGGCCATGCCCGCGAACCTCTACGACCATCCCGATGTCGCCGCCCTGGTCCGGCTTGGCCTCGACGAGGATCTGCGCCATGCCGGCGACCTGACCTGCCGATCGCTGGTACCAACCGGAGCGATCCTGCGCGGCGAGATCATCGCCAAGCAGGCGGGCACGGTCTGCGGTCTGGAGCTGTTCCGCGTGGTCTACGCCATGCTCGCCGAGGGGGCTCCGGCGCAGGGCGTCAGCGTCGAGGGGCTTGCCGCCGACGGCGCGACGGTCACGGCCGGCAGCGTGGTCGGGCGCATCCGGGGTGCGGCGGCGACGGTGCTGTCCGGCGAGCGCACCGCGCTCAACCTCTGTCAGCGCCTGTCCGGCGTCGCCACCGCCGCACGCCGCTACGCTGATGCCGTCACCGGCACCCGAGCCAGGGTCTACGACACGCGCAAGACCACGCCGGGCCTGCGGCTCCTGGAAAAGCACGCGGTCGCCAGCGGCGGATGCGCCAACCACCGCATGGGCCTGTACGACGCGGTGCTGATCAAGAACAACCACATCGCCCTGATGGAAGGCCTCGCCGGCGTGCGCTGCCCGGCGGCCGAGGCCGTACGTCGCTGCCGCGAACGGACCGGTCCGGGGCCGGTGATCCAGGTCGAGATCAGCGCCCTGGACGAACTGGAGCCGGTGATCGCGGCCGGGGCGGATCTGGTCCTGCTCGACAACATGCCGCCGGATCAGATCCGCCGAGCGGTGGCGATCCGCGACCAGGTCGGAGCACGAGTCGGGCTGGAGGCCTCCGGCGGCATCACCCTCGCCAACGTGCGCGACTTCGCCCTGACCGGGGTCGACCGGATCTCGACGGGTGCGATCACGCATTCCGTGTCGGCCTTGGATCTCGCCCTCCATTGCGCAGTGCCGACAGCCCGGTGAACGCCGCCTGGCAGGAACAGCCCGGACCATCGATCACCGCCGCGGATGCATTGCGGGCGTTGGCCGATGAACCGCACCTGCTCTGCCTCCATGGCGGCGACGCCGGCCATACCTGGCTGGCCTGGGGGGCTGAACCGCAAGAGATCCGCGCGTGGGACGATCTCGGCCGGACTGACCCCGGGACGCCGAGCACCGCCGCCTGGGATCAGATGGCCTGGGGACCAGGAGCCGCCGGCGCGACCGTGGTCCAGCTCGATTACGAGTTCCCTGCCGTCCCCGGCTGGCGCTGGCAGCCGCAGGGCTGGTGCGCCTGGACGCCGGATGGGCGCTGCGTCCTGCACGCCACGGATGAGGTCGGCTTCGCGCGGCTGCGCGCGGATCTGGCGCGACCCGCCCGGCACCTGCCCACGCCTCAGCTCGGTGGCGAGCTGGTCCCGGCCTGGAACGCCGACGGTCACGCGGAGCGGGTCGAACGCATCCGCGCCTGGATCGCCGAAGGCCAGATCTACCAGGCCAATCTCACCCTGCCCTTCCAGGGCGTCCTGAAACCAGGGCCGCATCGGGATCTTGCCTTGTTCCTGCGCCTGATCGCCCGCAGTCCGGCCGGTTACGCGGGATTCTTCCGCCGGGCGGACCGCACCGTGATGAGCCACAGCCCGGAATGCTTCCTGCGCGCCCATGGCCTCAGCGTCACGGCGGAGCCGATCAAGGGCACGCGCCGCCGCCGCCCCGGACACGAGGCCGCGACGCGGGCGGAACTGCTGGCCTCGCCCAAGGATCGGGCCGAACTCGCGATGATCATCGACCTCGTGCGCAACGACCTCGGCCGGGTCGCGCGACCGGGCAGCGTCCGGGTCGAGGATCCTGCGGTGGTCGTGGACCTGCCCCACCTCCATCACCTCGCCGGCCGGATCCGCGCCAGCCTGTCGCCCGGCCATGGCTGGGCCGGTCTGGTGGCGGCGAACCATCCCTGCGGCTCGATCACCGGCGCGCCGAAGCGTCGCGCGATGGAGCTCATCCACGCGGTCGAAAGCGGGCCGCGCGGCGCCTACTGCGGCTGCTTCGGCTGGCTCGGGCCGGCCGGACTGGAGCTGGCCGTGGCCATCCGCTGCCTGGAGCTCCGCTGCGATGCGCTTACCTTCCACGCCGGCGGCGGCATCGTCGCCGATTCGGTGGGATCCGCCGAGTGGGACGAGGTCCGCGCCAAGGCCGCCGCCTTGGCCTTCGCCGTCGGAGGTGATCTATGAAGGGACGAGCGCCTCGTCCGGGCGCGGATTTCCGGCATTTCGCCCTCTTTTCCGCATTGCTGCTGCTGGCGGTCGCCGGTTGCGCCACCTCGGATGGCCGTTCGCCCTCCGCCATCGTCACCGCGCCGGTCACGGTGGTCGACCCCAAGGCCGTACCGGGTCCGATCGAAGGCTGGCGCTGGGGCAACGGGCAGCGCGAACTGGACGAATCGGAACGCCGCGAGGCGCGGAAGATCGACGCGGTGCGGCAGGCGCTCGACGATGGTTTCTACGCCGTGGCGCAGGATCGCCTGACCGCCCTGGTCGCCGAGGGCAGCCAGCATCCGCTGCTCTTCCACCTCCAGGCGCAGCTGCTGTGGCGGCGCGGCGACGCCGAGGGCGCGATCCCGTGGTGCGCGAAGGCCATCGCCGCGAGTTCGCTCTGGCTCGAACCGCGCCTGCTGCAGGCGCGCTGCCACCTGGCGCTCAAGCAGCACGCCCAGGCGGAAAGCATCTTCGGCGACCTCGACCGCATGGCGCCGAAGTCGCCGTGGGGGCCGTACGGCATGGGTGCGGTGGCGGCGATGCGGCTGGACACCGACCGCGCAGCCAAGCTCGCCGACGAGGCCCTGGCGCGTGATCCGAAGCACCTCCCCAGCCTGCAACTGCGCGCCCAACTGGCACGCATGGCCAACGAGACCCTGCGTGAACAGGCGCTGCTCCTGCGCCTCATCGACGAAGACCCCCTCGCCGTCGACGCCCATATCCGCCTTGGCGAACTCGCCCTGGCCGCGAACCGTCGGGACGATGCCCGCCGTTATTTCGCACGCGCGCATGCCATCGATCCGCGTCCGAGCATCGCCGAACGCCTGGCTGAACTCGCTCGTGCCGGGGCGCCGGCAGTGCCGGTTCCGAAGAATCCCGCCGAGCAGCAATAGCAGCGGCCGCCGGCGGCAGGCTGGTGCTGGACAGCGGCGATGCGGCGACAACCTCCCGCGCATGATCAAAGCCAACACCTATTTCAACGGCACCGTCCAGAGCCTCGGCTTCGAGCGCAACGGCCGCCGCCAGACCGTCGGCGTCATCGCGCCCGGCACCTACCACTTCGACACCGCCGGGGCCGAACGCATGACCGTGGTCTGCGGCGAACTCCAGATCAAGGTCGCCGGCGGCGAATGGCGGAACTACCCGCAGGGCACCGCGTTCGAGGTGCCGGCGAAGAGCGGCTTCGACATCGTGGCTGCGGCAGAGGCCGCCTACTGGTGCGAATTTATCTGATACCACGGGGCGCGCTTTTTCAGCGGGGCGCTGCCCCGCCACGCCCCGCCAGGGCCTTGGGCCCTGGACCCGTGATTGCCCGGAAGGGCGTGGTCACCGCGTCATTGCGTTGAAGACGTCTTTGCCCGGAATGACCGCCGTGCCCGGCCAGAGCCGGGCACGGGCTCGCCCGTTTGGCCCAGTTATCCGACTTTGGGTTGCCCGGGATGAACGGGGACCGGATTGAGGACGCTGCTTCAAGGACTGCCCCGGGTGCGCTTGCAGCGAGCGGCAAACCTCGGTCGCCAACCCTGCTGTTTGCCGCAGTCATCATCCTTTCCTGAGGTTTCCGTGATCCGTGCCATCCTCTACGACCATGACGGGACGCTGGTGGATTCGATTCCGGCGGTGGTCGCGGCGACCAATGCGGCGTTGGAACAGCACGGGTACGCGGTGGCATCGCGCGAACAGGTGATGCGCGGCATGGTGCTGCCGACGGCTCCGCGCATGGGGCATCATGCGGGTTGCCAGGATCCGGCGCGGACGCACCGGATGGCGCAGGATTTCTACCGGGTCTTCTTCGCCCGGGCGCCGGAACTGTGCCGGGCCTATCCGGGCGTGGCGGAACTGCTGCAACGCGGGCGGGCGGCGGGACTCAAGCAGGCGGTGGTGAGCAACAACCAGGGCGCCTGCATCCGCATGGTCATGGCCAAGCTGGGGTTGGCGCAGTCGGTCGACGGCATCTTCGGGGAGGAAGACCTGCCCGCGACCAAGCCCGACCCGCGCGCACCGCTGCATGCGGCGCAGGCGCTCGGCGTCCGGCCGGCCGAATGCCTGTTCGTCGGCGACAGCGGTCCTGATGTCCAGGCCGCCCGCGCCGCCGGGATGCAAGCGCTCGGCGTCACCTGGGGCATCCATCCGCGCGCGGAGCTGGAAGGTCTCGGATTCAGCGCCCTGGTCGACTCCGTGCCAGAGCTGTGGCCGCTGATCCAGCGCCATATGGAAATCCGAGCATCCGGCGCAAGCAACTGAGTCCCAGCGACTTGCCGGCGGTTTTCCGTCGCACTTCGCAACTGTTGCACCCGGTGCGCAAGGTTCACCCCGAAAACGATTCAATCGACCGGTTTTCCCGCCGATACTGTCAGCATGGATGACCTGAATCTCATCCTGGCTCCCCCGGACATCGGCGATCGCGCGCCGGGCCAGGGCGGCATGTACTCGCGCCAGACGCCGCGGGGCAAGTCGGCGCTGGTGCGGAAACCGGAAGCCGCGCCAGCCGCTACGGAACCGGTGCCCGACCCGGTGGCGCCCCTGCTGGAGGCGCTCGACCGCATCCGCGCCACGGAAGAAGTCCGCAGCGAACCGACCTCGCAGCGCTTCGTGCGCGGGATGCAAGCCTACCGCGCGAGCAGCAGCACCGAGCCCACCCCGGCGGCCGGCGTGCCCGTGTCGGCCCCGGCGAACTGATCCCAGTCCGCCGTCAGCGTTTGCTGCGCGACTTGCGGCGATCCAGCAGTTTGCTGATCGAGGGCATCTTGGCGCGCGCGCCCGGTTTCGCCGCCTGCACCTTGCCGGCCACGCTGGCGAAGACCACGTCGGCGCGCTCGATGTCGACGTGCGACACCAGCACGTCGAGTTCGGTGCCGACACCGTACACGCGGCCGGAGCGGCGGCCGACCAGCGCCAGGCGCTCACGGTCGAATTCGTAGTAGTCGTCCTGGAGCTCACGCACCGGCAGGATGCCCTCCATGCCGGTCTCCAGCAGTTGCACGAACAGGTGTCCGGGCGCCGCGCCGGTGACCACGCCGGCGAAGGATTCACCGATGCGCTGCGCCAGGTAGCGCGCGGCCTTGCGCGCATCGAGATCCCGTTCGGCCGATTCGGCGCGCTGCTCGGTGAAGCTCGACTGCCGGGCGAGCGCATCCAGATACCCGCGCCGAACCTCGACATCGCGGTAGGCCGCCAGCTTGAGGCCGGCCTTCACCAGGCGATGGACGAGGAGATCCGGATAGCGCCGGATCGGGCTGGTGAAATGCGCATAGTGGCTGAAGGCCAGGGCGTGGTGGCCGACGTTCTCGATCGCGTAGACCGCCTTCTTGAAGGCGCGCAGCAGGCAGAGGTTGAGCACCTGGCGCGCCGCCGGCGGCTCGCGTTCGAGCTTGGCCAGGATCTTCTGCAGGCCGAAGCGGTTGTCGCTGCCGACGGGATCGATGCCGTACGTGCTGAGGATGCCGGCGAAGAACTGGAGCCGATCCGGATCGGGCTCCTCGTGGATGCGGAAGACGCAGGGCAGGCCCTGCGCCTCGATCCAGGCCGCCACCGCGCGGTTGGCCGCGAGCATGCATTCTTCGATGAGCTGATGCGAGAGGTCGTGGCCCTCGCGCGCGACCTCGATCGGCTGGCCGTTCACATCCAGATTGAAGCGGTGCTCGACCGAGAACAGGTTGAGCGCGCCGGCGGATTCCCGCGCCCGGCGCAGGGTCTGGGCGATGCCGTTCACCTGATGGACCACGTCGCGCAGGTCCTTGGGCCAGACGTTGGCCGCCTCCTTGTGCTCGATGATCTCCAGCGCCTGCTCGTAGGTCAGGCGGTGGCGGCTGCGGATCAGCGATTCGGCAAGCCGGCAGTCCACGACCCGGCCGCTGCGGTCGAGGGTGAGGAAGGCCGACAGGCAATAGCGTTCGCGGTTCGGCACCAGGCTGCACAGGCCGTTCGACAGGCGCTCCGGCAGCATGGGGATGACGCGGTTGACGAGGTAGATCGAAGTGCCGCGCCGCACGGCCTCCTGATCCAGCGCGCCGTGCTGCTGCACGAAGTGGCTGACATCGGCGATGTGCACGCCCAGCACCACGTTGCCGCGCTCGTCGCGGTCGAGGCTGATGGCATCGTCGAAATCCTTGGCGGTGGCCGGATCGATGGTGAACACCAGCTTGTCGCGCAGATCGACGCGGTCGCCCAGGGGGAACGCCTCGGGCAGGGCCTCGGCCTCGTCGATCACCGGCTGCGGGAAGTCGCCGGGCAGGTCGTGGACGACGCGCACGTATTCGAAGTCGGTGATCTCCGGCGTTTCCGGGCCGAGGATGCGTTCGACGTGGACGCCGGCGGTGCCGTCGGGCGCGACCTCGATCCGGCCCACCACGCGCTCGCCGGCCTGATAACGGTCGAAGAAGCGCGGAAAGCTGGAGAGGATCTTGAGGGTGCCTTCGCGCCGGTTGTCGCACACCAGGGCCGGGCCGCTGGGCAGGAAGTTGACCGCGCCCACGACCTCGCGCCCTGAACGTCGCAGGATGCGGGTGACCAGGCACAGGCGGTCCTCGCCGATCATCACCTGCACCACGTCGCCGGAACGGGCGCCGATGCGGTAGTTGGGATGCACCGGCAGGCGGCGGCCGTCGGGGAAGACGGCGACCAGTGTTCCACCATCGTTTTCGAGATTCGCGCTGTGCTCGCCATCGCTGCCGGACGCCTGGTAACGTCCGGGCCGGGCTTCGAGCAGCTGCCCCTGTTCGACCAGGCGGCGCAGCACCGGCGCCACGTCGCGGGTGTCGAGACCGAGCTTCTCCGCGACCTGCCAGGCGGTGCCGCCGCCTTCGATGCCGGCGAGGGCTTCGAGCACGGTCTGGTTCTGCTCGTCCAACTGGGTGCGCTCGGGATGGTCCTGCTCCTGCCGCACCTGGCGCGGCAGCAGATCGTCCGCCACCGGCGCATCGGGGCGTCCCGGTCGCGGCCGAGGATCGCGGATCGCCTTCCGCGCGCCGGATGCTCCGCGCGCGCTGGAGGCGCCGCGCGAATCGCCGCGCGAGCGTCGATCGTGACCGGATCCCGTGCTGGACTTATTGGAGTGTCTGCCCATCTTTTCCCCGCCCTTGGCTGCCATGATGGCTGCCGCTGCGCAGAGATGATGGAAACGACCCCGCCCGACAAAGGAAAAAACCGCTCCCTCGCACCGACGCTGGCCTCGGCCAGCTCGCCGGTGCGTCTCGCCAAGGGCCAGCTTCCCTCCACCGACCACCTCCTGGCCGCCCTCACCGTCGCCCGGGTCGGTTCGTTCACCCGCGCCGCGCACGAGCTGGAACTGTCGCAGCCGGCCCTGTCGCGCCAGATCATGGGTCTGGAAAAGACCATCGGGGTCAAGCTCTTCGAGCGCGTCGGCCGCGCCGTGCGCCTGACCTCGTCGGGCGAGGAGCTGGTCAGCCGCGTCGGCCCCCTGCTCGAAGAGCTGCTGCGCGTCTCCGGCAACCTCTGCGCCTCGATGGGCACCACCGCCGGCCGCGTCCGCCTGGGGGCGAGCGAATCGGTGGCGATCAACTCGCTGCCGCAGATCCTCCGCCTGTATCTGTCCGCCAACCGCCGGGTCAGCCTGCGTCTGGTCTGCCGCACCAGCGAACGCCTGCCCGAGATGGTCGCCAGCGGCGAGATCGACCTTGCGGTGTGCGCGGTCGAGTTCGATCCGCCCGGCCTCGCGACCAAGCAGCTCTGGGCCGAGGAGATGGTCCTCGTCCTGCCGGTGAACCACCCCCAGCGCAGCCGCTCGATCACCAGCTACACCAACGAGGATTTCATCCTCCTGCCGCAGTCGACGATCACCCGCCGGGTGCTCGACAACGCCCTGGCGGAAAAAGGCATCGAATTGAAGGTGGCGCTCGAACACGACTCGCCCGAGGTCATCAAGGCGATGGTGCTCGCCGGTCTGGGCCTCGCCATCCTGCCCGAACCGACGGTGCGCCGTGAGACCCGGCGCGGCGAACTCGCGGCCTGGCCGCTGTCGGATCTCAAGGTCATGCGCTCCATCGTCGCGGTGTCCGATCCACGCCGCCAGCCGTGGCCGGCGGAAGTGGCGCTGATCGACGCGCTGTCGCGCTACGGCCGCTGAGCCGGCCAGGATCAAGGTTTCCATCCGCGAGCCTTGCGGCAGGGGCGGGGCTGGCATGCTGGCCGGCGATCCGGCCTTGGCTGGACCTCAGCCAGCGATCGGATCTCCCATGCAGCGACGCGACTTCCTCAAAGCCGCTGGCATCACCGCCGCCGGACTCATCCTCACCCCAGCCCGTCCGGCCGCAGCCGGCGAATCGCCTTCGATCCCACCCACCCCAACGCCCAAACCGGAGCGCCCCATGCCCTTCTCCCTTCCGCCCCTGCCCTATGACGTCGCGGCTCTCGAACCGCACCTGAGCAAGGAGAACCTCGAACTGCACCACGGCAAGCACCACAACGCCTACGTGGTCAACCTCAACAAGTTCGTCGACGACAAGAAGGCCGACGGCAGCAAGTCGCTCGAAGAGCTGATCCTCTCCGCCGGTCCCGGCCCGGTCTTCAACAACGCGGCCCAGATCTGGAACCACACCTTCTACTGGAACTCGCTCAAGCCCAACGGCGGTGGCGAACCCACCGGCGAGCTCGCCGAGCGCATCAAGCGCGACTTCGGCTCCTTCGCCGAGTTCAAGAAGCAGTTCCAGGACGCAGCGGTGTCCCAGTTCGGTTCCGGCTGGGCCTGGCTCGTGGTCGACGGCGGCAAGCTCAAGGTCACCAAGACCGGCAACGCCGAACTGCCCATGACCCAAAAGCAGACCGCGCTGCTGACCATCGACGTGTGGGAGCACGCCTACTACCCGACCTACAAGAATCTGCGTCCGAAGTACGTCGAGACCATCATCGACAAGCTGCTCAACTGGGAATTCGCCGCCAAGAACCTCGCCAAGGCCTGAGTCCCCAGCGACGACGGCGACGCCCTTCCGGGCGGATCACGACCCCTGATCGGTACGACCGGTCAGGGGTCGATTGATTTGACCACCCGGGGAAGCGGGTCGGTTGCGGATCGAATCAGCGCCCGAAGAGCGCCGAGAGCTTCTTCACCACGTCGCCGCCGCCGTTGGCGGTGAGGTGCTCGGACACCAGCTTGGCGATGGGGCCGATGAGATCGGACTTGATGCCGAGCTTCTGGAAGAGCGCGAAGGCCTGCGCCGCCGCGCCGGCGCTGCCGCCCATCATCGCGCCCAGCCCGCCCATCATGCCGCCGCCGGCCGCCGGGGCCGCCGCCGCGAACTGGTCGAGGCCCGGGATCGCCGTACGCATCTGCTCGACCTCGGGCGCAGCCAGTTTGCCCTTCACCAGATTGAAGAGCCCGCCCACCGCGCCCTGGGCCTGCGGCTGGCTGAGGTTGAGCTGGGAGGTGATGGTCTGGATGAGGTCCATGGCGGGTTTCCTTGCGGGCGCGGATGCTCGCGCCGTCGCCAGGGGCGGCAAGCGCCGGCCTGCGTCAACTTCGTTTGGACAGGATCGAAATCGGGAAGGCAGGCCGGCGGGACGCCGGCGATCCCAGGAAGTCAGGCCGAGGTCAGCGTCTTGACCTTCGCGTTCAGGCCGGCGGCCTTCTTGGCGAGGCGGCCGTTCTCGTCGTTGGCGGCGTCGAGGCGCTCCTGCAGGGCCTGGAGCTCGGCGCGGTGCTGCTGCTTGGCGGCGTCGAGCTGGCGCTTGAGCGCATCGACCTGCGCCTTGAGGCCGCCGGCGACGCCCTGCTCCTCGGCGAGGCGCTTCTCGGCTGAACGCAGCCGGGCCGCCGCCTGGTCGCGTTCGCGCTGGACGGCGGCGAGCTGTTCGAGCTGGGCGCCGCCATCGGCGCGCTCCGCGAGTTCGGATTCGAGGGCACGGACGCGTTCGTGCGCCGCCTGGGCCGTCTTGTTGGCGGCGTCGAGGCGGGTCTGCAGATCGTGCACGCGACGGCGCGCCTCGGGCAGGGCGGCCACCTCGGCCGTCAGGGTGGTCAGGCGCGCCTCGCGCTCCTCGCTCCCCCTTTCAGCCTCGCGCAGGCGGGCCTGCGCGGCGGCGAGCGACGCATCCAGCTCCTCGCGCGCCTGCGCCGCCGCCTGCTCGCTGGAGCGCCGGGCCTTCTGCTCCTCCGCAAGCCGGCGCTTGAGCTCGGCGGTCTCCTTGGCGGCGCCGGCTGATTCCTCGTCGCTGCGCGCACGCAGCTCCTCGAGCTCGGCCTTGAGCTGCCGCGCGGCGGCGGCCTCGGTCTTCAGCTTCTCGCCGGTCTGCGCGAGTTCGGCCGCGGTCTTGGCCGCCTTCTCCTCGGCGGCGGGCAGCCTGCGCGCTAGGCGCTCCTGCTCCGCGCGCTGCTCTTCGAGCTTGCGGCAGGCCGCGAGCTGGGCGGCAAGCTGCCGGGCCAGATCCTCGGCCTTGCCTTCCAGCGCGTTCGCCTCCTCGGTCTTGGCGCCCAGGGCATCGCCCCGGCGCTGGAGTTCGGCGGCGAGTTGCGCCACGCGGGCGGTGAGCTTGTCGACGACCTCGGTCGAGGACTTGATCAGCACGAGCGGATCGCCGCCGGCGCGGCCGGTCTCGCCTTCCAGGCGGTTCACCGTCTTGGTGAAGCGGCCGACGAAGCCCTCGTGCTTGAGGTTGCCGACCGCGAGGCCGGAATCGGCGGCGGCGGCGAGCTCGACGAGCTGGCGCGCGAGCACCTGCTGCGCCTGCTCCCACTGCTGCGCGCGCTGGCTCTGCCGTTCCAGTTCGCGCCTGGCGGCGGCGAGCTCGTCGCGGGTGCGGTCGAGCTCGACCTTCACCTCGCGCGCCTTGGCCAGCTTCTCGCCCAGCGCCTGCACCTCGGCGCCCAGGCGGGCGGCCTCGGCCTTGAGGCCGGTGATCTCCTGCTGGCTCGCGGCGAGGTCCTTGCTGCGCGAGTCGAGTTCCGTTCGCGTCGCGCCGAGCTGGGCCCGGGTGCGTTCGAGTTCGCCATCGAGCGCTTTGGCCTTGTCCTGCGCCTCGACGAGCTGGTCGCCACGCTCTTGCAGCTGCGCCGCGAGATGCTCGCCGTCGCTGCGCGCGGCCTCCAACCCGGCGATAAGGGCGTTGCGGCGGGCGGCGACCCCGTCGACGAGGTGCCGCGCGGCATTGGCGAGATCCTCGCCGATGTCGTGGCGGAACAGGCCGTCGACCTCGTCATCGATCGCGTTCGCGGCGTCGCCGACCAGATGCGCCAACTCGTCGCGCTGGCCGTTGAGTCCGGGGAGATCGACCGGCGATCCGGCCGCGAGGTCGGCATCGGCGAGGTCGACCAGGGCCTGCGCCAGATCGACCCCGGCGCGCTCGGCCTTGCGCAGGAGGCCGATGATCTCCTTGCGCTGCTGCGCCAGGCTGTCGCCGCGCTCGCGCGCGATCTTCAGCTCGTTTCCAAGCGTCTCGCGTTCCGCCAGGGCCTTGGCCTCGGATTCCAGGCTGGCGGTGGTGGTGCGTTCGAGCTTGCCGGCAAGCGCGCCACGCTCCTCTTCGCCGGTGGCGACGGCCTGACGGGCCTCATCCAGGGCGGTGCGGGTCTGGGCGAGGTCGGCCTCGGCGGCGGCGAAGCGGGCTTCGAGCGCCTGGCGCGCCTGCTCGCCGGCGGCGGTGTCGGCTTCGAGCGCCGCCACCTGGTCGCGCAGGAGCTGCACCCGCTTGGCCTGGAGCGCGACCCGGGTGGCCAGGGTCTCGACCAGTTCGCGCGCGGCGGCGAGCGCCGCGCCCACCGGCGAGGTCTTGCCGGCGATGGCGTTTTCCAGGCTCTCGCGCGCCGAGGCGAGGGCGAGGTCATCGTCCTCATCGGTCAGCGGCGCGAGCGGATCCTCGGTCGCGAGCAGGGCCGCGGCGAGGGTGCGCAGGGTATCGCGCGCCTCGGCCAGCTCGGCGGCGGCGGCATCGCGTTCTCCCCGCAGCTTCTCGGCCTCGGCGGCGAGGCGGTCGCGATCGTGGCCGAGGTCGGCCAGGGCCCGCGCCTGGGCGGCGCTCGCGCGCGCCTCGGCGGTGCGCAGGCGTTTGCTCGCGCCCGCCAGCGACTTCTGGGCGTGGTGGACCTGGTCGATGAGGGTCGCCAGGCCCTGGGCGTCCTGCTCGTGCTGGGCGCGCAGGGCGTCGAGCTCATGGTCGTCGCCGCCCGGGATCTCGGTGGTACGCACGGTGGTCGGTTGGGTCGAGGTGCTCATGGCAGGTCCTGGGTCGTGGGCGTTCTGGGATCGGGATCGAGGCTCTTCAGACGGGCGCGCGCGCCGGCCAGCTCCTGGCGCAGCTGGCGGCACTGGCGGTCGGCGGCGGCGGCGCTCGCGCTGGCGCGTTCGACCTCGGCGTCGGCCTCGGCCAGGCGGCGGTTCCATTCCGCCATCTGCTGCTCGCGCGCGCGTGCGAGGCTGGCCAGGCGGGCGCGTTCATCGGCGAGCTGATCCTGCAGCCGGCGCACCTGGGCCTGGGCTTCCGCCTCCAGGCGGGAACGTTCGCCCGGATCCTCGGGAGCGCCCTGCCCGCGCCGGCCATCGGCGCGGTCGGCCTCGTGCTCGGCCTGGATCCGGGTGAGCTCGGTCAGGCGCGCGTCGAGGGCGCGCAGGCGGAATTGCAGGCCGATGGCCTCGCGGGCCCCGTCGCGCGCGGTGTCGAGCTCCTGCCGCAGCGCGGCCAGCTCCTGCTCGCGCGCCGCCAGCGCGTCCTCCAGGCCGGCGGCGCGCGCGGCGGCATCGGCCTGGGCGGCGGCGAGGCGTTCGTGCAGCTCGTCGACCTCGCCGGCGAGCAGCGCGCGCGCGTGCTCCGCCGCCTCGATCTGGGCGCGATCGGCGGCGGCGCGGCTGGCGGCGGCTTCCTGCGCCGCCGCCAGGGTGGCCTTGGCCTCGTCCGCCTCGGCGGCGGTCCGGGCGAGCTCGACCTGCAGCCGGGCGAGCGCCGGTTCGAGTTCGCCGATGCGCCCGGCGAACGCTTCAGCGCGGGCGCGCAGCGCGACGCGGTCGCCATCGACCTCGGCCAGCGCGGTCTCGCGTTCGCGCAGCGAAGCCGCGGTCGATTCGGCCCCGGCGCGGGCGGCTTCGAGGCGGGCCTGGAGCGCGGCCTGGGCCTGGCGCTGCTCGTTGAGCGACGCGCGCGTCTGGTCGAGCGCCTGCACCAGGGCGTTGATCTGGGCCGCCAGGCGGTCGCGCAGATCGCGAGCGAGACCGGCGGCGAGCTGGGGCAGCTCGGCGGGCGCGATGCCGTCGAGCCGGATCGTCGCGCTCGCCAGGCGCCGGGTGTCCGCCGGGGTGAGCAGGCCGACGCGGTCGAGCGCCTCGTTGGCGGCGACCCCGGATTCCCTGAGCACATCCAGCACCGCGAGGGCCGCCGTCTGCGCGCCCTGCTCGCGCTCCTGCGCCTGGGCGAGTTCTTGGCGGATGCGGGCGAGATCCGCGACATCGACGCCCAGCGTCTCGACCTTGGCCCGCAGCGCAGCCACGTCAGCGGCTGCCTGATCGCGTTGGGCGGTGGCCGAGGCCAGTTCTTCGCGCGCGCCGGCAAGCCGCTGCTCGCGTTCGCCGAGCGCGGTCAGGTGCTGGTCGTGCGCGGCCTGCAACCGCGCCAGCGCCTCGTCGCCCTGGCGCACCCGCAGCTGCGCCTGCGCGAGCTCGTCGCTGGAACCCTGGACGGCCGAGGTCGCGGCGGCGAGGCGCGCCTCGTGCTCGCTGATCTGGATGCGGGCGGCGTGCAGCTCGGCGTCGAGCCGGCCGGTGGCGGCGGCGAGTTCGGCCGCCAGCGACCGCGCCGCGGCGACGAGTTCGGTGAGCAGGGTCTCGTTGGCAGCGGCGGCCTCACCGGTGGGCAGGTCGGCCCCCAGGCGTCCGATCTCGGCCGCGAGGGCGGCGGCGTGCGCGAGCGCGGCCGGCGCGTCGGCCGGCACGCCCCCGGCCACCGCCGCGGCCAGGCCGCGCACCGCGCCCAGGTGCTCGTCGAGCCGCGCACGCAGCTCCTGGACCTGCCGGGTGGCGGCGAGGGCGGACTCGGTGGCCTCCGCCAGGCGGCGGTCGAGGTCGCTGATGCGCGCGGCCGCATCCTGCTCGGCCGCCGTGCGGATCCGCTCGGATTGCTCCAGCCGCGCCGCGAGAGCGCCGGCCTCGGCCGCGTGCTCCGCCAGGCGCGTCTGGATCTCGCCCTGCCCGTGCCGGGCCTGGTCGAGTTCCCGCGCGATCCGGTCGCGTTCCTCGCTGAGCGCGGCGAGGCGTTCCTCGAGGCCGGCGAGGCGGCCCTCGGCCTCGCTCGCGGCCTGGGCGGCGCCGCTGGCGCGGCTGGTCGCGGCGGCGGCGGCGCGCTGGAGATCATCGACCCGACGATGGCTTTCGGCCAGGCGCGCCACCAGGGCGACCAGCGCATCGCTGCCGCGCTCCAGGCTGGCCGAGAACGCCGCCAGCGCCGCCTCGCTGCCGGCGGCGTCTGCCCCGGCGACGGCCTCGCCGGCGGCCCTGAGTTCGGTCTCGACCGCGGCCAGGGCCTGGGTCTCGGGCGCCAGCTCGCCGGAATGGACGCGGGCGGTCTCGCAGGCGGCGGCCAGGCGCGCGCTCGCGCGTGCGGCAGCCCGCGCGAGCGCGGCGGCGCGGGTGCCGCCGGTCTCGAGACCGGCGCTGGCGGCGGCAAGATCCTGGCGCAGGTGCGCGACCGCGCGTTCGGCCTCGACCAGGCGCAGTTCGTAGGATTTCGCCTGGGTCTGGCGCTCGGTCTCGACCTGTTCGAGCTGCCGCGCCAGGGCCTGGCGCTCGGCGGTGAGGAGTTCCTCCTGCACCTTGAGCCGCGCATTGGTCGTGGCGAGCGCGGCGGCGGCCTCGATGCGCTCGGCGTCCTCCGCCGCGCTTCCCTTGAGCTCCGGAACCGGGGCCTGCTGCACGGCGGCGGCCAGCGCGGCCTCGGCATCGGCGCGGGCACGACGCTCGATCGCGAGTTCATGGTCGCGGCTGGCGGCGGCCTCGCCGAGGCGGGCCTGAGTCTCGGACAGTTCGCGGCGCAGGTGCGCGATCTCGCCGGTCTGGGCCTCGGTCTGGGACTTCAGGTCCAGGTTGGCGCGGCGCAGGCCCTCCACTTCGCTCTGCAAGGCGGTCGTCTGCGAATCCCGCAGCGCCTTGACCTTGCTCTTGGTATCCGGCTCCAGCGCCGAGACGGCCGCGCCGGCGCGTTCGGCCAGCGAGGTGATGGCGGAGTGGACGAGCTGGACCCGCGCCGCCGGTTCGGTGCGGGTGTCGCCGATCGCGGCGGCGGCATCGGGATCGACCGGGGCGAGGCAGCTCGCGATGGCGCCGAACAGGTGCTCGATGCGGGCGGTGGTCTCGATGAGCTTGTGCTCGTTGCTGCGCTGCTGGCTGGTCGCGTTCTGGTTCGCATGCGCCATCAGCGCGGCGCGCTCGCGCAGGCGCAGCACATCGTGGACCAGGGTCTTGAGCGCCATCCCGGCCTCGGCCAGGGCCTCGCGGCCGCCCTTGCGCGCGACATCGTGCAGGCGCTGGGCCGAGCGCACCCGCTCGCCCGAGATGTTGGCATCCTCGTCGCCCGAGCGCGGCGCCGTGCGCAGGATGGCGCGCGCCAGCGATTCGATGAGGTATTCCACTCCTTCGCCGCGATCATCGGAGTCGAACTGGGCGGTGATCGCCAGGCGCACCCGGCCGGATTCCTCGCGCTCGGCGTTCTGTTCGACCCGGATGCTGCGGGCGGTGCGCGGATCGCGGCTCACGGGCGGCTCGCGGCCTGCCGGCGGATCCGTACGCCGCACCGCCGGAACCCCCGCCGGTGGGCGGATGGTCGGCTCGCGCGCGCTCTGGTCGGATGGTTCCGGGGTATCTGCCATGTGCCTGGGACGGGGCCGGCGTCGGATTGACGCCGGCGGGATCCGCCCGCCTTCCAGGGCAACTATGCTCCACGCCTGCGGCCTGGGCAAGTCCTGGGCGGATGCTCGTCCGGCACCCTGGATCCTACCGGCGCTCGGATGGCTCGGTCAGGATGCCCATAGGATCCTGGAGCGGCGGGTATCGGCCCGCACGAATTTCCGGTTGTGACCCATGGATCAATTTCTCGCGGCCATCGGAATCGCACCTGCGTTCGTCAAGCTGGTGGTGAATCCGCAGGAAAGGACTTCCCCGCTACGCTGGGTTCCGGCTGCGCCGGAAGGCCCGGCTTCGCCGTCCCAGGTTCTTGTGCGTCGGGGAGCTGCCCGACCCCCGGAACGCGCCTACGACGCTCCCCCATGAGCAGCCCGAAGGCGGTTCATTCCTGACTGCGGCCGTCGTCGTGGCCATCCGGCCGGTTCCTGGCCCCGTGCGCTGGCAGCATGCTGCGGCCCAATCCGGCCAAAGCGGTGAAGGACTCCACGCGTTCGATCGGGGAAGGCGTCGAGGGCATGGCGCGACCGCCGAGCACGAAGCGGACGCCGCTGGCGGCCAGCCCGGCTGCCAGCTCTGGCAGGCGCGGGGCGATCTGCGTCGCAGCGGATTCCGACGAGCAGGCGAGCCAGACCAGGCGCGGCTGATGTCTGGCGATCGCCCGGCTGAAGGTGGAGCACGGCGTGTCCGGACCGAGGTTCACCGTGCGCAGCCCGGCATCGGCCAAGACAAGGGCCGCGAGCTGCGACGGCAGCAGATAGGGATCGCCGGATGGCCCGCCGCCGAGGGCGAGCGGCGCATCGGGCGCGGGCGGAGCGATCAGCGCGCGCAGGCGCGGCACCACCTGGAGCAGCACGTCGATGGCCTGGTGCTCGATGACGATGCCGTCGTCGGCGTCGGACCAGGGCTCGCCGAGCCGGCGCAGGGCGGGGCAGACCAGGGCGTCGGCGAGTTCAGCCACCGAACCCCGCGCCAGGTAGGCATTGGCGAGAAGCGCGTGCACGGCGGGCGGGTCCCCTGCCGTCAGCGCGCGCAGCAGCCGGTCGCTGCCGTGCGGATCCGGGCCTCCGGGATCCGCCGGGATCCCGAGCAGATCCGGCCGCAGCACCTGATGGTGGTACTTGCGGATGAAGCGCACCGCCTCGGCCAGCGGGATGCGCCGATGCCCGCCGGCCGTGCGCAGCACCCGCACCCGCCCATCGTCGATCCAGCGTTTCAGCGACGATTCGCTGGCGCCGACCGCGACCGCGAGATCGCGCGGAGAGAGGAACTTCGGAGTCACCGGTGCGGTCTTCCTGAGGGCAGAAGGATGGCGCAGGCTAATCGCCCCGGACGATGATGGGGATTTGTCCAAGGCGAGGTTGCACGGATGCGATTTGCCAGGACGCCGAAACACCTGCGCGACGGTCCTAGTTGCAGGCAGATGATGCCTGGAGGTACACTCGCACCGACTGCGAACGCCTCGAACCGGGAGACTCCATGTTCCAGACCGCACCTCGCCGCACCACCCTCGCGCTGATCTTGGGCTCCTTCGCCTGCGGCGCATTCGCCCCGTCCATCCACGCCGAGGACTACCCCCTCGGGGTGATCCTCAGCCTGACCGGACCAGGATCGGTCGACAGCAAGGAAGACCTCGCCGGGGTGCAGCTCGCGGTCGACGAGATCAACGCGGCCGGCGGCCTGCTCGGCCAGCATCCGATCAGACTCACCGTCAAGGATGACCAGGGGAAACCCAATGCCGTGAGCTTAACCCATCCGCCCTGGAATCTTCATAAAAT